>CALBLK010000082.1 GCA_937895845.1 uncultured Prevotella sp. | reverse complement strand
AAGCTGCACGAAACAAACAGCAACCCGGGGCGAAATCTAATGACCGATTTGGGATAAACGAAAATCATCCCGACGGAGTGCCGCCGGGATGATTTGTCTTTTGCGGGACAAGTGTCAGAGCAGGTTCATGGTGTCGGTGGCAATCATCAGCTCCTCGTCGGTGGGGACGACAACCACGGTGACCTTGGAGTCGGGGGCGGAGATGACCGCCTCCTCGCCATGGACAGTGCTGTTCTTGGCAGCGTCAAACTTGACGCCCATCCACTCCATGCCCTTGCACACGCTCTCGCGCATGTTGGCCTGGTTCTCGCCAACGCCGGCGGTGAACACGATGATGTCGGCCCCGCCCATTGCGGCGGCATAGGCCCCGATGTACTTCTTGATGCGGTAGAAGTACATGTCAAGGGCCAGGATGGCCCGCTCGTCACCCTTCTTGGCGGCGGCGTCAATCTCGCGCATGTCGCTGGAGATGCCGGTGACGCCCATCAGGCCGCTCTTCTTGTTGAGCAGGTTGGAGATGCCGTCGGCGTCAAGTCCCAGCTTTTTCTCGATGAAAGCCACGGCGCCGCCGTCGATGTCGCCCGAGCGGGTGCCCATCATCAGTCCCTCAAGGGGCGTGAGGCCCATCGAGGTGTCAACGCACTTGCCGTGGCATACGGCAGCCACGGAGCCTCCGTTGCCGATGTGGCAGGTGATGATGCGCCTGTCTTCGGCCTTCACCCCAAGGTACTCGCACACGCGGGCCGACACATAGCGGTGGCTCGTGCCGTGGAAGCCGTAGCGGCGCACGCCGTACTTGCTGTACAGCTCGTAGGGGATGGCATACATGTAGGCCTTGGCCGGCATGGTCTGGTGGAAGGCGGTGTCGAACACGCCCACCTGCGGCAGGCCGGGCATCAGCTCGCTCACGGCCCTCACGCCCTTGAGGTTGGCCGGGTTGTGCAGGGGGGCCAGATCGCTGCAGGCCTCGAACTCCTTGATCACCTCGTCGGTGAGCACCACACTCTTGTTGAACTTCTCGCCGCCGTGCACCATGCGGTGGCCCACGGCGTCAATCTCCTTCAGGCTCTTGATGACACCAATCCCGGGGTCGGTGAGCAGGCTGAAGATGAACTTCACGCCCTCGGTGTGCTCGGGGATGTCGTGCATAATCTGCCTCTTCTCGCCGTTGGCCAGCTTCACTTTCACAAACGCGCCGTCGAGGCCCACGCGCTCAGCGCCGCCCGAGGTCATCACCGAGCGGCTGTCCATGTCGTACAGGGCGTACTTGATGGATGACGAGCCGCAGTTTAATACCAATATTTTCATTTGACATTTACGTGTTTTGAATGTTGAATGACAAGCTATTGTGCGTTGCACAATGACAAATGGACAATGAAAAATTGGGTCACAGGCAATCAGACTGCCAAAATCGCTCATTCAATTTGTCATTCAGTCATTATTTAATTGCGCGAAGCGCAACCATTGTCATTCAACATTCGTCATTCAACACTATTTTTATTTCTTCGCATCCATGGCCTGGCAGGCCGTGATAGCCACCATCTTGTAGATGTCGTCGACCGAGCAGCCGCGGCTGAGGTCGTTGACGGGGCGCGCGATGCCCTGGAGGATGGGGCCGAGGGCCACTGCGCCGCCGAGCCGCTCCACGAGCTTGTAGGAGATGTTGCCCACCTCGAGGTTGGGCACGACGAGCACGTTGGCATGGCCGGCGATGTCGCTGCCCGGCGCCTTCCTGGCGCCCACGGCGGGCACGAGCGCGGCGTCGGCCTGCAGCTCGCCGTCAACCTTCAGCGCGGGGTCAAGCTCCCTGGCCAGCCGTGTGGCCTCGACCACCTTGTCAATCACCTCGTGCTTGGCGCTGCCCTTGGTCGAGAAGCTCAGCATGGCCACGCGGGGCTCGGCGAATCCGGCCACGCTGCGGGCTGTCCGGGCCGTACACACGGCTATCTGGGCCAGCTGCGCGGCGTCGGGCACCGGGGTTACGGCCACGTCGCCCATCACAAGGATGCCGTTCTCGCCGTACTCGGGCTTCTGCGTGATGAGCAGCATGGCGCCGCTCACACAGCTGATGCCCGGGGCGCACTTGATAATCTGAAGGGCGGGGCGCAGTGTGTCGCCCGTGGTGCTCAGCGCGCCGGAGATCTGTCCGTCGGCGCCCTCGGTCTTGATAATCATGCAGCCCAGGTAGAGCGGGTTCTTCACCAGCTCGCGCGCCTGCCCGATGGTCATGCCCTTCTTCTTGCGCAGCTCGGCCAGCAGGGTGGCATACTCCTCGCTCTTGGGGTTGTTCTCGGGGTCAATGACGGTGGCCTTGCCGATGTGGGCGAGCCCCCACTTGGCGGCCAGGCTGCCGATTTCGCCGGGGTTGCCAATCAGGATGAGGTCGGCCACCCCGTCGGCGAGCACCCTGTCGGCTGCTCTCAGAGTGCGCTCCTCTGTGGCTTCGGGGAGCACGATGCGCTGCCTGTTGCTCTTGGCGCGCTCAATGATTTGTTGTACTAAATCCATAGTTGTTTGTTTGTATGATGTGTTTTGCAATTCCTACTTTGCAAAAGTATATAAAAATATCCAAACGGAAAGGGCCGTTTGGCGTATTTTTTCAATTTTCATGCGTAAAGGTTTCCGTTCCGGGCGGCTCCAGGCAGAACGTGCCCCGCACAGGCCTTTCCGGCCCCCTGCTGCGGGCGTGGCGGGGTCAGAAGGCCTTTTCCAGTGTGAGGATGCTCTCCAGCTTCTCGGCCGACAGGCGCAGCTGGAAGTCGCCGTGGATGGCCACCGAGATGCCGCCGGTCTCCTCGCTCACCACGATGGCGATGGCGTCGCTCTGCTGCGAGATGCCCATGGCGGCGCGGTGGCGCAGCCCCAGCTCCTTGGGAATGTCAAGGTTGTGGCTCACAGGCAGGATGCAGCCGGCGGCCAGTATGCGCTTGTGGGCGATAATCATGGCGCCGTCGTGCAGGGGCGAGTTCTTGAAGAAGATGTTTTCGATGAGCCGCTGGTTGATGTTGGCGTCAATCTTGTCGCCGGTGTCGGCTATCTCGGTGAGCGGCGTGCTGCGCTCGATGACGATGAGCGCGCCCTCCTTGCGCTTGCTCATGCTCATGCAGGCCAGCACCACAGACATGATGGCCTCCTTGTCGACCGCCTTGCCCGACATCCTGTCGGACGAGAAAATGCGCGCCAGCAGCCGCATGCGCTGGTGGGCGCCCACGTTGTAGAGGAACTTGCGGATGTCCTCCTGGAAGATGATGATGAGGCCGATGACCCCGACGCTGACGAGCTTGTCCATGATGGAGCCGAGCAGGCGCATCTCCATAATCTGGGAGACGAACAGCCACAGCACGACAAACACCATGATGCCGATGAAGACATTGAGCGAGCGCGACTCTTTCATCAGCCTGTACACATAGAAGAGTATCAGCGCCACAAGGAAGATGTCGATGATGTCTTTAAGTCCGAAGTCGAAGAACATATTTAATGAAGAATTATGAATGAAGGATGAAGAATCATCCCGCATCCGCCATTGCTGTATATATCTTCACGCACTCCACCGCCTCGCGCACGTCGTGGGCGCGGAGGATGGCCGCCCCCCGGGCCAGCGCCAGGGTGTGCACGGCGGTGGTGCCGTTGAGGGCGGTGTCGGGCGACCCGCCCAGCAGTCTGAACACCATCGACTTGCGCGACACGCCGACCAGCAGGGGCAGGCGCAGCGCGTGGAGACGGTCAAGGTGGGCCAGCAGCCGGTAGTTCTGCTCAAGGGTCTTGCCGAAGCCGAAGCCGGGGTCGAGGATGATGTCGCGCACCCCGAGGTCGCGCAGCTGCTGCACCTCGGCGCTGAAGGCCGCCAGCATCTCGCTGACACCGGGCTTCACCGACATCAATATATAAGGTACCTTGAGGCGGCCCATCATGCGGAACATGGCGGGGTAGCCGCCGGCGCCGGTCTGCTCGGCTTCCGCCCCCGGGCCGCGGGTGCCGCCGAAGGCGCCGTTGACGTTGCCCTCGCTCACGTCGTTGATGATGGCTGCGCCAAACTCCTCGACGGCCATGCGGGCCACGTCGGGGCGGAACGTGTCGACGCTCACCACGGCGCCGGGCTGCTCGCGCCGCACTGCGGCGAGGCCCCGCCTGAGGCGCTCCATCTCCTCCTGCTCGCTGACCTGGGGCGCACCCGGGCGCGTGGAAAAGGCCCCCACGTCGATCATCGTGCCCCCCTCGGCCACAATCTGGTTGGCGCGTTCGGCCATCTCGCGCTCCGTCTGCTTGCGGCTGCCGGCGTAGAAGGAGTCGGGCGTGACGTTCATGATGCCCATCACCTGCGGCCTCGAGAGGTCTATCAGCCGGCCGTTGGCATTGATGGTGTAGTCTGTTGGCTGTAACATGGTGTGCTGAAATTGTCTGAATGCGTGCAAATGTACACAAAAACTGTGAGAAAGGAACCCTTTTCTCGTAAAATAAGCTGCGCCAAGCCCTTTGAAAACAAGGCCGAACAGGTCGCTGGAACGGAAAGGCCGCTGTTTGGGGTGAAATTTCAGAGTGCCTCTTAGCATGATTTTCACGTATGAACCAAATACTTTTAAATGGAAAAAGTGTACTTTTGCACCCGACAACAAACGATGCTTATGGAAACAGACAAGCTATATGAGGTGTTCGAGCAGCACCCCGTGGTGACCACCGACAGCCGCGACTGTCCGCAGGGGTCAATCTTTATCGCCCTCAAGGGGGCCTCGTTCAACGGCAACAGGTTTGCCAGGGCTGCGCTCGAGAAAGGCTGCGCCTACGCCGTGGTCGACGAGCCCGGGTACGCCGAGGACAGCCGCTACATCGTGGTGCCCGACTGCCTGCGCGCCCTGCAGCTGCTGGGCCGGCACCACCGCCGCCGCTTCGACATACCGGTAATCGGCATCACGGGCACCAACGGCAAGACCACCACCAAGGAGCTGGTGTCGGCCGTGCTCGCCGAGCGTTACAACGTGCTGCACACCGAGGGCAACTTTAACAACGACATCGGCGTGCCCAAGACCCTGCTGCGCCTCAACGCCAGCCACGACATCGCCGTGGTCGAGATGGGCGCCAGCCATCCCGGCGACATCAAGACGCTGGTCGAGCTGGTCGAGCCGCAGTATGGCATCATCACCAACGTGGGCCGCGCCCACCTCCAGGGCTTCGGCTCGTTCGAGGGCGTGGTGCGCACCAAGGGCGAGCTCTACGACTTCCTGCGCACAAGGCCCGGCAGCATGGTGTTCATCCACTGCGACAACAGCTACCTGACGGCCATTGCCGGGGGGCTGGACAGGGAGACCTACGGCACCGTGGAGAGCTCGCGCCCCGACGTGCTGGGCCGCATTGACAGCTGCGCCCCCATGCTCAGCTTCAGCTGGCGGCACAAGGACGGCCCCTGGCACGCCGTGGCCACCCGGCTGATTGGCAGCTACAACGTATGCAACATGCTGGCCGCGGTCACCGTGGGCCTGCATTTCGGCGTGTCGCCCGGCCAGATTGACCACGCCCTGGCGGCCTATGTGCCCAGCAACAACCGCTCGCAGCTGGAGCGCACGGCCCACAACTGCCTGATTGTCGACGCCTATAACGCCAACCCCACGAGCATGGCGGCCGCGCTGGACAATTTCAAGCTGATGGCCGTCAGGCCGAAGATGGCTATCCTGGGCGACATGGGCGAGCTGGGCGACGCGAGCGGCGAGGAGCACCAGAAGGTGGCCGACTGGCTCAAGGCCAACCCCCTGGACACGGTGTGGCTGGTGGGCAGCGAGTTTGCCAAGACCGACTGCCCCTTCCGCAAGTTTGCCGGCGCCGGCGAGGTGAGGGCGGAGCTGGAGCGCAACCGGCCCGAAGGGCGCTACATCCTCATCAAGGGCAGCAACGCCATGCACCTGAGCACACTGAAGGAATGGCTCTGAAACACCGCGGCATGAACAAGACTGTCAAGGGCTATGCGCTGGGGGCCGTCGCCGCCGCGACCTACGGCATGAACCCGCTGTTCTGCCTGCCCCTCTATGCCGACGGCATGCACCCCGCCTCGGTGCTCTTCTTCCGCTACCTGTTCGCGCTCCCCATCATCGCCCTGATGGTGAGAAGCCGCGGCCGCAGCTTCCGGCTCGAACGCCGCAACGTGGCTCCCGTCTTGCTGTTCGGACTGCTGTTCGCCGTGTCGTCCTACACGCTGTTCCGCAGCTACAACTATATGGACGCGGGCATCGCCTCGACCCTGCTCTTTGTCTACCCCATCCTGGTGGCCCTCATCATGAGCGTGTTCTTCAAGGAGCGGCTCACGGTGCAGACCGTGGTCTGCGTCACGGCGGCCCTGGCGGGCATCAGCCTGCTCTACCGCAGCGGCGACGGAACGACCCTGAGCCTCGCCGGCACGCTCTTCGTGCTGGTGTCGGCGGTGTCGTATGCCGTGTACATCGTTGGCGTCAACCAGACCAGGCTCCGCGATGTGCCCACCCTCACCATCACGTTCTATGTCATTGCCTGCGGCGTGGCCCTGTTTGCCTGCGCCGTGGCTGCCGAAGGCGTGTTCCAGCTGCCCACGCGCTGGTGGCTGTGGGGCAACCTGCTGGCGCTGGCCCTCTTTCCAACGGCCATCTCGCTGCTCTGCACCACGGCGGCCATCCAGTGCATCGGCTCCACGCCCACGGCCATTCTCGGCGCCCTCGAGCCGCTCACGGCCGTGCTGTTTGGCGTGACGGTGTTTGGCGAGCGGCTCACCCCGCGCATCTGCCTGGGCATGGCGCTCATCATCGGCGCCGTGAGCCTGGTGGTGGCCGGTGGCAGCGTGTCCGCCGCCCTGCTGCGGCTGCGCAAGCTCTTTCCGCGCCTCCACATCGGGCGGCATCGCCATTAGCGGGCAATGGCAGGCGCCTGTGCCCGGCAAGGCCAAGCGCCCCCCTGCCCTTTCCCCATGTTTCTTTTCCCGGATTGTTCAGTTCGGGGCAGTCCGAGACGGTGCTGTTTCCTTTTCACGCTGCTGGGATTGCCCTTCATTGCCACGGCTCTTGCAAAGGCAAGGAAAATATGGTAATCCCTCATCTGCGGGCGATGAAATGTTAAAAAAGTCTGTGAAAACCCGCGAAATACTGCGCTTTTCTGCGCGGCGAGGCCCTTTTGCCGGAAAAATGCCGCCCTGGCGTGTGCAACGACAGGCCACTGAGCGTGAACAGGTTGCGCCTGACAGCGCGAAAGTGTGCATTAAAAGATGTTGCCAAAAGGCCAATCTTGCAGTGCGGATTGGGCCGTTTGGCAACGCAAGGCGGCCCAAGGCGGCGCACGAAACGGTGCATGCCGGCAGACCAAGCGGCGCGTTTGGCAGGGCCGGGCGCACCGCTTCATGCCGCCAGGTCACCGGCAGCACGCGTCCGGCCGCACCGGGGCCGCGCCGCGAGCCGCCGGAACGGCTGCTGGCAGACGTGCGCGACGCTAAACGGCGGCAGGACGAAATGTTAAACGGAGCGGGGCGAAGTGTTAAATAACAATAACGGACAGGCGGGGGAAAGCCGGGCCTTCCGCCCGCCATGACAAAAAGAGGGAGGATGCACATCACTGCGCATCCTCCCTCAGTCTCTTCGCTTCCGCGAGGCCCCGCGGGCCTCCTGGCGGCTTACTTTCCGTGGTGCTCGTCAGAAACGGTCAGCTTCTTGCGACCCTTTGCACGGCGGGAGGCCAGCACGCGGCGGCCATTCTTGGTTGCCATTCTCTCACGGAATCCATGCTTGTTCACCCTTCTTCTGTTGTGGGGCTGGAATGTTCTTTTCATTATTTCAAATATTTTATGTTATTATTTCAACACTTTTGGGCTGCAAAATTAGGCAATAATTTCCAAATAACCAAGAAACCAGCACTTTTTAGTGGCTCGTTTTGTGTTTTTTATGGAAAAAGCCGTAACTTTGCAGCCGCCGAATGCAATTTTCAGCTCGCATTATTTACAAAAACAACGATAAGGCTAATATGATCAATTCACAAGACATCAAGAAAGGCACGGCCATCCGCATGGACGGCGGCATCTGGGTGTGCATCGACTTCCAGCACAGGAAGCCGGGCAAGGGCAACACCGTTATGAACACCAAGCTGAAGAACGTGACCGACGGGCGCGTGCTTGACCGCACGTTCCAGGTGGGCTTCAAGCTGGAGGACGTGGTTATCGAGCGCCGCCCCTACCAGTACCTTTACGAGGACCCCACGGGCCGCATCTTCATGAACCAGGAGACGTTCGAGCAGATTCCCATTGCCAACGACCTGGTGATCGGCCACGAGTACATGAAGGAGGGTGACATCGTAGAGGTGGTGACCGACACCACCGACGGCACCATCCTGTACGCCGAGATGCCGGTCAAGACCAATCTCCGCGTGACACACTCGGAACCCGGCGTCAAGGGCGACACCGCCACAAACGCCACCAAGCCCGCCACGCTGGAGACAGGTGTCGAGATCCGCGTGCCGCTGTTCATCAACGAGGGCGACCTCATCCAGGTGGACACCCGCGACGGCAGCTACCTGCAGCGCGTCAAGGAGTGATCCCCGCACAGCGCGCCCCCCGGCCCGGCGCAGGGCCGGGGGGCTGCTTCTTCCATTGCGCCAAGACCCTGACAGCCTAAGACACCCCCCTATGTTTTCCATTATCGTTCCCGTGTTCAACCGCCCCGGCGAGGTGGACGAGCTGCTGGCCAGCCTGTGCCGGCAGACCGTGACCGACTTCGAGGTGATTATCGTCGAGGACGGCTCGCAGACCCCCTGCCGCGCGGTGTGCGACAAGTATGCCGGGCGGCTCGACCTCAAGTATTTCATGAAGCCGAACTCGGGCCCCGGCCAGAGCCGCAACTACGGGGCGGAGCGCGCCAGGGGCGACTACCTCATCGTGCTCGACTCCGACGTGGTGCTGCCCGGCGGCTACCTGGCCGCCGTGACAGCCGAGCTGGAGCGCGAGCCGGCCGACGCCTTCGGCGGGCCCGACCGCGCCCACGAGTCGTTCACCGACACGCAGAAGGCCATCAGCTACTCGATGACGAGCTTCTTCACCACCGGCGGCATACGCGGCGGCAAGAAGAAGCTCGACAAGTTCTACCCCCGCTCGTTCAACATGGGCATACGCCGCGACGTGTACATGCGCCTCGGGGGCTTCTCCGACATGCGCTTCGGCGAGGACATCGACTTCAGCATCCGCATCTACAAGGCCGGGTACAGGTGCCGCCTGTTCCCCGGGGCATGGGTGTGGCACAAGCGCCGCACGGACATGCGCAAGTTCTTCCGCCAGGTCTACAACAGCGGCATCGCGCGAATCAACCTCTACAAGAAGTACCCGGAGTCGCTCAAGCCGGTCCACCTGCTGCCCGCAGTGTTCACCGCGGGGGTCATCCTGCTGCTGGCGCTGGCCTGCCTTGGCCGGGTGATGATGGCCTACGGCCGCCCGGAGGACTTCCACCGGTGGTACCTGCTCACCGTGGCCGCGCTGTCGCCCATGCTGCTCTACGCCCTGCTGATATTCGCCGACTCGTCCGTGAAGAACCGCAGCACGGCCATAGGCTTCATCTCCGTAGGCGCGGCATTCGTGCAGCTGTCGGGCTACGGCTTCGGCTTCATCGAGGCCTGGTGGCGCCGCTGCGTGCTGAAAAGGGGCGAGTTCCGGGCTTTCGAGAACAACTTCTACGCATAGCGGCGGCAGACGGCAGGATGAAAGCACCATTTTAAGACCGCGTATGAAAATCAACGAGTGGGCCGAAGAGGACCGGCCGCGCGAAAAGCTGGCGCGGCTGGGCGCCGGGGCGCTGACCAACGCCGAGCTGCTGGCCATCCTGATAGGCTCAGGGTCGGCCGGGGAGAGCGCCGTGGAGCTGATGAAGCGCGTGCTGGCCGACTGCAAGAACAACCTGAACACCCTGGGAAAGCAGACGGTGAGCGAGCTGACACGCTACAACGGCATGGGTCCGGCAAAGGCCATCACCGTACTGGCCGCCTGCGAGCTGGGCAAGCGCCGCCAGCTGGAGCAGGCCGAAGAGCGCGAGGCGCTCAACTCGGCCGACGCCATCTACGGCATGATGCGGCCGCTGATGCAAGACCTTGACGTGGAGGAGGCGTGGGCGCTGATGCTCAACCAGAACTGCCGGCTCATCAGGCGGGTGCGCATCTCGCACGGCGGGCTGAGCCAGACACTGGTCGACGTGCGCGTCATCATGCGCGAGGCACTGCTCAGCAACGCCACCGTGCTGGCCCTCTGCCACAACCACCCGAGCAACAGCGCGCGGCCGAGCCGCGACGACGACACCATCACCCAGACCGTGAAGCGCGCCTGCGAGACCATGCGCATCCACTTTCTCGACCACCTCATCGTCACCGACAGCACCTACTACTCCTACCGGGAGGAAGGAAGACTGTGACAGCCCGGAGGCAGGCGGCGGCAGCGCAACGGCAAGCGGCAACACCCCCAAGGGCAAGCAGCAGCAGCCCATGCGCCAGCCTGCAAAAAAGAACAGGCGCGGGGCCTTGGCGCCCCCGCCCGCCTCAGTGTGCGAGCAGAGCGCAGCGGAGCGGCTGGAGCCATAGCCCCTGAGGGGAGATGGGGCCGGGGTGAGGCAGAAAGAGGAACGGCTTAGAACAGCACAGACTGCCCCTCGGCAACAAAAATAAAAGTCCGTTTCACGCCCTTTTGTTTTGCAGTGTTCCCCCTTTGCACTATCTTTGCACAACAAACAACATCCGCTATGATATCCTTCGAGAACGACTACAGCAACGGAGCGCACGCCAAGGTGCTCCAGAGGCTGGCTGACACCAACGGGGAGGAGGCTGCCCCCTACGGCTTCGACAAGTTTTGCGAAGCCGCCAAGGTGAAAATCAGGGAGGCGTGCGGCGACCCCGACGCCAACATCTTCTTCCTCTCGGGCGGCACGCAGACCAACGCCACCGTGGTAGACTCGCTGCTCTACCAGTACGAGGGCGTGATTGCTGTGGACACCGGCCACATCAACGTGCACGAGGCCGGCGCCATCGAGTTCACCGAGCACAAGATTATCACCATCCCCAACCACGAGGGCAAGATGCGGGCCGGCGACCTTGACAAGTACCTCAGCGACTTCGCGCACGACGGCAACAACTCGCACAGCGTCTACCCGGGGCTGGTTTACATCACGTTCCCCACCGAGCTGGGCACCCTCTACACCCGCAGCGAGCTGGAAAGCATCTACGCCGTGTGCCAGCGCTTCGGCATACCGCTCTACATCGACGGCGCGCGCCTGGGCTACGGGCTGATGGCCGACGGGTGCGACATCACCCTGCCGCAGCTCGCACGGCTCTGCGACGTGTTCTACATCGGCGGCACCAAGGTGGGCGCGCTCTGCGGCGAGGCCGTCGTGTTCACCCACGACAACGCCAACCGCCACTTCTTCAGCATCCAGAAGCAGCACGGCGCACTGCTGGCCAAGAGCCGCCTCATCGGCGTGCAGTTCGACGCCCTGTTCACCGGCGGCCTCTACTTCGACATCGCCCGCAACGCCATTGACAAGGCCATGAAGCTGAAGCGCCTGTTCGCCCGGCGCGGCTACAGCTTCTACATCGACTCGCCCACCAACCAGCAGTTTGTCATCCTGAGCAACAGCGAGGTGGAACGGCTCCAGAAGGCGGTCGACTTCACCCACTGGGGACAGGCAGACGAGCGCCACACCATCTGCCGCTTTGTGACCAGCTGGGCCACCACCGACAGCGACATTGCGGAGCTCGAGCGCGCGCTCAACGCCTGAGCGCAGCCGCACACGGAGACCGGACAAATGACATTTCGGCCGCTTTGCAGGGCAAAACGGCCGAAATAGATTGCAAAAGGCCCCCTTTCTCATATCTTTTCGCTATCTTTGCACCTTACAACACCACCCAGACAGCAAGACAGCAAGATGACAGTCGCAGACCTTATCAACAGGAAGACAGACGGACGGCGCTTCTCCTTCGAGGTGCTCCCGCCGCTGAAGGGCACGGGCACGGGCCGCCTCTTCGCCACCATAGACAGGCTGGCGGAGTTTGACCCCATGTTCGTCAACATCACAACCCACCACAGCGAGTTCGTCTACAGGCAGATGGAAAACGGCCTGCTGCAGCGCCGGCGCATACGCCGCCGCCCGGGCACCATCGCCATAGCGGCCGCCATCCAGAACAAATACCACATCCCCGTGCAGCCACACGTGATCTGCAGCGGCGCGACGGTGGAAGACATCGAGTACGAGCTGCTCGACCTCCAGTTCCTGAACATCTCGAACCTGCTGCTGCTCCGCGGCGACAAGGCCCGCGAGGACAGCCGCTTCGTGCCCACGCCCGGCGGCCACGAGCACACCACCGACCTGATCCGCCAGGTCAACCGCTTCAACGGGGGCTTCTTTGCCGACGGCTCGCCCATCAAGTGCCCCGGCACGCGCTTCGACTACGGCGTGGCCTGCTACCCCGAGAAGCACGAGGAGGCGCCCAACCTCGAGATGGACATGGCCCGCCTCAAGGAGAAGCAGGACCTTGGCGCCAGCTACGCGGTGACACAGCTCTTCTACGACAACGCCAAGTACTTCGCCTTTGTGGAGAAGGCCCGCGCCATGGGCATCACCATCCCCATCATCCCCGGCATCAAGCCGCTGGCCAAGCTGAGCCAGCTCACGGTGGTGCCGAAGACCTTTCACTGCGACATTCCCATGGAGCTTGCGGCGGAGGCCGTGCGGTGCAAGACCGACGAGGAGGCGCGCCGGCTCGGCGTGGAGTGGGCCGTGGCCCAGTGCAAGGAGCTCTACCGCCACGGCGTACACAACATTCACTTCTATACCGTCTCGGCTGTCGAATCGGTGGCCGAGGTGGCCAGGCGCCTGCTGTAAATGGAACTGGACGAGGTCATAGGGCAAGAGGAGGTCAAGCAGCGGCTGACCCGGATGGAGCGGAGCGGGAGACTGCCCCACGCCATCCTGCTGTGCGGCCCGGCAGGCTGCGGCAAGCTGGCACTCGCCATGGCCTTCGCCTGCCACCTGCTCGGCCGCGACGGCAGCGAGAACACGCAGGCCATGCTGCGCCAGATGGAGCACCCCGACCTGCTGTTCACCTACCCCACCATCAAGCTGCCCTCGATGGCCTCGGGCTACAAGCCGGTGAGCGACGACTTCGCACGCGAGTGGCACCGGCTCGTCATGCAATCAGCCTATTTCTCCATCGACGGATGGCTGAAAGCCATGGGCGCGCAGAACCAGCAGGCCATCATCACCGCCGGCGAGAGCGACCGGCTGACCCGCCGGCTGAGCATGAAGTCGAGCCAGGGGGGCTACAAGGTGGCCGTCATCTGGCTGCCCGAACGCATGAACGTGGAATGCGCCAACAAGCTGCTCAAGCTCATCGAAGAGCCGCCCGCACAGACGGTGTTCATCATGGTGACCGAACAGCCCGAGGCCCTGCTGGAGACCATTCGCAGCCGCACGCAGCGCATCGACATGAAGGGCATCGACACCGGCAGCATGGTGAAGGCGCTGCGCGAGCGGCGGGGACTGGGCGGCGAGGACGCGATGCGCGTGGCCAGGCTGGCCAACGGCAACTGGCTCAAGGCGATGGAAACGCTCGACGCCAACTCGGAGAACGAGACTTTCCTTGACCTGTTCCAGTCACTCATGCGGCTGGCCTACACCCGCAACGTCAAGGAGCTGCGCCAGTGGAGCGAGACAATGGCGGGCTTCGGCCGCGAACAGCAGAAACGCTACCTCGCCTACATGCTCAGGATGCTGCGCGAGAACTTCATGTTCAACTTCAACGCGCCACAGCTCACCTACATGACAGCGCGCGAGGAGGCCTTCGCCAAGAATTTCGCACGGTTTGTCAACGAGGACAACATCATCGCCTTCAACGACACGGTGAACAGGGCCATTCGCGACATCGGCCAGAACGCCAGCGGAAAGATCGTGTTCTTCGACCTGGCACTGCAAACCATCATGCTGCTGAAGAGATAGCGGGAGCGCCAAGGCCTGGGGGCGGCCGGCGCCGGGACAAGACAGACCGGCTCCCGGGGGGCAGCAGGCCGGCGCCGGAAGCGCCAGGAAAAGGCTCCCGGAAAAACAACATAAGCACCGAAAAAGGAAACGATATGGACAAGCAAGACAACAATATCCAATTCTGCTGCTGCGGAAGCCGCGGCCTGTCGGCAAGGGCCGTGGGCCGGCAGGACCGCCAGCTGAACACCTACGACTGGCTGGAGGACGTGCCGGGCAACACCGACACGACCGACCTGGTGGAGGTGCAGTTCAAGCACACCCGCAAGGGCTACTATCACAACGTGAACGGGCTGGAGCTCAAAAAGGGCGACATCGTGGCCGTGGAGGCAAGCCCGGGGCACGACATCGGCGTGGTGACACTCACCGGAAGGCTCGTGAAGATGCAAGTCAAGAAGGCCAACCTGAAGTCGGCCGACGACATCAAGCGCATCTACCGGCTGGCACGCCCCACGGACATGGACAAGTACAAGGAGGCCAAGCTGCGCGAGCACGGCACCATGATCGAGAGCCGGCAGATAGCCAAGAGCCTCGGGCTGCAGATGAAAATCGGCGACGTGGAATACCAGGGCGACTGCAACAAGGCCATCTTCTACTATATCGCCGACGAGCGCGTTGACTTCCGCCAGCTCATCAAGGTGCTGGCCGAGACGTTCCACGTGCGCATCGAGATGAAGCAGATCGGCGCGCGCCAGGAGGCCGGGCGCATCGGCGGCACGGGCCCCTGCGGCCGCGAGCTATGCTGCGCCACGTGGATGAAGAACTTTGTCAGCGTGAGCACAACGGCCGCACGCCTCCAGGACATCTCGCCCAACCCCCAGAAGCTGGCCGGCATGTGCGCCAAGCTGAAGTGCTGCCTCAACTACGAGGTTGACGACTACGTGGAGGCCGGGCGGCGGCTGCCCAGCAAGGAGATTGTCCTCCAGACCCGGGACAGCGACTACTACCTGTTCAAGTCAGACATCCTCGCCGGCATGGTGACCTACTCTACCGACAAGCGGCTGGCCGCAAACCTCGAGACCATACCGGCCGAGCGGGCCAAGGCGGTCATCGAGATGAACCGCAATGGCGAGAAGCCGGCATCGCTCCACGAAGACAAGGGCGCCAAGCCGCAGCAGAGCGCGGCAGACCTTCTCCAGGGAGACATCAACCGCTTTGACCGGAACAAGAAGAGAAAGAAGCCCGCACGCCAGCAAAAGGGCGGCGAGCGAAGCCAGCAGGGCGCAGCGAAGGCTGCCGCACAGCAGGGCAGGCAGCGGCAGCCGGCAGCCCGGCAGGGCGCGCCACAGCAGCGGCAGCAGGCGCAGCGGCCGCAGCAGCAGGCGCAGCCACAGCCCCAGCGACAGGCGCCACAGCAACCCAAGGACGAGCGCGCCGGCAGCCAGCGCGGCAGGGGGCAGCGCCGCACTGCCAGCCGGCAGCCGCGCAACAACCAGCAGCAGGATGCCAAGGAATAGGTGGCAGACAGCCGCAGTCATCCTTTCGGTAGCGGCAGCGGTTGCTGCCTGCAACCGAAAGACGGTCTTTGCGCAATACCGGCACACCCCCGTGAGTGGCTGGGAGCGCAACGACACACTTGACTATCTGTTCGCCCCCGCTGCCTCCATACGGGCGGCAGGGGGTGGACACACCGCCGAATACGAGCAGACCATCGGCCTCCGCATCAACGGCACATACCCCTTCAAGAGCCTCTACCTGGTGGTAGAGCAGACCGTGCTGCCATCGGGGGTGGCCAGCACCGACACCCTGGCCTGCCGCCTTGTGAGCGACCGGGGCACCTTCAACGGCAACGGCGTGGGCTACTACCAGTACCTCTTCCACCTGAAAAACATCCGCCTGGCCGGCAACGACTCCCTGCGCATCCACATCCGCCATGACATGAAGCGCGAGATACTGCCCGGCATCGCCGATGTCGGGGTCAGGATAACAAGGAAACAGTAGTCAGGCACGCTCCATGTTCCTGCCCGCGTCCATGCGCAGGAAGATGAAGAGCAGGAGCGTGAAGCCCCACAGCGACGAGCCGCCGTAGCTGAAGAAGGGGAGCGGAATGCCGATGACAGGTGTCAGTCCGAGCACCATGCCCACGTTGACAAAAACATGGAACAGGAAGACAGACACCACCGAATAGCCATAAACGCGCGCGAAGCGGAAATGCTGGCGCTCGGCCAGGCGGATGAGCCGCAGGATGAGCGCGAGAAAGAGCAGCAGCACTGCCGCCGAGCCCACAAAGCCTTCCTCCTCGCCCACGGTGCAGAAGATGAAGTCGGTGTCCTGCTCGGGCACAAACTTCAGCTTGGTCTGCGTGCCGTTCAGAAAGCCCTTGCCCTCAAGTCCGCCCGAGCCGATGGCTATCTCGCTCTGGTGAACGTTGTAGCCCGCGCCCGAGGGGTCCTCCTCCAGCCCGAGCAGCACGTTGATGCGCACCCGCTGGTGAGGCTCCAGCACATTGTTGAGCACATAGTCGGCCGAATAGAAGAACGCCATCGAGCCAAGGGCGAGCGCAAGGATAAAGTAATAGGTGCGCACGCGCGTGCCCAGCGCCCACCACAGCAGGTAGCCCACCATGACGGCACAGGCCACCAGCTGCACCCACACCACGTCAAACGGGATGACAAAGACCGAGAAGAGCAGCGCCAGGCCCGTTGTCACGGCGCACAGCGCAAGGATGTGCAGCGCCGCCAGGCGGTTCTTGCAGTAAGCCCACACCATGCCGACCGTGCACAGCTGGATGAGCGTCAGCACGCACAGCTTGCCCACCGAGGTGGGCGTGTCCCACAGCTGCACCTGCTCGAAGCGGATGCCCACAACAAAGTAGACCACCGCCGCGATGCCGGTGAACAGCACGCTGCCCGTCATGCCCTCGCGGTAGAACACGAGGAAGAAGGCCAGGTAGACCAGGGCGGAGCCTGTCTCCTTCTGCATCACGATGAACAGCATGGGCGCCAGGATGACGGCCAGGCTGGCGGCCAGGCACCGCCACTTGTGGATGTCATAGCCATAGGTGCTCATCAGCTTGGCCAGGGCCAGCGCCGTGGCGAACTTGGCGAACTCGGCCGGCTGGAGCCGCAGGGGCCCCAGCACCAGCCACGAGCGCGACCCCTTGATTTCGTGGGGGTTGAAGATGGTGGCGAAGAGCAGCAGCAGCAGCGCCGCGTAGATGGCATAGGCAAAGGTGTCGTAGAAGCGGTCGTCGAGCATCAGCAGCACAAAGCCCAGGCACACCGACGTGCCGATCCACACAATCTGCATGCCCGAGCGCGTGTCCAGGCTGAAGATGTCCGTGTCGCCAAACGTGTAGCTGGCGCCGCACACGCTGATCCACCCGAACGTGAGCAGCGCCAGGTAGATGCCTATTGTCCACCAGTCGAGCGAGCGCAGCACGCCCTGTTGCTTACCTGTTGCCTGAGCCATAGCCTATCCTTCTTTTCTGAAACTCGTCGGCCTTGCGCTTCGAGGCCTCCGAGAGCTTTCCCTTGAGATACTGTTCCATCATGAGCCCGCCGATGGGCACGCCGTAGTCGGCCCCCCAGCCGCCGTTCTCCACATACACCGCGATGGCAATCTTCGGACTGTTCATCGGGGCGAAGCCCATGAACACCGAGTGGTCGTGGCCGCGGTTCTGGGCCGTGCCGGTCTTTCCGCAGGCCTCGAAGTCATACCTGCCCAGCTCGCGGCACGTCCCGCCCAGCGCCGACGAGCGCATGCCCTGCACCACGTAGTTGTAGGCACGGCGCGCCGCCTTGGTGTAGTGGCGGCGGGTGTAGGCCGTGTCAAGCGGCTCCCCCTGCACCTTTCTCACCACGTGCGGGCGGTAGTAGTAGCCCCTGTTGGCGATGGTGGCCCCCAGGTTGGCTATCTGAAGCGGCGTGGCGTTCACCTCGCCCTGCCCGATGGAGATGGAGATGACGGTCAGCCCGTTCCACGCCTTGCCGTAAATCCTGTCGTAGAAGTCGGCGTTGGGGATAAGCCCGCGCTTCTCGCCCGGCAGGTCGACGCCCAGCCTGTAGCCGAAGCCCATGCTCACCATGTAGTCGCGCCACGTGTTCATGGCGTTCTGCACGCTGCCATACTTGCGCCTGTTGCCAATCATATGGAACAGTCCCCAGCAGAAGAAGCCGTTGCACGACGTGCTGAGCGCGGGCACGACCGACAGCGGCGAGGCGTGCCCGTGGCAGCCCACGTGGAGGCCTCGGTAGTAGAAGCCGTGGTGGCAGCCGTAGACAGTGCGCGGTGTGATGATGCCCTCCGACAGGAAGGTGAGGGCCTGTGTGGTCTTGAAGGTGGAGCCTGGCGGGTACTGTCCCATGATGCTGCGGTTCAGCAGGGGCCGCCAGGGGTTGTGGCTCAGGGCGCGGTGGTTGCGGCTGCGCTGCCTTCCCACCATGGTGCGCGGGTCGTAGCCGGGCGACGACACCATGCAGAGCACCTCGCCCGAGGCCGGCTCGATGGCCACGATGCTGCCTATCTTGCCCTCGAGGAGCCGCTCGCCCAGCGCCTGCAGGCTGCAGTCGATGCTCAGCGTGAGGTTCTTGCCGGCCACGGGGCGGCGGTCAAGCTGTCCGTTCATGTAGCGTCCCTGGATGCGGCCGCGCACGTCGCGCAGCAGGATCTGCACGCCCTTCTCGCCGCGCAGCTGCTTCTCGTAGCTGCGCTCCACGCCCAGCTTCCCGATGTAGTCGCCCGGCTGGTAGTAGGGGTCTTCGTCAATGTCGCTCTGCGACACCTCGGCCACGTCGCCCAGCACGTGGGCCGCGCAGCCGTACTGGTACTGCCGGATGCTGCGCCGCTGGGTGTAGAACCCCGGGAAGCGGTAGATTTTCTCCTGGAACACGCTGAAGTCGCGGTCGGAGAGCTGCGACAGGAAGAGCTGCCTGGTGAAGCGCGAGTAGCCGGGGTTGCGCGAGCGGTCCTTGATGGCCTCCATGCGGCGGTCAAACTCCTCGCGCGTGATGCCGAGCGCCTGGCACAGCGCGGCGGTGTCGGTGCGGCCCTTGGCCTCGCTTGTCACCACCATGACGTCGTAGGCCGGCTGGTTGTACACCAGCAGCCGGCCGTGGCGGTCGGTGATGATGCCGCGCGCGGGGTAGTCAATCTTCTTGAGAAAGGCGTTGGAGTCGGCGTTCTTCTTGTAGTCGTCGCTCATGATCTGGAGCATGAACAGCCGGATGAGGTACACCGTGATAATCACCACGGCCGCCCCACCGATGACATACTGCCGGTTGCTCAGGTTATAGTCTTTCACTTTGTTCGCACACTCTCCAGCGTGAGGATGAGGATGACGGTGAGCGCGGCACTGCCCAGCACGCACTCTGCCCACTGGAGCAGGTTGAAGAAGCTGAACATCTCGATGGAGAAGAAGAGCAGGCAGTGGAGCAGCACGAGCGTCACGATGTACACACAGTATTTGAGCGCCCCCATTTCGGCCATGTTCGGGCGGATGTCCTCGCGCGCGTCGGCCGGGATGAAGAGGGCCAGGAAGTAGGGCTGCACGGCGGCCACGGCCGTGAGCGACGCCGCGGCCACGCCGGGCGTGTTGGTAAACGTGTCGACCGCCACGCCCAGCAGGAAGGCCCACAGGAGCACCGCCCACTTGGGATAGTCGCACGGGAAGGCGGCCACCATGTAGACGTAGAGCAGCGGCGTGGCGCAGTCAAACAGGTGAATCTGGTTGAGCACCAGTGCCTGCACGAGGCACAGGGTGGCAAAGGCTGCGGTGCGTTTCAATAGGTCTGCGGTCATAATGTTTCTTTATCCTGTTGCGGTGCCCGTCCTGTCCCGGGCTACCTGTCCTTGAAGCGGAGCGAGTCCTGCGCCGCCTTCAGCAGCTGCACGCGCTCGGCTGCGCCCTTGTCGGTGACAACGTTCACGTCGCGCAGACTGCCGAAGTCGTTGGCCAGCCACACCTTGAGGCGGTAGGACATGCCGTCGCGCGAGTTGTAAACCTCCACAATCTTGCCCACCGGCACGCCGGGGGGGAAGATGGACGAGTAGCCGTTGGTCTCCACCCAGTCGCCCCGCCTGAAGTGCGCGTGGCGCGGGATGTCCTCCACATAGGCCACGGAGGGGTCGCCCCCGTACCAGCGCAGCACGCCGAAATAGCCGCGCCTTCGGATGGTGCAGCTCACGCGCGACCGGCTGTTGATGACCGGCAGCACGATGGCATAGTGGTCGGAGACTTGCAGCACCACGCCCACAACGCCCATGCCGCTCACCACGCCCATGTCGGGGGCTATGCCGTCGGCGCGCCCGCGGTCGATGGTCAGCAGGTTGTCAGCGCGGTGCGTGGTGCCCGCCACTACCTGCGCCGGCACCAGCCTGTACTGCTCCATGGCCCTGATGTTGGCGCGCTCTGCCGCCATGGTGTCGTGCGTGGCGCGTGCGTAGAGCCTGGCGAGCTGCTCCACCTGGCGCTCCAGGTAGAAGTTGCGCCGGGTGAGCTGCCCGTTGTTCTGCCTCAGGGCGAAGAACGACGTGAGCGCCGACTTCCCCTCGTACACCTTGCCGGCCACGGCGTTGGCCGAGGTGAGCCACACGCTGCCCTGGTAGGTGTTGTAGCGGAACACCAGCACGGCGCTCACCGCCTCCAGCAGCGCGAAGAGCAGCCAGTGGCCGTGGCGTGAGAGGAAGTCAAGCAGGTTACGCATGGACGGATGTCCCCCTCAGGTTATCTCATCAGGAACGAGAACCGGTCCACGTTTTTCAGGGCCACGCCCGCGCCCTTGGCCACGCTGTGCAGCGGGTCGTCGGCGATGTGGAACGGGATGTTCATCTTGTCGGTGAGCCTGCGGTCAAGTCCGCGGAGCAGCGCGCCGCCGCCGCTCAGGTAGATGCCGTTCTTCACGATGTCGGCATACAGCTCGGGCGGCGTGTTCTCCAGCGCCGACAGCACGGCGTTCTCTATCTTGGCCACGGTCTTGTCCAGGCAGTGGGCTATCTCCTGGTAGCACACCGGCACCTCCATGGGCAGGGCGGTGATGCAGTTGGGCCCGTGCACGACATAGTCTTCCGGGGCCTCCTCGCCGAGGTCGGTCAGTGCCGAGCCCACGTGAATCTTGATGCGCTCGGCCATGCGCTCGCTCACCTTGACGTTGTGCTGGCGGCGCATGTACTCCTGGATGTCGGCGGTCAGGTCGTCGCCCGCGGTGCGTATGCTGTTGTTGCTCACGATGCCGCCGAGCGAGATGACGGCAATCTCCGTCGAGCCTCCGCCGATGTCGACAATCATGTTGCCCTCGGGGGCCTCCACATCGATGCCGATGCCGATGGCGGCCGCCATGGGCTCGTAGATGAGGTAGACGTCGCGCCCGTTGGCGTGCTCGGCCGAGTCGCGCACGGCGCGCAGCTCCACCTCGGTCGAGCCGCTGGGCACGCCGATGACCATGCGGAGCGAGGGCGAGAAGAGCCGCCTCCCGGTGTGCACCATCTTGATTAGCCCGCGCATCATCTGCTCGCAGGCGGAGAAGTCGGCTATCACGCCGTCGCGCAGCGGACGGATGGTGCGTATGTTGTCGTTTGTTTTCTCATACATCATCTTGGCCTTCTCGCCCACGGCTATCATCTTGTTGGTGTGGCGGTCGAGGGCCACCACGGACGGCTCGTCGACCACAATCTTGTCATCGCTGATGATGATGGTGTTGGCCGTGCCGAGGTCCATGGCTATCTCCTGTACAAATGAAAAGAATCCCATATTTTAATTAAGAATGTTGAATTACGAATGGTGGATGGGTTGCCTGCGGCAATGCCGAGACGGCGAGTGACGGACGCCAGAAGCCGAGCCGGTGCGCCATCCCACGCCCCGCGTTTCGCACTGCCATTGCCGCTTCTCTCAGCGCTCAGCACTTCCCGTTGCAGAACCAGTTGTGGATGGCGGTGTCGTAGTGGCTGCTCACGCCAAAGGCGCGGGCGGCGAGCATCCTGCGGTCCTCGAGGTCGGTCTGCGCGCCCTTGCGGTTGAGGATGTCAAGCAGCACGCCATACTCGGCCTTGCTGGGCACTATCGCCACGTCGGCGAAGTTCTTGGCCCCGGCGCGGATAAGGGAGATGCCGCCGATGTCTATCTTCTCGATGATGTCAGCCTCAGGGGCGCCGCCGGCCACGGTCTGCTCGAAGGGGTAGAGGTCTACGATGACGAGGTCGATGGAGGGGATGCCGTACCGGGCCATCTGCGCCCGGTCGCCCTCGTTGTCGCGGCGCGCCAGTATGCCGCCGAACACCTTGGGGTGGAGGGTCTTCACGCGGCCGCCGAGAATCGAGGGGTATGTGGTGAGGTCCTCGACCTTCTGGCACGGGTAGCCCAGCGACTCGACAAACCGGTGGGTGCCCCCCGTGGAGAGGAATTGCACACCCTCGGCGCTCAGCTTCTTGAGCAGCTCGTCCAAGCCGTCCTTGTGGAAGACGGAGATGAGCGCGGTTTTAATCTTCTTTGTTCCTGACATAAACTTATAATGCATTATAAATGAGTGTGCAAATTTACGAAAAACCGCCGATACGGCCATCCCTTTTCAGTTGATTTTTGTACTTTTGCACCCGGTTTTTAGGATACGGTTACTCCGCAAAGTTGAAAAAGTTACACCGCAAAGATGAAAAAGAGTCTTGTTGCACTGGCCCTGGGCACGCTGGCCCTGGGCATCGCTGAGTTTGTGATGATGGGCATCCTGCCCGACGTGGCGCGCAGCCTGGGTGTGTCCATCCCGCGTGCCGGGCACCTCATTTCGGCCTACGCGCTGGGTGTCTGCTGCGGCGCGCCGATGCTTGTCGCGGCCCACAAGTACCCGCCCAAGCGCACCCTGCTCTTCCTGGGGTGTCTGATGCTGTTCGGGGCCTTGCTGTCGGTGGCCTCGCCCAACTACGCCACGCTGCTCTGCGCGCGCTTTGTCTCGGGCCTGCCCCACGGCGCCTACTTCGGCGTGGCCAGCATCGTGGCCGTGCGCCTGGCCGACGAGCGCCACCAGACCGGCGCTGTGGCGGTGATGGTGGCGGGCATGACGGTGGCCAACCTGCTGGGCGTTCCGCTGGCCACCTCGCTCAGCGGGCTGCTGTCGTGGCGGTTTCCGTTCGTGCTGGTCATCTGCTGCGCCCTGTCGGTCATCTACTTTGTGTGGCGGTGGGTGCCCGACGTGGAGGCGCTCCCCGACAAGGGCTACCGCGACCAGTTCCGCTTTCTGCGCCACGAGCGTCCGTGGCTCATCCTGCTGGCCACCATGCTGGGCAACGGCAGCATCTTCTGCTGGTACAGCTATGTGTCGCCGCAGCTCATCCACGAGGGGGGCTTCGCGCCCCGCGCCGTGCCGGCGCTCATGGTGCTGGCCGGCCTTGGCATGGTGGCGGGCAACCTGCTGAGCGGCCGGCTGTCCGACCGCTACCGCCCGGGGCGCGTGGCGATGGCCACGCAGTGCCTGGCCACGGGGCTGCTGGTGCTCACATTCTTCCTGGCCGGCAGGGGCGTGGCCTCGGTCATTCTCATGGTGGGCTGCACCGCCTGCCTGTTTGCGGTGAGCAGTCCGCTTCAGTTTCTCATTCTCAAGAACGCCCCCGGGGGCGAGATGCTCGGCGGCGCGGCCATCCAGGTGGCATTCAACCTGGGCAACGCCATGGGCGCCTTTCTGGGCGGGCTGCCCATTTCCGCCGGACTGGGCTACTGCTGGCCGGCCCTGGTGGGCGCGCCCTTCGCCCTGCTGGCGGTGGGGTGCATGTGGCGGTACTGCACCGTCGAGCGGCGCGAGGGGCGGCAGCCGGCGTGACTTGCCGGCCGCAAGCTGCCGGAAGAAACTGTGACAGGGGGGCGGAAAGATTGAAAACAATGTTAATTTTACTGCTTGTTTCGCCCTGGTGGCCGACTTGGATTTAACATTTCATTTTCCTTCATCCAGAAAAAGCGAGGGGGCCGGGAGGCCCCTTTTTCTGGATGGCAGCAGCAAAAGGCGGCACCGTTCGCGGCGACAGTGCCGCCCTGGCTGCCCGAACGGCCCGGACGACGGCCTCATCCGGTGCATCCAGTGCGCTGAAACGGTGCGCGCGGTCCGTCCAGACAGGCTGTCTTGGCGCGCGAAACAGTGCGGATGGCAGCGGCGCACACTGCACACTTTCTCGCCAAAAGCGCCATCGCGCTCAGTGTCAGCGCACTGTCCTTGCACACACGAGAACAGCGCGTAGCCGGACACGGCGCGGATGATGCGGAAAAATGCGGTATTTCTGCTTTTCAAGTCAAAAAAGAGGACATTCATTTAACATCAATACACAACTTTTAACATGGTATTCTTCAACGTGCCCTGCATCCGCCGGTGCCGTGCCATAGTCTGCTGCGGCCTCGGCACAGCCGCCGTCAAGCCGCACGAAACAAACGGCAGCAGGGCAAAGCAGGGCTGGAGACTTGGCGTAAAAAAGCAGTGAGGCCCGCTCAAGAGCGGGCCTCACTGTTCAATGTTTCAATGCTTCTGCCTTCGCGCTGCTCACCTGACGACCACCTTTCTGGTTGTCACCGAGCCGTCGGCATGGATTTCCTTCACAAGGCTGACGCCCTTCACGGCCCCTGCCGTGCGCATGCCGTTGAGGTTGTAGACCTCAGTGCGGACAACCTTGCGGGCCTTCTCGCTGTCGGCGCCCACGCTCTCGATGCCGGTGACGTAGGCGCTGTACTCCTCGTCAAGCACCTTCTTGCGGGCGGCAGACTTCTCGCCGTCCTTCATGATGTAGATGTCATAGAAGCCGGCCTTGCTGTTGCCGTCGGCAATGCGTGTGCGGACAAACACCTCGTCGGTGCCCTCGTAGCTGCGCACAGAGCGGCGGTAGAGGCGCTGCCCGGCCAGGTCGATGGTGTCGCCCACCTGCTCCCAGTTGGCGCTGTCCGGGGAAACCTCGAACACAATGCGGGGCATGCCGGTGCTGCCGTTGGAGATGAACGAGAGGATGTCGAACGGGCCCTTGTGCTTCACGCTGGTGGCAATCACGCCGTTGCGCGGGTAGCTGGTGTTCCACTCGCCGATGTTGATGTAGCAGTTGGTCACCAGGGTGTCGTAGTCGGCCACGGTGGCGGGGTTGTAGGAAGTGGACACGCCATAGCTTGTGCCCGGCTTGATGTTCTCCCAAATCATCACATGGCCGCGCGAAACCACCTTCCAGCCGTTGCCGAAGTCGACGCTCTCCTCGGGGTTGAGCTTCTCGTAGCCTACGATAACCTCGTTGCCCTCCTCGTCTTTCTCGATAATCGGGTCGGAAGTCTCGTCCCAGTAGGCATACTCGCCCTTGTTCTTGCCCCAGGAGAAATAGTAGGCGGTAGAGGTGCTGCCGCCGTTGTATTCAGCAGCGTTGGCGTCCATGTGGGCCACGGCGTCAATGCGCACCTTGGCGTTCTTGATGACCACCTTCTTGGTGGCTGGCTCGGAGAGCACCGTAACGTCGCTCACGGCCAGGGCAGTGACCTCGCGGCTGTCGGTCAGGTCGAACGGCTCGGTATAGGGCGAGGAGGCCAGTGTGTCGGCGCTGCCGGTGAAGTTGTAGAAGATGTGTGCGCCGGGGGTGGCTGTGGCGATGCTCACGGTCGACACGCCGTCCTTGGCCTCGAACGAAATCTCGGGCGCCTTGGTCTGGTTCTTCATGACCACCAGCTGCTCAGAGGGGTCGCTGACGAGGTAGCCCTCGGCCACGGCGACAGCCTTGACCACGGTCTCGGCGGTCAGGTTGAACTCGCCCTCGTAAGGCGTGCTCTTCACCGAAGGCTCGGTGCCGTCGGTGGTGTAGTAGATCTTGGCGCTCTTGTTGACGCACTTGATGGCCACGTTGGTGTTGAGGTTCTTGTACTCCAGGCTGAACGTGGGCGACGGGGTCTGCGTGATGTCCGACTTGGAAGCCGCCAGCTTGGCCACGGCGTTGTTCAGCAGGGTCTCTGTGCCCTCGGCGTCGGCCAGCTCGTTGAGCGTCTCCTGCGAGTAGGGCATGTACATGTAGCCGTTGTGGTAGATGTTGTGGGCGTGGATGGTCACGACAGAGCTGTCGCACACCAGGTTGTCGCCGTCGTAGGCCACGGCATAGAGGTCGTCGCCGGCAAAGTGGTCACCGAGTTTCACGCCGGTGACAAAGCCGCCCTCGCTGACGGCGATGTTGCCAAAGGTGTCGTCGTCGTTCTCCTTGGCAATCTCGACGCCGTTGAAGAGTGTCTCCTTGGTCGAGGTGACAAAGATTTCGGTGCTCTTGGTCTGTGCGGCCTCGCCGTAGCCCCATGCGCCGTAGAGGCTGGCGTTGAGGTTGAGCACGGGGGTGAAGGGCATGGCCTCCTTGAGGGTCTGCGCGAGCGCGCTGCCGGCCGGCAGTGTCGAGCTGACCACCGTCACGTCGAAGCTCTGCAGGCTGTCGGCGGTGACGCCGGCCGCGTCGGCGGCTGCGATGGGCGTAATCACGTTGTCCGTGTCGTTCTTGAGGATGCCATAGGCGTTCTCGCCCTCCAGGTCGCCGTCGTAGATGTAGGCCATCTTGCGGGTGTTCACCTGGGGATCGTCACCCTCGCCGACAATCATATAGTAGATGTGGCAGCCGTTGGTCGACTTGATGGTCACCTCGGTGTAGTCGTCCACGCCGGGGGTGTCGTCGGGAATCTCGTACTTCACCTCGTTGAAGAACTTGGGCACTTGCTCGCCCCTGACCGGCGTGAGCGCGGTTCCGTTAACCTCCACGTTGATGCCGCGGCCCTCGGTGTTCTTGTGCGACTCGACGCCGATGCGCAGGCTGTCGCCCTTGAGCACCGAGTTGATTTTGAAGGTCAGCTTCTTTCCGTTGAGCCAGATGAAGCCTCCGCCGTAGGGGTACATGCCGTTGGGCGAGCCGGCGTTCTCGGCTGTGGGGTAGTTGGTGGCCAGGACAAGGCCCTTGGCCTTGATGCCCTTCATGTTCAGCCCCTGCAGCTCGGGGATGGGAATCTCCTCGCCGTTGACCACGGTCACGGCCTCGCCGTCGGCATTGACGGTCGATCCTTTGTCGGCACACCAGAAGGTGTCACCGTTCTTGCCGGCCTGGGCGGCGTCCTTCTCCCAGTTTCTCCAGTGGGCCGAGGTGCCGTTCTGCTCCATGTCGGCATACAGGTTGGCCACGGTGGCCCCGCTGAAACCGCCCCGGAAATCCCAGGTCTTCCGTACTTTCTGGGCGCTTGCGGGCATTGCCATGAGCAATGCGAGTGCGCCTAAAGTAAACAGTTTTTTCATGTTGTTTTGTCTTTAGGTTAATAATATTGAGTTTCTGTCTGTTGCAAAGGTCTCTTCCTGCATCCCCGCTCAGTCGGCCGGATGCAGCAAACTCGGGACAAAGATAGCTAAAACGGGCCGTTTCGCTGAGCGAAACGGCCCGTACATTTTGGCTTTTTACTGCAAAAATTGATTTTTTACCCGGAATTACGGGGTTAACACCGTGATTCCGGCAGCGCCGGCGCGCCCGGAGGCTCACTTGTGGCGGTTGGCGCGCTGCTCGCGGTACTTGGCCTTCTGCCGTGCCGAGCCGCTGCCATGCGCCCCGGTGACATACTTTTTCTTCTTGGCCTTGGTCTTCACCTTGCCCTCGTTGCGGCCGCTGCGGTCGCCGCCGCGTCCGAACACAATGCCGCCACCGGCAATGGCCTGGTCAATGTCGCTGCCCATAGCCGTCAGTGGTGGAAAAGTCTTATGCCGGTGAACGCCATGGCAATGCCGTACCTGTCGCAGGTTTCAATCACGTTGTCGTCGCGCACCGAGCCTCCGGCCTGGGCGATATACGCGACGCCGCTCTTGTGGGCGCGCTCGATGTTGTCGCCAAAGGGGAAGAAGGCGTCGCTGCCCAGGGCCACCTTGGTGTTGCGCGCAATCCAGGCTTTCTTCTCCTCGCGCGTGAGCGGCTCGGGCCGCTCCGCGAAGAAGAGCTGCCAGGCGCCGTCGCGCAGCACGTCGTCGCAGTCGTCGGAGATGTAGACATCGATGGTGTTGTCGCGGTCGGCGCGGCGGATGCCTTCGGCAAACGGCAGCGCCATCACCTTGGGGTGCTGGCGCAGCCACCACACGTCGGCCTTGTTGCCGGCCAGGCGCGTGCAGTGAATGCGGCTCTGCTGGCCGGCCCCGATGCCGATGGCCTGGCCGTCCTTCGCATAGCACACGGAGTTGCTCTGCGTGTACTTGAGGGTGATGAGCGAGATGACGAGGTCGCGCCGGGCCTCGGGGGTGAATTCCTTGTTGCGCGTGGGGATGTTGTCGAACAGCGCGGGGTCGTCGAGCCTCACCTCGTTGCGGCGCTGCTCGAAGGTGACGCCGAACACCTGCTTGCGCTCGATGGGGTCGGGCCGGTAGGCGGGGTCAATCCTGATGACGTTGTAGGTGCCCTTGCGCTTGGCCTTCAGGATGCCGAGGGCCTCGGGTGTGTAGCCGGGCGCTATCACGCCGTCGCTCACCTCGCGCTTGATGAGCGTGGCGGTGGCGGCGTCGCAGGTGTCGCTCAGGGCCACAAAGTCGCCATAGCTGCTCATGCGGTCGGCGCCGCGGGCACGGGCGTAGGCGCAGGCGAGGGGCGACAGCTCGGTGCCGGTGTCGCCGACAAAGTAAGCCTTCTTCAGCGTGTCACTGAGCGGCAGCCCCACGGCGGCGCCGGCCGGCGACACGTGCTTGAACGACGCGGCGGCGGGCAGGCCGGTGGCCTCCCTGAGCTCTTTGACCAGCTGCCAGGAGTTCAGCGCGTCCAGAAAGTTGATGTAGCCGGGACGGCCGTTGAGCACTTCGATGGGCAGTTCGCCCTCGGCCATGAAGATGCGCGAGGGCTTTTGGTTCGGATTGCATCCGTACTTGAGTTGCAGTTCTTTCATTATTATATATAGATAGGTGTTCGGAATCGTTCGCGCCGGCCGCCCGCCCGGCAGAGGCCGGCCACGCCTTGGCGCCCGCAAAGTTAGCTGTTTTGGGCGAACCGTGCAACAAACGGACTTTCAAAAACGACAGTAGGAGGAAAACACACGGGCTTTCCTCCTACCGGGATGGCTTGTTCTCGCGCCGGCTTATTTGGCAGCGACGGGAGTCCTTCTCTCCTTGATGCGGGCCTTCTTGCCCGTGAGCTTGCGCAGGTAGTAGAGCTTGGCGCGACGCACCTTGCCGCGCTTGTTCACCTCGATGCTCTCAATGTTGGGCGACTCGAGGGGGAAGATACGCTCCACACCGACGGTGCCCGACATCTTGCGGACGGTGAAGCGCTTCTTCTCGCCGTGACCGCAAATCTTGATCACCACGCCGCGGTAGAGCTGGATGCGCTCCTTGCTTCCCTCGATGATTTTGTAAGCTACGGTAATGGTGTCGCCAGAACGGAACTCAGGGTGCTTCTTGCCGGTTGCAAATGCCTCTTCGGCAACTTTGATTAAATCCATTGTACTTAAAAACGTAATTAAATTGTTTGTCGTTCCAACGCAACATAACAGGCAACACGTTACTTCCTGCCAGCGATTACGTTGAAAAGCGGTTGCAAAATTAGTACATTTTGTTGAATCACACAACTTTAAGTGGCTTTTTTGTACCTGCATTGCGCTTTTTTAGTACTTTTGCAGGGAGACAGCGGAAGGCACAGCGCCCCGGCCACAGGGGCAGGTGCGCTGCCGCGGCCTTCACAGTAATAGAACCAAAAGGAACAGACAATGAACATCGACAACATTCACACCCTTGTCCGGGTTTCGGCCGTCGCGCTGGCCATGGTGGCCGCGGGCTGCGCCTCGCAGCGCCATGCCGCCACGCCCGGCGCCGCCGGGGACGCCGGCTACAGGGTGACCGCGGTCGAGCGCACGCGCCTGCTGGTTGACAGCAGGCTTGACCGTGACATCCCGAAGAGCGCGCTCCGCTTCATGCAGCCGTTCACCCAACGCGTCGACAGCGTCAACCGCCCGCTGGTGGGCCACCTGGCGCGCGCCATGCGCGGCGGCCAGCCCGAGAGCCTGCTGTCCAACCTGCTGGCCGACATCATGGTGTGGGCCGGCACGGAGTTTGGCGAGCGGCCCGTGATGGGGGTCTACAACGTGGGGGGCATCCGCGCCTCGCTGCCGGCCGGCGACATCACCTTTGGCAACATCCTCGAGGTGGCGCCGTTTGAGAACAAGATTTGCTTCCTCACCCTCAGGGGCGACCACCTGCTCGAGCTGTTCGGCCAGATTGCCGCCTGCGGCGGGCAGGGCGTGAGCCACGGCGTGGAGCTGGTCATCACGCCGGGGGGGCAGCTGCTCCGGGCAAGGCTCAACGGCAAGCCCGTTGACACGGCGGCCAGCTACCGCATCGCCACGATTGACTACGTGGCGGAGGGCAACGACAAGATGGTGGCATTCAAGAAGAAGACACAGTACAACGCCCCGGGGGGCAAGGAGAACGACGCCCGCTACGTCATTGCCAGCTACTTCAGGCAGATGATGGCCAGGGGGGTGACCGTTGACGCAAAGATGGAGGGGCGGATAACCGTCAAAGAGCAATGAACAAGATGGGAAAGACAATGAGAAGACTGGCCGCGCTGGCCTTTGCCCTGGCACTCACGCTGGCCCCCGCCGCGCAGGGGCGCAAGCAGCTTGTGGTGCTCCACACCAACGACACGCACAGCACGGTGATGCCGCTGAGCAGCCTGCTCGAGGACACGCTCAAGGCCGGCAGGGGCGGCTTCCTGCGCCGCCTGGCGCTGGTGGAGCAGCAGCGCAAGGCCGACCCGGAGCTGCTGCTCTTCGACAGCGGCGACTTTTCGCAGGGCTCGGCCTACTACACCTATTTCAAGGGGGAGGTCGAGGTGGAACTGATGAACCGCATGGGCTACGACGCCGTCACACTGGGCAACCACGAGTTCGACTTCGGCCTTGACAACCTGGCGGCCCTGGTGCGCCGGGCGAAGTTCCCGGTGGTGTGCGCCAACTACGGTTTCAGCGCCACGCCGCTGGCCGGGCTTGTCAAGCCCTACGTGGTCATCAGGCGCAAGGGACTGCGCATCGGCGTGTTCGGCCTCGGCCCGCAGCCCGACGGGCTGATACAGAAGCCCAACTATGCCGGCATGACATACAGCGACCCCGTGGACGCGGCCAAGAAGACGGTCGCCCTGCTGAGGGGCAAGGAGCGCTGCGACGTGGTGGTGTGCCTGTCGCACCTGGGCTGGAGCATGGACGGCGACATGGACGACCAGAAGCTCATCGCCGCCACCACCGGCATCGACCTGGTGCTGGGGGGCCACAGCCACACCTACATGAAAGGCCTGGGATGGGTGAAGAACGCCGACGGGCAGCCGGTGCCTGACGACCAGAACGGCAAGCACGGCATCTTTGTCGGCAGGATTGTGCTGACCTGCGAGCCTGCGGCCAAGAAATAACCACGGAAAAGGAGCACCCCGGCCCCGCCCGAGCGAGAGGCCCAGGGCCGGGCCGGGCCGGCAGCCATAAGAAAGTGACAGCGCGCGAAGGCGGGTCGCGGCCCCTCAGGGTTGCGACTCGCCTTCTACATACTCCTCGAGAAACATGTGCTCGCCGTCAAACACGGCATAGGTGAACTGCGTTATCCAGTCGCCGAGAATCATCATCCGCGCCTTCTTGGTGAGCTGCAGGTCAAGCTCGATGTGGCGGTGGCCGTAGATAAAGAAGTCAATGTTGCCGTGGGTCTTGATGTACTCCCTGGTGAAGCGCACCAGCGGCTCCCTGCGCTCGCCCATATAGGGCGGCTCCTCGCCGCCCTTGCGCTTCAGGCGGCTGTGCTTGGCCCACGTCAGCCCGAACCACATGCCCCACCTGGGGTGGATGGCGGAGAACAGCCGCTGGCACAGGCGGTTGCGGAACACGGCACGGATGACCTTGAACTTTGCGTCGGGGTCGCCCAGGCCGTCGCCGTGGTCAAGGAAGAACACCTTGCCGTAAATCTCGGTGGTGAGGGGCTGGCGGTGCAGCACCACACCGCACTCGCGCTCCAGGTAGCCGAAAGCCCAGATGTCGTGGTTGCCCGTAAAGTAATGTACCTCCACGCCCATGTCGGTGAGTTCCGACAGCTTCCCGAGGAAGCGGCTGTAGCCCTTGGGCACCACATACCTGTATTCGTACCAGAAGTCGAACATGTCGCCCAGCAGGTAGACGGCGGCCGCCTTGTGCTTCACGCTGTCAAGGAAGCGCACCAGCCTGCGCTCGTGCATCCGCCCGTGGTCGATGGCCAGCGAGCCGAGGTGGGCGTCAGAAAGGAAATAGACATTTTTCATTGCGCTGTGATTTTCAAGTCAAACCAACGGTAAACGCTCACACGGAAAGCACGGCTCAGTCGAAGCCCAGCTCCACCCTTGCCTCGTCGCTCATCATGCTCTGGTCCCAGGCGGGCTCGAACACCAGGTTCACCGTGGCGTTCTTCACGCCCTCGACGTTGTCGACCTTCTGGCGCACGTCCTCGAGGATAAAGTCAGCTGCGGGGCACGACGGCGCGGTGAACGTCATGTCCACGTCAAGGTCGCCGCTGTCCTTGAGGTCTATCTTGTAAATCAGCCCCAGGTCGTAGATGTTCACGGGAATCTCGGGGTCGTAGACAGTGCGGAGCACGTCGACAATGCGCTCCTCGATGGCGGTTTTCTCTTCTTGTGTCATAGTTAGTGCAGTTGTTTAACGGTTGCCTGGCGCAGCTTGCCTTATGCAAAGATAATGCAAGCGAGGGCAATGAGAGCTTGCTCTCCGATTGCCGAGCGCAGCTTATCTTATGCAAAGATAAGACAAAGAAATGAAAGTCAGGGCGAAATGGGGAAAGAATGTTGTCGGTTAGCTGTTTAACCCAAGTCGGTCACCACACAGAAACAAACAGCGGCCATGGATGAGATTTGAAGACCAACTTGGGTTAAACCCAAATCGGTCATTAGACCGAAACAGGCAAAAAGGTGAGAAGTTTTCCCTCTTTCCGCCCCTTGTCACTGTTTCTTCCGGCATCTTGCTGCCGTAAGTGTTTCGCCATAGCCCGCTATGCCTCCAACACTTACGTGGCAAGCTGCACGAAACAAGCAGCAACCCGGGGCGAAATCTAATGGCCGATTTGGGTTAAAAACAAAACAAACTTGACACTACAGTCACTTATTAGCAAAAAAAACAAGTAATTTTGCAACAGACTTGATATGCTTCGATATATGAGAACGATTAAAGAGACATTGGTGCAAAATTCAGTTAATACATTATCCCTTTTCTCTGGGGCGGGAGGACTTGACATAGGTGCCATCCAAGCCGGCGCCAAAATCGTATGGGCCAATGACATGATGAAGGATGCTTGTGATTCCTACTCTATGAATATCGGAGACCATATTTGCCAGGGAGATATTAACTCTTATATACCTTCCCTCAGTCGATATAAAGGTAATGCTGATTTGGTTATAGGGGGACCTCCTTGCCAGGGCTTTTCTGTTGCAGGAAAAATGGATGAAGATGACAAACGGAGCAAACTTATTCGGAGTTATGTAAAAGTTCTGGAAACGGTCATGCCAAAAGCGTTTATAATGGAGAATGTAAAGGCTTTAGGTACATTGGAAAGATGGAAACCCATCAGGTGCAAGCTGCTGAAAAAAATGCAAAGTTTGGGCTACTCCGTTAACTTTTGTATTCTCAATGCCTCAGACTACGATGTGCCGCAAGCAAGAGAACGTATATTTTTCATAGGTTTCAAGGGGAATGTTGTTGCGAGCCCTGACTTGGAAGCTATGCTTCTGCCTTATAAGAAAAAAGCAAAAACTGTGCGGGAATCACTAAAGGTATTGGATAAGGCTGGAACTGGTAATAACACAAGTATCTGTAATGCAAAAATAACATTGACACCCAATCCTGTCATGCGCAAATCCCCATATGCGGGAATGCTGTTCAATGGTCTTGGCCACCCAATCAAATTAGATGGATATAGCGCGACACTGCCTGCATCAATGGGTGGCAACAAGACTCCCATTATAGACGAGCAGGCCCTGTACCATCATTCACAACCATGGATAGAGAAGTATCATGAACGTTTGCAAAATGATGTGACTATTTCCAAGAGAGAGGCAGTCCCTAACTTTTTAAGAAGACTGACGGTAGATGAAGCACGCATTATCCAGACTTTTCCGTTAGAATACAGATTCTCAGGCAGCCAGTCCTCCCAATACACTCAAATAGGCAATGCTGTCCCCTGCAATCTGGCAAAGGCCGTATGCAAAATGGTTATAGATGTGATAGAGGGGCGTTCACCAATTATATATTCAGGGCTATTCAATTAAAAACATGGCATCCATTGATTTAAAAACTGCATCGTTGATTCTTGACAGAGCTTTTGCCGAGGCTGAATTGTCGAGCGATGAAATCGGTCAGAAGGTTGGTGAAATAGTAAAGATTTCAAAGTAGAGCCACATAAAGTCAATCAAAGCGGGGCGTCAACCAAAGAGGTTGGTGACATTGACATATACGACAAAAACAAAAAGCTCATTTATTCAATTGAAGTCAAAGACAAGGATTTTTCGGTGCAGGATGTAGCACATGCCATCACAAAATTCAAGCAAGCAGACCTTAATACCAGCTTATTCGTGTATGGGAAAAACGTTTCTTTTGATGAAGATGATGTGTTTCAATTACTGAAAGAGATGGGTCGTCAAGGACACTATTGCTGCTTGATTTCTATTCTTCATTATGCCAAACTGAGGATTTGCGACTTAAAGACCCTAACCATACGCGATTTTGTCAACGGACTGTTGAAATTTGCAAGAGTCATTAACGCTAAAGATGACACCACAAATATTGTCAAGGACATTGCAAGTAAAATATTTTAATCAACTTACTGAATATTTTGATTGTAACTTCGTGGTGGAAGGTGGTGGAAGGTTGCTTCTTCGTGAACGCATTTCATACCGCCCGTCTTGCAGGATTGCGCGGAATGATGTATATTTGCGATAACTTTAGAACATCCGCCTGACCTTTTGATGATTGCAAAAAAGACCATCCCGCTCATGCTCGCTGCCCTGCACGGCACCGCAGCAGCCCTGTGCGCGCAGCAATATGTGGCGCGCCAGCTGCCCACCCAGTCACAGTTGCCCGTGGCCAGCGTCCACTGCATCCTGCAAGACAGCGAGGGCTATATGTGGTATGGCACCAGCGGCGGAGGCCTCTGCCGCGACAACGGCTACCAGGTGGACGTGTGGCGGAGCGGCGCCAGCGCCGCGCGGCGAATCGGCAACGACCACATCACCTGCGTGGCCGAGGACAGCCGGCAGGGCGTTTGGTTTGGCACCCAGAAAGGACTTTACCGCATCGACAAGGCCGGCTACACGCTCGAGCAGCCTGTGGCACGCCTTGGCAAGGCCTACATCAATGCTATCTGCCGCGACAGGTATGGCAGGATATGGGTCAGCGGCAACGGTGAGATTGTATGTGTGCGGCCCGACGGCACCCGGCTGGCATACGGACAGGCAGACCACCCCATCGGCAGGTTCTACGACGACGGCACCACCCTGTGGGGACTGCAGTGGGGCGGAGGGCTGCTCTCGCTCAGCAAGGCCGGCGGCAGGAACGGCCACTGGCGCTTCACAAAGCGCAAATGGCCGGGCAAGACTTGTCCGATGGTCATGGCCAAGGCTCCCGGGACCCAAGGCTACTGGGTGGGCACATGGGGCGAGGGCGTGGGCTATTACAATCCGCAGACAGGCAGCCTGTCGCTGCAGCCGGCCACATGGGGCGCCGCGGAGAAGCAGCAGGTTATCGACATGCGCATTGACAGCAGCCAGGGACTGCTCTGGACAACCACCATGGACAACCTCTACGCCTATGCCATCCACGGCACCACACTCACGGCCATGCCCACCGGGGCGTTCCTGCCGCCAGGCAACAAGATTCTCGACGGCATGGCCGAAGACCGCGACGGCAACCTCTGGGTGGCCGGATTCACCCCACACACCTTCATCATCTCGTCGGACAACAGCCAGACGGCGCGCTATGCCGTGGAGCCCATGAGCCGTCTGACCGGCTTCCCACTGCTGGCCGACCGCGTGGTGGCCGACGGCGAGGACTTCTGGATATGGCAGGGGCGCACCGGGCTGACCCACTATGAGCCGGCAGCCCGAAAGGTGGTGCCGGTGAGCGGAAACGCCTACGAGCGATGCATCGCCAAGCGCAAGGGCGGCAGCGGTATCTGGGCGGCTTCAGGGAATCGCCTCTTCCTGCTCTCATCCAGGAACGGAAAAGTTGAAGAACGCCCCATTTCATCGACAGGCGGCAACATCTCATGCCTGCGAGACCAGGGCGGCAACCGGCTGTGGATAGGCACCGAAAGCGGCGTTTACTGCTACGCCACCCTCGGCGGCACAAAAAGGCAGGTGGCCAAGACCAAGGGCAAGGTGATTGACCTCGCGGCCTCAGCCGACCACACCTTATATTATATCGTCGCCGGCAAGGGACTGTGGCGGCAGCAAGCCAACGCACGCCCGCGCCGGATTGACCGCGGCGGCGAGGAGTTTTCGGCATTAGCCATGCTCAACGGCACAACTCTGGTGGCCGCCACCACACAGGGCAGTGTCTACACCATCGGCGAGGGGGACAGCCGGTTGCAACGCGACCCACGGATGGGCCATACCAACGGCGACATCATCAAAGACCTTGAGACCGATGAAATGGGGCATCTCTGGATTCTCTCCGACCAGTATGCCACCGAAATCAACCCTCAGAACCATTCGTTCCGCACCTTTCGGAACACCGACGCGTTTATCAATGTGAGCTACTTTTACAGCATGGAGCCAACAGGCAACGGCATGCTGCTCAACGGAGCCGGCGCCTTCTGCGCCGTCCGCTCGTCACAGGCCCTCAACGGCAGTACGTCCCGGCACACGCGGCCATTGGTGACATCGGTACAGATTGGAGACTCGGTGCACCTGATGGGGCCTGGCGAGCAGCGGCTGCTGCTGTCAAGCGGCGAGCGCACCATCACCGCCAGGGTGTCAACCCTTGACATTCTTCACGCCGGCAGCATCTCATACGCCTACCGGCTGCGCGGCCTCAGCGACCAGTGGGTGTACCTGCCGCAGGGGGTCAACAGCATCACGATAGCCAACCTGCCCAAGGGCAGCTACCGGCTGGAGGTGAACGCCACCGACAGCCACGGCTGCTGGGGCAAGCCACGGCTCTGCCTGTCCATCCGGCGGATGCCGGCGTGGTATGACACGTGGTGGGCCTGGTGCATCTATGCGCTGGCAATGGTGGCGGCTGCCTGTGGACTTTGGGCGCTCAACCGCCGCATACACTGGCTGGAGACCCTGCAGCGCAAGCGCAGGGAACTGTCGCTCAGCGAAATCGAGCTGCACCCGGACGAGACCAACAAGGCCCGGCTTGACGAGCAGTTTCTGCGCCGCGCCATCAGCCAGGTGGAGCGCCATCTGGCCGACACCGGCTACAGCGTGGAGCGGTTTGCCGGGGATATGTGCATGAGCCGCATGAACCTGTACCGCAAAATCCAGGCCCAGACAGGGCTTACCCCATCGGAGTTTGTCCGCGACATCCGCCTGAAAAAGGCCGCGCAGCTCTTGCTGAACGGCCCGCAGGTGCCCGTCGCCGAGGTGGCCGGGCGCGTGGGGTTCTCGTCGGCCGGCTATTTCTCGCGCTGCTTCAAGGACAAGTTCGGCCTGCTGCCCACCGAATACGGCCGCAAGGGAAGGCCATCCACGTAACATTTTGCTGTCAGCCATGTAACAGAACGGGGGGCACAACATCCATTTTCACCGTTGGTTACGGCTGTGGCAGCCCGCAAGAGGCACCATGAGGTATCTTTGTACCACAATCAAAACTAACCGAAACAATGAAGCACCAATCAATGTTACTCACGGCCGCCATGCTGCTCTCCACAGCGGCTGCGGCCCAGCGCCAGGCGCTGATGTTCCGCTCGACCGACGGAAACTACTGGAAGATGGCCCCGGCAGAGGTGGCCGCCAAGGTGGTGGGCACGCCACAGGTTGTCATCCGTGCCGACAGGCCCAACCAGACATTCAAGGGCTGGGGCACCTGCTTTAACGAACTGGACTACGACGCCTACGGCCTGATGACCGAGGAGGACAGGCGGCTGTTTGTCAAGCGCGCCTTCAACCCCCACGGAGACCTGCGCTTCACCGTGGGGCGCATCCCCGTCGGGGCAAGCGACTACGCCCGCGACTGGTACAGCTGCAACGAGACCGACGGCGACTTTGACATGAAAAACTTCTCCATCGAGCGCGACCGCGAGGCCATTATCCCCTCTGTCAGGCTCGCGCAGGCCGAGTGTCCCGGCATGACTTTCTGGGCGTCGCCGTGGAGCCCGCCGCAGTGGATGAAGACCAACAAGCACTATGCCCAGCGGCAGACCAGCACCAACGGCTGCCCCTTCAGCGTGGCGCCCTACTTCAACGACCAGTTTATTGACGACACGCGCTACTATGACGCCTACTGCCTGTACCTCGGCAAGTTCGTTGAAGCCTACAAGGCCGAGGGCATCGGCATCACTTCGCTGGCCTACCAGAACGAGGCCTACTCGTTCACCCCCTACCCCGGCTGCTCGTGGACAGCCAAGACAACAGGCAAGTTCCTGGCCAACCACCTCGGCCCTTACTTTGCCGAGCACCACCCCGAGGTGAGTCTCATCGTGGGGACGATGAACACAGGCAGCCTCGATGTGTTCGAAGAGATACTGAACACTCCGGGCGTGGAGAAATACTGCAAGCAGATAGGCTTCCAGTGGGAGGGTGCCAACGCCATGACCGAAGTCCTGACACGCCACCCCGGGTACGAGGCGGTGATGACCGAGAACGAATGCGGCAGCGGAACGTTCGACTGGAACGCCGCCGCACACACCTTCTACCTCATCAACCGCTACCTGGCCAACCGCGTGACCACCTATACCTACTGGAACGCCATACTGAAAGACAAGGGCGTCAGCACCTGGGGGTGGCAGCAGAACGCACTTGTCCAGGTCAACTCGGCCACCGGCACGCCCCGCTACACGGCGGAATACTACGCCTTCAAGCATTACAGCCACCTGATTCCGCCGGGGTCAAAGATACTGACTGTCGACGAGCCAAACCTCGTGCTGTCGGCCCAGACACCCACAGGGGCCATCGTCGTGGTGGCCGGCAACACCACTGGCACGGAGAAAACGCTGACCATGGATGTTGACGGCAGCTATCTCACAGCCACGCTGCCGGCCAACTCGTTCACCAGCTATGTGGTGGGCGATGACGAGGCCATGCGGCAACTGCTGCTCGAGGAGGCCATTGGACTGGCCGACATTGAGCGCGCCGCACTGACCGAAGAGCAGAGAAGGAGACTTGACACGGCCATCAGCCTGGGCAAGAGCGGCAGCGAGGGCTGCGTGGACTCGCTCGAACAGGCAGTGGCCAAGGTCATCGGCATGAACACCCCGGGCGAGACAGCGCACAGCGCCATCGAGAACGCCAACTTTACCGGCAACGCCAACGGCTGGAAGAAGGCCAACACGAGCAACGGAGGCGACTTCCGCACCAACACCGTGGCCGGGAAGACCTGCTGGAACAGCTGGTCAAACGACTTCACTTCGATGGATGTCTACCAGGAGCTCAGCGGACTGGAGCCGGGGGCATACCGGCTCTCGTGCTTGTCGATGTGCGGCCCGGGCGAGATTACAGACCAGCACGCCTACCTGATGACCAAGGGTGACACCGCCGTGTCGCCCGCCAAGAAGGTGGCAATATGGAACACGGCCGAGGGATGGGAGCGGCAAACCACAGAGAAGATCATCGTGGGCACCGACGGGAAGCTGCGCGCGGGCTACGCGTCGACCTCGGGCGGCGGCACCAAGGGCTGGTTCTGCGTGACCGGCTTCGAGCTGACACGCGTTGAAATGGGCGAAAATGACACGATTCCTGTTTACGAAGACCGCCCTTCAACAGACCTGTACAACAAGGTTAAAGCCGAAGCCGAAACACTGGCCGACGACGAGACTTACGCCGCAGAGGCGCGGCAGCAGCTGCGCGACCTGATTGACGAGCAGACCGCCCTGCTGCCCCAGCTGTCGCGACAGACCGAGGTGGACGACCTTGCGCGCCAGCTGCAACAGGCCATGGTGACCGTAAGGCTCACGCAGCGGCCGGGCGAAAGCACCAGCTTCACCTTTGCCATCAGCAACGCCGGAGCGGAGGGTGAGGCCGGATGGGTGCTGAGCCTGACCAACGGCGATGCCAAGATCAAGAGCGGACAGCACTACAGCGGCGACAGCCGCAACACCTACTTCGACTCCTACAACGCCACGGCGGGCAACCTGTGGTACACCGGGCACCAGACACTGTCAAACCTGCCCAACGGCACCTACCGACTGGCGGCCAGAAGCCGCAGCGACGGCGAGGGGGTGTTTGTCACCGCACAGACGGCCAGCCAGTATCTCACCACCGAGGTGGCAGCCAACGGCAACACCGGCGGCACGCTGGGCAACGGCTGGGAACGCTACACCATCGACGGCATTGACGTGACCGACGGCGTGCTGACCATCGGGTTCACCAACGACATGTATCTCACCGGAAAGAAATTCACCGGCACATGGCTGTCGGCCGATGACTTCGAGCTGTTCTACATTTCCGACAAGACAGCAACAGCCATAGCTCAGCCCGGCGCAGACAACACCTGGGTGCGCGGCGGAAAGGGCTGCATCGCGGGCGACGTGAGCGCCATCTACCGCACCGACGGCTCGCGCGTGAGCGGCAGCGCCAGCCTGCCGGCCGGCATCTACATTGTGAAAGGGAGGGGGAAGACGGCCAAGGTGATTGTAAAATAGTTAACAACTGAATATGGAAACAAGCATCAAGACAATGATTTGCGCTGCCGTTGCAGCCATGGCTCTGCCCATGGCTGCAACGGCACAGCGCGTGACCAAGGTGACCACCACAGAGAACAGTGCGTGGAAACAGTCGAAAACGAGGCTCAAGGCGAGGGGGAACGGACAGGCCGCGCTCACCGTGAGCGGCAAGGAAGAGGGGGTGGCGCTGCGCGCATGGGGCACCACCTTCAACGAGCTTGACTGGGAGGCGCTGCTGATGCTCTCGCGCAACGAGCAGGACGAGGTGCTCGCCAACCTCTTCTCGCCGCAGGGTGACCTGCGGTTCACGCGAGGCCGCATTGCGATGAACGCCAGCGACTACGCCGGCTCGTGGTACAGCTGCGACGAGGTGAGGGGCGACCTGGAACTGCGCTACTTCAACATCGACCGCGACAAGCGCACCGTCATCCCGCTCATCAGGGCCGCGCAGAAATACAACCCGCAGCTCACGTGCTGGGCCTCGCCATGGAGCCCGCCGTCGTGGATGAAGATTACGGGCGACTACCCGGTGGTGAGCAGCCGCTTCAACAAGGCCGACCCGCAGGTGGACTACCTGCTGTTCGGCACCGTGGGCGACATTGACGAGGACGAGATGAAGTTCCTTGGCGAGCGCAAGGGACAGTTCCCGAGGCGCCTGGCCACGCAAGACTACTTCATCCAGGACCCGCGCTACCTGCAAGCCTACGCCAACTACTTCTGCAAGTTCATCACGGCCTACAAGGAGCAGGGCATTCCCATCGACATGGTGATCTACCAGAACGAGGCCTACTCGTACACCCCCTACCCCGGATGCGCATGGACAGCCGAGGGCACCGTGCGGTTCAACCGCGACTACCTGGCCCCCACGCTGCGCAGGGAGCACCCCGGCGTGAAGCTCTACCTGGGCACGTTCAACACCAACCGCCGCGACCACGTGGAGCGGATACTCTCCGACAAGGGGCTGCGGCAGTGCATCGACGGGCTGGCCTTTCAGTGGGAGGGGCGCGAAATCCTGCCGGCCATCCGCCAGCAGTACCCCGGCTACCACTACATCTGCTCGGAGAGCGAGTGCGGCAACGGCAGCATGGACTGGAAGGCCGGCGAGCACACGTTCTTCCTCATCAGCGACAACATGGGCAAGGGCTGCGACGAGTGGTACAACTGGAACTTCATCCTGACCGACAGGGGCACCAGTCCGTGGGGCTGGAGCCAGAACGCGCTCATCCAAGTGGACTCGAAGACGCGCCGGTTCCGCTACACGGCGGAGTACTACGCCGTAAAGCACTTCTCGCACTTTGTGGTTCCCGGCAGCCGGATGGTGGGCTACCTGCCCCGTGAAAAGAGCGGTGTGAGCGCCGTGGTTTACCGCACGGCGAAAAACAAGTATGCCGTGGTGGCCGGCAACGTTGCCGACAAGGCACAGACACTCAGCGTGAGCATTGCCGGAAAGTGGCTCTGCGACACGCTGGAGCCCCACTCCATGAACACGTTTGTGGTAGAAATGTGACCCGGGCAGCCGCCGGCTAAAGTCCCTCGAGAATCTTTTGGTACAGGCTGATGGCCTCCGCCAGCTCCGACAGGCAGATGTATTCGTCGGCCGCGTGGGAGCGGGCGGAGTCGCCGGGGCCAATCTTGACCGAGGGGAACGGCATGAGCGCCTGGTCGGATAGCGTTGGCGAGCCGAAGGGGCGAAGCCCCAGCGCCACGCAGCGGCGCACCAGCGGATGGTCTGGCGCAATGGCCGACGAGCCGAGGCGGAACGAGCGGGCCTTGAGCTCGCTGCGTGTGTGGCCGGCGAGGAAGCGGAACACTTCCTCGTTGGTGTAAAGCTCGTTGGTGCGCACATCGATGACAAAGCGGCACTCGTCGGGCACCACATTGTGCTGCGTGCCGGCCTGAACGACGGTCACGCTCATCCGCGTGGGCCCCAGCAGCTCGCTGACACGCTCGAAGCGGTAGTCGCGCAGCCACAGCAGGTCGTCCAGGGCCTCGTAGATGGCGTTGACACCCTCGCCGCGGGCCGCGTGGCCCGACCGCCCGCGGGCCACGCCGTCGACAACCATCAGCCCCCGCTCGGCCACAGCCGGCTGCATGGCGGTGGGCTCGCCCACAATGGCCATGTCAACGGGCGGCAGCAGGGGCAGCACCCGGCTGAAGCCGTCGGCGCCGCTCACCTCCTCCTCGGCCGAGGCCAGGTAGACCAGGTTGACACGGTGTGGGCGCGCGGTGACCGCGCGGAACACCTGCAGCAGCGCGACCAGGCCGCCGCCGCAGTCGTTGCTGCCCAGGCCGTACAGGCGGTCTCCGTCTACCGTGGGGCTGAAGGGGTCGCGCTGCCACGAGGCGGCAGGCCTCACGGTGTCAATATGGGCGTTGAGCAGGACGGTGGGGCGGCCCGGACGGAAGTCAGGGTCGGTGACCCACAGGTTGTTGGCCTCGCGCCTGGGGGCCAGGCCCGCCCTCTCCATAAACGCCTGCAGGGTGTCGGCGGCCAGCCGTTCGTCGCGGCTCACCGATGGAACGGCTATCAGCCGGCCAAGCAGGCCGGCAGCCTCGTTAACATAGTCTTGGTGTAGCATACGGCGCAAAGGTAGCTATTTCTGCCCGTTTTGTTTTGAGTTCTGACCTTTTTGACGTATTTTTGCAGAGCAATAAAGCATGTTAGCTATGGAAACAGTCAGTCATCTTTCAGTGTTAGTACACGAGCAGGCCGCCAAGTACGGCGACCGCGAAGTGATGAAATACAGGGAATTTGGCAGTCGCACGTGGCAGTCGTGCTCATGGAACCGGCTCTCTCACACGGTCAAGGTGGTGTCGAACGCGCTGCTCAACCTCGGGGTGAAGCCGCAGGAGAACCTGGGCGTGTTCTCGCAGAACTCCGCCCAGTATGTGTATGCCGACTTTGGCGCGTGGGGCATCCGGGCAGTGACCATCCCCTTCTACGCCACCAGCAGCGAGCAGCAGATAGAGTTCATGGTTAACGACGCCAAGGTGCGCTTCCTCTTCGTGGGCGAGCAGGAGCAGTATGACAAGGCCCACAGGGTGTTCGCCCTGTGCCCCTCGCTGGAACGCATCATCATCTTCGACCGCAACGTGCGCATCAGCAACCACGACCCCCACGCCCTCTACTTTGACGAGTTCATGAAGCTGGGCGACGGGCTGCCGCGCCAGACCGAGGTGGACGCCCTCCTGCGCGAGGCCAGCGACAAGGATCTGGCCAACATCCTGTACACCAGCGGGACGACAGGCAACAGCAAGGGCGTGATGCTCACCCACGGCCAGTACCGCGCGGCGCTGCTGGCCAACCAGCACTGCGTGCCCCTGAGCGACAAGGACCGCGTGCTCAACTTCCTGCCCTTCGCCCACATCTTCGAAAAGGGGTGGGCGCTGCTGGCCCTCTCGGTGGGCGCGTCGATCATTGTGAACACCTACCCGCAGGAGGTGCAGCAGTCCATGCGCGAGACCCATCCCACGAGCATGAGCGCCGTGCCCCGCTTCTGGGAGAAGGTCTACACCGGCGTGATGGAGAAGATTGACCACGCCAGCGCGCTGCAGCGCAAGCTGTTCAAGAAGGCGCTGGGCATAGGCCGCCGCCACAACATAGAGTATCTCAGCCGCGGCAAGCGCCCGCCGCTGGCCCTGCACGTCGAATACGAGATGGTGAACAAGACGCTGTTCAGCATCGTGCGCAGGGAGCTGGGCCTGGAGGACGCCAACATCTTCCCCACGGCCGGCGCCACGGTGTCAAGCCATGTCGAGGAGTTCGTGCACAGCATCGGCCTCAACATGATTGTGGGCTACGGCCTGACGGAGAGCCTGGCCACCGTGAGCTGCGACCACGTGGGCGAGCCCTACACCATCGGGTCGGTGGGGCGGCCCATCGACTCCATCCAGATCAAGATAAGCGACGCGGGCGAGATTATGCTCAAAGGCCCCACCATCACCCCGGGCTACTACAACCGCGAGGACCTCACCCGCGAGGCTTTCGACGGGCAGGGCTTCTTCCACACCGGCGACGCGGGCTACCTCAAGGACGGCGAGCTGTTCCTCACCGACCGCATCAAGGACCTGTTCAAGACCTCGAACGGCAAGTACATCGCGCCGCAGATGATCGAGTCGAAGCTGCTGGTCGACAAGTTCATCGACCAGATAGCCATCATCGCAGACGAGCGCAAGTTCGTTTCGGCGCTCATCATCCCCGAATACCGGCTGCTGGAGGAGTACGCACGCGAGCACAGCATCAGCTATGACAGCCGCGAGAGCCTGTGCGCCAACCCCGAGATATACAAGATGATGATGGAGCGCATCAGCACCATACAGCAGCAGCTGGCGCACTACGAGCAGATCAAGCGGTTCACCCTGCTGCCCCACCACTTCAGCATGGAGCGCGGCGAGCTGACCAACACGCTCAAGCTGAGGCGCCCGGTGATCAGCGCCAACTACCGGGCGGAAATCGAGAAGATGTACGAGGAGTAGGCGGGCGCGCCAAGGGAAACAAGCAGACACACCAAAAGGATATGATTACCCAAGACCAACTGAAGAACGTGATGGAGCGCGCCGACGCGCTGCACCACTATCTGGATATCGACAAGAAGAAGATTGAGTATGAGGAGGAGGACCTCCGCACACAGGCGCCCGATTTCTGGGACGACCCGAAAAGGGCCGAGGAGCAGATGAAAAAGGTGAAGGGCATCAAGAAATGGCTCGACGGCTACAGCAAGGTGAGAACCCTGGCCGACGAGCTGCAGCTGGCCTTCGACTTCCACAAGGACAACATGGTGACCGAGGAGGAGGTTGACCACGACTACGCCCAGGCCATCGGCGCCATCGAAGACCTCGAGCTCAAGAACATGCTGCGCCAGAAGGAGGACCCGATGGACTGCGTGATGAAAATCAACAGCGGCGCCGGCGGCACGGAAAGCCAGGACTGGGCCGCAATGCTCATGCGCATGTACCAGCGCTGGGCCGAGGCCCACGGCCACAAGGTGACCATCAGCAACCTGCAGGAAGGCGACGAGGCGGGCATCAAGAGCGTGACCATGGAGATCGAGGGCGGCGAGTATGCCTACGGCTATCTGAAGAGCGAGAACGGCGTGCACCGCCTGGTGCGCGTGTCGCCTTTCAACGCCCAGGGCAAGCGCATGACGAGCTTCGCCAGCGTGTTCGTGTCGCCCCTGGTCGACGACACCATCGAAGTGTATGTCGACCCCTCGAAGGTGAGCTGGGACCTGTTCAGGAGCGGCGGCGCCGGCGGGCAGAACGTGAACAAGGTGGAGACCGGCGTGCGCCTGCGCTACCAGTATGTCGACCCCGACACGGGCGAGGAGGAGGAGATCCTCATCGAGAACACCGAGAGCCGCAAGCAGCTGGAGAACCGCAACAACGCCATGCGCCTGCTGAAGTCGCAGCTGTATGACCGCGCGATGAAGAAGCGGCTCGAGGCCCAGGCCAAGATTGAGGCGGGCAAGAAAAAGATTGAGTGGGGCAGCCAGATACGCAGCTACGTGTTTGACGACCGCCGCGTGAAAGACCACCGCACCAACTACCAGACATCCGACGTGGACGGCGTGATGGACGGCAAGATTGACGGATTTATCAAGGCCTATCTCATGGAATTCCCCGTGAACGACGCGGAACAGTGACAGGCGACAGGCCGAACAGACATAACCAAACAAAAGAGTATTATGAAAACAAAGAAGAACGCGCGCCGCGAGGCATACGAGGCCAAGCAGGAGAAAGAGGGCAAGAAAGTTGTGGAGTGGATCATCGGGGCACTCATTGTGCTGGCCGTCATCTACGCCGTGTGGGCGTCATTCATTATCGCCTGAGCCCGGGCAGCATGACAAAAGGGGCAGCATGAGACTATGAGCGGACTGGAGATTGAACGGAAGTTCCTGGTGACCGACTGCAGCTACCGCCGGCTGGCCAGCAGCAGCAGCCGCATCAAGCAGGGCTACATCTGCAGCGGGGGGGGCCGCACGGTGAGGGTGCGCCTGCGCGACGGACGCGGCTACCTGACCATCAAGGGGCCTTCGGACGCCAGGGGCATGAGCCGCTATGAGTTTGAAAAGGAGATTACGGCCGAGGAGGCCGCCCAGCTCTTCAAGCTCTGCGAGCCGGGCGTGGTCGACAAGACACGCTTCCTGGTGAAGAGTGGCAGCCACACCTTTGAGGTGGACGAGTTTCACGGCATCAACGAGGGACTGGTGGTGGCCGAGGTGGAACTGGGTTCGGAAGACGAGCCTTTCGAGAAGCCGGCCTTCATCGGCCGCGAGGTGACGGGCGACCGCCGCTACTACAACAGCTACCTGCGCCTGGGCAGGGCTCCGGCCACGCCTGACCGGGAGGAGGGACGGCCTTAGCGGCCCTATTCAGCATCATCGCCTGTTTCGGTCTGATGACCGATTGGGAAGCCAGCCACCGGTGGCGCGCACGGACAGCGTGCCGGCAAGACAGACACCAAAGCGGGGCAGCCCGCCCCAAGACACGCGCCGCTTGCGCGCCAGCACACAACGATGCCGGCTGCGCGGCGCGAATGTCTTGGGGCGGGCTGCCCCGCTTTGGCCACCCATGGCCGGCAAGCCGGCGAACAGCCTACCGCCGGAACCTCAGCAGCAGGAGCGAGCCCGCGGCTGCGGCCAGGGTCACTCCCGTGGCGTTGGCGGCCAGGTCAAGCCAGTCGCCACTGCGGCGCCCGCCCGTGCAATAGGCCTGGAGCAGCTCTATCACACCGCTCATCAGAATGGGCGCGAGCCACGCCAGCAGAAACAGGCGGCGCCAGCTGCACGGCGTGACGGCACGGCGGTGACGGCGCAGGTGCTCTATCCACAGCACCGTGCAGGTGCCGCCATACATGATGACATGCACCCACTTGTCAATGAACGCCACGTTGTCAAGCTCTGTCTTGGGCGGCATGAAGAACGAAAGGTACCAGATGACAAGGAAACACAGTACGGAGAGGGGGTAGTTTCTTACCAATTGCAACGGATAACTCATAAATGCTATCATATTTTTCGCAAAAGTAAGAAAAATCATTTACTTTTGCAAGCGGATAGGAAAATACTGTTTTAAGAAGGACAAAAAACGATACAGATGGAGCAAATGGAAAGAACCAACTTCGGGAGCAAGCTGGGAGTCATCCTGGCAACGGCCGGCTCGGCCGTCGGGCTGGGCAACGTGTGGCGCTTCCCCTACATGACCGGGCAGAACGGCGGCGCCGTGTTCATCCTTGTCTACCTGTGCTGCGTGCTCCTGCTGGGCATCCCCTGCATGATCAACGAGTTCGTCATCGGCCGCCACGCGCGGTCGAACACCGCCCGGGCCTACGCCAAGCTGTCGGGCGGCAAGCCGTGGTGGATTGTGGGCTGGCTGGGCGTCATCACCGGCTTCCTCATCACGGGCTACTATGCCGTGGTGGCCGGGTGGTGCCTCCAGTATATCTACGCCTCGGCCGTGGGGCACCTGTCGGGAACACCCGACTATGTACGCAGCTACTTCAGCGCCTTCAGCACCGACGCGGTGAAGCCTGTGCTGTGGACGGTGGCGTTTCTCGCCGCCACCCACCTTGTCATTGTCCGCGGCGTGCGCAAGGGCATCGAGCGGTCATCCAAGCTGATGATGCCGGCACTGTTCGTCCTGCTGCTGGTCATCGTGGCCTGCTCGTGCCTGCTGCCCGGGGCTGGCGAGGGCGTGGCCTACCTCTTCCACCCCGACTTCAGCAAGCTCGGCGCCGACGTGTTCCTCGGTGCGCTGGGCCAGTCGTTCTACTCGCTGAGCATCGCCATGGGCTGCATCTGCACCTACGCCTCCTACTTCAGCCGCCACACAGACCTGGGCCGCTCGGCCGTGCAGGTGAGCGCGGTCGACAGCGCGGTGGCCATCCTTGCCGGACTGATGATTTTCCCCGCGGCATTCTCGGTGGGCATCAGCCCCGACAGCGGGCCGTCGCTCATCTTCATCACACTGCCCAACGTGTTCAACCAGGCCTTCGGGGCCGTCCCGTGGATGGGCCATGCCATCTCACTGCTGTTCTACGCCCTGCTGGCCCTGGCCGCCCTCACTTCGCTCATCTCGCTGCACGAGGTGAGCACCGCCTTCTTCCACGAGGAGCTGCACATCACCCGGCGCACGGCGGCGGCCATTGTCACCGTGTCGTGCTCGGTCATTGGCGCCCTCTGCTCGCTGTCACTCGGACACTTCGAAGGGCTTCAGGTGTGCGGCATGCCGCTGTTCGACGTGTTCGACTTTGTGACTGGGCAGATTTTCCTGCCCGTCGGCGGACTGCTCACCTGCCTCTTTGTGGGCTGGTTTATCCCGCGCAAGGTGGTGAGCGACGAGCTTACCAACCACGGCACACTGCGCGCACGCTACCTCCCTGTCTACCTCTTCTGCGTGAGATTTGTCTGTCCGGTGTGCATCCTGCTCATTTTCCTGAACCAGCTGGGCTTCATCTGACACTTCACGGGGAACACCCCGCCGCGCAACCGGGCGCACCCAACGCATACCGCCCACTCACGCCCCCGGGCCGAACCGGCTTGGCACTTGTCCGGTTCGGCCCGGGGGCGTGGCTTTTTTCAGCACAACCGCAGACAGCAAGGAAAGTTCGCGCGCGCCGCATGCCGCCCGGGCATACCGGCTTTTCCCGGCGTGACACGCCAAAGTGGCGGAAAAAGGAAGCGAAACCAACCGTTTTCAAAATATTTTGGCTACCTTTGTCACATCTTTTAAATGTGTGTGAAATCTCTTTTAAATATGTGTGAATTGTCTTCTACACATACTCATCATCATAAACTTATAAAACTTTCCCTATGAAGAAAAAAGTTCACGCTTTCCTCACGTCGGCGCTGACCGCGGCCGCGGTGGCCATTGCCACACAGGCCCACGGGCAGAGCTATCTCGTGAACGAAGGCTTTGAAGGCGAAGTGTTCCCTCCGGCAGGATGGAAAGTAATTGACGCAGACGGCGACGGGCACTGCTGGCAGATAGCCAAGCGTGGCATGGCCACGCTGAACGGCAGCCAGATTGCCATCTCCTACACCGTCAATCCAGAGAATGCCAGCGCCTACGGCCCGCAGGACAACTACCTTGTGCTGCCGGCCATCACCGTCACGAACGACAGCTACACACTGGCGTACAAATGCTGCGCCGAAGACCAGGACACCCCCGAGAGCTACAGCGTGCTGGTGTCTGAGACCGGTAGCGACGCGGCCGACTTCAAGAAGGAGCTTCACGCCGAAAAGCTGGAGAACGGCTATGACGACGTGGAGCTGCAGTCGCGCAACGTTTCCCTGGCCGACTATGTGGGCAAGACGGTTTACATCGCCTTCCGCCACCAGGGCACGGCCACCTATGCCCTTGGCATCGACGACGTGTCTGTCACCAACGGCATGGGCCCCATGAAGCCCAGCGGCCTCAAGGTGGTGGCCGGGGCCGAAGGCGCCCTGAGCGCCACCCTGTCGTGGACCAACCCGTCGACCAACGGTGTGAGAGACAACCTCAGCGAGGTGCAGGCCGAGATTTACCGCGACAACGCGCTCATCGCCACGCTGGCCGACGGCGTGACACCCGGCGGCAAGTCCGAGTACACCGACACGCAGGTGCCCAACGGCAAGCACACCTATGCCGTGGTGGCCAAGACCGCCGAGGGGCGCTCGCTGCCGCTGTCCAAGACCGTGTACGTGGGCATGGACATCCCCGCCAAGGTGGGCGACCTGACTGTCACCGTCATTGACGGGCAGAACCACCTGTCGTGGACGGCTCCGACCGAGGGGGCCAACAAAGGCTACTTCAAGGCCGACGGCCTCACCTACAAGATTTACCGCACAAGCGGCGACACCGGCACGCTCATCGCCAGCGGCGTGACCGCCACAAGCTATATTGACCAGGCCGACCCGGGCGCTGCCGTGTCCTACACCGTGGCGCCGGCAAACGCTGCCGGCGAGGGAGCCGGTGCCGAGAGCGGCCAGGTGGTACACTTCGCTGCCGAATACAAGGACATCAACGTGGCCCCCGGCGCTACTGCGGAAAACGGCAACGAGCGCCTGCCCTTCGACCTGCAGAACAGCAGTACCGCCACCGAGATGATGGTCTACCCCGCCGACCTGTACCACGCCGTGGGCAAGATGCAGGGCCTGGTGTTCAAGAACAGCTTCTCCGCCTACACGACTCTCACCAAGAACATCAAGGTGTGGCTGGGCGAGACCGACAGCCAGGACCTGTCCGGGGGATGGATTCCCGCATCCAAGCTCAGCGCTGTGTTCAGCGGCCCGGTGACGATGAAGAGCGGGCAGAACGACATCAGCATCCCCTTCACCGCCCCCTACGCCTACACGGGCAAGAACCTCGTGGTGCTGGTACTGATGGAGGCCGCACAGGGCACGGGCGGATATTTTGACCGCTTCTTCGTGCAGGCAGTCACAGGCAAGCCCAACCGCACGCGCACCAGCACGGCCTCGGGCGAGACGGTAGACACCGAGGCGCTGCAGCCGTCGTCGGGCACGCTCACGGAGGCGCTGCCCTCAATGCGCCTGGTCATGGCGGCCGACAACGCCGGCTGCGTTGAAGGCACAGTGACCGCTGCCGGCGGGCAGGCCGTGGCCGGCGCCTCCGTGGCCATTCCGGCCCAGCAGCTCAGCGCCACCACGGGCGCCGACGGGCGCTTCCGCTTCTATGTGGTGAGAACGGGCGAGGCGAAGCTGACTGTCTCGGCGCCGAAGTTCCAGACCCGCGAAGTCACCGTACAGGTGAAAGCCAACGAGACCCTGCGGGCTGACATCACCCTGGACGAGCTGGCCAAGGTCAAGGTGAGTGGCCGCGTGCAGCTGGAGGGCGTGGGCGCCGTGGCCGGCGTCAAGGCCACACTGGCGCTGGCCGGCGAGCAGACGGTCACGACAACGGCAGCCGACGGCAGCTTCGCGCTTCAGGCCTACTCGGGCAGCGACAACGTCATCACCTTCTCGTCGCCGCTGTTCGACAGCGTTGAAAAGGCGTTCAACAGCACGGCCGACATCACCGGCCTCGACATCACCCTGCCGCGCAGCGCCATCGCGCCCCACGCCGTACAGGCTGAGATGGCCGACAACGGAAAGCGCGTGAGCCTGACATGGGGCAAGCCCGAGACACGCACCGGCAAGGTGCAGTGGACCCGCTGGGGCAAGTCGGAGACCCACGACAACCTGGGCGGCGACTACTCGGAGCAAGACTACTGCGTGGCCCACGCCTACACCGCGAAAGACCTGCAGGACTCGAGCCTGGTGGGCATGAGCGTCACACGCCTGCGCGCCTACCTCAGCGGCAACGGCACGCGCTACACGGCCATGGTGTGGCGTGGCACACGCGATGCGCACACGGTGGCCGACTCGGTGGTGATCAACGTGCCCGAAGGACACGAGGGATGGGTGACCGCCGACTTCCCCAACCCCGTCGAGCTGCGTGCCGACGAGAACTACATGGTGGGCATCCACTGCATGGGAGCCACCGACAGCGAATGTGTGGGACAGGGTCCCAGCTACTCGAAGATAGCCGGAAAGAACAACCTGAAATGGAGCGACAACAGCAGCTACACCTACAACGGCTACTACGCCTGGAACCTGTCGGCCTACTGCTCCATACCGGGCAGCAACGGCGAGTACGGCGAGCCCGTAGCCGCACTGCCGGCCCCAACCTACAACATCTACCGCACCGAGGAGGCCGCCGGGGCTGCCGACGTGCTGCTGAAAGCGGGTGCCGAGGGCGACAGCTACAGCGACCCGCAGTGGGACACCGCGCACCCAGCCACCTACCGCTACAAGGTAGAGGCCGTGTATGCCGGCGGCAAGAAGTCGGCTGCTGCCGTGTCGGGCGCTATCGAGCGCAAGGCCGACACCGACACCGGCGTGGAGCGCATCCTCTCGCCGGCCAAGAGCCAGAACCCGCAGCACGAGGCTGAGGTGAAGGTGCGCCTGCGCAACTATGGCGAGAAGCCCGCCACCAGCGTGCCCGTAGTGGTGGAGCTGTCGGACGGACAGCGCCTCGAAGCCACCTTCAGCGGCTCCCTGGCAAAGGGAGAGAGCGCCGACCTCACCGTGGGCACCGCGACGCTGAAGCCCGAGACCTACTACACGTTCAAGGCCTACACCCGGACGGAGGGCGACATGGTTGCGGCCGACGACACGGCCTCGGCCTACCTGCCCAACTATACCGACGTGAACCTGCAGGGCTTCCGCTGGGACGCCTACGACTATGTGGGCCTCATCGACTTCCACGCCAACGTGCCCGAAGAGGCCGCCTTTGTCACCGAGGTGCGCCCCAACGACAACCTGCTTCAGGCAGGCGAATATGCAGGCGGCAAGTTCTACGGCTTCACGGGCAACAGCGCGTACGCGCCGCAGCAGTTCGTGGCCCTCAACACCACCTCGTGGTCGCCCACCTTCAGCGCCAGCACCTCAGACCTGGTGTTCGACATGACCTACGACTACACCACCGGCACCATGTATTCGCTCAGCGTGTCCAACGACAGGCAGTCCATCAACACAGTGAACCTCGCAACGGGAGCCAACGACCGCGTGGCCTACACCGACAAGTCTTTCTCCACACTGGCATGCAGCCCCGAGGGCAAGCTCTACGCCATTGCCAACGACTTCAAGCTGTACACCGTTGACAAGGCCACAGGCGCGTCAGCGCCGGTGGGCGACCTGGGCGTCGACGACGTGCGCCCGCTCCACTCGATGACCTTCGACCGCCGGTCGGGCCGCCTCTTCTGGGTGCAGAACGGCTTTAACACCGCCGGCAAGCTCTTCCAGATTGACACCGCCACGGGCAAGGCCCAGCTGCTGGGCACCGTCCGGTACAAGGGCTACCCCACCGAGATTGTGGCGCTGAACATCGCGCCCGGCACGCCCACCGCCATCGGGCAAGCAGCCGCCGGCAACGACGGCAAGGGCATACAGGCTCGCCTTGACGCCGCCGGACGCATACACGCCGACGTGGCCCTGGCCTCCGGACAGACTGCCACGGTCAGCGTTCACAGCGTAGCGGGCGCGGCCATCGCCTCGGCCACCACGGCCCAGGCGCACACCGTGCTTGCCACCGCCCTGAAGCCCGGCCTCTACATCATCAGCGTGAGCACCAGCGACGGCCGCAAGGCGAGCGTGAAGGTGAGAAGGTGATGCAGCTAAAGGACACCATCCAGGGCGGCAACGCCCGCCGGACACCCCGAGGTGCCGGTCTGACACTGCCCTACGCAGCTGCCAGACCGGCACTTCCCATGAATGGCCGATTTGGGTTAAAAAATCTTCATTCTTCATGCTTCATTCTCCTTTTATATGTAACTTTGCAGCCGGAAAAATGACAGAGACCGACAACTTTTAAAATAATACAACTATGGCAAAGAAAGCATTATTGATGATTCTTGACGGATGGGGTATCGGAAAGCATGGCAAAGGCGATGTGATTTACAACACGCCGACACCCTATCTCGACCTGCTCACAGCCACAAGCGCGCACTCGCAGCTCCAGGCTTCGGGCGAGGACGTGGGCCTGCCCCACGGGCAGATGGGCAACTCCGAGGTGGGCCACCTCAACATCGGCGCCGGGCGCGTGGTCTACCAGGACCTGGTGAAGATCAACCGCGCCTGCAAGGACGGCTCCATCATGGACAACGCGCAGGTGAAAGCCGCCTACACCTATGCCAAGGAGAAAGGCAAGAAGCTCCACCTGATGGGCCTCACCTCAACCGGCGGCGTCCACTCGTCGCTCGAGCACCTGTTCAAGCTCATCGAGGTGGGCAAGGCCTACGGCCTGAAGAACCAGACCTTCGTACACTGCTTCATGGACGGCCGCGACACCGACCCGAAGAGCGGCAAGGGCTTTATCGAGCAGGTGGAGAAGGTGTGCGCCGACAACGACGCGGCCATCGCCGACATCATCGGCCGCTTCTACGCCATGGACCGCGACAAGCGGTGGAACCGCGTCAAGGAGGCCTATGACCTTCTGACAGAGGGCAAGGGCAAGAAGGCCGACAACCTGGTGGCCGCCATGGAGGAGAGCTATGCCGAGGACGTGACCGACGAGTTCATCAAGCCCATCAGCAACGCCAAGGTCGACGGCACCATCCGGGAGGGTGACGTGGTGATATTCATCAACTTCCGCAACGACCGCGCCAAGGAGCTCACCCAGGTGCTCACCCAGCAGGACATGCCCGAGCAGGGCATGCACACCATAGCCGGCCTGCAGTACTACTGCATGACACCGTATGACGCCTCGTTCAAGGGCGTTCACGTGATCTTCCCCAAGGAGAACGTGGCCGACACGCTGGGCGAATACCTCTCGCGCATGGGCAAGCGGCAGCTCCACACGGCCGAGACCGAGAAATACGCCCACGTGACCTTCTTCTTCAACGGCGGGCGCGAGGCCCCCTTCGAGGGCGAAGACCGCATCCTGGTGCCCTCGCCCAAGGTGGCCACCTACGACCTCAAGCCCGAGATGAGCGCCTATGGGGTGAAAGACAAGCTGGTGGGCGCCATCAACACCCAGGAGTATGACTTCATCGTGGTGAACTTCGCCAACGGCGACATGGTGGGCCACACGGGCGTCTACAACGCCATCGCCAAGGCCGTACACGCCATTGACAACTGCGTGCGCGAGGTGATCGAGGCCGCAAAGGCCAACGACTACGAGGCCATCATCATTGCCGACCACGGCAACGCCGACAACGCCATCAACCCCGACGGCACGCCCAACACGGCGCACTCGCTCAACCCCGTGCCCTTCATCTACGTGACCAACAACAACTCGGCCACGGTGAAGAACGGAAGGCTGGCCGACGTGGCGCCCTCCATCCTCCACATCATGGGACTGGAGCAGCCGGCCGACATGACCGGAGAGAACCTGATAACCGACTAAGGGGCCTCACCCCCCCGCAGAAAGAATCCCTGCAAGCGTGCCGACAGGCACCGCTTGCAGGGATTCTCTTATGGTCACAGCCCCCGGCCTTGAGGGGGGCCGGCAGCCGCAGAGCCGGCTATGGTCACTTGATTTCGCCCACGCCCTCGGCCGTGGGCGGTATGGGCTGGATGCGCCCCCCGCTGTCATAGCTCATCGGCTCGGCAATGACACTGCGGCTGTAGCTCGTGCCGTCGGGCAGCGCGCCGTTGTGCGAGAAGAAAATCCAGCGCCCGCGGAAGTTGACAATGGCCGGATGGGTGGTGTTGGAGTTGCCGGCAATCTCGCTGATAACGCCCATCGGGCGGTAGGGGCCGCCTATCCTGTCGGCCACGGCATAGGAGATTTTCTCGGGCCAGCCGCTGGCGTAGGTCAGGTAATACTTGCCGTTATGCTTGTGAACCCAAGGCGCCTCGGTGAAGTTGGGCACGTCTATGCGGTGTATCTCGCCGTCAATCTCGGTCATCGAGTCCTTGAGCCGTGCGTAGTAGCACTCCCTGTTGCCCCATATAATATAAGGTGTGCCGTCGTCGTCGGTGAAGATGGCCGGGTCGATGCAGGCCCAGCTGTGCTTCGAGTCAAAGCAGTCGGCATTGGTGAGCAGGGGCCGTCCCAGCGCGTCGTGGTAGGGTCCGGTGATCTTGTCGGCCACAGCCACGCCGATGCCACACCAGTTGGTGGACACATACCAGTAGTACTTTCCGTTGCGCTTGGCCACATGGCCCGCGTATGCCTGCTTGCTCCTGGCCCACTTGAAATCGCTGATGCGGAGCGGGCAGGGGTACTCGGTCCAGTGCTTCATGTCGGTGGTCGAGTAGAGCAGCCAGTCGCGCATCACGTAGCCCTTCTGGTTGCCCTCCATGTCGTGGCCGGCAAAGAGCCACAGTGTGTCGTTTTCAACGAGCACGGCAGGGTCGGCCGTGTGCTTGTCGCGGATGATGGGGTTGCCGTCGCTCACAAAGTGGCGGGTCAGCACATAGCCCCACTTCCGCTGCACGCGGTCAAGCTCGGCTGCGGTGACACCGACCACCGAGCCGTGGCGTGGGAAGAAGTCCTTGTTGAATGCCTGGGGCTTTGACGAGAAATGCACAAGGTCTGCCGAGGTCTGGTACTCGTAGCGGCCGCTGCTGTACAGGTCGTACATCAGCACATACTCGTTGCGCCCGTTGAGCTTGAACACACTGCTGCCCTCGACGCCGGTCCGGGTGTCGGCGTAGGCGTCGAGAAACTTGAAGTCTTCTTTCCACGGGCCTTTCAGGCTCTTCGACGTGGCCTGCTGGATGCCGTTCTTCACCTCCTTGCCTTGGGCGTCCTTGATGTTGCCCTTGTAAAAGAGGTGGAAGGTGCCGTTGGCCTCAACGATGTCGTTGTCAATCGACCCGTACTTGGCGCTGAACAGCTTTCTTGGCTCATGCTCAAAGCCGGTGAAGTCCTTGTTGGCATAGGCGCAGTAGGTAACGAGGCTCTTGCGGTTGTCTTTCGTGCGCTGCAGCGTGAAGTAAACCATCATCTTGCGCGCCTTGCGGTCGTAGATGGTCTGCGGCGCCCACACCCAGTAGGCGTCGCTGAAGGCGGGCCAGTCCTTGCCAAGGTTCACCTTGGCGTGGGTCCAGTTAACGAGGTCGGCCGAGCGGAGCATCACGATGCCGGGGTTCTCCTTCCATCCGTTCTTCGCCGTGTTCATGTCGGTGGCCACGATATAGTAGGCGCCGTCGGGCCCGCGGAGGATATGCGGGTCGCGTATGCCGCCGCTCTCGCTGATGGAGTCGCTGCCCACAACGGGGCGGTTTCTGTTGAGGGCATACCAGTTCTTGGCGTCCTCGCTCACGGCAAAGCGCAGCTGCTCCTGCTGTTTCTTGTCGCCCCCGCCCTCGAAGTAGGCAAAGAGGTAGCCTGCGAGCGGCTCCTGCGTCTTCACTTTCTTGGCCTCAACGGCCAGGGCCAGTCCCGCCAGCATGGGGACCAGCATCCATTTCTTCATTCTCATGTTCTGTAGGTTGTTATAAAAGTTAGTGTTATAGGTTTTCTTCCTACACGCGGGCACAGTGAGCGCTTGCTCGCTGATTGCCAGGCGCAGCTTGTCTTATGCAAAGACAATGCCAGCGAGAGCAATGAGAGCTTGCTCG
>CALBLK010000081.1 GCA_937895845.1 uncultured Prevotella sp. | reverse complement strand
CCCTTGGCGGAGGTCTCCACAAACTCGCTCTTCATCGTCTTTACTCTTTTTTTTCTTCCGTTTAACAATTTTTAATCACGTTCGCTTGCCCGTCTGCGGGGGATGGGGTATCTTTGCAATATGGGTCGTTGGAAGTAGTCGCCTTACCGCCCTTTTTGGGCGGGACGGCACATGCCTTCGACCTGATTTTTATGCCCTCACCAGCCGCCTCTTCTTGCTATCGTTGCTCGCCAAGGCAAAGCATGCGCGCCCGCACTCCTTGCCCCTGTAGCTCATCACGACCATATACCGCGCGCAGCGTCTGAGCGCTCTTCCTTTGAACACGCCGAAGCAGCCTTTTGACGCGATGGCGCGCTTCCGCCGCCATGCGTACTTCTTTTGCCCGCTTTTTTGGGACGTGTTCGTCATTATCCGCAACGCCCTGCGCTTCCACTCGTAGATGTCTGCGCGCTCACCCGCGGAGAGTGCTTTCTCCCTTGCGATGCCGTCAACAGAGAGGTCGATGCTGTCGGCGGTCACCATGGAGGGGCGCGCGCACACCCTGTTTTTCCTGATGAAGAGGCGGGGGTTGCAAGTGTCGCTCGAAAACGAGCTGTCATCATCCCTAAAATCTTCCCAGTTCAGGGTAACCTCATCGTATTTGCCGTCAACGTTTTGAATGTTGCTAACCCACACGAGGCACGCGTCCATGGTAGTATCTCGTGGTAGGTCGAACGGCACCGCAGCCTTTTGTGCAATGCACCTGTTACCTTCCTCCGCCTTCAGCATGATGGCGCCGTCCGCGTCGGTAACCAGCGTGCATAACGGCTTGCCGTTCACCCGCGTCTTGTAGGTAAACAGGGGGCTGCACTTCTCGCTGACGGGCAGGTCTGCGCCTCCAAGCCGTACCTTGTACTTCACGCCTGTCTTCAGCAGCACGGTGATTGTCACCCCGGACGACAAGGCGTAGTGCCGGCGGAAAAAGTACTTCACGGGGTTGTGGTTGTCCACGGTCGCCCCGAGGCGCACGCTCCTCCTGCACGCTATCTTCGTCTTCATCTGGTCATCCTTGTACGCCAGCGCGCCGAGGGGCTTCTCCCCGCAGTAGTACTCCGTGCCGTGGGTGCTGATGGCGCGCTGGTCCCTGACAAACGCGATGGAGCTGTCACTGTCAATGCCCGCGCCGGCCCCGTCGCGCTTGGCGACGAAGCCGGCCCACGTGGCAAAGTGAAGGAACTTGTTGGGTATCTTCATGGCCGCCCCCCTTTCAGTCCCCCTCGTACCATGACAGCGCGTCAAGCGCCGACTTGTCACTCGCGCTCATCACGCCTCCGGCGCTCGCCGTGGCCGCGGGAAGCTCGAGCGAGGTCAGGTTGCTGTCGTCGCTCGTCTTCAGGTAGAGCATGCGCTTGCCGCCGGCATACGCCGTGGCTATCTTCGTGCCCACGCCCATCTCCTTGGCCGTCCACGACACGTCAGCCGTGCCGTCAAACCGCTTCCCGGTCGCGCCGACAGTCAGCTTGCGGGCAGTCCCGAGCTTGCTTGCCGCAACCTTCATTGGAAGAAGAACGCCCTCGCCCGGATAGTAGAAACATTGCTCAGTTAGACTGAAAAATACACTTGGATGAGTAATTATCACGCCCTTTCCCGGAACTATTCTCGAGCCATACGACAAAGGGGCGACAGCATTACGTCCTCCCTCCCAGCTGCTGTGGTACTTTCCGTCTTCTTTGCTTTCTGCTACCATATACGTAGCCGACTCAAAATCCCGATATACGGCAAGTGACATTACATCGTCTTTTCCAACGGAGGTGTCCACCACGGTCGGGGCCTCCTCGTCTTCAAGAAACACCTTGTCAGCAACGAATAGCTTTGGCGTGCTGATGTTCTTCTGCGCGCTGCCTATGGCCGTGCCGTTTACCGTCACCGTCGAGGGCACGGTCTCGCTCTTCTTGGCGTAGGCCGAGAGGTCAAGGCCGAGGTTGCCGAGGCCGAGCTTGCGCCAGCGCCCGGTGGTCGCGTCGACGCTGTTGCTCTTCTTCAGCTGGTAGAGCACGCCCGCCACGTTCGTGATGAAGTTGTCGGGGAAGCCGCTCTCGGGGGCGGCCTTCAGCTCCGCCACGCTCTTGAAGTAGTCGCGCTCGAAGTTGAACTGGGGCGACTGAAGTTTGAATCCCTGTGAAATGTTAAATGCCATTGTCCTGTTCCTCCATTATTTAAAGTTATACGTTGCGCTGCCCGTGGACGCGATGGTCTGCGTGTAGCAGTTGTAGGTGGTGCCGTTCGCCGTGAACGTGCTCTTGGTGAAGCCCGCCAGGCCCTCGAAGCCGTTGCCGTCCTTGATGCTGGTCAGGTCGCCGAAGTAGCTCGGGTAGCAGTACACGAACTTCTGGTTCGACAGCGACTGGGTGTTGCTCTTCGTCCTGCCCCACTCCACGCTCGCCGTGAGGCTGGCCAGCGTGCTTGCGCTTGGGGTCGCGTCCGCGGCCACCTTGCCCACATACGAGGCGTGGTTGAACGTCACCGAGACGGTCTTCGACTGGTCAAAGGCCGTGCCGCTCACCTTGTGCTTGCCCTTGACGCGCAGCTTGTAGGTGTAGGTGCCGTGGGGGGCCGCACCGGGCTGGTAGTCGCCCCCCGCCACCGACCCTGTGCCAAGGAACATGGCATGGGCGCCTTTGTAGCTCTTGTCCGTCATGGCCAGCGTCTTGTCTGTGTCTGTCACGCCGTCAGGGGCGTCCAGCGCCACGCTGGTGATGGTGTACTTCGCCTCGTTGCCGTAGCTCCACGTGGCGGAGAACGTGGGGTTGGCCCCCACCTTCTGCAATGCGGGGCAGCTGCTCGCAAGGGCGAACGTGGCGATGCTGAAGGGGAACGTCCGGTCAAGCATGGCGTTGAACTCGGCCTTGTCGCCCGCGCTCATCACGCCGTTCTTGCTCGCCGTGGCCACGGGGATGGCCGTGGCGGTGGCCGCGCTGCCGTCGGCCTCGGCAACGGTCAGCACGAGGCTCTGCGTCGACGCGCTCTGCGCGATGGTCACGCTCTTCACCGTCTCGCTCTTCTTCGAGTAGGGGGTGAGGTCGGCCTTCTGCTCGCCCAGCTTCTCCCACTTCGACGCGTCATAGGTCTTGCCCGAGCCGACCTCGCCGGTGTAGAGGTACTCGGTGTAGAGGTTCTTCGCCTCGGTGCCGCTCTTCACAAGGTAGATGGCGCTCGCGCTGATGGCCGCAATGTCGGTGGGCAGCGCGCTCACCACCTTCACGGCGAACTTCGGGATGGCGGAGATGGCGCTCTTCAGCGAGGACAGCGAGGCGGTCGTGCCGTTGCCCAGCAGTATCTGGTCGGCGGTGCCGCCTTTCCTGCTGACACTGCCCGCGGTCAAGCCGCCCTCGACCAGCGCGTCCCCGAGCACGGCGAGGTTGCTGGCTGTGTTGATGTCATTCACCACGGTGAGGCCGTTGCCCTGCGCGTCCTTGCCATTGATGGCCAGCGTGCCGCTAATCTCGCCCCCGGCCAGGGGCAGGTACTTCACAAGGGCCGACATGGCGTCGTCCCCGCTGATAACGAGGTCGTGCGTCAGCAGCCTCTTCTTGTCCTTGATGAACACAATGGAGGTGTTCAGGTCTATCTCCGCCTTCTTGGCGTTGAAGCCCGCCTCCGTCTTAAAGAACAGAAACTTGTTTGAAATCATAACTTGTTACTTGTTAAGTTTAAAAGATGGTATTTGTTGTCTTCTCTTCTCTTCAATTCTCTCTCACGCGCGCGGCCCTCAGCCGCCCTCGTACCACGAGACGCCGCTACCGCTCCCTCCGCCGCCGAAGACCATGGCGAGCGTCGCGCCGTTCCAGCGCCACGCCGTGTTGGTGGTCACGTCAACGAACAGCTTGCCGCCGTGGGGGGTCACGCCCCACAGGCCGGGAGTGCCATACTGGCCGGAGTCCGACCACCCTCTGTAATAGGTGGTCAGGGGCAGGTCCGACTGGCCTCTGGTAACGGCCAGCACAAACGCGCCGTGGGTGGTGTCCCACACCACCGAACAGCCCGCGTCGGTCGACTTGTTGGCCACGGAGCCGCCCGGACGGGCCACCTCCTCCATGCCGCCGAACTCCAGCACGTCGTCCACGCGCTCGGGAAGGTACTCCGCGGGCACGCGGCCGTCACTGCCAAGGGGGGCTATGCCGCCGGCATCGCCCTTGCTCTCCTCGAGCGCGTCAAGGCGGGCCTTGGCGCCGTCAGCGTCGTCCCGCAGCTTCGAGGTGGTGTCCTGCAGGGCGTTCACCTGCTGGTCAAGGCCGCCGATGTCCTCCTTGTTCTGCGCCACATCCTGCTTCAGCACGCTGATGTCTTCCTTGTTCTGCGCCACGTCCTGCTTCAGCGCGCTGATGTCCTCCTTGTTCTGCGCCACGTCCCGCTTCACACTGGCAATGTCTTCCTTGTTCTGCGCCACATCCTGCTTCAGCGCGCCGATGTCCTCCTTGTTCTGCGCCACGTCCCGCTTCACACTGGCAATGTCCTCCTTGTTCTGCGCCACGTCCTGCTTCAGCGCGCTGATGTCGCCCTGCACGGCGCCTACCTGCGAACTGAGAATGCCGAGGCTGGCAGCGTGCTCGGCCTGGGTCTCGCGCAGACCGCCGATGTCCTCCTCGTTCTGCGCCACGCCCTGCTTCAGCGCACTGATGTCGCCCTGCACGGCCTCCATCTCGGCCTTGTACGCGCTGAAGTCAACGGACACGGTCAGGGGAGAGCCGCCCTGCTCGGCGGCCACCCATTCGCCGCCGTCGGCAACGTAGAGCTGCACGAGGCATGTGCCATCGCCGGCTGTGCCGTCAACGGTCACAAGGGCCCACCAACCCTCATGGGGCAGGGGGTAGGCATTGCGCAGCTGCTCCGCGCTCCTGAACACGCCCTTGGCAGGGCCCTTGATGTTACGCGCTTCAAGCCAGCCGCCTACGGTGAGGCTGTGGCCGACAAACAGCGAGCCGCGGACGGTGCCGCTGCCGCCGACGGTGACGTTGCGCCCGACGGCAAGGTCGCCGCCTGTCTCTCTTCCAAGTGTTTGGCTCATTGCTCCAATATCGATTTTGCCAGGGAGGAATACTGCTCGGCACGAGCGTCCTCGCCGTAGGCGGTTAGTACTAATGAGGCCGCAGTGTACACCACGGCTGTGTAGCAGCGCTCGGAGATGTCTATGCCGCCGTCACGGTCTGTCCCGGGATAGGGAAGGTAGGTGGCAAGCTGCACGCTGGCATCGTCGCCCGGGCTGCTGTAAAACTCGAGGGCCTTGCCCTCGGAACGGTTCACTATCGCGCACACGGGCTGCTGCACACTGCCCCGCACGCCCCTGAACCGCGACGACTGGAGGGCGTAGCGGGGGTCGCCCGCCGAAATGGCTTCGTAGCAGGTGCGCTCCCAGTCGCTCATGCGGAAGGCTATCAGCCGCATGAAGTCGTCGGGCAGGAGCGTCCAGCCGGCGCCGCTGCCGTCACCGCGCCAGTACACGCTGTCGCCGAACAGGTGGCCCTCCTCAAGAAGCGGCGCGGGGGCCGAAAGGCCGACCCTGCGCACGGCTTCCTCTATCTTCGAACGGATAACGGCGTCAAGCGACAGGGTGTCGGGGTCGCCGTCAAGGATGAGGCGCTCGCCGCTCCGGTTCTCGCCAAGGGCAACGCGCACGTCGCGCACAACGGTGTCTGTCTGGTAAACCATGGCACGGACGCTCTGCTCACTTGTCACCCATAAAGCTCACGCGGACGCCCAGGCGCTCGCCAAGGGCGACTATCTCGGCCCGCGTCTTGCACGACGCCTTCACGCCGAAGGCGCGCAAAAGGTACTCACGGGCCTCCTGGTTCGTGGCAAACTCCACCTCGGGAGCCTCCGCCCCGCCGTCCATCTCAGCAGCCTCCGCTGCGCCCTCAGC
>CALBLK010000080.1 GCA_937895845.1 uncultured Prevotella sp. | reverse complement strand
GAGCCAGATGTTCAATTACTGTCAGTCGCTCGTGTCGCTTGACCTCTCCGGCTTCTACACGGCGAATGTAACGGATATGAGCCAGATGTTCAATTACTGTCAGTCGCTCGTGTCGCTTGACCTCTCCGGCTTCAACACGGCGAATGTAACGGATATGAGCCAGATGTTCAGTGGCTGTCAGTCGCTTGCGTCGCTCGACCTCTCCAACTTCAACACGGAGAAAGTGGCGTATATGAACGGCATGTTCTATGATTGTTATTCGCTCAAAATGCTTGACCTCTCCAATTTCAAGGGAGCGCCGACAGGTGTCGAATATATGTTCGCCAATTGTTATGACCTTGGCAGCTTGGACATTACCGGCATTGACACTGAAAAAGTAGAGTCAATGATGTCTATGTTCTCACGTTGTGGGGCGCTCACTTCGTTAGATCTCAGGAACTTCAGCACAAAAAGTGTGCAGTTTATGGGCCGTATGTTTGCCGATTGTTACAAACTTCAGACAGTGAGGGTCAATGCGAAGATATTCAAGCCCACAAACGAATCGAGCATTTTTGAGGGATGTCAAAGCGTCAAGGGCAACTACGGCCCGGGCAACAGCTTCTTGGCCGACACATATCCCTTTGTGTGTGTCGACGGAAGCGGACAAACCGTGACTTTTTACATGGCACCCGTTCCTGATACCGGCAGTCAGTATTTTGAAATTGATACCACTTCATGGAACAGGGACGTCTGGTATGGACTGAAAGATGACGCGAAGAAGGTCGTCTTTGACGCGAGCTTCAAGGAAGCCCGCCCCACGTCGCTGGCATTCTGGTTTGACGGCTTTGAGCAACTTGAATCCATCGGGGGCATGGAGAACCTCTGCACAGACAGCGTGCGGGATATGAGCTGGATGTTCGGCTCCTGCAAGGCGTTAGCCTCGCTCAACCTCTCCAGCTTCAACACGGCGAGCGTGGAGACGATGGAGTCCATGTTCCTGGGCTGTGCAAGTCTGAAAGTGCTCGACCTCTCTAGCTTCAACACGGCGAACGTGAAGAACATGGCTGCGATGTTCAGCGGCTGCACCAGCCTGGACACCATCCGTGTCACCGGCTGTTTCACCACCGGCCAGATAACAGACTCCTTGGGCACATGGGATATGTTCGCCGACTGTCCGGCCACAGGCAACTACGGCCCGGACAGCAGGCTCACAGCCGAGCTGGTGCCCAGCGCGAAGTACGAGTTCAACATCGGCACTGGTGCGCGCACCGTGACATTCACAATGGCGCCCAAGGTGATGCCGTCCGGCACCGACGCGCTGAAGTATGTAGCCATCGGTCTCGCGGATGGACAGGCGTTCCGCGACTCCCTTGGAAGCTCTGTGGGAAATGACAGGCTGAGTTTTGTGCAGACGGCCGTCTTCGACGAGAGTTTCAAGGATGTGCGCCCCACATCATGCAGAATGTGGTTCTGGGGATTCCAAAGTCTGGCAGCGGTTAAGGGCTTGGAGAACCTGAACACCTCGGATGTGACGGATATGTCCCGTATGTTCGGCCACTGCAAAAGTTTAACCTCGCTTGACCTCTCACATTTCAACACAGCCAAGGTGGAGGATTTCAGCGAGATGCTGAGGAATTGCGAGGGTATACAGTCGTTAGACCTGTCAGTCTTCAGCACAAACACGGCTGCAGATACGCACGCTATGTTCTCGCAATGCTTCAGCCTCAAGTCAGTCAAGCTTCCCTCCTGGGAGAATGCCCACCGGATACAAAACATGTCGGCCATGTTCTTTGAGTGCAAGGCCCTTCAAGAGCTTGACCTCCGCAGCCTCCGACTGGCAGACAGCAACTGTTGTCAATATATGTATAACATGTTTAAGGGCTGCACGAGCCTGAAGAAAATCCTCGCCACAACAAAGCTGCTCCCCGAGAATGCAAACATCACGAACATGTTTGACGGCTGCACAAGGCTGACGGGCAACTACGGCCCGGACAACAAGCTCACCGTGGCGTTCACACCTCGCGCTGTCTGGAACCCCACAGACAAGGCACTGACCTTCAAGCAGGTGGACGAGGTGATTGACGGCAATGCGGAGAACAGCTTTGCCGTGCTGAACACCGGGATGGACAGCCCCGCATGGCTCGCAGTGTGCGCAGAGACGCTGCAGGCGGCCATCTTCGATGAGAGCTTCAAGGAGATGCGCCCCACATCGTGCTACCAATGGTTCCGGGGCTGCAAGAACCTGGCAGAAGTCAAGGGCCTGGAGAACCTGAACACCTCGGAGACAAAATATTTCAATAACATGTTCCGCGAATGCAGCAGCCTCACCTCGATAGACCTCTCCGGCTTGGACTTTGGCAGCGTGACGGACTATGGTGTGGAATGCCTCTTCAAAAACTGCACCAGTCTCACCACGGCGAACCTCTCGGGGCTGAACGCCGCGTGGTCTACGTATGGCATGTTTACCGGCTGTACCAGCCTCAAGCAAGTTGACCTCACAGGCTTCAACACCAGCAGGGTCACCACTATGAGCGAAATGTTCAGCGGCTGTACAAGTTTGGAGGAACTTGACCTCACCTCGTTCCGCTCGGACAAGCTGGAAAAAATGGAAGACATGTTCTCAGACTGTACCAGCCTGAAGACCATCTATGTATCCGATGCTTTCAATACCCAAAAGGTGTACAGCTCGAACCAGCCTTTCCGCAACTGCACCAGTCTGCGCGGTGCCGTGGCATTTGCTGACGTAAAGAAAACCTATGTGGAGATGGCCAACTACACGACCGGCTACTTCAAGACCTACTACAAGGTGGGTGGCGAGCGCCACGACATCGCCGTCATGGACGGCGCGCTCCATGTGGACAACCTCCGGCTGGAGGACGGCCAGGACTTCATGACCTGCGCGCCTTTTACCGCCGGCACGGTGACCCACACCCGCCAACTGAAAGGCGACGGCGCGAGCGAGACCGTGTGGGGCTCGCTGTGCCTGCCCTACAGTCTGAAACCCAGCGAGGCGGGTCTCACCTGCTACACCCTGGACAACGTGACCTATGACGGTGACGGCGACGGCACCGTCTATGTCAAGCCGTTGGTGGGCGACACTCTTCCAGCAGGCACGCCGGTGTTCTTCCGCGCGGATGCCAACACCACGCTCAACCTCGGCACCCTTGATGCCGTTGACGTGGTGCGGCAGCCCCTCGACGGCACGGCAGGGGCCCAGGGCGGTGTCTACCTGCGCGGCGACTTCGCACAGTACGACATCACCGAGGGCTATGCCCTGATGGGCAACGGCCTGTGGAACATCTCTGCCATTGCCGAACAGGACAGCCTCGGCTACAAGGTGAGGTCGAAAGGCTTCCGCGCCTATCTCGCCCCCGTGGCAGGACAGACGGCCCGCGCGCGCCGGCTCCGCTTCGTGGCCAGCGACGACGAGACCACGGCCATCACCGGCACCGAGGCCATCGGCACAGTCTCCGGCACCATGGCCGAACGCTTCGACCTCAGCGGCCGCCGGCTGTCAGTGCCCCGCAAGGGACTGAGCATCGTGAGGACAGCCAATGGCAAGGTGAGAAAGCTGACAACGAAATAAACCACCCATCCAATAAAGAATTACCAATATGAACAAGAAAGCGTATGTATCGCCCCGCATCATCACTGTGGCACTGGCTTCAGAGCAGGGCGTCATGACTGGATCCGAGCAGCTGCAAATCAAGAACGGCGCGGACTATGACTACACCAAGCTTGACGATGATGTCAAGGACAACCGCGATGCCGACGGCACACTGTGGATTGACTGAATACTTTTACACGATACTTGACGCAAGGAGGGCTGTCCTAAGCAATGGCGGATGGCCCTCCTTTTTTCATCCTTGTTCACCCTTCAACGGTTCAACCCTAACGGTTCAGCCCCAGCCGGCGATGTGAATTTTTCATGTTGCGTGCCCCTTTTGTCCGTCAAAAATAGTATTTTTGCAGCGACAAGCAGCCGCGCACCGCGCATGGCGCAGACGGAGAGGCGGCGCTTGAAACCCTAACACCAACAGATAAACAATGAACATGAAGAAGATTAGAGCGGCCATCGTGGGCTATGGCAACATCGGACACTACACGGTCGAGGCCCTCCAGGCGGCCGAGGACTTTGAAATTGCAGGCATCGTGCGCCGCAACGGCGGCAAGGACAAGCCCGCTGAGCTGGCACCCTATGACGTGGTGAGCGACATTGCCGGACTGAAAGACGTTGACGTGGCCATCCTCGCCACGCCGACACGCAGCTGCGAGGAGTATGCCAAGAAGATTGTGCCCATGGGCATCAACACGGTTGACAGCTTTGACATCCATACCAACATCTGCGACTACCGCGCGCGGATGAACCCTGTCTGCCGCGAACACAAGGCCGTGAGCGTCATCGCCGCGGGGTGGGACCCCGGGTCTGACTCTGTGGTGCGCACGCTGATGCAGGCGCTCGCCCCCAGAGGCTTGAGCTACACCAACTTCGGCCCCGGCATGTCAATGGGCCACAGTGTGTGCGCACGCTCCAAGGAGGGCGTGAAGGACGCGCTCTCCATGACCATCCCGCTGGGCGAGGGCATCCACCGCCGCATGGTCTATGTCGAGCTGGAGGACGGCGCCACCCTTGACGAGGTGGCCAAGGCCATCAAGGCCGACCCCTATTTTGCCAGCGATGAGACCCATGTGTTTGCCGTGCCGTCGGTCGATGCCGTGCGCGACATGGGCCATGGCGTTCACATGGTGCGCAAGGGCGTGAGCGGAACGACACAGAACCAGCGTTTCAGTTTCGACATGAGCATCAACAACCCGGCACTCACCGCCCAGGTGCTTGTCGGCGTGGCCCGTGCCTCCATGCGGCTGCAGCCCGGCTGCTACACCATGGTCGAGATTCCTGTCATTGACCTGCTGCCCGGCAGCCGCGAGGACTTGATCCGCCAGTTGGTCTGAGCCAGAGCGGGCGTTGGGCCTGCCCCGGCTCGGCCCCGACTTCCCCCTACGTGCGAAACTGTCGTTTCGCGTGCCATGCGGCCCATGTCACAATGTGTGGCATGGGCCGCATGGCTTCAGCACTGCTGCCCCAGCAAGCTGTCCGAAACAAACGGCAACCCGGGACGAAATCTAATGACCGATTTGGGTTAAACTTTAGCCGGTGCCTTGTCCTGGTGGGCCAAGGCAAAGCACTGGCGGCAGACAAGATGCCCAAAGGCTGAAATTTGTTCACTTTGGTTGGAAAAATGTACACGGCTTACGCGCGGAAACGCTGCTACAACTGATTTGTACAATACTACCAAGCCCTTGGATGGCGATGCTGTAATTTTGTACACGTGATACCATATTTCAAACGCATATTGGTCATTAGAGCGAACGGCGGTAATTGACAGCAGCCGGAGACGAAATCTGATGGCCGGTCTGGTTTAAAAGCAAAATTATGTTTTGCAAGTCAGACCGCTTTAGCTAACTTTGCAACTGAGAAAATGCCGGGACGTACCGGCACGGGCGGAAAGGCCGCCTGTCAAGTCAAAAATAACTATAAATAAACAATGCTAAGACAATCGAAAAAAACACTGAGAAAGTCTGTCGCGCTGAGGGCCCTGGCCCTGCTCGTGGCTGCGCCGTGGGTGGCACAGGCCGGAGCGCAGCGTTTGCAACAGCCCCTGGAACGGTCGGTGGTGGCCGTGGCGAATGGCAACACCGTGGGCGTGAGCTGGCGAAAGCTGGCCCAGGACCCGGCTGGAACCACCTACAACCTGTACAGGCGCACGTCAGGCGGAGGCGAGTTCGCCAAGGTGAACGCCACGCCACTCGCCGTCACCAACTACCAGACCACGCTCGCGGCACTGCCCTACGGCACCGAACTGGCCGTGACCACCGTGAGCAACGGCAAGGAGAGCGAACGCTCGCTGCCATTCCTGTTCACGCAGAAGGCGTGGAACAACCTGTTCTTCGACTTCAACTTCGAGACCAAGCTGCTCAATCCCAACGACTACCGCTGCAAGTTTGCCTGGCCCATGGACCTTGACGGCGACGGAAAGGTGGATGCCATCCTGGCAGACCGCCTCTATGCCGGCAGCGGTGACGGCACCCACAAGCTGCAGGCCTACCTGCTCGACGGCACCTGCCTGTGGACCGTTGACATCGGGCCCAACATCAACATCTGTTCCGGGCAGAGCGACATGGTGACCGTTTACGACATCAACTGCGACGGCAAGTGCGAGGTGATTGTCAAGAGCAGCGACGGCACCCGCTTCTGGAATGCGGCCGAAAACACCTGGGGACGCTATGCCAACGGCAGCGAGACGGCCGACACCGACGGCGACGGCATCGTGGACTACCGGAAAAGCGCCACCAGGAACGCGCCCTATTACGTGTCGGTGGTTGACGGACGGACTGGCGCGGAGCTTGACTGCTCCGAACTGAAGTACAGCGAGCTGACCGACGGGGATGACCGGTACAGCCGTGACAACAGGGCCGACTATATGTCGGATGACGGCGGAAGGGAGTACGCTTTCCTGTCGTCAAAGTTTGTCATCGCCTACTTTGACGGCATCCATCCCTCGCTGGGTGTCGAGGCTTGCAACCGCACCACCGACAGGACGCACCACTATTATATGTTCGCGTGGAGCTATGACTGGACCGGGGGCAAGGCTTCGAACTGGCACCACAGCTATTCGTGGAGCCGCAACGACAAGCGTCCCAATGCGGCAGAGTTCCACCAGCTGCGCGTGGCCGACACCGACGGCGACGGCATTGACGAGGTGCTCGAGGGCGGTTTCGGCGTGAACCCCACCAAGGGCATGGTTTACAGTGCCGGCATCGGCCACGGTGACCGCTTCGACGTGACCGACATCGACCCCGACCGCCCCGGCATGGAGGTGTTCGCCATCCAGCAGTCTGACCTGCTGGGACAGGTGCTCTACGACGCGGCCACCGGCGAGCACATCAAGGAGTGGTACCTGCCCACAATCTTCGACGTGGGCCGCGGACGCTGCATGGATGTTGACCCGGATGTGAAGGGCTGCGAAATCTTCTCGACCCTGCCCAATCTCTATGACTGCAAGGGCAATGTCATCAAGGAGGGCGCCACCACCTATCCCCAGGAGGCCATCTGGTGGGACGGTGACCTGCAGCGCGAGCTTATAGGAACACCGGGGGGAAGCGGCTACAGTTCCAACGTGATGGTGCAGAAATATGACGGCACCCGGCTGGTGCAGTTCTCGCGCGAGAGCGACTGGGCCGTGCACTCGGGCTGGGCCAACCGTCCGGCCTTCGTGGGCGACATCACCGGCGACTGGCGCGAGGAGATAGTGCTGATGAAGCAGAACGAGAACAGCAGCACCGGCCTCGTGGGCTACTCCACGCACCTGTCCACGCCCTATGCCATGTACACCTTGCAGGAAGACCCCCACTACCGGCTCGACTGCACCGGCCGCGGCTACTACCAGTCACCCTGCACCAGCTTCTACCTGGGCGGCGACATGCCGCAGCCGCCCCTGCCACCCGTAATGACCGCACAGCTGCGCTGGCACGAAGGCGCGGCGTGGGCTGCCGGACAGGGCGGCTTTACCGACTTCGAACAGAAGACAGGAACCAGCTATGCCGACGGACAGACGGTGATGTTTGACATCAGCGGCAGCAACGCGCAGCCCATCGCCCTTGAGGGCGAGCTGAGGCCCGGCACCGTGTGGCTGATGGCACCGCGCGGCCACGACTATACCTTTGGCGGCACGGGCACGCTGGCCGGCAGTATGGAGATGTGGAAGTCCATGCAAGGCACGGCCACCTTTAACACCAGCCTGGCCCATACGGGCATGACCACCGTGAGCGAGGGCACCCTCTGCGTGAACGGACGCATGGCCGGCCCCGTGACGCTGGGCGCCAGGGGCACGCTCTCCGGCACTGTGACGCTGGGCGACACCATTGTCTTTGAGGGTGCGCTCAACTACGAGGGCTGCCGGCTGCTGGTGCCTGGCACCGAGGGCCGCATCGTGTCGGAGCGGTCGCTCACCCTGCCCGGCAGCGTGTTTGTCGAGGTGAGCGCAGCCGGCGGACACTGCGGACGGCTTGTGGTGAAAGGCGACCTGACCCTGAAGGGGAGCAACACGTTTACGGTCAAGGCAGACAGCCTGGCCGAGGGCGACTATGTGCTGGCCGAGTGTGACGGAAAGCTCACAGCCGACGTGTCGCAGATTGCCACGCGCGGACTGGACGGACTCAACTATGACCTGGTGGCCGAGGGCCACCGGCTGGTGCTGCGCGTGCACGGGAGCCGCGCCGCGGCCGAGAACGTGGTGTGGACAGGCAGCCAGAATGCGGTGTGGGACTACAAGCAGTCTAACTTTGCGCTTGACGGACAGCCCACGCCCTTTGTCGCCGGCGACAAGGTGGTGTTCGGCGACGGTGCGGCGCAGCGCGACATCACGGTCAACGAGATGGTGCAGACAGCCGGCATCACCTTTGATGTGAACCAGGGCACCTACACCTTTTCCGGCAAGGGCGGATTCAGCGGCAGCGGTCCGCTGGTGAAGAACGGACAGGGCGAGGTGGTGCTCGAACTGCCGGCCAGCGACTATACCGGCGCCACCACCGTCAATGCGGGCACGCTCACGGTGACCGGCTTGGACGATGGCGGCAAGGCCAGCTGTCTGGGCGCTGCGCCGGCGGCCCCCGGCGGCTTGCTGCTACAGGGCGGCACACTCAAGGTGGTGGCCGACAACGTGGCCACCGACCGCGTGGTGAGCCTCAGCGACACCTCGGCCATTGCGGTGGCCAATGCCAGCAGCTCGCTCTCGCTCAAGGGACAGGTCAGGGGCGACGGCATCCTGGTGAAGAGCGGCCCCGGACAGCTCAACTTCAACCATGGCGGCACCAACCCCTTCGGGGGCATGATTGTGCGCCAGGGCGTGGTGTCGCAGGGCGCGTGGAACGCCACGTTCGGCCGTGCCGGCTCGCCCCTCGTGCTTGACGGCGGCGAGGTGCTGCTCATCAAGATGAATGACTCGTCGCGCCGCCCCGTGCTCAACCAGGCGGTCAGCGTGCCCGAAGGCTCCGAGGGCACCATCCGCGGCACCACGCGCGGGGCCATTAACGGCAGTGTGAGCGGTGGCGGACGGCTCACCATCGTGTCGGACGGCGTGCGCAATGACATCGGCGCCTCGTTTGGCAATTTCACCGGCACGCTGGTGGCCGAGGGCGCCAACTTCCGGCTGATGGACAACGTGACCGACCTGTCGAAGGCCACGCTCGAGCTTGCCGAAGGCAGTGTGGTGGGCCACTATGCCTCCAACAGCGGTGGCACCCGGGCCATAACGACCAAGGTGGGCGCACTCAGTACGAAGGCAACAGACTGCACACTGGGCAACGGCGTTGACACCTATACCGTGGGGCACAACGGAGTGTCAACGACTTACAGCGGACTGCTCAAGGCGGCTACTGTCACCAAGGTGGGGCAGGGTGTGCTCACACTCCGCACAGCGGGTTCAACATCGGCCATCAAGGTGGATGGCGGCGAGCTGCGCCTGTCGAACATCGGCGGTGGCAGCAACCCGACGCCCCTCACCACAGGACTGGTTACCGTGAACAGCGGCGGCATGCTGTCGGGCATGGGCTGTGCAGCCTCGGTGCTGGTGAACAAGGGAGGCGTGCTGTCGGCCGGTGCCGCCGGCGTGCCCGGAACGCTCAAGGCCACCGGCAAGCTGACCCTCGCGGCTGGCAGCACGCTGATGGTGCAGCTCGCGGGCTCTTCGACGGTGAACAACAGCAAGTATCGCATCAATGGCAACATCACCCACTCGGGTGACACCATCCTTGTCAGCGTTCCCGGCGAGGTGACGCTCAAGGCCGGTGACGAACTGCAAATCTTCACCGGCACAGGCAGCCAGACCGGCTCCTATATTCTGAAGACAGCCAGCCCGGACCGTACCATCGAGTGGGACGACAGTGCGCTGCTCACCTCCGGCGTGCTCCGCGTGCGCGAGGTGACCACGGGCATTGGCCATATCCTTGCAGAGCAGGGAGAGGTGAACGTCTATTCGACTGGCGGACAGCTGTTGCGCAGCGGCGTGGCTGCCGACAGGGCGCTCGACGGTCTGCCCGCCGGTGTCTATGTGGTGAACGGCAAGAAAGTGGTGGCCGGCGAGTAGCGCAGATGCGCGCTCGTCGGAGCGAAAGCATAAACAGGCCGGGCAGTCTCTTGAAACAAGAGACTGCCCGGTTTCTTCAAATGCAAAGCCCTGGGCATTTGTTTTCTAAGGCTAAGTTGAAAACAGACTACGCCACTATTTGTAATTTTTCAAACCCATTTTCAGGAAGTCTACAAACTGTGCGATGTCCTCGTCGTATGAGCGGCTTCCATTGAGCGGCATGCCTTTGTTGTCAAGCAGTACATAAAAAGGCTGGGTGTTGGCGCCAACCTTGGTGCGTTGCAGATAGCTCCATTTGTCACCCACCGTGCGTAGCGTACGCTGCTGGCCATTCTCGGTCACCAAGACAGGCTCTTTGAGCGGGGTCTTGTCGTCTACATACAGCGAAATCAGCACATAGTCATTGTTCAGAATGCCGGCAACCTCGGCATCAGTCCACACGGCTGCCTCCATCTTCCGGCAGTTCACACAGCCAAACCCGGTGAAGTCGACCATTACAGGCTTGCCCTGGCGCGCGGCCGCCGCCATACCCTCATCATAGTCGGTAAACTGTGGCTCTACAGCCGATTTTTGTAAGTTGAAGTCCTGTGTGTTCATGGGTGGGGCAAAGGCACTGATGGCTTTCAGCGGTGCGCCCCACAGGCCAGGAACCATATAGACGGCAAAAGCCAGTGAAATTATTCCGACGAAGAACTGTGGTACGTTGGTGCTGTGGTCTGGGTCGTCATGCGGAAACTTCAGCCAGCCTAACAGATAGGAGCCTAACAGGCCGAAGATGACAATCCACAACGAGATAAAGACCTCTCGGTCAAGGATGTGCCACCCATAGGCCAAGTCGGCAACTGAAAGGAATTTCAAGGCAAAAGCCAGTTCGATGAATCCCAGTACCACCTTGATGACGTTCATCCACCCCCCGGATTTTGGCACTGATTTCAGCAGACTGGGAAACATGGCGAAAAGGGAGAACGGAATGGCCAGTGCGATGGCAAATCCCAACATGCCGACGGTGGGGGCGAGCACGCTGCCCTGCGTGCTCACCGCAACAAGCAGAAAGCCGATGATGGGACCCGTGCAGGAGAAAGAGACCAGCGTGAGCGTGAATGCCATGAGGAATATGCTCAGCATCCCACTGGTATTCTCGGATTTTTGGTCGATTTTATTGCTCCACGAGGAGGGCAGGGTCAACTCGAAAGCGCCAAAAAACGAGGCGGCGAACACAACCAGCAGCAGACAGAAGAAAATGTTGAACAGCGCGTTGGTGGACAGGGCATTGAGAGCGCTGGCACCGAAGAGCATCGTGACAACTAATCCCAACAGCACATAGATGACCACGATGGAGATGCCATATGCCATGGCTTCCTTGATGGCTTTTGAACGTTCTTTGTTACGTTTCAGGAAAAAGCTCACTGTCATGGGGATGATGGGCCACACGCACGGTGTGAGCAAGGCCAGGAAGCCACCGGCCAGACCGGCTGCAAAGATGTAGAAAAGCGAGCTGTTCCCCTGGCGCTTGTTGTCAAAAGCCCTCAGTTCCCTGACCACAGGTTTCCACAGGGCCTTGCTGTCTGCGGCATCCACCGCTGCCAAGCCGGCTTTTGTCGTGCCGGCAGCCGAATCGGTTGCGGCAGGTAGGGCAGCAGTTGCAGGTTCGCTGTCTGTCTGTTTCTCATTACTCTCGCCAGCCTTGGCAGCCTGTGACAGTTTCACGGTTCCCCTCTTTACAAAGCTTACTTGCGTTGGCGGAAGGCAGTTCTCGTTGTTGCAGGCACCGTATTCCAAATAACAGTCTATTGCATAAGTTGGCTTGGTGAATCTGATTTTCTGAACGAATGTACCCTGGTTCTCAAAAAAACGCAGTTTCATGCCAAACATTTCGTCATATTGTGTAACCACCTTGCCTCTCGGGATCAGCTTGCCAACGGTTTTGATGCCGTCCATCCTGTTGACATGAAAGGAAGCTGATATGGGTCCGTTATTCCCCAAGTCGGTTGAGTAGAGATGCCACCCACGGTCAATTTTAGCCGAGAAAATAATCTCTGCCTCATCTCCATGCGTGGCTTTCATTGCGGTGGTGAAATGCACAGGCTCAGCCATTTGAGCGGTCGCTGCTGTTGCAAGGGCAACGAAAAGGACAATTAAAAATAGGAGCTTCTTCATCTTTTCTTTCTTCTTCAAGGTGCAAAGATAGTGCAAAAAGCGGTAAGTCGGCAAAAAACCAAAAATATTCCCTCGGGGCGGAGTGGGTCTCTCGGATTTAATTTGTATCTTTCCCTTGTCTGCTGAAGATTTGCTTGATTTTAATCCCAATCGGACGTTAGAACGAAAGGGCGGCAAAGGAATCCTAAAGTATTCTCACCATATTGCTTGCCCGCGGGCCCTAACCAGTGAACCCAAACAGCAACGGCAGCACAAACACCATAACCAGTCCAATGATGATTTGCAATGGCAACCCCACCTTGACATAATCAAGAAAACGATAGTCGCCGGCCTGCATCACCAAGGCGTTGGGCGGTGTGGAGAACGGCGTTGCAAAGCACATGCTTGCACCAAGCGTTACAGCGAGGAGACAAGGGTATGGGCTGACACCTAGTTCGACAGCCGAGGACACAGCTATCGGCGCCATCAGCACAGCCGTAGCCGTGTTGCTGATAAACATGGTAAGTAATGAGGTCGAGAAATAGATGCCGGCAAGCACGGCATACGGTCCGTATTCGCCCAGGCACCCGGAGAGCATGTGGGCTACCATGGCAGAGACTCCGGTTTTTTCGAGGGCGACCGACATTGGGAGCATACCAGCTATCAGTACGATACTCTCCCAATTTATCGTTTTATAGGCAGCCTCAACGTTGCGGAAGCACCCGGTCAAGACCATGGCCACTCCAGCCATCATCACGGCTGTGACGGGTGCTATGGGGATGAAGTCGAACACCATGAGTGCAATCATCAGCAACATGATACAGGCAGCCAAGGGGGCCTTGTAGTCCAGCGTTACTTTCTCAGCCTCTTCCAAAGGCTGTCCGAGTACTACCCAGTGGTCTTCGTCACGGTCAAGGCGCGCTATGTTCTTCCACGTGCTCTGCACAAGCAAGACATCACCGGCGTGGAGCTGTTCATCTGCCAGATTGTCCATGTGATATTGCCCATGACGCCTAATGCCAACAATGTTGACCTGGTACTTGGAACGGAGGCCCGACTCTTTCACCTTTCTGTTCTCCATTTTTGAGCCGGGCATCATCACCACCTCAGCAATGCCAAGGTCATAAAAGTCCAGCTGCCGGTTTCCATTTTCCTGCAGTTTCCCAGACAGCGGCATCACACGCAGCCGAAAATCACCGGCCATCCGCTCCGCCTGTCTGCGTTCCCCCATCACATAGATGATGTCATCCTCCCGCAAGACAGTATCCGGACCAGCCCAACGCTGTCTCACGGTCTTGAGCAACCGGCCCTGCCCCACCGTCTCACGCCTCACCTCAAGTACCGTCAATCCATAGCGGTTGTGAATGTCCAAGTCGGCCACGCTCCTGCCGCAAGCCACGGAAACAGGCAAGTCATGAGATTTCTGTTCAGGACTGGTGGCAGAGTTGCCCTCACCGACAGCGGGCGTCACAACAAGCCGCGTAATCTGGTCTGCAAGGTGATACTCGTCGACCAACTGCTCCAATGACTTTCCCTTTTGGCGGCCACTACCTTCGGTCCGCTTCCTTTTCCCCAGAAACAAGCGGCTGAGCGGATAGAGCACAATGACACCAACAAGGATGCACACCAGTCCGATGGGGAAAAAGGAGAAGAACGACAAGGGCTTGTAACCGGCCTCGACAAGTGTCTCCTGGATTACCAAGTTAGGAGGGGTGCCTATCAAGGTGAACATTCCTCCAAGACTGCTCGAAAAAGCCAAAGGCATGAGTAGTTGACTGGCATTGGCCCCAGTCTTAGCCGCGAGACTCACAACAATGGGCATCATCAAGGCGACTGTCCCCGTGTTGCTAACAAATGCGCCGATAAAAGCTGTGCCCAGCATGACAATCAGGAAAAGGCGCAGTTCACTGTTGCCGGCCAGGCGCAACATCTTTCCACTCACCTTCTTAGCCAGGCCGGTCTGGAAGATAGCGCCTCCCACGACAAACAGCCCAATCATCATGATAACAACGGGATTCGAGAATCCTGAAAGTGCCTCCTGCGGGGTCAGAATGCCCAATACCATCAGCAGGATTAACACGCACATGGCCACAATGTCCGAGCGCACCCAGCCCGCAGCAAAGAAAACGGAAGCCACAAAAAGAATTATCAACGTTGCCGTCATCATATATAATCAAGGTCTTTTGGTTAAGAAGAAAGTAACCACCTACTTGTGATGGCTGTTTACAAAGTTAGTCATTTTACCACATACCGTCACTGCGCCAGCTCGTTATTTACGAACCTTTAACCCAAATCGGCCGTCAGGCGGAAGTAGGCAATGTCATGGTCTGTTTCCACTCTTTCAGCCCCTTGCCACTGTTTCTTCCGGCAGCAAGTTTTCCGAAGCAAACAACAAACTTGGGCGAAATCCAATGATTGATTTGTGGTTACCGTTCTCCGAGGTAGAACCCTACGTGAGGTGGCTGGTTGTAGCCCACGTTCTCGGTGGCTACGCTGAGACGGTAGGGGATGTCTTCCATCAGGCAGGTGATGCGGTGCCGGGTGGGGATTGGGGTGGAGTAGAGGCGCAGCTCGCGGCTGTCAGCGGTGCGGGTGAGCACCTCCTCGCGCCAGTCGCCGATGATGTCGCCGCTGAGACAGGCGTTCGACTTGGTGCCGTTGTTAAACTGACAGCCGTCAAAGTTGAGCAGCAGGTTGCAGCGCCCGGTTGTCCAGTCGTACTTGGTGATGCGCTCGTGGTCAAGCATCTCGCGGAGCAGGTCGCCGTCCCACCACACGGCGGAGTTGGTGGGTAGGCGCATGCCACGGATGTAGAGTGCCGTGTTGTCGCCTGTCCCGCCAGGGCTGCCTTGATGGCCGCTGCCCCTGCCGCCTGCTGATGCCTCCTTGGGTATGGGGAGCACGTCGCCCTTGATGGTGCGGATGCCGTGGCTGTCGCTGCTCCACATCTCGAGGCCCGGGTTGGTGGGGTCAATGTCGGCTGCCATGCAGCGCCCCACGTCATCGCCGCTCTTTATCTGGAAGATGACCTTGCCGGTTGCCGCGTCGCGGAGGTCGCTGCCGTCGCGGCGGTTCTCGTGGCAGTCCCACAGCTGGAGACGGTCGGTCGAGGGGTCGAAGGCGGTGAGGTGCATGGCATCGCCGTGGCCCATGCCTGTGGTGTAGAGCCCCGTGCCATCATGGTCGATGGCCATGGAGCCGAACGTAATCTCGTCGCATCCGTCGCCGTCGACATCGGCGACACGCAGGTTGTGGTTGCCCTGGCCGGCGTAGGCTTTCAGCTCCGGCCTGTCAGTGTCAAAGGTCCAGCGGTTGGTGAGCCGCTTGCCGTCCCAGTCCCATGCGGCCACCACCGTGCGGCCATAGTAGCCCCTGCTGATGAACGCGCTGGGGCGGTGGCCATCGAAGTAGCCCACCCCCCCCAGGAAACGGTCGGAGCGGTTGGCGCGGTCATCGCCCCATTCGCGCGTGTCACCCCGCTGGGGAATGAAGTCAACCGTGGCCATCGCCTCGCCCGTTAGCCCGTTGAACACGGAGAGATAGTCCTTGCCCTCGATGATGCGGCCTGTGTTTCTCACCATTCCTGGCCAGGACATCTGCCGGGGGCGGCGGTCGCGCCGCGGCCGTTCGGGCCGCTTGCCGTCGCGCTGCATCTGCATCCACTGCCGGCGCATCTTCTCACGCTCGGCCGCCTCGGCCAAGGCTTTCTTCTTGTTCTCCTCAAAATAAGGCTTGGCCTCCTTGGCCCCGATGCGCCAGTCGGCAGTGGCATCGCCGATGACGCTGCCCTTGCTGTCGGTCGTACCGTCGGCCGTTCGCACCAGCAGCTCGGCCCGGCCGTCGCCGTCAAGGTCGTAGACGATAAACGGAACGTAGTGGGCTCCACTGCGGATGTTGGGTCCCATGTCGATGCGCCACAGGCGTGTGCCGTCCAGGCGGTAGCAGTCAAACAGTGTGTTGCCGGTGAACCCGTCGTGCGCGTTGTCGTGGGCGTTGGACGGTTCCCACTTGAGGATAACCTCATATTGTCCGTCGCCGTCGACATCGCCCACGCTCGCATCGTTGGCTGAGTAGGTGAAGCGGCGGCCGTCGGGGGTGAAGCCGCCTTCGGGCTTGTCGAGCGGGATGGGCAGGTAGCCGACCGGGGCTCCGGCCTTGAGGGTGAACGAACCGTTGGTGCTGCCGCTCCGCACCTCGTAGGTGGCATCGGTGGCGAGTGGACTCTCGTCGGTAAAGAACGTGCCACCCTCGGTGATCGGGCTTGGAGTGAGCAGCTTGCCGTTGCGGTAGACCTCAAAGGCCGTGCCGGCCTTGTCGGCGGTGAGCAGGCGCCAGCTGACCGCGGCCTTGCCGTCGGCTGTGCGAAGGGCGATAACGCCGCGGTTGAGCCGCTCGCGCATCATCGTGTCCAGGTTGTAGCGCGGCTGTGCCGTTGCGGCGGCCAGCCACAGCAGCATGAGGGTGAAAAGAGGGAGACACCTTCTCCTTGTTGTCATTGCTGTCATTGTTTTAGCTGTTTTTTAGTGGTTGTTGGGTGTGCCGTATTTTCACGTTTAGACGAAAAAGGCCCGCAAAGGTTTAGCCATGCGGGCCTTTTTGGGCCAGACCGGTTCTGTGGGCAGCCCCGGGCTTAGCTTGCGATGTCGACGACAGTGATGCCGGCTCCACCAAACTGCACGTGCTCGTCGCGGTAGCCCGTGACGTTGGGCACGGTGTCAAGATACTGGCGGATGAGCTGTCTTAGGATTCCGCTTCCTGTTCCGTGGAGGATGCGCACCCTTGGCATGCCCACCAGGATGGCGTCGTCAATAAAATAAGTCACTGCGGTGAGTGCCTCGTCGCCGCGCATCCCCCTCACGTCAAGGTCTTGTTTGAAGTGGAGCTTGCGGTTGTCTATGGCCTCGCGGGTCATCCTGCTGCCTGTGCTGACCGGGGCGCTCGCACTGCCTTGCTCCGGCTTGCTGGCGCGTTCCAGCCGGTCAGTGCGCATCTTGGTGCGCATGTCTCCGAAGATGACGGTGGTCATCTTGCCGTCGACAGTCTCAATGCGGCCCACGCTGGTCAGACCCTTGATGCGCACATAGTCGCCGACAGTCAGAGGGGCACTGCCGCCAGCTGGCCCTGAGCTGTCTGTTGCCGCCGCTCCCCTTCCCTGTCGCGCCGCTGTGTCCTGGCAGCTCTCGCGCTTCTCTTTCTTGCGCTTCTCCCGGCGCTCTTTCCGCTCCTGTATCTGGCGCATCTTCTTGGCTATCAGCTCGTCCTGTGCCTTGGTGTCTACCTCTGACACCTCGTCCTTGAATGTGTTGAGTTCCTCGCGAATCCGCTTGGTCTTTTCCTTCTCGGCCTGTTGCTCGCGAATTTCCTTGATGGCCTGCTCTATGCGCCTGTTGCTCTCCTTGAGCAAGTCCTCTGCCTGGACTTTTGCCTTGTTCAGAATGTCTTTCCTGCTCTGTTCCAGTTCCTTGATTTCGCGCTCGTAGCGGGCAATCTTCTCCTCCAGCTGCTTCCCTTGCTGGTGGATGGTCTGGCGCTTGCTCTCCCAATAACGCTTGTCGCGCACGATGTCCTGAAGATATTTGTCGCTTTGCACATAGGCTGTGCCTACCAACTCGGAGGCCTCTGCGATGACCTTCTCTGGGAGGCCAGTCTTCCGGGCTATCTCAATGGCAAACGAGGAGCCAGGCTGGCCGATGGAGAGCTGGAACAGCGGGCGCATCTCGTGGCGGTCGTAGAGCATGGCACCGTTGGCAACGCCCTCGTGGTTGTCGGCAAAGTGCTTCAGGTTCTGGTAGTGGGTTGTAATCACGCCATAGGCTTTCTTCTCGCAGAACTGCCGCAGCACACTCTCCGCTATGGCGCCGCCAATCATAGGCTCGGTGCCGCCGCCGAACTCGTCAATCAGCAGCAGGGTCCTGCCGCTGGCCTGGCGCATCATGTTCTTCATGTTGAGCAGGTGGCTTGAATAGGTGCTCAGGTCGTCGGCGATGCTCTGTTCGTCACCGATGTCTATCATGATGTCATTGAAGCATCCTGTGGCCGAACGCTCGCTAAGGGGGATGGACAGGCCGCACTGAAGCATATATTGCAGCAGCCCGACAGTTTTCAGGCATACAGACTTGCCGCCTGCGTTGGGACCGGAGATGATCAGCAGCCGTTTTTCGGTGTTGAGTGTGATGTCAAGGGGCACCACCTTCTTGCCCTGTCTGGCCAGTGAGAGCTGGAGCAGGGGGTGGCGGGCCGCTGTCCAGTCGATGAGCGGCCGCTGTCCAACGGACGGCTCGATGGCCCCCGTCGCCTGTGCCAGCCCGGCCTTGGCCCTCACAAAGTCCATGTAGCCCAAGAAGCGGAAAGTGCTGAGTATGTCGGCGACATGAGGGCGGAGGTCTGCCGACACCTGCGTGAGTATACGTGTGACCTCGCGCCGCTCGTCAGCCTCAAGCTCCCTTATCCTGTTGTTGGCCTCGACAACCTCGGCCGGCTCGACAAAGACGGTCTTCCCCGTGGACGACACATCGTGGACGATGCCTTTGATGCGGCGTTTCAGGGTTGGGGCGATGGGGATCACAAGCCGTCCGTCGCGCATGGTTGGCGCGACGTCTTTCTCTACAAGGCCGTCTGACTGCGCCGTGTGCAGGATGCTGTTCAGTGTGTGTGAAATGCTGTTCTCAGTCCTTTGCAGTTCCCGCCTGATACGTCCTAGATCCTCTGAGGCGTCATCGCGTATCCGGCCATATTTGTCAAGGATGCCGCTGATGCGTGTGACCAGGTGCGGCAGCACGGTGATGCCGGCGGCGAGGCGGGCCAGGGCAGGGTAGGGCAAAGCCTCCACCGGGGTGTCATCGCCTTCAGACTGTGCACGGTCCTCCTCAGTAAGTGTTTCCTTGTCCCCGCTCGGAAGGGGCGCGTGTCCTCCTGTTGGCATGCCAGGGCCTTGCAGGTGGCCGGCCTTGTTGTGGAAAATCGATACATCCTTCTTGCAGAGAAAGGCGACAACAGCGTTGGCGGTCTCAAGCGACCTTTGAAGGTCAAACAGCTCGCTTTCCTCCAGGTGTGTGCCCTCCAGCTTGAGCCGGGCAACGGCCTCGCGGACATCAAACAGATAATGCAGTGGAAAATCCTCCACCTGTTCGGATATCAGCCTGAACTCCCTTGTCTGTTCCAACCATTCATTAATGGCCTCAGCTTGTACCGAGAAGGACATCCTTTCCACCCACTCCTTACCCATAGGGCTCTGACAGTGCTGTTTGAGCAATGCTCTAATCTCATCAAACCCTATCTTTGTCTCAAAGTTTTTGGGATATATCATGGTGCAAAGTTAGCCATATTTGGCTTTTGGAACAAAAAAACAATGCAATATTTGCACAAATCAAAAAATACGTTTAACTTTGCACAGCAGTTTCAGAATCGCGCAAAAGAGTGTCGACTGGAGAGATGGTAGAGTGGTCGATTACAACGGTCTTGAAAACCGTCGTGCTGAGAGGCACCGGGGGTTCGAATCCCTCTCTCTCCGCCAAAGTCAGCGTAACGAGTTGTAAAACAACAAGTTGCGCTGATTTTTCGTTTAAGTGTGCGCCAAATCTGCGCCAGAATTTTTCAGGTAATTGAACAAACGTCTTTAATCCACCGATATGATGGCTCTAAAAGATGTTAAA
>CALBLK010000079.1 GCA_937895845.1 uncultured Prevotella sp. | reverse complement strand
ATTTCCTTCACAAGTCTTTCGTAAAGCTTGGCTGTCTCACGACAACCGAACTTTAATAACCTTAATAATCTAATACCATGAAAAACACGTTACAAATTTATATGATTATTTTTAAATAAGTACGGTACAAGACTGCTTATTAATGTCATTTAAATGTTCTTCCATCCCATTTAAGAATATTTTGCAAGTTTTTTGGCTCTCTAAAGTCTTCATCATCATTATTATTATCTTTCGGTTTCGGATTGAGAGCAACCTGCTGCAAGGTCAATGTTTTGTCGGTTGCCGACAGCGAAGCTATTACTGTTGACTTTTCCTTTCTACCATTCGTTCCTGCCATAAAGGCGGGCATCAGCCATTTGTTATGCAGTGGTTTCCACTGTGTAGTGAAAAATTCCACTTTGCTTTCCTTTGGATGGCTCTCGCCGAACGTGGTCACCATACACACTATCTGTTTTCCGGCCGTATCATTCCTGTTCACGCTGTCAGGTAACAATTTCATTTCAACCAATGTCGTGGCACTTGCCTGCATTTTTAGATAGTCGCTGTTTAGTTTCAGCAGTTTCGATATACCTCCCAGACCATTGCTTACCTCCGCCTTCATGCTTGAGGCTATGAAATCTATCATATCAAGCCTGTTGTTCTTGGACAGATAAGGGAATAGGCTGTCTGGCATTGTGGCCAGCACGTCACTCATCTTGGTCTGACCGAACGAAATCATTGGAAGCAAAAAGAAAGTGGCAATAATTATTTTCTTTTCCATATCTTTGTCACTTTATTGTGAATGGCAAATACATTGAACAGTGAAACAAGGGCAAACAGTGCAAGTCCGACAAGAACAGTTAGCAGCATGCCCTCTTCATATATATTTGGAAAAAGTGTTTCGATTATATCCATGTAATAGCCTCTGATGAGAGCCACTGTCAAGAGCGCGATGAACAGGACGATTAAATTAAGGCCTATGGTTAGTAACTGGTAAGGCAGACTGACCTTTTGCGTGCTATAACCTATCAGAAGCAGGTTTTCGAGTTTCGTGGCGTTTTTCTGGACAAGCAAGTAGACGCTTAACATCAGGATGTAAAAGCTTAATGCGCTGATAACCAAACCTATTCCCATCACCAGAACCACTATCATTTTTAAGAAATAGGTGGTTTTCTCTGCATCAAGATTGTTATTCTCAACCTCATACCCCTTGTCGTCCATATAGTGGACTATTTTCTCGTCCGCGCTGTTAGGCACCTCAACAATCAGTCTCGTTGGCTGGCTGCTCTCTCCCGGTGCATAGGTTCTGTTACTCCAGTCCATGAAGCACTGGGGCACCAGTATGGTGTTGAGGCGGTTTGTAAAACCTATCACTCTCCCTTTGTACTCATCTTGCTGGCCATGTCCATGTATAAAAATTCGAAAATCTATCAGCCCCATCAACCCATCGCTAATTTTCGGCAGTGAGTGGCTCTGCGCAAATCCGAAGTTGTACATATTGATGTAGCTGCGTGGCAGAATGACAGGTACTTCGCGCTCGCCGGCATGCCATGTCCATTGCCCTAGCGGAAGGTCTATAAATTCATCAGGTACACTCTCAAAGAAAAGTTCAGAACTGAGTACAGGCACACCATTGACACCCATACGGGCATCAACCTTATATTCGGTAGCGGTAAACTTACCTATTTTCTTTGCAAATTTCTGTTCTGACAGTTCATCTATCTCATCCTGTGCAAAGGTATTATCTTTCCCTGAGAAAGAACCTCCCGTTGTTATTTTTTTGCTCACTACGATGTAGTCCGCACTCAGAAAAGAGTCTCCTTGCGTGAACACAGGCAACACATCGCGATAAAACTGGAATCCCAGCAGAATGATGAGCATGCCAAACAGATTTGCAAGAAAGAAACCGACAAACTGCACCACACTGATATGTTGGCGCAATAATTTCCAAACGAGTTTCATAGATGATAAAACTTTTCGTAATTCAATGCTATGTGTTTGCCTATGCTGGTCACAATCACGCCAGCCCCTTGCCGGTGCGCCTCTTCCATCATGATTTCACCCATAATGGCAGAGTTCCTGTCGTCCAGATGGCTTACTGGTTCGTCGGCTAACAGAAAGTCAAAGGGTTGAACCAAAGCCCTTATCATGGCTACACGCTGCTGCTGACCGAAAGACATCTGGCCTATTTTTGCATTGAGCTTGTCGGCAATACCCAACCTTTCAAACCACTCGATGATAGCCTCCCTTGATTTGAAATGGGTCAGGTTATTCTTGATTTCCACATTCTCTATGGCTGTCAGCTCTGGAAACAGTCTAAGTTCCTGAAACAGCTGGCTAATGTTGTTCTTGCGAATCTCCACCCAGTCGGCCTTTCTTAGTTTCCGAACATCGACACTGTCAAACTGGATTTGTCCAGAGTAGTCATGGCGGTAGCCCAAGATATAGCTGCAAAAGGTGCTTTTTCCTTTTCCGCTGTCGGCTTCAATCAAGTAAAGTTTTCCTTTTTCAAAGAATATGTCCCGCTTCCATACTTCAGAAAGCAGGTCCTCACGTTCGGCAAAGACATGAGGTAAGACATGTTCAAATTTGATTGTATTCATTTGTCCATTTTATAAACTAAATAGGAAAAATCGCCGAGCAGGGAGCAAAGAACTTCCCAGGCTGTTTTCATACCCTTGTCCTTCTCAACCAACTTGTCTACGTTGACAATGACTGCAAGCCTGCTGTCAGTCAATAGCTGCCTTATTATGACAGGTAGGGTGGCCGAAGGCGTTTCGCTGGCAGCGCCAGCCAAGGCCTTATTACTGGCCATATAAAGCAGATTGCCTTGCGTGCCAAAGTAGAGACTCTGTCCATTCCCGATCAGCTGATAGGCATTGGTCGCCGTCTTGTCTTTTATAATTGTGGAACCCTTTGGGCATGACTTCATCCAATAGTCAATATCCCGGAGCCAGTGATTGTCTTTGGTGTCCGCCACCATTAAGTATTTCCACCTGTCATCACCAATTTCCTGTACGGTGAGCACAAGTCCTCCTTCCACACTCTTTAGCATGCTGTCAAAGTCTATGGCCGTGTTTAGTCCCAAGAGCATTGTGCGAAAGGTCTCGTTCGACCGTAATGCAGAGAGTACCTCTTTCCCTTTCACACCACAAGCCAATGTCAGCACGTTGTCCGCTGGCAGCCTGTCAAGCATGTGTTTCGGTATCTGAGTATAGGTGTTCTGCGCCGTTTGCAATGCAGCGTTTACAGACTCTTTCTTGGCATAAACATCACCCTTAACCAGCATAACATTCTTCTGGGGCTGTATGGTTGCCTTAATATTCACATCGGACATCTTTGTGCCTTTGGGTACAGCCAAGATAAAGGGTGCTACAAATTTTTCGGGCAAAGCATCAGCCTTGGCGGCAATGCAAACAGGACTGTCCATTTCATTGACAATGTCTACAAATGGAGAACTGTTGTCCCCTTCCCGGTTGAACATACGAGCCATTTTTCGTCTCGTCTCGTTCTGCTCAGAACCAAGTACCGGTCCAATGACAAGCAGGGCATTGTCAGTCAGTCCTACTATGAAATGCTCTTTAAACACTCCATATATGACACCTTTCTTTTCGGCCAGGTCTGAATACAGTCCTTTGTCTTTCAAATGCCCTAACCAGTCTTTTACGTCATCCATGTTCTGCACTTTTGCAAGAAGGCCCAGCGTGCCATCTACTGTCTCGAACGCATAGAGACGCTCGTCAAAGGCGATGCCACAGTCTGCGAGACGGTCGGTTTCCAGTAGCCTTGCCAGTTTCAACTCGGAAGCACCGCCAGTCCCTCTATCAAGCAGCTGTCGGCTGTCAATGGCCATCAATCCGGAAATGTTGGCTGGAATTACATTGGTGTAGTCTTCAGAAGAGCATCCGATGGCTAGCATAATAGCTGTCCAAGCATGGAGATAATAAATAATGTTTCTAAAAAGTCCTTTCATACACATACATCAGTCTTACGATTGTTTGCTCAGATGCATCATCATTACAGCGACAAGTCCAGCAGTTTCAGTCCTCAGCCGGCTGTTACCAAGGTGTACGGATACAAAGCCGCTGGCTACCGCCTGTTTCACCTCTTCAATGGAAAAATCGCCCTCAGGTCCGACCATAACTGTCACTGGCTCGCCTGCCGGCAACCGTTTCAGTTCGTCGAAGAGTGACACACGCTCCAACTCTTCATAGCAGTGTGCTATAAATCGGTGACCAGTATTTTCTGTTTGGGTAAATGTCTTGAAAGCTGTCATTCCGTTCAGCTGTGGCATCCAAGCTTTTCTGCTTTGTTTGGCGGCAGCAATCACTATTTTCTCCATTCTTGGCAGTTTAAGCACCTTCCTTTCGGAAAAGATGCTGTTGACGAATGTTAATTTATCCACTCCAATTTCAGTTGCTTTTTCTACCATCCACTCCATTCTGTCTATTAGCTTTGTCGGTGCAATGGCAAGATGGATGCAGCCCTGCCATAACCGCTGCTGCTCGCAGGTTTGCCGAATTTCATAGAAACAGCGCCTCGCCGTTGTCATGGAGACAACAGCCTGATAAAATGTGCCCTTTCCGTCTATGAGCACCATGCTGTCTCCAACATTCATTCTAAGCACTCTCACAGCATGTATAGCCTCATCAGCAGGAAGTTCATTGACTTGCTGTGCGTCAGGCACATAGAAATATCTCACCTCCTTCATTTGCCGATATTCTTTCTTTTCTTCAGCTCCTCTTGTATATAGGCTGCCAGATGATAGTTCTCTGCGTTGACAGCCTTTTCAAGTTCCTTTTCCAACTGTTTGTCATCCAGAATATTTACGGGTATGAGTGTTTTCGAGTCGTTCCCCATATAGACAGAAGATTGCTTGTAAAACAATTGGCCATCCATCATGATAGGGCAATCAGTTATCAGACTGAGCAACACAGCATCGCTCAGTCTGATGGGAAGCGGTGTATCAGCCCCTTGCAAAAGGAGTAACGCTTGGTACTCCCCTGCAACCAGACTGCACACCTCTATTTTACCGCAGCTCCAATCCGTACTCATCCCCACAGCGCGGGCAAGAACCTCTGGCAGCCGCTTGGCACATTGGACTCCGTTGGTGCGCATGGCAAGTTGCAACTTAATGTCATTGTCGCAAACAAATGTTAGCGTCCGTCTGTGGTCACTGTCAATCAGTGTGATTACCGCCAAGTTGTCGTTGCCAACAACCTCAGAAAGACTTTTGAAATAAAGCTGAATAAACTTCATGTGTGTATGCAGTTCTTAACATCTTATTTTTTTACCTCCTCGTCCTTGTGGTGGAAAAGGAATGCAAAAAGCACACCGACCACTAAGGCGTATGCCGAGAATGTATACCAGCAAGCGGGCCATGCAACTACACCGTTCTCAGCTGTGTGCGATGTGACTACCATCTGTGCGGCCAGTGAGCCTATGGTTGCACCGATACCGTTTGTCATCAACATGAACAGCCCCTGAGCACTTGAGCGCATTGACGAATCTGTGGTCTGGTCAACGAACAGTGAGCCGGAGATATTGAAGAAGTCAAAGGCCATGCCATAGACAATCATCGACAATATAAGCATCCATACTCCACTTCCAGGGTTGCCAGCCCCCAGCAGTCCGAAACGGAACACCCATGCGAACATGGCTATCAGCATCACACTCTTGATGCCAAAATGTTTCATGAAGAATGGAATGAGCAGAATGCACAGAGTCTCACTGATTTGCGACAGAGAATAAAGGATGTTGGCATGCTGAACTCCAAAAGTGTCAGCGTATTCGCTCATATTCTTAAAACTCTCTATGAAAGGGGTAGCAAAGCCATTGGTTATCTGCAGGCTTACACCAAGCATGGCTGAGAATACAAAGAAAATGGCCATCTTGCGCTGCTTGAACAAGGCAAATGCCTTGAGACCGAAAGCATCGGTCAAAGATTTTTTCTCGCCCTGATTGCCAACAGGACATTTGGGCAGCGTAAAGGTGTAGAGGAACAGCAGAACACTGATGGCACCAGAGGTAAAGAACTGGTTGTAGTTGGTCTGGAATCCTAAGAGGTCGACCATCCACATCGTGCAGATGAAGCCTACGGTACCAAACACACGGATGGGCGGAAAGTCTGTCACTGTGTCAAGTCCAGCTTTCGTCAGCGCGTTGTAGGCCACAGAATTCGTCAGTGCGAGCGTTGGCATATAGAATGCCACACTCACCGTATAGTAAAGAAACAGGGTTGAAAAGTTTGCTTGCTGCCCGGCGCTTCGGCCATAGAACGCAGCACCAATCATGGCAAGCCCTGCCACCAGATGGCACAGGCCTAACAGGCGCTGGGCGGGAATCCACCTGTCGGCCACTATGCCCATGATTGCCGGCATAAAGATAGACACAATGCCCTGCATTGCATAGAAGCTACCGATGTGTGAAGCCATACCTATACGTCCCAGATACATACCCATACAGGTTAGATAAGCACCCCAGACTGCAAACTCAAGGAAATTCAGCAGCGCCAAGCGTGATTTCAAGATTTTCATACTATTCGATTTTTAGTTGGTTCTTATAGGCAGTAACCTGCCCTTTTCCATTTGTTTTCAGCTTTATTGTTCCTCCCACCCATTCGGTAAATGGAGGCTCGCCCTGCAAGGGTCTGCACCCTGTTACTATTCCATGCTCAATCAGCACCATCCCCATTTCCATCTCTTTTCCATCGGGATAGACGATGCTGTGGGCTGCAACTCTTCTCTTTCTCATAACCATCTGTTTCATTGTTGACTTGCCGGGAGTGCCCTGTTCTGCACCGGCCTTTTCCCAACAAAAGAGTTTGAGATGGACATGCCGCTGACCGCAGGAACCGCTTGCGTGGATGGCTGTCGCCCACTGGGGTGCTGTTGCGCGACAGTGTCAGCGATTGCGTGCTGCGCAGGGTCTGTCTTTGTGCGGTGAAACCTTATTAACTGAATGTTGTTGGCAAACCACAACTTGAGTGTCTGCGACTCGTCGTTGCCGCGGTCAAGATACAGAAAGCCGCGCAACCTCTTGATGCGGAGCGTATCGTTGGCGGGTATTCTAAATTCTGTGACCCCCGACATCACAATGTTTGTGTGAAAGCAGGCCACACTGTCTTTTTCGTATTCCACAGCGATAAAGGCGGTTGCATCCTTTGTTCCGTTCTGGTAGACAAAGTTCGACATGAAATTCATTTGAAATGAGTCGCCCACCTTGAATGCTGTATCAGCCTTAATCTCAAATTCAAGTCTGTTATAGGGAGGCATGGGTAGCAGCAGGACATTTTGCCGTTCTCGCCAGATGTTGGCTGTGTCCCCATTCTCTGACAATTGGGCAAAGCGGCTGATGGGGTTGGCCGTGTTGTCAAAGGCCTGTGCCTGCTCTTCAAGCCGGTCTGCAACTTTGCTGTAGATACCGGCCAGGGCATCAGCGTGCGTGTAGTAGTAGACCATCGAAGAGTCCATCTCGGCAGTTGTAACACCATACTTGTCAAGCACTGCCAGATAATAGACATTACGGTCATAGCCCACCTTATTCCCATAGCCAGCCTGAGCGATGGCTTGGGTAAGTTGCAAGTCATACAGAATGTCCACCATCTCGTCAGGCTGCAGATACTTGCTGGGCACTGTGGGCTTGCATGCCGCGACCAGCAAGGCTAAGCCTATGCCAACGGACACTCTTCTCGGCAGATTTCTCTTCATGGTCAGTTCTTTGTCTCGCATTCTTTGCAGGTGTCCCCACTCTTATGGTCTCGCTTGCGCATACAGAACGAGATCTGACTGATTTCATGACGGTAAAACAGCATAATCCATACTGCACCGACGGAAATGCAGGAATCGGCGATGTTGAACACCGGGCTGAAGAAAACAAAGTGCTCTCCACCGACAAAGGGCATCCACTGTGGCCAGTGGGATTCAATGATTGGGAAATAGAACATGTCTACCACCTTGCCCATCATGAATGGGGCATAGCCTGAGCCGAACGGAACGGGAAATGACACGTAGTATTCTGACGCAGCATTAAACACCAAACCGTAAAACATCCCATCTATCATGTTGCCGACTGCTCCGGCCAGAATCAAGGTAAGACATGCCACATAGCCCCGTTTGCACCCTTGCCCCACAAGCTGCCAGATGTATCTGGCGATAACGCCTATCAGAACGATGCGGAAAAGCGACAGTAGCAACTTGCTTCCTATTTCCATGCCGTAGGCCATTCCGTTGTTTTCCACAAAACATATCTTGAACCAGCCCGTTATGTCAATTGTCTCGTGAAGGCGCAAATGGGTTTTCACCCAAATCTTCAGTATTTGGTCAACTAAAAGAATGGCCATACTCATAAGCAGGACCATTCTTCCTGTTGTCATCCAACCTTTTCGGGGTGTCATTTCTTTCGGTTCTGTTTTGACTCAACACTCAGTGTCGCGTGGGGTACAGCCTTCAGCCTCTCTTTTGGAATGAGTTTTCCCGTGATTCGGTCAATGCCGTAGGTCTTATTTTCAATACGCACAAGGGCAGCCTCCAGTCCCTGAATGAATTTTTGCTGGCGGTTGGCCAGTTGTATCAGTTCTTCCTTGGTTTGGGTGGCGCTCCCCTCTTCCAGTGTCTTATAGGTGGGTGACGTGTCGTCTACGTCATTGCCGTCCTGGTTCATCAACACTCTCATCATCTGATCATAGTCGCGCTTGGCAAGAGCAAGTTTTTCGTTGATGATATCCTTGAACTCTTGCAGCTCCTCGTCTGAATAACGTGTTTTCTCTGTCATGTTTATCATTGTTTAGAGTTAGACTTTCTCTATCTTGACATGGGCTTTCAAATCATCCAGGGTCTGCTCCGTGCCGTCATTTTCTGCCAGGCGGATGTTGTTGGCAAGAACCTGTGTTTTGATATAGTCGCCAAAACTGTCAACAGCCTTGGCTATGCGTTCATCGGGACTGATGGTCACATCAATACGGTCTGTAATCTCCAGTCCGCTATCCTTGCGCTGGTTCTGGATGCGGTTAATCATCTCGCGTGCCATACCTTCGTTGCGCAGTTCATCAGTCAGGTTGACCTCAAGCGCAACTGTCAAGCTGCCCTCATTGCCAACCAGCCATCCGGGGATATCCTCGCTGATGATATCAACATCCTTTGCATCGACAACGACCTCCTGCCCATCAATGTGAAGGACTATGTTCCCCTGCTGCTCCAACAGGGCTATCTGCTGCTGTTCAAGTGCATTCATCTGGGCAGCCACAGCCTTCATCATTTTGCCGAATTTCTTACCCATTGTTCTAAAGTTGCACTTTACTTTTTTAACTAAAATTCCTTGTCCCTCAATGAATTTTAGGTTCTTGACATTTACCTCGCCCAATATCAAATCCTTCACAGCGTCAATGTAACTCTTCTGTTTTTCGTCTGTCACAGGTATCATGATTTCTTGCAAGGGTTGGCGCACTTTGATGTTCACTTTGCGTCGCAGGGCAAGCACCATAGATGTCACTTTTTGGGCCATCTCCATCTTAGATTCCAACTCGCAGTCAATCATGTCATTGTCAGCCTTAGGGAAGAGTGTGAGGTGTACCGATTCAGCGTTGTCACGACCTGTCGCACCAATCAGGTCCAGATAGAGTCTGTCAGCATAGAATGGGGCAAAAGGTGCGAGAAGCTTGGCAACAGTCTCCAAACACAAATACAGGGTTTGGTATGCCGACAGTTTGTCGGTGCTCATTTCCTTGCCCCAGAAGCGCTTGCGGTTAAGACGCACGTACCAGTTTGACAAATCGTTGTTTACAAAATTTTCAATCAGTCGTCCAGCCCTTGTTGGGTCGTAGTCTTGAAGTTCGCTGTCAACACCCTTAATCAGTGTGTTGAGCTTTGACAGAATCCAACGGTCTATTTCCGGCCTGTTCTTCATGTCTATATCGGGCTGCGAGTAATCGAAGCCATCCACATTGGCATACTGGCTGAGGAACGAATATGTGTTGAACAGGGTACCAAAGAACTTCCTTCTCACCTCGTCAACACCATCCGGGTCAAACTTTAGGTTGTCCCATGGCTCCGAGTTGGTCATCATATAGAATCTCACAGGGTCAGCACCATATTTGTCAATCATCTCGAATGGATTGGTCACGTTTCCAACGTGCTTGCTCATCTTGTTGCCTTTGGCGTCAAGCACCAGACCGGTGGAGATGACATTCTTAAAAGCTATGCTGTCAAACACCATTGTTGCGATAGCGTGCAGTGTGAAGAACCAGCCGCGCGTCTGGTCTACACCCTCGTTGATGAAGTCGGCGGGGAATGCTGTTCTCTTGTCAATTTTGTCCTTGTTCTCGAACGGATAGTGAATCTGGGCATATGGCATAGAGCCAGAGTCAAACCACACATCAATGAGGTCGGTCTCGCGGTGCATCGGCTTTCCGCTCTTGCTCACCAGTACAATGTTGTCTACATAGGGCCTGTGCAAGTCAATGCGATCATAGTTGGCCTGGCTATAGTCTCCGGGCACAAAGCCCTTGGATTTCAACGGATTTGTATTCATCATGCCGGCACTGACCGCTTTCTCTATTTCGTCATAAAGCTCTTGCAGACTTCCGATGCAGATTTCCTCTCCTTCTTCATCGCGCCAAATGGGCAATGGTGTTCCCCAAAAGCGAGAGCGCGACAGGTTCCAGTCATTCAAGTTTTCCAGCCAGTTGCCAAAGCGACCGCTTCCCGTTGACGCTGGTTTCCAGTTAATGGTCTTGTTCAGCTCAGACATGCGCTCTTTCTTGGCTGTTGATCGGATAAACCAAGAATCAAGCGGATAATAGAGCACAGGCTTGTCTGTGCGCCAACAGTGTGGGTAGTTGTGAACGTGCTTTTCTATCTTGAGCACTGTCCCAGCCTGTTTCATCTCCATGCAAATCACCACATTGAGGTCTTCGTCCTTGGCGGCGGCTTTCTCATCGTATTTTCCACCCACATTGTATTTCGGATCGTATGCATTCTTTACGTAGTCTCCAGCGTGACGAGAATATGCTTTCTCGTCAACACAGTTGGCAACAAAGTTTGCGTCAAGGTCATCAATGCAGTAGTACTTGCCTTCTGGGTCGACCATCGGTCTGGTCTCCCCCCTCTTGTTAATAAGGAATAGCGCGGGGATATGGGCGTCTTTTGCCACCTTGGCATCATCGGCACCAAAGGTTGGTGCGATGTGCACAATGCCCGTACCGTCATCAGTTGTCACATAATCACCAGGAATTACCCTAAAAGCCACGTCTGCCATCTCAACATACTTGTTCTTGCCATCCTCACTGCCAAACTGTTTGTCGGGATGCGTCTCTGCGTATGCTTTCACGAAATCGGCGGCATTGGCATCCAATTTCTGGCACGGTTTCACCCAAGGCATAAGTTGTTTGTAGCGGTAGCCACAGAGCTGTTCTCCCGTGTAACTGCCTACTATTCTGTAAGGCACTACCTTGTCACCACGCTTGTAGTCTTCCATGCCTTTCGTCTCTCCGTCTGGGCTAAAGTAGGCGGAAAGCCTTGACTCTGCCATGATAACAGTTATCTTCTCGCCGTTATAAGGATTGTAGGTCTTAATAGCCACATACTTGATTTTCGGCCCTACACAGAGGGCTGTGTTCGAAGCCAGCGTCCAAGGGGTTGTTGTCCATGCTGCGAAGCAGGCCCTGCCCCACTCCATCCATTCTTCGGCAGGAGAGACAATTTCAAAGAGTGCCGTACAGGTGGTGTCTTTCACATCGCGGTAGCAGCCAGGCTGGTTAAGTTCATGTGACGAGAGACCTGTTCCTGCCGCCGGGGAATAGGGCTGAATCGTATAGCCTTTGTAGAGCAGCCCCTTGTCATAGAGCCGTCTGATTAGCCACCATAGGGTCTCTATATACTTGTTGTCACAAGTGACATACGGATGGTCAAGGTCTACGAAATAGCCCATTTCCTCGGTGAGCTTCCGCCATTCAGCCGTGAACTTCATCACGTTCTCGCGGCACTTGCGGTTGTAGTCTTCCACTGAAATATACTTGGCTGACGCTTTATTGTCAATGTCGGCCTTTGTAATGCCAAGTTCTTTCTCTACACCGAGTTCAACGGGCAGTCCGTGGGTGTCCCAGCCAGCCTTGCGATGTACTTGAAACCCCTTCATGGTCTTGTATCTGTTGAACGTGTCTTTAATTGACCGCGCCAATACATGGTGGATGCCAGGATGTCCATTGGCGGATGGAGGCCCCTCAAAGAACACAAACTGCGGGCAACCCTCGCGCTCGTCAATACTCTTATGGAACACATCGTTTCTGTTCCACATCTCCAATATCTCGCTGTTCACCTTCGTCAAGTCAAGTTCGCTATGCTTGGCAAATTTTCTGGCCATATCTGTTTCGCTTAAAATGTCATGATTTTGTTAATTGGCGCAAAGTTACTATTTTTTTCCAACTCTCCAAAGGAGATTTGTTTTAAGTAATGTTTAAAAAAGGGCTTTGACTGACTTGTCATAGATTTTTAACCTCAAATTTGTCTTTAGATTTCGTCCCAGGTTGCTACTTGTTTCGGACAGTTTGCTACGGCTATGGCGAGACGCCGCCGGCAGCAAGATGCCGAATGAAACGGCGGCAAGAATCGAAAAGATTGAAAGTAAACCCCACATTACCGTCTTTCTAATGGCCGATTTGGGTTATTAACAGCTTTCCAATCAGGTCAGTTTCACGAATTTAGGCTATTGGTTACGTCCGAGCAAGCTACGCAATGTGAAATAAGTCCACTCTTGAATACAAAACAGTTTCCATGAGGGTGTTGGCCAATAGCCAAACTTCGCCACCGTCCTTCTGCTCAGCATGCTGCGGTCAATCGTCCTCCAGTAGTTGCGCAGTGTCCAGAGTCCATACCTGCGGCCGCGCTCTCCAAGCCGTTGGTGGTTGCAGTAGTAAAACTTGAAAGTGTCTACCAGATTGAGCCACCTCACATTCTCGTATTCGGCCTGAATATCCCGATCCAGACCGAGCCTTCGTATCGTCCGCGCCATTGACTCGTTGGCTTTCAGATAGTCAAAACGCAAGACATGCACTCCATGGGTGGCCGACTTGGGATGCTGCCGGTAATGGTAGACACCGTGACAGTGGCCCACATTCCGTGAGGCGAGATAGTGCACGCGAGTAGTGTTGTCATCGCTATACAGGCGACACGTTGTGTCGTAGGGGTACCGTTTGTGCAGCCCTGCCCTTATCATATAGAGGCCGTGAATAGTCCATGTGAGACTGAGCCTGAAAGCTGTCATGCCGTCCATCCGGCTGAAGTCGGGCATGACGTACGGCTTCCTCCCGCCATCGGGGTAGACAAACTCCACGTCAAAGAGCACGGAGTCAACCTCGCTGTCACGGTCAAGCACCTCGACAGCGCGCTCAAGGGCATCGTCCGACAGCCAGTCATCGGCATCAAGCATGCAAACATATTCGCCTGTAGCCTCGCACAGTGCGATGTTGCGCGCCACCGCCTGACCCATGTTGCGCTTGAGGCTGATTACCCTCACCCTGCTGTCGGCGTTCTGCCAGTCGGCCAGCAGATTGCGCGAACCGTCTGAGGAGAAGTCGTCAACACAGATCAGTTCCACATCGTGCAGCGTCTGCCGCAACACAGATTGAACGGCCTCGTTAAGATAGGGGGCGGCATTATAGACCGCCATCAGAACTGTCACTTTAGCCATGGTGTTGATTTTTTTGTTTAAGGATGTCCCATAGCGAGGTCTTGCTACGCAGGATGGCTGCCGAAACGCCAGTGCTTGCCAGCACCACCGCCAGTCCTGCCATCCAGTAGACCAATCCGCTGAGTGTGAGCGTGCAGAGATAGGCCAACAGACCGAGCGGAAGCTGGAGCGCCACACAGCGCAGCACCTGAGGCGTGAGCGAAGTGCCATAATGGGCATGGGCGAAGGCAAGCAGCACCGCAGCCTCAAGCACATAGAGTGCCAGCAGCGCCACACCTGTGCCTAACAACCCCATCCAGTTGAACAGCACCGTGACAAGCATCACCAGCAAGATGTCGTAAAAGGCCTCCATCAGCAGATAGTATTTCGACTCGCCCGTAGCCAGCATAATATAGGAAACTGGCAGCGTCACCGCACGTAAATACATGGCTATGACCATCACCTGCCCCATGGGGACAATGGGCGCAAACCGCGCCGAGAACAACAGGGGCACAACGACAGGCAGGGCCACAATAAGTGCAGACAGCATGGGTGAGACAATGAGCAGTGAAACCTCAATCTGGCGGTTTACTATCCGGTTGCGCTCCATGGGGTCATGGTTGGCTGCCGAAAGCCGCGGAAAGTAATCGGTTTCCATAGCCGAGAACACCATGCCGGCATAGGTCACGCAGAGCATGTAGGCAGAGTTGTAGAGGCCCACCACGTCAAGGTCGCCTCGCACATTGAGAAAGGAGCGCACCAGCAGCTCGGCCCCGCTGCCCATGATGCCCGCAGCAGTGTAGGCCACTCCCAGCCGCACCATGCCCATGCCATCGCCAAGGAGTCTGGCCCCCACTGCCTTGAGGGGGAACAGGCGAAGGCTGAAGTGCAGCGTAACCAGCATGGTGGCCAGCGTGGTAAGTACAATCACAGGCACGATGCCCGCCTCGCAAAAGAAGTAGAACACAGGCACGGAAATGGCCAGTGTGGCCACGATGGATGCCAACTGTATCAGCGCCAGCTGTCTGAGCCGGCGCACGCCCTTGAGGATGGCCGTCTCGCCACCCGTCACGGCCAGCATCCCTACTGCCGGAGACAACAGTATAAAGTGCAGGGTGTGGTCGCCCCATGCGAAAGTGCTGTCGCTCAGGAAGGGCCCCAGAACAATGCACAGCAGTACGCCAAAAAGTGCCACAAGCAGCGTCCACGAGCGGATGACCCCCACGTAGTGCTCCAGTGCTGCGGTGTCACCGCGGTCATACAGTTCTGACACGTGTCGCACGGCACTGAACGAAATGCCAAAGGTGGAAGCCTGCGAGACAAAGTTAACCACCGTGTTGAAGAGCGACACCAGCCCCATGCCTCCAGGGCCCAGCAGCACGGCCACTATCTTGTTGCGCAGCAGCCCCATAAGGATGCTCAAGCCCTGCACGCCACCGAAAACGCCTGTATATTTAAGAATGTGTGTGTAGCTGTTGGTCTCCTTGCGTGTCATTGAAAGCAGTCCCTCATTAAGCGTTTCAGCCACCCAGTGTCCGACCAGCTGAAGTCTGGCAGCGACAGCAGTGTCCTGTAAAGGCGGCGCTTTTCCTTGGGGACAAGTGGCCACAGCGTGCGCTCATGCACTCGTACAGTCTTGCCCCCTATTGTCATGTAGTAGACGGTGCGCACAGGATAGAGAATGTCCTCGGCCGCGCTGAGGTCTACAGACGATACGTTGACAAAATCGGATATTTCAACGCTCGTTATCTGTCTGTTGGCATAAGCCATCTGCTGATAAGCCTCCATGTCAATTGTTCTTGAGCGACAGAGCACGTTTCCTCCCACCGTATCTACAACTTCTGCCAGTAGTGTATCTATCCTGACAAAGGTGGCGCTGTCGAATTCAACCCTCGCAATGGCCTGCGTGCGGGCTTGCATGGTTGTGTTGCCTCGCTTGTAAACCAGCGAGCCGTTACGCATGAAAATGTTAGCCATCTTCTTCAGCGTGCTGCCGTTGTTCAGCACGATGACCGCTGGCTTGAACATGGCGAACTCCGTAGTGCGCCTCACGAGGTTCTGCGCCTCAAGCGGGAGCGCGACCACCAGCAGTGCTGCTGCGACTGCCAGTGCGGTGAGTGCTCGTATTGTCTTGTTGTCTTGCATTGTCATGTCACTCCATAAGTTGGTGTTCCGTTTTTAAGGGTGTGGCCCGATGGTTGCCTTCGAAAGGCCTGAACTTTACTGCAAACTTACAAAAATTCCCAGGAATATCTTCAAAAAATGTGAGAAAAATAACGCCGATACAAAATCTGTAACAGGCTATAGAGTCAACCAGCTTCTATCTTGAATGTTTAATCTGTCACAGGCGAGAGACAACGGCTTGCCATTGCGGAAATAAAATAATCCGTTTGAAAAAACACCTAGACCTGTTGGAAGACGGCCGCTTTTGGCTCACCATACGGCCCATACTGCAGCGCTAGACGGCCCGTATTGCGGTGTCATTCGGCCCATATCGCAGTGTGAAACGCACCGTTCAGCCGCACAATACGGCCCATTTTGTCATGCATCGTTACCTACCAAGTTTAATATGGCCAGATTGTACGACAAACTAAACCAAAATCGGCTATCAGCGAAACATGCCCATGACATCGCCAATTTCGGACTGAGGACCGATTTGGGCTAAAGGTGCGCTGCGCTGTTGCTACCCCTGGGTTATTCAACTTGGCACGTTATTTGCAGTGCAGAAATAACTATTTTAATAAATACATCAATAAAAAAAAGTTATGCAAAAAGGTAATATTGGGGTTACAACAGAGAATATATTCCCCGTCATCAAAAAGTTTCTCTACTCAGACCATGAGATTTTCCTACGTGAAATGGTGTCTAACGCTGTAGATGCCACGCAGAAAATGAAAACCATGGCCGAGAAAGGTGAGTTCAAAGGTGATTTAGGTGACTTGACTGTGCATGTCAGTGTGGACGAGAAAGCAGGAACCATCACCATCAGTGACCATGGCATCGGCATGACCGAAGAGGAGATTGACAAGTATATTAACCAGATTGCATTCTCGGGGGTCAATGACTTTTTGGAGAAATACAAAGACAACGCCAACAATATCATCGGACATTTTGGTCTTGGCTTCTACTCTTCATTTATGGTCAGCAAGAAAGTGGAGATTGTCACTCGCAGCTACCGCGATGGAGCAAAGGCCGTAAAATGGAGCTGCGATGGCAGTCCGGCATACGAGATTGACAATGCGGAAAAGGAGGGTCGAGGAAGTGACATCATTCTCTATATTGACGAGGATTGCAAGGAATTTCTTGACAAGCACAAGATTCAGGAACTGCTGAGTAAGTACTGCAAGTTCATGCCGGTTCCAATAGCTTTCGGCAAGAAGACAGAATGGAAAGATGGCAAGGAGCAGGAGACAGCGGAGGACAACATCATCAACAATGTAGAACCACTGTGGACTAAAGCCCCAAGCACGCTGAAGGATGAAGACTACAAGTCGTTTTACCGTACGCTCTACCCCATGCAGGACGAGCCGCTGTTTTGGATTCACCTCAATGTGGATTACCCATTCAACCTTACCGGAATCCTCTACTTTCCACGCATCAAGTCGAATATTGACTTGCAGCGCAACAAGATACAGCTCTACTGCAACCAAGTGTTCGTAACCGATCAGGTAGAGGGCATTGTTCCTGAATTTCTCACGCTGTTACATGGTGTGATTGACTCTCCTGACATACCGCTGAACGTAAGCCGAAGCTATCTGCAAAGCGACCGTGACGTGAAAAAGATTTCTACTTATATCACCAGAAAAGTGAGCGACAGGCTGCAATCTATCTTCAAGGAAAATCGCAAGGAATATGAGAGGAAATGGGACAGTCTGAAACTGTTTATCAACTATGGAATGTTGAGTGATGAAAGTTTCTACGACCGCGCCAAGGACTTTGCCTTGATGAAAGACACCGAGGGCAAGTATTTCACTTTTGAGGAGTACAAGACTCTCATCAAAGACAACCAGACAGACAAGGAGGGGCAAACGGTCTACCTCTATGCCACAAACAAGGAAGACCAGTACAGCTATATTGAGGCAGCCAAGGCTAAAGGATACAGCGTACTGTTGCTTGACGGCCAGCTTGACGTTCCTGTCATTTCCATGCTCGAGCAGAAATTTGAGAAGAGCCGCTTCACGCGTGTTGACAGTGATGTCATAGACCGCTTGATTGTCAAAGAAGATGCCAAGCAGAACCAACTTGAAACGGGGGAACGTGACAACTTGTCAGCAGTATTCAGCAGTCAGGTGCCCACCATTGAGCACGCTGAGTTTATGGTTGACGTTCAGTCTCTCGGCGAGCAGTCACTGCCTGTTGTCATCACACAAAATGAGTATATGAGACGAATGAAAGACATCAGCCGCTTCCAGTCGGGATTGAATTTCTATGCTCAGATGCCCGACAGCTACAGCATGGTGCTTAACAGTGACCATCCTCTGATTAAGAAAGTACTTGCTGACTGTAAGGCTCACACCGAGGAATCACTGAAGCCTGTTGTCAGCGAGCTGAAAGGTTTGCAGGTTCGCTTGTCTGCACTCCACCAAAGCCAGAGCAAGAAAAAGCCAGAGGAGATTACGCAAGAGGATAAAGACGAAGTGAGCAATACGGAGAAGGCTCTGAACGAGCAGCGCGACAAGAAAAAGGGCATTTTGGCAGACTACGCCAAGACCAATGATATTGTTCACCAACTCATAGACCTTGCCCTGCTGCAGAATGGTATGTTAAAAGGGTCTGCCTTGAACGCTTTTCTCAAGCGTTCTGTCAGTATGATTAAATAACCCTTTTTAAATCAAAACTGCTGTTAATCAAGTAGGAGGTAAACACTATTCATGGGTGTTTATCTCCTACTTTAGTGTTTACCACCACCCGCATACCTCCGTATATGCGGTTTCGCATACGGCAGTTCCGGCTCTGTAGTTATTTCCGGCTCTGTAGTTTTTTAATGCTGTTTTCAGTATAAATTCACTTTAACGAAAAACGAGGAACTTTCTAAGGTTCCTCGTCCATTGGCGGTGTGTACGGGACTCGAACCCGTGACCTCCTGCGTGACAGGCAGGCATTCTAACCAGCTGAACTAACACACCTTTGTTGTTTTGCGTGTGCAAAGGTAGTCATTTTTTTCAAAACGGCAAACTTTTGTTTGAAAATAACGCCTAAAAAAGCCTAAATTCCACAACACTATTATAAATTAAACTTTTTAAGTGCCTGAGCAACAAAAAGTTGCTCAGGATTTTGCCATATCGAAGAATTCACTTATCTTAGTGTTGCAAATATAAACAAGAGCACTACTGTCCACGAAAAATTTTTAACGCTTCAAAAAGTAACAATTTGATAGCTACCCATCAAAATTGAGGCTGCGTTGCTTATATTTACCTTCAATGGCCTCTTCCTCTTTTTGTTCAACGAGCAGGTCACGTAATGGCATTTTAGTCAGTAATGCGATGCTCAAAATCCTCAGGACATCGTATGTTTGCAGCTTTATTTTCAAAGTTTTCATTGTTTCTGTTTCAGTTGAAGATTTGGAGTGGTATGTATGTGAAGTTTTGTCTTGTGAGTGGAAAACAGAGGCAAATGTCTGAAGGAAACGCCTGAACGTGGTGATGTCCTCCGGCTTGTTGTCAGTCAAGCATCTTGGGAAGCGGTATGCCGTGGGCGGTGAAGTCAGCGGCAAGAGCATCCGTAAGAACAGGAGCCGACTCGTCTTCAAAATCAGTCAGTTCATCAACGAATCCCCAGGCAAGCGCCCCCTCCGCCGTCAGCCATCCGCCCACTTTCATGAGCGCGAGCAGGTCGGCGGATTTCTTCTTGCACGCGATGGCGGCAGCACTGGCGTTCATGCCGACAAAGTGAACACGGACGTTGCCGTGGCGGCGGAAAGCCGAGGAGATGGAGAGCGCGGTGTTGAGCTGTCCGCCCAAGGAGTCAATGAGGACGGCGACCTCCTTGTCGGTGTTTTTGTTGAGCACGAAGTCAACATAGTCGGAATCGAAGTCCCAACCGCCGACATATCCCTTTAGGTGAATATTGTATTTGGTCTTTGCCATGATGGAATTTGTTTGGTGTGGGGCAAAGAGACCTTATTCTATATGTTGGCTAAAAGACGGAAAAAATGTAACTTTGTGCGGAGAACTGAAGAACTAAAGATATGAAAGATATGGATAAATATTGGGAAAATGCCGAGCATTACTTCCAAATAAATAACTGAAGTTTCCCACCCTTAGAAAGATGGCGTAAAATAACAGTTTCTCAAAAA
>CALBLK010000078.1 GCA_937895845.1 uncultured Prevotella sp. | reverse complement strand
AGCCGGGAGACACGGCTGCTGTGTATGATGGAACGGTCAAGGTTATAGAGGTTGACACCGTAGAGGTTTCTGGCGTGCTGCGTTGCAGGATGAAAATGACAGACTGGCTTCTAGGACATAGTGAAGAGATGTCAAGGGAAGGTTACTGGATAGAGGGTGTTGGCAGCGACAGGGGATTTCTGCAATGTTGCGGATGGAACCTTGTCGGCGCGGTGTATGCCCTGCAACAGTGCGTTGAGAATAACTCGGTGATATTCACTGCAGAGGACTTCGCGAGGGAGCCGGTAACGGCCAGTGCAAGAACTCCGCTTGCCGTTGATGATGCCAACGCCGGGGTTTACTCACTTGACGGGCAGCTGGTGGCCAGGGGGAAAGATGCATCATCCCTGCCCGCAGGGCTTTATATCGTGAGGACCACAGACGGAAAAGCGCGAAAGGTATTCATCAAGCAATGAGCGACAAGGAGACAGGGAAATACATGGAGCCATAGCTCAGTTGGTAGAGCAAAGGACTGAAAATCCTTGTGTCCCCGGCTCGGTTCCTGGTGGTACCACCCACTCCTCCTTTCATTAGGGCGGTTCTCGCAAGAGGCCGCTTTTTCCTTCTCTGGAACCACCACTCCATTGACCCAAATCGGCCATCGGGCTTAACAGCCATAAGTATCACTTTCTTCTTCGGGACAGACAGCGCCCTACCCTAAGCGCCAGGCAGGCCGCGGGGAAAGCCTTAAAAATGCAACCAAGGACGCTGCAAGGCAAAGCAAAATTTAACACGGCGAAAACCATTTTTTACAATTTTACCAAACATCGTATTAAATAATCTAAAAAACATTGTGTAACAGGGATTTATGCACTTCACAAAACAGCACGATGAAACAAACAGAAAAAGAAATGAGACATATACGATAATCGATGTGACAAAAAGAGAAGAAGCAAATACTATATTGAAAACGCCAATTATATAATAAATGTAATTTTGTCCTCGAAACCTAAAGCGACAGACAATAAATTCAAAAATAACTAACCAAATGTCTATGATGATGACCAAGTATTATTCGCTGATGCGAAGCAGTATGTCATTCACGAGAAAGACCAGGCTATGGCTTTGCGCCGGCGCCGCGGCACTCACAGGAATGGCCAGCCTCAGCTCGTGCTCGGAGTATGACTTAGATGAGCGCACCCCCGACAACTGGGGCAGCTCCATCTACAGCTATCTGGCCGAACATGGGAATTACACCAACATGGCGAAAATCATCGACGACCTGGGCTACCGGTCTGTCTTGGACAAGACGGGTTCGAAAACGCTCTTTGCCGCCGATGACGATGCTTACAGCCGCTTTTACGCCAGCAACAAATGGGGTGTCCGCTCCTACGCAGACCTCACCGAGGCCCAGAAGAGGATGCTGCTGTTTGGCGCCATGATCAACAACAGCTACCAGCTGAACTACCTCTGCAACACAGAGGGCAACGTGAAAGGCGTGGCCATGCGCCGCCTCTCCGCCCTCAGTCCGTATGACAGCGTGCCCAAGCTGACACCGCAGGAGATGCCGGACAACAAGTACTGGAAGCACCTGAAGAGCCTCCCGTACGTGTACTGTTTCAAGGATCTGACCTATACGCCCATGATACATTTCATGGAGAACTTCCTTGCCAACAACAAAATCACCAACGACGACTACAACTTCCTGTACAACCACAAGACAAACCGCCAGTCGGGCCAGGCCAGCGTCAACGGCCTCAAGGTGGTCGAGGAGGACATCCGCTGCTCCAACGGCTTCATTGACCGCACGGAGGAGGTGATGACACCGCTTGACAACATGGCGGAGATTATCAGGACCAAGCCCCAGATGAGCGACTGGAACAAGCTGCTGGAACGCTTCTGCGCACCCGATTCCAGCGAGGAAGCCTCGATCAAGCTAGGCCTGAACTGGCCGGCGGAGAAGGCATACCAGAAGCGGTTCTTCTCCGAATGGTCGCAGGGCGGGGCAACCTACAACACCGCAGCCGACGGAACGGTGATTGACCCGGCCGAGCTGCTGTCCTTTGACCCGGGATGGAACCAGTTTTACTCAGGCACCAACACCACCCCCGAAGTTGAGCTTCAGCGCAACATGGGACTGATGCTCGTGCCAAGCAACCAGGCACTCGAGAACTACTGGAACAACGGCGAGGGCAAGGTGCTGAGCGAGCGCTACGGCAAGTGGGAGAACGTCCCCAACAACGTGGTGGCCGAGCTGATCAACAACAACATGCAGAAATACCTGATGTCGTGCGTGCCGAGCAAGTTTGCCACCATGCTCAACAAGTCGAACGACCCGATGAACATCAGCGAGGGCGATGTCGACTCGGTGTTTCTGGGCAACAACGGCGCCATATACCTAACCAACAAGGTGTTCGCCCCCACTTCGTTTGTCAGCGTGATGTTCCCCGTCATTGTGTTCAATGACAACTACAAGATACTCTGGTCTATCATCAACAGCAAGCGCTACGACGCGCTGCTCAACTCGCTGACCTCTGAGTACAGCCTGTTTGTGCCGAGCAGCAATGCCGTACTGCAGTATGTCGACCCCTGCTCCTACGCCAAGAGCGAGCTGGAGATGCTGCGATTCCACTGGAACGACGCCACCAAGGAGCCTTACGCCTCGGTACACAAGTATGACCCCATCAGCGAGGCTGTGGGCGACTCCATCGACGTGATCAGTGGCAGCTGGGGGCTGAGCCGCCGCCTTGAGTTCCTGCTGAAAGACCATATCGTGGTGGGCGACGTGTCCGACGGCCACAGGTACTACCGCACCATGGGCAACTCTATCATCAAGGTGAGCAACGCCGGCCAGGGAAAGAACGGCATGACGGTGGAGGGCACCTACCAGATGAACGACGAGCTGAAGCAGATTCCCGTGACCAACGTGTACAACCAGCAGAACGGAAAGACCTATATCATTGACCAGGAGCCCATCCTTGGCACACGCCAGAGTGTGAAGAACATCATTGACAACACCCCCGAGTTCGAGGAGTTCGGCCGCCTGCTGGAGGCGTCGGGGCTGATTGAGAACAACTACAAGGAGAAGACCTGCGGTGACAACTACATCAACACGTTCAACAGCTACCAGTACACGGTCTATGTGCCAACCAACGAGTCCATCCGCGAGCTGATCAGCAGCGGCCAGCTGATTGACCCCGACGTGTACGAGCAGATGAAAGAGAGCGGTGCCGACGTGACCACCGACTCAACAAGGCTGGTGAACTTCGTGAAGTATCACATCCAGGACAACGCACTGATTATCGGCGCGCAGAACGAGAGTTCAGACTACGAGACGGCCATGATTGACAGCAAGACGGGTGGCTTCGCGCGCCTTAGCGTTACCGCGGACGAGAACAACATCACCATCAAGGACAAGCAGGACAACGAGCGCAAGGTCCTGAAGACCAACGAAGAGCTCTACAACCGCTTCGCCCGCGAGTACATCTATCCGGGAAAGGACGCCAAGGATGCCAGCGACATCGAGACCAACTCCTCGGCCGTGGTACATCTCATAAGCGGCCCGCTGCTGTACTGGGACAAGCAGAACGGACGTCCGAAGAGGGCAGCCAGGAAGCATTGAGCGCACCACAGTTACTAAAGACCCAAAACAACAATATCATTTTATGGAACATACAATCAACAACAGATACGCAAAGCGTCTGACAGCAGCGGCCCTTGGCTGCCTGCTGGCAGCGGGCACAGCCTTTGCACAGCAAGCGGGCCAGATCATCAGCGGGCACGTGTATGACACGATGGGGCCGGTGATGATGGCCAACGTGGTGGAGATTGACGCCGCCGGACGTATCGTGGCCGCCTGTACCACGGACTTCAACGGAAACTTCTCCTTCAAGCTGAAGAACCCCAAGAACAAGCTGAGGGTTTCGTTTGTGGGCTACAAGACACAGACACTCCCCATCAACAAGACCTCGTACCGCATCAACCTCGTTGACGCCACCCAGATCAAGGAGGTGGTGGTGAAATCGAAGCGGAGGACCCAAGGCTCCGGGCTGGCCATCCCCGAGCGCGAGGTGTCAACATCGCGCCAGACCATCAGCACCAAGGAGTTCGAGGGACTGGCCATCACCACGATTGACGAGGCTCTCCAGGGCCGTATCGCCGGTCTGGACATCGTGGCCAACAGCGGCAACCTGGGCGCCGGCACATCGATGCGCCTGCGCGGCGTGTCCTCGCTCACCGGCAACGCCGAGCCGCTGATTGTGGTCGACGGAAACGTGTTTGAGAAAGACCAGAGCCAGACCATCGACGTGTCGAGCATGAACGATGAGAAGTTTGCCGAGCTGCTCAACGTCAACCCCGACGACATCGAGAGCATCTCGGTGCTGAAGGATGCCGCCGCTACGGCCATCTGGGGCAGCCAGGGCGCCAACGGTGTGATTGAAATCAAGACCAAGCGCGGCGCGCGCGGCAAGACCAAGGTGACCTACTCACTGCGTGTCACAGCGACCCACCAGCCCGAGGGCATGAAGATGCTGAACGGCGACGAGTACACCATGCTGCTCAAAGAGGAGTTCTTCAACCAGAACCTGAGCGATGCGGCAAGCAACATCAAGGAGCTGAACTATCTCAACCCCACCGAGTTCAGCGAGGCCCGGATGTTTGATGACAACACAGACTGGGTGAAGGCTGTGAAGCAGACCGGATGGCGCCAGAACCACTATGTGTCCATCTCGGGCGGCGGCGAGAAAGCGAACTTCCGCATCGGCGCCGGCTACGACCACGAGACCGGCTCTATCATCAAGCAGGTGCTTGACCGCTTCACCACCCGCGTGGCGCTCGACTACTTTGTGAGCACAAGAATCAAGTTTGAGTCGAACCTCTCGTTCACCTACACCAAGAACCAGAAGAATTACAGCGACCTGCTGGGCATCGCCTACAAGCGCATGCCTAACCTGTCTATCTACGAGGAGGACGAGAATGGCAACGACACCGACCGCTACTACAACATCCAGCCCGGATACTCGTCGGAACTGGCCGACCAGTACAACCTGGAGAATCCCATCGCGGTGGCCAACCTGGCCAAGAACCACCAGTCGACCTACAAGATTCAGCCGGAGTTCAAAATCAACTACAAGCTGCTGGGGACAGACAATGACAAGACGCGCCTGGACTACGAGGGCAAGATCATGTTCGACATCAACAACGAATACAATGACAAGTTCCGCCCGTCCTCGCTCAACACGCAGGGCTGGTTTGAGGGCAGCCCCAACCAGGCCACCTCGAGCAGCAGCAAGTCGCTGGGCATCTCAACGACCCACACGCTGACCTACGTCCCGCATTTCAGCAACACCGACCACTCGCTGATGATGATGCTCCGCGGACAGGTGAACAGCGGAACCTCCAGCTACCAGACCACGGAGACCTACCGCCTTCCATCGGGCACGATTGACAGCCCATCGGCCTCAGCCCCCATCAAGAGCATGAGCACCAGCAGCGGCCAGTGGCGCAGCGTCTACCTGACCTACTCCGCCCACTACGCCTTCAAGGGCCGCTACATGGTTGACTTCTCCGTGCGCCGCGACGGCAGCACCAAGTTCGGCCCCGACCAGCGTTGGGGTAACTTTCCGGCCGTGTCACTGCGCTGGAACATCAGCGACGAGCCGTGGTTCAAGAAGGCCCTGCCTTTCGTGTCAATGCTCTCTGTCCGTCCGGGCTGGGGCATCGTGGGCAAGCAGCCGGGCAGCGAGTACCTGTTCCTGAGCCGCTATGGCAGCGGAACCGGCTATTTGGGCAACGGCGGCACCAAGCCCAACAACATCCAGCTGAAGAATCTGAAATGGGAAGAGAAAGAGACCTATAACCTGGGTATCGACTTCGGCTTCTTTGACGAGAAGCTCACGGGTAACGTGGAGGTTTACAAGCAGATGACCCGCGACCTGCTTATCAGCGGCTGGAGCATCCCCACCTCTTCGGGCTACAGCAGCCTGAACTGGTACAACGGAGGGCGCATGGACAATGTAGGCTGGGAGTTCAACATCAACGGCAACGACATTGTCAAGGCCGGCAAGTTTGGCGTGGATTTCAACGTGACCTTTGCCAACAACCAGAACAAGCTGAAGGAGATGGACGCCACCTACCTGGCTTCGCTGACCAAGGAGTGGACCGGCGTTAACGGCAACTACATGACCCGCGTGGCGCTCAACCGCCCGATGGGCAGCATCTACGGCTTCCGCTACAAGGGTGTCTACCAGTACACCGAATGGTCCGAGGAGGAAGTGGCCAAGGTGAGCGGGCCCAACGCGCCTGTGGCGCGCGACGAGAACGGCAACGTTATCTTTGACCACCGCGGGCGGCCCATCCCCATGACCTTCCGCTATGGCAAGAGCAACTACGAATTCAAGGGTGGCGACGCCATGTATGAGGACATAAACCACGACGGGACAATCGACGAGCTTGACATTGTCTACCTGGGCTCCTCACTTCCCAAGATTACCGGCGGATTCGGATTCAAGCTCAAGTACGGCCGCCTGACCTGGAACAACCAGTTCAACTTCCGCTATGGCAACAAGATTATCAACGCAGCCCGGCTGAACGCCGAGAGCATGAACACGGTGAACAACCAGAGCCGCGCCGTGAACTGGCGCTGGCGCGTTGAGGGGCAGTCTGACGCGCGCATCCCGCGCGCCGTCTACGGCTCGCAGAACTACAACGCCCTGGGCAGCGACCGTTTTATCGAGAACGGATCGTTCGTGCGCCTGAACTACTCGCAGCTGTCTTACAGCTTCTCCTCCAAGACCGTGAAGAAGCTGGGCCTCAGCGGCCTTCGCATTGACATCTCGGCCAACAACCTCTTCTGCCTGACCGAGTATTCGGGTGCCGACCCCGAGGTGGGCTACGGCGGCTGGGGCGTGAGCACCGACAACGCCCAGACACCGCGCTCGCGCTCGTTTACAGCAGGCATCAACGTTCAGTTCTAATCACCCAACCTAAAAACAACTGATATGAAATCAATCAAGCAATATATTATGGTAGGATTGGGAGCGGCCGCGCTGAGCTCGTGCGGAGACTTCCTCGAAATCAAGCCACAAAACGAAATTGTGCTCGAAGACTACTGGACGGAGAAAGACGACGCCACCAGTATGCTGATGAGCTGCTATGACGCCCTGGGCAGCAAGGAGTGCCTTCGCCGCATTGTCCTGTGGGGCGAAGTCCGCTCGGATGAGACCAAGGCCGGCACCAACCCGCCCATGTGGCTCCAGGACATTCTCAAGGAGAACCTCCAGCCCGACAACGAGATTTGCGAGTGGGGCGAAGTGTACAAGACCATCAACTACTGCAACACGTTCATCCACTACGCTCCGGGCGTGAGCGAGAAAGACCCTAACTACAAGGAGGGCGAGATGAAGGCCAACATCGCCGAGGCCAAGGCCATCCGTGCCATCTGCTACTTCACGCTGGCCAAGACGTTCCGCGCCGTGCCATTCACCTTTGAGCCGAGTCTGACTGACGACCAAGACTACAGACTGCCCGCGACAGACCTTGACGTCATCGCCAAGGCGCTCATCGAGGACTTAGAGGGCTGCAAGGACGACGCCGTGCGCCGCTACTACCTGGACAACAACAGCAAGTCCTATGAGAACAGCAGCCGCATCACCCGGTGGAGCATCCGCGCCATTCTGGCCGAACTCTACCTGTGGACCGGCGAGTACCAGAAGTGCGTTGACGTTTGCAACGAAATCATCGACTACAAGAAAAGCCAGTACCAGGAGTGGCTCAACGACCCTGACCTGCGCACCACCGCCGTGCGCACCATAAAGCAGTTCAACGGCGTGCCCCTGATTCTCGAGTGCCCCGAAGGCTCAAGCATTGACGTCGCCCGGGGAGACGCCTACAACAGCGTGTTCGGCACGGGCAACTCCTTTGAGAGCCTGTTCGAGCTTTACTACAACAACAAGTTCAGCAACAAGGAGGAGTTTGTCCCGGCCTACTACTGCAACAGGACCAACGATGGCGAGTTTGGCTATCTGGCCGCCCCCGACCATCTCTACGAGAACCTGGCAACCGACAAGAACACGGTGTTCCTGAGCAAGAACGACTGCCGCGGCTACGAGAACATCATCGCCAGCGGAAGCCGCTTCGCCATCCGCAAGTACGGACGCAAGTCTGTTTCGCTGGACATGAAGAACATCACCACAGAGGCCAAGGTGCAGGCAAGCGAGACAATGCAGCAGACGAACTACAACAACTGGATCTTCTACCGCCTCACCGACATCATACTGATGAAGGCCGAGGCCGAGGTGTTGCTTGGCGAGGATAACTTCGAGGATGCCTTCGCCATGGTGAACGCCGTGAACAAGCGCGCCCGCAACGCAACATCAGCCACCGTGAGCGACACGCTGAAGTACGCCGACTACAACACTTCGAAGGCAGCCATGGAGGAGCTGGTGTTCGACGAGCGCCAGCGCGAACTGATGTTCGAGGGCAAGCGCTGGTTCGACCTGGTGCGCATGGCCCGACGCGACGGCAACAACAGCCGCCTGGTGAACGAGGCCATCAAGAAGCACACCAGCAACACAGCCGCCATCCGCATCAGGCTGGCCGACCCCAACATTGCCTACTATCCTTACTCGCGCGCCGAAATCAAGCGTAACCCCATGCTTGTCCAGAACCCGGCGTACAAGGACAACAACGCCCAGCTGACGAAATAAACAGGACTAACTTCATTGACACACAGTATGATGAACATGAAAAAGATACAATCATGGATGTTGCTCACAGCAGTGGCAATCATCACCAGCGTGACCGTGAGCTGCAACGAGGACGACATCCCCGACAACTACTACACGGCAACCGAGCTGACCGCCGCGGGATTCCTGCAGAACGACCCCGGCCGGTTCAGCGAGTTCACCCGCATCCTGCAGCGCTCGAAGTTTCTGAGCACACTCGCCACCTACGGCGAGTACACGCTCTACGCCCCGACCAACGATGCCGTGAACGCCTATCTCCAGAGCAACGGCTACCCCAACGTGGAGGCCATACCCGACAACGTATGCGACACCATCGCCCGCACGCACATTGTGAAGGGCGGCGCCTATTTCACCGCCGACGTGAGCGACGGCACCCTGCCCTTGCTCAACATGGACGACCGCAACATCACCATCTCGTGCGACTCGGACGTGAACAACAACAATGCCATTATCTATTACGTGAACAAGTCGGCCAAGATGATTGAGCGCGACGACTCCGTGACCAACGGCGTAGTTCACACCATTGACCGCCTGCTGATGTCGACCAGCATGCTGCTGCCCGACCTCATCAAGGAGGACTCCACAGCCACCATCTTCGCCCAGGCACTGGCTCTCACCAAGCTTGAGCAGAAGATGCGCAAGGTGGAGGACTACACCTACACCATCGGCCGCGACTCTGTCGAGGTTGGTCTGCCCGAGGTGTACTTCGGAGCCGAGGGCGAGAAGTGGACAAAGGTGAAATATGTCGAGCGGCGCTATTTCAAGTACACCGCCTTTGTGGAGACCGACGAGATATTCAACAAGTTTGGCATCCGCACCCTTGACGACCTGAAGGCCTATGCCAAGGCACAGTATGATGCCATCTTCCCCGAGGATGCAGGCAGATATGACGACCAGTGGGACAACGAGAAGAACCCGCTTAACCGCTTCATGGCCTACCACATCCTGCCCTATCTGGTGAACTACGACCAGCTGGTGATTTCCGGACAGATTAAGGAGTACTACTGCTTCCTTGACAAGGCCGATGCTGAAGACTACTACGAGACCATGAGCCCGGGATGCATCATGCGTGCCAGCGGTCCAAAGGACGGAAAGGTTTACCTCAACCGCAAGCGTGGCGCCACCGCGCTCGAAGAGCCGGGCGTGCGCGTGCTGAGCCCCTCGGAGAGCGGCTTGCAGCTGCAAGACTGCGCCAACGGTGTCTATCACTACATCAACCGTCCGCTGGTGTTCAACCGCGAGGCGCTGAACAACCGCCTTCGCATCGACGCCACCACCATGTTCCCCGACTTCCTGAACGCCCAGAAGTGCCGCGTGCAGTTCAACGAGAAGCAGATGACCATGTTCAAGCCCAACTTCCTGACTAATGTCGAGGCCTCCACGCAGAGTCTGATTGGCGTGCGCGGCAACGAGATTTGGACCAACTCATGGGAAGGCAACATGGTGGCCATCTGCGGCGAGTTCGACGTGACCATCAAGCTGCCTCCGGTGCCCCAGACCGGAACCTACGAGCTGCGCCTTGGCTACAATGTCAACGCATCGCGAGGTATCATCCAGGCCTATCTGAACGGCATCGCCTGTGGCGTGCCTGTCGACCTCCGCTCGGGCCCTGACGGCTGGAAGGAAGATACTGACGACGAGGAGGAGAACCGCGCCAACGACAAGTCCATGCACAACCGCGGCTTTATGAAGGCTCCCGACTCTCAGGGTGGCGACGCCTCTAACGGAGGCACGCCGTTCCGCGCGGCCGGCCACATCATGCGCCGCGTGCTCTACACCGGCGAGCTGCGCCAGGACCAGGAGTACAAGCTGCGCTTCCGCCAGCTGCTCAAGGGCAACTACTCCCTGTCGTTCGACTATATCGAGCTGTGCCCGAAGAGCGTCTACGCCAGCCCAGAGGGTGAGGACACCCACTGACACAGGCAAAGACTTTTGTTTCAATCACATCTAAACACGAACAAGAATGAAAGCAATACATTATATATTATCCGCAACAATAGCCTGCTCCGCAGTGGCCTGCACCGACTGGGACGACCACTACGAAGGCACTGTGGCCGAAGGAGGTCTGTGGCAGCAGATGAGTCAGAACAGCGAGCTGAGCGACTTCTGCGAGGTGCTGGAGCACACCAAGCTGTTCCGCATGCACAAGAAGACCAAGGCCAGCTACGCCGAGATACTCAACTCGGGCCAGTCGTTCACCGTGATGGCCCCGGTAAACGGCACGTTCAACAAGGACTCGCTCATCGCACTCACCGAGACGGCACAGGGCGACTCCATCGTTGAGAAGTTCTTCGTGAAGAACCATATCGCCCGCTCGGCCAACTCGACCACCGCCACCGAGAAGACCATCCACATGATGAACGACAAGCGCGTGACCCTCGTGCCCGGCTCTGTCAACGGCATCACAGTGAAGCAGGGCAACATCCACGCCAAGAATGGCATTCTGAACGTGATGGAGAAACAGCTGCCCTACTACTACAACCTGTACGAGCAGATGACCGACCGCGCAGAATTCAAGGCTGTGGGCGACTTCATCCGCTCCTACGACCGCGAGGAGTTTGACCAGGCCAACTCCGTCCAGAACGGCACCATCGACGGTGTGCCTGTCTACATTGACTCGGTGATGATTGAGCGCAACGACTTCATCACCAACTATCTCGGCGCCAAGCTCACCAGCGAGGACTCCACCTACTGGATGGTTGTGGCCAAGGGCGAGGGCTGGCAGAAAGCCTTTGACCAGGCCAAGGCCTGCTTTGCCTACCCCACCTCTGAGGCAAAGGCCGACTCGCTGCAGCTCCTGCGCACCTACGCGGCCATGTTCCAGGATGCCATATTCACCATGACAACCCAGAAGAGCCCCACAGACTCGCTGCGCTCGCTGAACTACAGCGCCACCTATCCAGAGTACAGTGTGTTCCGCAAGCCTTTCGCACCGGGCGGGCTGCTTGACGGCGCGACAAAGACTGTCAGCAGCAACGGCGTGCTCTACGAGACCAATGACTACCGCCTTGACCCCACACAGACTTACAACCGCAAGATGGAGCTGGAGGGCGAGAACACAGGGTACATCATCAGCAGCGAGAAATGCACGTACACCAGCCGCTCGCTCAGCGCCGACAGCATCTCACGCGAGGGCTACCTTGACATCCAGCCCAGCAGCAACACGGCCAACTGGAGCGTGAAGTTCCGCCTGGACAATGTCAAGTCTACAGCCTACGATGTGTGCGCGGTGCTGCTGCCGCAGAACATAACCGACCCCAAGGCGGCTGCCAAGCCCTACCAGTTCAAGGCAGAAATCGGCTATATAGACGGCAACGGCAGCAAGAAGAGCTACAGCTGCAGCTGGCTTGACGAGAAGAACAAGAAACAGACCAAGTTCAACTTCAACGATCCGCTGCGCGTGGACACCGTTTTGCTGGCCAAAGACTTCGTGTTCCCCACCTGCAACATTTACGACCAGACCAACGAGTACTTCTATCTCACCCTGTCCTGCTCGATGAGTGCCGCCGAAAACAGAAAGTATTCACGCCCCATCTACATCGACTGCATCCTGCTCAAGCCCAAGGCAAGGCCTGAAGAAACGGAGAGCGGGAATGAGGGAGAATAGAACCAAGAACCATCCAACAACAGATAAACACATCAATTATGATTAGTCAAATCATCAAACATATCAAGCAAGCGATGCTGCTTCCGCTGTGCATCGGCTATTGCACGGTGGCCCTGGCCGCCGACCCCACCGATGGCAACAACATCACCGTGAGCGGAACAGTGACCGACGCCGCCACGGGGCAGCCCATCGCCGGCGTGCGCGTGGAGGCCTTCGGCAACAACCGCTACACGGCCATGACCGACGACCAAGGCCACTACCAGCTGTCCATGCCACGCCACATCACCTCCGTGTCAATGATGGTCGAGGGGTACAACCTGCAGCAGAAAGCCATAGGCAAGAACCTTGAGGCCATTGACGGAAAGCTCTACCCCGCCACGTTCAGAGCCGACTACAGCCGCACAGCCGAGGCCAGCCGCAAGGTGACCGCCAGCGACTTCGACAAAACGGCCGAGGTGAGCATAGACAACCTGCTCAGCCAGCGGCTGGGCGGCGACATCCGATCCATCTCGCGCGGCGGCAACCCCGGAACGGGCAACGCCATGTTCATCGCGGGCCTGAACTCTCTGGAGAGCAACGCCCAGCCGCTCATCGTGCTCGACGGCGTGATTATGGACATGCAGTACGGCCGCAAGATGCTGCACCAAGGCTACTACAACAACCTGCTGGCCAACATCAACGTGAATGACATCGAGAACGTGACCGTGCTGAAGAACGGAACGGCCATCTATGGCGCCAAGGGCGCCAACGGAGTTATCCTCATCAACACCAAGCGCAACAAGAGCATGGCCACACGCATTGACGTGAACATCAACGGAAGCTACAAGTTCCTGCCCAAGCTGCCCGAGATGATGGGCGCCGAGGACTACCGCCTGCTGGCCTCTGAGATGCTCTACAACCAGACGACGGACATCTCGAGGCTCAACTTCCTGGTGAACGACCCCGACTACTATTACTATAAGATGTACCACAACAACACCGACTGGACCAAGGAAATCTACCACGAGACCTTTGTGCAGAACTATGGCATCAACGTGCAGGGCGGTGACAACGTGGCCAACTACAACCTGTCGGTGGGCTACAGCCAGAGCGACAGCCAGATTCGCAACAACGACTACAGCCGCTTCGACATGCGACTGAACAGCGACATCAACGTGCTGCGCAACCTGTCGGTGCGCTTCGACGCCGCCTACAGCGACGTAAACCGCAACCTGCTCGACGACGGCATGCCCGACAACATCAGCTCGGCCCTGGTGACCTCGGCCTCACAGCTGGCGCTCATCAAGGCCCCGTTCCTTTCGCCCTACGCCTACGACACCGACGGCAACCTGAGCCAGTTCCTCTCACAGGCTGACGACTACCTGGCCAAGGTGCCCAACCTCAACCAGAACGGCAACCCGCGGGCCGGCACATCGCTCATCAACCCGAAAAGCCTGCTCGAATATGGCAAGGGAGACACCCGCAACCACTTCGGCAACCGCCTGGTCACCCTGTCCATCACCCCACGCTACAACTTCAACAGGCACCTCTCGCTGAGCGAGCACTTCAACTTCACGCTGGTGAACACCAACGAGAACTACTACCTGCCCATCAACGGCACGCCACGGTTCAAGGACCTCAGCGTGAGCGAGACAGACTACTTCAAGAACAAGCTCGGATCGATGGCCTCAAGGCAGACCAACATCCAGAGCGACACCCGGCTGACATGGAACAACCGCTATGGCGCGCACAGCATCAACGTGATGGGCGGCGCACGCTACCTGAGCCACAACTTCACGCTCAACAAGCAGCAGGGCTTCAACTCGGGTAACGACAAGATTCCGGTGATGAGCTCCAGCCTGACCATGAAGAGCACCGACGGCGCCGATGACAAGGTGCGCGAAGTCACCTGGTACGGACAGGCCGACTACAACTACGGAAGCAAGTACTACGTGATGGCCGGCGTGTCGGCCCAGGCCTCGTCACGCTTCGGCGACAAGGCCGACGGTCTCAAGATGTTCAACACCGTGTGGGGCCTGTTCCCCAGCGTGCAGGCTGCATGGGTGCTCACCAACGAGAAATGGCTGGCCGGCATCCCCGGGCTGGACTACCTGCGCCTGAGCGCCGGCTTCGACATGACAGGCAACGACGACATTGACTTCACGGCCTCGCGCACCTATTTCATCGCCCAGCAGATGCTCAACGCCCAGGTGAGCGGCAAGGTCATCGGAAACATTGGCAACGACATGCTCAAGTGGGAGACCACGCGCCGACTCACGGCCGGACTTGACGGCAACTTCTTCAACAACCGCCTGAACCTGCGCCTCAACTATTTCAAGAGCTGGACGAGCGACCTCATCACCCTTCAGCAGCTGTCGTGGACCAGCGGCCTCCAGGAGAACTGGGGCAACGGCGGCAAGCTGGAGAACGAGGGCTTCGACATCCAGGCCACCGCCAAGGTGCTCAACCTGAAGGACTGGCAGTGGGAGGCCGGATTCTCCGTGGGCCACTACAAGAACAAGGTGACAGCGCTGCCCAACGACAACAAGCCGGTGGAGAACACGCTCTACGGCGGAACCGTCCTCACCCGGGTGGGCGGCCCCATCGGCCTGTTCTACGGCTACCGCACCAACGGCGTTATAGCCAGCGAGGCCGAGGCCAATGCCGAGGGACTCTACCAGGTGAACGGCAGCGGGCAGAAAGAGTATTTCCAGGCAGGCGACATGCGCTTTGTGAGCACCGACGGCGACAACTGCATCGGCAAGGAAGACCGCGTGGTGATTGGCGACCCCAATCCCGACATCTACGGCAACATCTTCACCTCGCTGCAATGGAAGAACCTGCGCCTTGACGCCACGTTCAACTACTCCCTGGGCAACGACATCTACAACTACCAGCGCTCCATCCTCGAGGGGGGCAACATGTTCTACAACCAGACCACGGCCATGGCCAACCGCTGGACCACGGACGGACAGCAGACCGACATCCCCCGGGCCAACTACCAAGACCCCATGGGCAACTCGCGCTTCAGCGACCGCTGGATCGAAGACGGCAGCTACCTCAAGCTCAAGAACGTGACCCTGAGCTACGCCCTGCCCATCAGCTCCACCTACTTGCAGGGCATCACCGTGTGGGCCAGCGCCGAGAACCTGTTTACCGTCACCAAGTACCTGGGTTCCGACCCCGACTGCATCACCGCAGGCTCACAGCTGCTCCAGGGCATTGACACCGGCCTCCTGGGCAACGCCCGCGCCGTGTCTCTGGGTGTGAAGATTAATCTGTAAAAAACCGAAAACTATGAAATATCGTAATATTGCAATCGCAGCCACAGCCCTGCTGTTCACCGTGTCCTGTGGCGATATGCTTGACACAGACTCCGGCATCGTGGAGTTTGAGAAAGACAACCGCATCACCGAGGCGTCCGACACGGTCTACAACATACTGGGCATCATCAACAAGTTGCAGGTGGTGGCCGAACGCAACGCCCTGGTGGGCGAGGTGCGCTCCGACCTGGTGACCATCACCGACAAGGCCTCGGCCGACCTGAAGGAACTGGCCGACTTCACCGCCACCACCGAGAACTGCTACAACAGGGTGAGCGACTACTATGCCGTCATCAACAACTGCAACAACTTCATCGCCAAGGCCGACACCACCCTGAGCCTCAAGGGTGTCAAGGTGTTCAAGCGCGAGTATGTGGCCGCCAAGGTGTTCCGGGCCTGGGCCTATCTCCAGGCCGTGCAGATTTATGGCAAGCTGCCACTGGTCACCGAGCCTCTTTACAGCGAGAGCCAGGCCAACCGCGAGATGCAGAAGACCCCCTCTGACATCAAGGCCATCTGCAGCTACCTGGCCGAGGACCTCAAGCCCTACGTGAACGAGCGCGTACCCAACTATGGGTCGAACATCATTCCGCAAAGCTCCTTCATCCCCGTGCGCGTGATGCTGGGCGACCTCTACCTGTGGGCCGAGGACTATGAAAATGCGGCCAAGAGCTACTATGACTACCTGACACTCCAGGAGAAGCCCCAACCCACAGAGATGATGTACTGCCGCTGGAGCACCAACTCCAAGGAATTCACCGAGGAGAACCACCCCAACATGGAAAACCGGCAGATGGGGTCACCTTGGTACGGCCAGACAGAGGCCATCTGTGACATCACCCTGGAAGACCAGCCCTACTACGGCCACCAGACCCAGCTGTACTATCTGTACAACTCTGACGTTGACCACAACAACGGCTACGTCTCGCTGAGTCCCTCCAAGCAGATGCGCGAAATCTTCAGGCGCCAGCACTACACCCACCTGTATATTGACAACAGCAACAACCGCGACACGGTTGGCGGTCCTACGACCGACCAGTTTGGCGATTACTACAAGTACATACAGGGAGACCTGCGCTACCGCAGCTTCTATTCTGACAACGAGGTGAACCGTGACGAGTACTCGCCCTACTCCCCACTGATGCAGAGCGTTCAGAAGTTCACCCCCTCCGGCTTCAACATCTACCGCAGGAGCATGGTCTACCTCCGCTTTGCCGAGGCCCTCAACCGCCTGAACTACCCTCAGACGGCCATGGCCATCCTGAAGTACGGCCTGTGCCAGACCAACATCAACAAGTACATCGACGAGACTGAGCGCCAGGCCGCTGCCCGCTTCCTCACCTGGGACCCGGTGACGTTCACCACAAGCAACACCATGGGCATCCACGGCCACGGCAGCGGCTACGTGGAGTGTGACACCATCCACTACATCCTGCCCCAGCCCGCCACGCCCCTTGCCACGCGCCAGGACACGGTGGCCTACCAGGTTCCGCTGGTCGAGGACATGATTGTCGAGGAGATGGCCCTCGAGGGCGCATACGAGGGCAACCGCTTCTACGACCTGATGCGCGTGGCCCTGCGACGCAACGACCCCGGCTACCTGGCCGGGCGCGTGGCCCTGCGCGATGGCAGCGGGACACCCAACGCCGCCCTGCTCGACCTGCTCAAGAACACCAGCAACTGGTACCTGCCGCTTAAATAGCCAAGGACAGCTTAACAAAAAAAGCCAAGGGCCGCCTGTCATCAATGGTATGACAGGCGGCCCTTGGCTTGAACAGGCAATCAAGCCTTGACTATATATGTCAGATTGCCCGAATTTACCACTCTCTGTAATCAACAGGAGGAATGACAAAGACTTATTTTTAACCCAAATTGGCCATTAGTCTTCATCGCAGGAAGCTGTATGGTTCTGTCATTCGCTCGTATTACTTTCTGCAAAGCATTCGCTATATGCCACATCATTACAGGAGGAATGGCATTACCTATCTGCTTGTATGATTTCGCCTCAGAATCATTCAAAATGAAACTGTCAGGGAATGACTGAATACGTGCGGCCTCCCTTGGAGTAAAGCGGCGATACAGTTCATTCTCTGCATCTACCAACAAGATGGGGTCACGCGAGTTCATACTTGTCTTGGCCAAATGCGCGGTTATTGTCAGGCATGGTTGACTTAAATCTTGCCACAGACCTCTTTTCATATTGCTTTTGGCATTTTTTACACCCTGTACAGCACGCTCTGAGAAATAGTACTTGCTGTCCTTAATTGCCAATTCATCTATGACAGCATTCAATGGGATATAATCATTGTCTTTGCAAATTGCCTGCGGGTATTGAAATGTACAAGCTATGTCATTTCTAATACCAACGATGATAACACGCTCTCGCTTTTGTGGTATGCCAAGTTCCACAGCCTTGACAATCTTGTATTCCACATTGTAGCCCGTACTTCTAAACTCATCCAAAATTTTGGCTATAATGGCTCCTTTTTGCAGGGTCATGATTCCTTTTACGTTTTCGCAAATGAAATATTTTGGCTGTTTTACCTCCAAGAAACGGACTATTTGCTTATATAGGTTGGCTCTATCGTCGTTTGTGTTCTTTGTCGGGTTTACTGTACTAAATGACTGGCAGGGAAAACCACCAATCATAACATCCACATCGGGAATCTCAGAAAAATCCACGCTGCAAATATCAGCACGGACGGCTTTGTGTTCAAAATTTTTGTTGTATGTATCAACAGCCCATTTGTCAAAATCGAGAGCATACACAATCTCATAATCAAGTTTCTTGTATTGTTTTCCCAAATAGACGAACCCCCAAAGCAGTCCCAAGTCGGAACCGCCGCAACCACAAAATAAAGATGCAACTTTACTTGTCATATCTCAATTCTATTACATTGGAATCAAAGTTCATTTGATATGTGGTCGGATAAACTTCCAACTCACCAGTTTTAGCTTTATTGTATGGATTTTTAATCCTGACAACTATCGTCTTTGTTTTTGTAAAATAAACACGATATATGTTGTAATATTCACCATATTGCTCTGCGGCAATCCATTCTTTCGCAGTAATATTCAGGGAGTCACCCCAATTATTGTCGAAACTTGGCACTGTAATACGCCTGGTTGACTTCACTTCAATATACCTTGCAAATTCTGGTTTGTGAGGATTTTCATCGGCCTCGATGGATGATATGTCATATCCCAAGCCCTTGGTCTTACCGAGTAGAAGCACCTTGTTTACAAGCCGTTCTTTGTAATTTCTTACACGCTCTTGCTCTATTCTAAAAACTAAAGCCTCCCCTTCATCACCCAAATCAACGGCTGACTTATAAGCTCCTCCTTGGGCTTTCATTTCTTCTTTACCAACCAGAACAATGTCTGTGGCGAATTGAGTTTGTATATTCTCCAATTCTTTGTTGAATGTGCCAAAATACGCCCTCCAATCATTGAGCAATGCTTTTCTGCCATCCAATGAAGTAAAGTCGTATTTGTAACAATCAAATTCCACCTTCCCATTCTTTTTTATGAATAAAGAGATGGCTTGGCTTTCAGAAGGATTTAGCCAAAGATAGTTTTGGTCGCTTTCTATTATGTTGGCAAGTTCCAATAGATTGAATTGTTCCTTGATATGTTGCCAATCCTTAGAACCACTAAGTTTGTCCCTCTTTACTTTATTCTTCCTATCCTCTATGATTCTATCATATACAACTTCACATGTAACTTTGCCTTGGAGAACATCCAGGTTGTTGAGAACATAATATCCAATTTCTTGTTTTGTAAGCAGAACTTTTTCATCTTGCTTTTGGGCATGATAAAGTAATGCTACAACATAGCAAAATGGTTTGATGTTTAAGTGGTTCTCCACATCTTCCTTTACAAAATTAATCCATTTCGCTCCATTTGGAAATTGAAAATTTAAGCAGAGGTTCTTGAAGAACGTTGGGAAGTCATGGTGTTCAACCAAATGCTTACATGCTTCCGACTCATAAACCATCGTGACATTGTTATCTTCACTCTTAGGATAATATAGTCCTAAGAGTGTTCCCGCAATTTCAGTCAAGTGGTTATCAACAGTCTTTTGATTAGAGTCTGACAAGTTATCATAAGCCGCTGTCTTAAACAAAGACTTAGATAGCTGCTTTCTTGCCGATTGTTTAAATGTAGTTTCATCGCAAGGGGTGTATTTATGCACGATGCTGGCATACAGAGGCAACAAGTCCTCCATGTCTGTTTGGCTCTTACCTCTGATAATTGTACATCTATATTGATGCTCTGGTATATACATGATTATAAATATTTGTTAAGTTGTTCAGATATAGCCCTTGACATTAATGGAGGGACAGCATTTCCTACTTGTTTTAACTGACTACCTTTATTGCCCAGAAAAATAAAATTGTCTGGAAAAGACTGTATACGAGCTGATTCTCGGACAGTTGGTACTCGATTGTATTGATAGTGGAAATGATGATTATGTCCACAATCAATCGTGAAACTAGGTTTCATGCTATTCAGCCTAGTCCAGGCAATATGCACTTTCCTCGTCTGCTGCAACTCTTTTGGCAAGTCCTTGTAGTTTCCGCCGTCAGGAACCATTGCTATAATTTCTTTTGTTCTGTCATTGTGCATGGTTATGTCATGATTGTAAACCCCTTTACTGTCATGACGCATAAACCGCTGATAATCGTTTTGAGGTGCCATAGGATATGCGACACCATCAGCAAGACTTCCTTCCGGTAGGTCGCATAGTGCCTCGTAAGACGTAACCTTAGGACAACACTGCGGACTTGGAAAACTATATTTAGTGCCATCAGCAAAGCCAACAAATACCGCTCTCCGCCTATTTTGCGGAACACCATAATCAGATGCCGTCATCACTTGTACATTTACAGTATATCCAATTGACTCAAAATCTTTCACAATAGAATCTTTGACCATGCCACCTCCGATGCTCAAAATATTCGGAACATTTTCCATAACAAAGGCTTTAGGATGGAAGCACCGCACAAAATTCACAAAAGATTTATACAATTTGTTGCGATCATCTTCTACTATTCTTTTCCCAGCCACTGAAAATCCCTGGCATGGAGGACCGCCAATGATAACATCCACATTCGAAATGTTAAAGTCCACCTTAACCTTACTGGGAGAAAGAAGGGAAAGGTCGGCACATAAAGTATGAGGATCCTTTCTGTTATACACATAGGTTGCAAGGGCATCCTTCCAATTGTCGATAGCCAGCACTCCCTTGAATCCACTCATTTCAAACCCAAGAGACATTCCGCCACAACCAGAAAACAGATCAATGAATGTGTATTGTTTCTTCTCAGTCATTTCTTAATTCTGCAACACTATAAATCATATTCAGACAGATAAAAGCCATCTGGCAGATTGCCATACAAAGTGTCGCTTGACTTGGCGTTGGGAAAACAAACAAGCAAAACTTCAACCGGCACGGCAAAAATACAGATAAAATCCGAGAAATGCACATCTTTTGGAGGCATATTTATTGTGAGGGAGAAATTCGACAGAAGAAAATGTTTGCAAACTGATTTTGTGTCGCTTGATGGGAGAGGTTAATCCAAATCAATCAAACAGGCCGAATGGCACTGCGGAACGGTGCATTTCGGGCTGCAATATGGGCCGAATGGCATTGCAAAACGGTTCGTTTCGCGTGGCAAAACAGGCCGGATGGCAGTCCGGAAGCGGCCATTTCGCAGCGACAACCGGCCCATCACGTCAAAACAGGCCATTTCATCCCGAGCGCATAGACTAAAAAGGCACAGATTCATACCAGCAGTCTTGAGCTCCCGATTACAGGGCGATTCTGTCATCTATATGTTACAATTTACGTTAATTCTGTACAATTTACAATTAAAACTGACACTTCAAAGCCCTTTTTCAATGATTATCGCTATCTTTGCCGCAATTAAAAGCCATGACATTGTTATGGCTCAGGGACGAATGTAACGACTCCCTGTTCAATTATTCACCAAAAACTAAAAGAAAGATGAAAAGTATGAAAAAACTTCTGTGGGTGTTTCTGGCCCTCGCCCTTCCAGCCGTGTTCACTTCTTGTGACGATGACGACAACAATGACAGCCCCTCCATCTACGAATACGACGGCGTGGTGTTCAACACCGCCGAGGGCGAACGTTACAGCAATACAAACTACAACATCGTGCTGAAAGACTCGCTGAGCGGCAAGACCCTGACACTTGACATGTACTGCACAGGCTACAAATACCTGCCTTCGGGCACATACAGCGTAAAGGGCACTGCCGGCAGCAACATTGGCAAGGCCAGCCGCGAGTACGCGATTGACCAGACAGGGAACTATATTGGTAACAACCTGCGCTACACCAACTACAAGAGCGACAGCACCACCATGCAGCTGCTTGGCGGAACGGTTGAGGTGACAGCCAACGTGACCACCAAGGAGTACACCTTCGAAGTGGACGTGCTGCTGTCTGACAGCACACGCCTCAAGGGCAAGTATGAGGGAAAGGTCAGCGGCGTGGACATCTTTGACGAGTGGACGCTCTCACCCTCGGCATGCGTGCGCATGAGCGTCAACGACCCGGCGCCGGGAGAGTTCTACCTCAAGCTGAACGACAGCAACTGGACATTCGAGATGGTTCTGCAACTGTTTGCAGAGGCCAGCGCGACAGAGCTGCCTGCCGGCACCTACGAATGGGCCGACACCAAGGCCCCCGGCACCATCGGCGCCAAGACCAGCATTGACACATATTCACTGCCTGTGGCTGGCGGCTACATCAAGTCGGGCAAGGCCGTGGTCAGCAAGGACAGCCTCTACACCATCGCGTTTGACCTGACGGCCGAGGACGGCCAGCGCTATGTGGGCACCTACACGGGTGACATCAGCAACATGGACCTTGCAAACTAAAAAAACTAAAGACATTCAGTTATGGGAAAGACAAGAAACGGCTTTCTTGCAACGCTTGTCACACTGGCCGGAGCTGTCTTCGGCCTGTGTGCGTGTTCAAGCGATGACAGCAATGACAGCAATGGCAACGGCGGCACAAGCACCGACCCGCCCTATGACGGCATCACGCTCACACAGACCGTGGCCGCCAACTACACCGAGTCGAACGGACTGGGCAACTACACCCTGGCCCTGGCGATGGGCGAGCTTGACGAAAACGACATGCCGGCCACCACAGGCAGCATGATGATGCAAATCGACCTCTTCGCCACTGTTGACACTGACGCGCAGAACGCCACCCTGCCCAACGGCACCTACAAGGCCGGCAAGAACGAGGCGTTCACCTTCAACCCTTCGTACACCTACACCGTGCTGCGCACCGAGGAGGCCACTGCCGAGAGCAACGGACTGACCATGCTGCCACTGACCGGCGGAGAGATTACCGTGTCGCGCAACGGCGAGATCTATACCATCGACATCAACGGCACCTTGCTCTCCGGGGACTCCGTCAAGGCACGCTTCACCGGCCCGCTGGCCTTCACCTATACAGCCAGCAGCCAGTACAACAAGTTCACCGAGGCGCAGAACATCACGTTCACCAACGAGCAGGGCCGCTACTGGGGCAACTTCTTCTACCCCCACTGTGACGACCTGGCCATGCAGTTCTACTCGGGGACGGTGGATGACAACGGCAACCTGACCGACGGCTACTACCTCTATATCCCGGCATTCATGCCCAAGCTGGCCGACTACAATGTGCCCGACCCGCCCCTGAGCGAGGGTGTCTACAACGTGCGGCCCACCAAGAGCCAGAGCATCAACTGGATTCCCTATGAAATCCAGCAGGGCAAGATGATGAGCATCTTCGAGACCGAGACAGTGACGGGAGCCTATCTGATGCGCGTCGACGGCGCCACCGGCAAACGCTATCTCGGCCTTCTGGACAGCGGCACCATGAAAGTGACCAAGCAGGGCGACGCATACAGCGTGGCTTTCGACTTCGCCACCCCCGAGGGCGTTGCCATCAAGGGCTCTTACAACGGCCGCGTCACACTGACCAACTACAACGACAACGACATCAACCAGAACAACGTGCCCAGGCCGTGGAGCCAGCTGACAGAGAACGTCAGCCTCAACTTCAACGAGCGTGCCGAGGCCTCGGTCTTCTTTATGGGACAGGACTTGAAGCAGGGCTACAACTCGTGGATCATCTACATCCTTGACATGGGCGACACACCCAAGGACGACTACATCACCCTCGAGCTGCTCACGCCGGTGGCCGACGGCATGGCGCTGGCCTCGCGCGAGTATGTCGTCAGCGACGAGCTGGGGGCCTACCAGCTGATTCCCGGCTTCCAGAAATATGGCGGAGGCGAGGTGGCCTACTGCTGGTATGGCGACATGAACTCCGTGGATGCCGAGGGCTATGCCACCAAGCTGGCTCCCATCAACGGCGGCACCATGACGCTGCAGAAGAACAGCGCGAACAACTATACATTTGATTTCGACTTCGTTGACGACGCCGGCCACACCATCAAGGGCTCATGGACAGGAACGACAACCATCTATGACTATACACAGCAGGCAAGCTCGGCCAAGCGTCACAAGCCAGCAGGCAGGCATGGCGTCAGACCGGCCAGACTGCTGAAAGTGAGAAAATAAGCAAGCGGGCGGCCTCCGCCCCGCAAACCTGTCAAAAAAAACCCAAATCGGCCAATGGCTGATTTGGGTTAAAAAATGGACACATGAAAGATAAATTCAGATTACTGCTGTTGCAGACATTGGCACTGGCGCTGCCGTTTGTCATCGCGGCCTGCTCGGGCAGCGATGATGACAGCACGCCGGACACACCCACTCCCCCCGTCACCGAACGGACGACCCACGGCATAGTATTCTACCTGATGGGCAGCGGCACGGGACTGGAGAGCTTCATGGACGAGAACGTGCGCCGCGTCGTCGAGACAGCCACACGGCTGGTCAGCGACAGCAACAAGATAGCCATCTTCTACGACCGCGGCACCAGCACCCAGCTGATGGAAGTCAAGAAGATTGACGGGCGCACCGTGAAAGTGGTGGCCAAGGAGTGGAACCCCTCAGCCACCTCATCGGCAGACCCCGAGTTTATGGCCAACGCGCTCAAGGAGGCCCGCCAGCTGTTAGGCACCGACACCTACGGACTGGTGGTGTCGTCGCACGGTGGCGGCTGGGTGCCATCCGGCATCTTCGACCTGTATCTGACAGACACCCGGCAGACACGCTTCATCGGGCAGGACGGCAACGACTACATGGAGACACCGCAGATGGCCCGGGCCATGGAGGCCGCGGGCAAATGGGACTACCTGCTGTTCGACGCCTGCTTCATGTCTTCGGTCGAGGCGCTGTATGACTTCCGCCACGCAGCCGACTATATCGTAGCTTCGCCCTCAGAGGTGCTCGGCGCGGGCTTCCCCTATCCGCAGGTTCTCCCCCTGCTGTTCACGCCGGGGCACAGTCTGGCCGGGGTGTGCCAGGCGTACATGGAGAGCTACAAGAACTCATCGGCTACCATTGCCCTTGTCAGAACCGACAAGCTCGACGCGCTGGCCATGGCCATGAAAGGTGTGCTGGCCAACGGAGGCACTGCCGACCCCTCGCAGTTGCAGGGCTACGAGGGCTTCCAGCCCCACCTCTACTTTGACCTCAGACAGTACGCCCACGCACTGGCCACCGACACCAGAGCCTTTGACCAGGCGCTGGCCGAGGCCGTGGTTTATGCCGCCCACACGCCCACCATCTACACCGACTACGGCCCGCTGAAAGGCAACATCACCATGGACGAGTGCTGCGGCGTGACCTGCCACGTCAAGACCGACAAGTTTCCGGCCACCCACGCCGCATTCCTGGAAACGGAATGGGCACAGGCCATCGGAGCGAAGTAGAAGAGCCGGCTAATATCCAGACAGCAGGGGCGCTGTGTTTGAAAACACAGTGCCCCTGCTGTCTGGATGAAGTCCGCGGCCATGTGGCCTGTGACACGCGAAAAAGACTACTTGACGGTGTACGACTTACCCTTTACCGTGGGCAGGTCATACTCATAGACCTTGCGCAACTTTGGCGCGGGCGCGGCTTTCAGTTCTTTCGACACCAGCGGTTCGCGGATGTCGGCCGGCGCGTAAAGGCTGTTTGGACAGGGACCGCTGGCCGCCTTCAGCCCCTTGAGCGGCTGGTAGGAGCGCAGGCGCAGCGTTCCGCCGAGCGTGGAGGTGATGCGTGCCTTGACCAGCCGCCCCCCACGCCACTGCATATCCACCACAAAGCCCCCGCGTGCGCGCAAGCCCTTGACCTCGCCCTCGGCCCAGCCGTCGGGCAGGGCCGGCAACAGGTGGACAGCACCGTCGTGGCTCTGCACCAGCATCTCGGCCACGCCGGCCGCACAGCCAAAGTTGCCGTCAATCTGGAACGGCGGGTGGGCATCGAACAGGTTGGGGAACGTGCGGCCGTCGGGATACTGTTTGGTCTGGCTCTCGTCGGGCAGCAGCCTAAGCATGTTCGAGAGAATCTTGAAAGCATGGTTGCCGTCAAGCATACGGGCCCAGAAATTGATTTTCCACCCAAGGCTCCACCCCGTAGCCATGTCGCCACGCTGCAACAGTGTGTTCTCCGCTGCGGCAAACAGCGCGGGATGACTGTAAGGCGACACCTGGTTGGAGGGATAAAGGCCGTAGAGGTGGGAGATGTGGCGGTGCTGGTCACGCGGGTTGTCGGCATCCTGCAGCCACTCCTGCAACTGTCCGTAGCGGCCTATCTGCATGGGAGGCAGCTGGCCGATGGCTGTGCGCAACCGCTGCCGGTACTGTGTGTCCTCGCCCAGTGCCTCTGCGGCATGGAGCGTGTTGCTCAAGGCATCAAAGGCAATCTGGTTGTCCATGGTGCATCCGGCCGTCACCGAGGTGCCCGTGCCGCTGGGTCCATGCTCAGGCGACACCGAGGGGACAACCACCAGCCACCCATACTTGGGGTGGCGCTGCATATAGTCAAGGTAGAAGTCGGCCGCACCCTTCATCACAGGGTACCACTTGCGCAAGAAGTCCTTGTCGCCGGTGTAGAGATAGTGCTGCCACAGGTGGGTGGCCAGCCATGCGCCGCCGTTGGGGAACATCCCCCATGTGGCCCCGTCAACAGGTCCGGCAATACGCCACAGGTCTGTGTTGTGATGAGCCACCCAGCCGTTGCAGCCGTAGAGCGTCCGCGCAGTCACCGCGCCGGTCTTGCTCAGGTCGCCAATCATGCTGAAGAGCGGCTGCAGGCACTCGCCAATGTTGCCCACATCACTGATCCAGTAGTTCATCTCGGTGTTGATGTTGATGGTGTACTTGCTGTCCCACGGCGCATTCACCTTGTCGTTCCAAATGCCTTGCAGGTTGGCCGGCTGTCCGCCGGGCTGCGAGGAGGAGATGAGCAGGTAGCGGCCATACTGGAACATCAGGGCCACAAGATCCATGTCTCCCGAGCCGTTGAAAGCCTCCACGCGCTTGTCGGTCTCCAGTTGCGAGGCGGCCGAGCGGGGCAGCGACAGGCTGACGCGGTCAAACTGCGCCTTGTATTTGGCCACATGGTCGGCCAGCAGCCGCCTGTAGCTTTTGCCTGCTATCGAGGCCAGCGCCTCGCTGTTGCGCTTGGCTGCACTGCCGCTCACATCGTTATAGTTCACATAGTTGGTGGCCGCCGCGAGGTAGATGGTAGCCACGGTAGCCCCCTCGACATGAACAATGCCGCCACGGTCGGTCACAGTGCCGTCGGCCGACACACGCACAGCGTTCTCAGCCTTGATGCGTGACGCGATGCCCTCCTGGCTGACACCGTCAACCTCGGTGCGCATCACCCTGTCGCGTCCGGCAGTCTCAATGCCGAGCAGCCGGTGGGGCATCTTGCTGTCAAAGCTCACATCAAAGGCCAGCGCGCGCTTGCGCCCGGCCTCAATCCTCATCACAATGACATTGTCAGCCAGCGAGGCGAAGACCGTGCGCTTGAACGTAACCCCCTTGCGCACGTAGGTCACGGTGGCCGTGGCGTTCTCAAGGTTCAGGTCACGGTAATAGTCAGAATAGCCGCCCTTGCCGAAGTCAACCCTCAAGCAGCCCAGAGGCAGGAAGCGCATGCCGTGCGGGCCTTTCACAATGTACCGGTCAATGAGCTTGTGGGCATCACGCTCGTGCCCGGTCAGGATGAGGTCGCGTATTTCCTGCAAATGGGCCTTGGCCTCCGGGCTGTTGTTGCTGTAAGGGCCGCCCGACCAGAATGTGCCCTCGTTGAGCTGTACCTCCTCGCAGTCAGGCTGTCCGTAGACCATGCCGCCAAGATGGCCGTTGCCAACAGGCAGGGCCTCCAGCCAGCCGGCAGCCGGGCGGGCGTACCAAAGGCGCAGGTTGCCCGCATCGTTTCCGCGGACAGGCGCGGCAAGCGCACTCACGCAGGAAGCGACAAACAATGAAATGGATAATAAAAACTTCATGTTCAATCAAGAAATAAAATAATAAATTACAAATATGGTGAATGCTGCTGAATGACAAGTCCACTCAACAGCATCCACCGTTACGGGGCAGATTCAAAGTGCTTTCCACTTGAACACCACACCGTTCTTCCGGTCGGGATTGGCCCCGGCATGGTCAGCACTGTAAGGGGCTCCTGTTCCGGGGTAGATACCGATGTAACGGTTGGTGCGGAGCGAGAGAAGCATACACTCGCCATAGAGCATGTCCTGCCACTGGATGAGACAGTCTGCCGACTCGTTCTTCAGGAAGCGGACATCGGCCGACAAGCCCTCGCCGACAACAGTGAGAAAGCCCATGCCGTTCATGGCCTCCAGGACTACGCGGCCACGGCCACGGTCGTGCACACGGAACTGGCAGCTCTTGCTGTCAGGACGTCCGCCCGGGTGAAGCATGCCGTGGGTGCGGGCCTCGGCCAGCGCACCGTCACACAGGTTGGCCAGCGTGATGACCTTGCCAGCAGGCAGGTTGGCGGAGCGGTCGGCCATAGGCTCGTCAACGCGGTAGTTGTCAAACGAGGCTACGCCGCCCTCCTTTCCCTTGGCATTGTAGGCGAACAGTGCCAGGCGGGTGCCCTGAAATGTCTTGAGCTGATAGCCCATCAGAATTTCCCCGCCCATCTTGGTGAACGCCTTGCCATCGGTGCTGTAAGACAAGGTTGACACACCGCTGTCAAAATCGCCCTCCATTCTGAGCCACACCGAGGAGGTGTTGAGCGCGGTGTCCTCAACCTTGTCGCCATTCTGGTTGAACCAGCGCACCTTGAGGGCCTTGCCCTCCCTCGCCACGCCAATCCATGCGCAGGGCACGTTCAGTTCGCCGAGTCCGGCAATGTCGCCATCCTTGAGCCTGGCGGCATTGAGCATCACCGTAGTGACCGACACCGGTCCGATGCCACGCTGGGTCAGCGTGTTGCGCGCCCAGAGGAAGTCCTTGGCCGGCATGGCCGTCAGGTTCAGCCGTCCGCCCTTGAGCGACCACTTGCCGCTGACCGGTTCGTGGTTCCACTGCCACACAGGCTTCAGAACCTTTCCGCTGAAGTCGTCGGAGCGGTCGTAAGGGGCGTGCGGCTCCACCCGGGCCGAGACAGCGGGCTTCACCCATGTGCGTGGCGAGCGTCCGAGGTTGCCCTCAACGCCAAAATAGGGGAAGCCGTCCTTCCAGGTGACGGGCGAGAGACAGGTGGTGCGGCCGACAGAGCGGAAGTCCTGCATGGACACGCCCCACCAGTCGCCGTTGGGCAGGTCGACAATGCCACCCTGGTGAATGGTGGCGCAGCCCATATAGTTGCCGCCACCCTGCGACAGGTTGAACTTAAAGCCCGGAGCGGGCAGCTTGCTGCCAAGACCCACGTTTTTCACCAGCCGGCCTATTGGGGTGCCAAAAGTCTCCATCATCGAGATGGTGCGGGTCTCGTAGGGGCCCTCAATCCTGTCGGCGCGGGCGCACTGCATACGCCCCATCGGGGAGTAGTCGGCACTGAGAATATAGTACTTGCCATTGATTTTGTAAGCGTGGTGCCCCTCACCCATGGCGTTGCCCTCGGGAATAATCACGCGGTCGCTTCCCTCGACAAAGCCACTGAAGTCGGGCTTGATTTCGGTGAGGTGGACAGCGCCATACTTATGGATGGCATAAATCTTTCCGTCGTCGTCAAACAGCACCGAGAGGTCGTAGATGTTGCCCCTCATGTTGATGTGCTTCCAAGGCCCCTCGGCCTTGTCGGCGATGAACACCTGCATGCCATGGCCGTTGATGTTGCTGAAAATGTAGAACTTTCCTTTATGATAACGGATGCATGGAGCCCAGATGCCCTGGCCGTAGGCCTCCTTGCCATTCTCCAGGCGGAACTCGTCGCCCATCCCGAAAAAGTCCTTCATGGCATAGCTGCAGAACTCCCAGTTGACCAAGTCCTTGGAATGGAGCACCACCACTCCTGGCAGACAGTGCATGGTGGTTCCGGCAAGATAGAAGTCCTCGCCTACACGAATGATGTCAGGGTCGGAGAACTCGTCATAGAACAGAGGGTTGGTGTACGTGCCATTGCCGTTGTCGGCTGTCCACGAGGACGTGCCACGCCCGGTGTTGCCATCCGGCCGAACGGCGCCGGCCACGCCCGGCACAAGTGCGGTCAGTGCCAGGGAAAGGGATAACCATAAATGTTTCATCTCAATCTGCTGAATTTAGAATTTCTTCTTTTGACTTAGGGGACTTTGTTTTTCAGGTTTCATTCCCCGCCCGGCAAGGCTCAGAATGTCACAACCAGGCCGCCGTTCTTGGGGATGCGTACCTTCAGGCGGCCCTTCTTGTCGGTCTTCACCTGCTGCACGCCGCCCTCCAGCCTGTCACTGTCGGCATAGACCGTCACCAGTTTTCTGGCCGGAGCGCCCGGCAGGGTGATAGTGGTCTCGACAGCCTTGTCCTGGGCGTTGATGCCTGCAACATACCATGTGCCGCCATGGCTGCGGGCCAGGATGGCGAAACGGCCGGGATAGCCGTCGACATAGCGCACCTCGTCCCATGTGGTGGGCACCCGCTTCATAAAGTCAACGGCCCACCCGGGAGCGTCGGTCAGGTTGTTGGGCGCCATGGCGAAGTGCTGCACCGAACTTTGGAACAGCACTGCCGTAGCCAGGGCGTACACATCGGAGGTGACGCGGCGCGAGCCCGACTTGTTGTTGCCACTATAATATCTGTTCAGCGTTGAGCCGCCAAAATCCATGCTGCCCACGGTGTTGCGCACAAAGGGATGGATGCAGCCATTCCTTGCCTCGTTGTTGCACATGTCCTGCGAGAAATGCAGGTTCTCGCTGGCCAGCACAGCCTCGCCGGCCACGAAGTTGGGATACATGCGTTCCCAGCCACGCGGCAGGGTGCACCCATGGAAGATAACCTGCAAGCCGAAGTCGTTGGCATCGGTGAGGATGTCCTCGTACAGCTGCATCATGTTCTGCTTGTCACCGCCAAAGAAGTCAACCTTGATGCCAAGGATGCCTGTGCGCTGCATCCAGGCCATCTCCTGCCGGCGCGGGCCCACACGGTCCATCCGGTGGCGCGGTCCCTGGGGCGCATCGTTCCAGTGGCCGTTGGAGTTGTACCAGAGGAACAGCCCCACGCCCTTTGACTTGGCATAGCGGGCAAGCTCCTCCATCCTGGAATAGCCAATCTGCGTGTCCCAGAGCGCGTCAACAAGCACCGACCGGTAGCCCAGGGCTGCGGCAAAGTCGACATAGCGCTTCTGCTCGTTGAAATTGCAGCTGCCATCCATGCCGATAATCCAGCTCCAGGTGCCCTTGCCGGATTCATAGTTGTGTGAGGCCTTGTACTTGGGCTGCACAAGGTCGAAGGGCACGGTGGTCTCCACAATGTTCTTGAGCGAGGGGCCAACGGTAAGCGTGCGCCAAGGCGTGGCGGCCGGAAGGGCCACTGCCGGCTCAACACTGCCCCAGCCGTTACATTCAGCAGCCATGGGGAAAGCGAACGAATAGACCGAGCCGCCACCACTGGAGGGAGCGCCCACCAGCCGTGAGGCACAGTAGTTGCCATCGACACCGGTCTCACTGACCAACAGCCACAATGCCCCCGACTTGAACAGGCAGGGGAAGGTGTAGCCCATGCCCCAGCCATTCTTGCCCGCCGGCTCGTCAAGGGTGTAGTTGGTCTCGTAACTGGGTGCCGTGCGTGCGAAGCCGGTCATCGGCTTGGACTGCGGACAAAGGAAGGTCGTGGCGCCAGAGGCAAGCTGGAAGGTGGACACCTCGCGCTTCACCACACAGCACAGTGTAGTGCCTTGGGGCAACAGACGGTAGCGGTAAGCCACATCACGGTTGCTCACACGAAACTCAATGTCCATCACAGCCTTGCCGCCCTTTGCATAATGGCATACCAGCTCGTTGGCCTCATAGTCAACATGGCGCTGCTTGATGGTTGACAGCGAATAGCTGTCTTTCACCAGCCGTTCGTCAGTACCGGCCAGCGTCAGCCCGGCTGTCATGTCGGTCACGTTGGTCTCGATGCCCAAGACAGAGGTGTTCACGGCCTGTACACCGTCATAGTTCACGGCATAGACAGGCTGTCCCTGGCCGTTGAGGTCGACCGTCACCACCAGCTTTCCGTCGGGACTGGCCACCCTTTTCCCCGCAGCCTCCGCGGCCAAGGGCAGCGAAAGCAGCGCGAATGCAAACAATGTCTTTTTCATATTTTACTTAAACAGATTAAATTACAAGTGATTCCACAAAGTTACCGTTTTTTTTGTGAACCAAGAAAACATAAATGCGATTTGAGCCCAAATCGCATTGTTATCCCCCCAAGCCTGACAAATGGCCGGCTTGGGAGGGGGGGGAAAGTCACTCAGCTTTCCACCAGTCAATGTTCATCAACTTGCGGCCCTTGTAGCCACGGAACACAAGATAGAGGTCGTGCACGCCGGTGACACGGGCTTTGGCCACGGCCTTAAACGTTTTCCACTGTTCCCAGCCGCCGGTGTGCGGAATGTCAAATGTCGCAATGAGCGCGCCGCCGAGACTGTCGGCACGAAGTTCCACCTTTCCGCCAAGCAGTGCCGAAGCGGCGCGCATCTGGAAAGCCTTTGGTCCCTGCTGTCCAAAGTCGACAGTCTGCAGCTTGAGCCAGTCCCCATTGTGAATGTCGGCGACATAGACTCCCACCTTGTCGTTGGTCTCGGTGGTGATGCCCTTTGAGAATGCCATGGTCTCACCCTCCACACGCTGGTAGGGGTTGAGCGTTCCGACGGGCTTCACACCCTCGTCAGTGGGACGGATCAGTGGAAATGTGCCATCGGCATTGTACTTGAACTCCTCCACGGCTGTGCTGCGGCCGAAGCCACCCCCTCCGGGCAGTTTGCCCGTGTGGTAAAACAGATAGGAGCGGCCCTTGAAATCGGCCACGCCGCAGTGGTTGGTGAACGACTTGGTGTTGCCCTCTGGCATCAAGATGCCCTTGTAACGCCAGGGGCCGTCAATGCGGTCGGCCTCCGAATAGGCCAGGTGCTCGGGAATGCCGCCAGCGGCATAGAGCAGCTGGTACTTGCCGTTGCGCTTGCTCAGCCAGGGACCCTCGGTATAGCAGTCGGCATACTTTACATTTTTGTCACGCTGCTTGATTCCGGGCGCGCCAAAGCCCTCGACAGTCTGCTCCAGCTGTTTCACCCCGCCATCGAGAGAGACCATGTCCCTTTTCAGTTTGGCATAGTAGATATTGGGATTTCCCCAGAGGATATAGGCCTGCCCGTCATCGTCTATCAGCACAGTGGGGTCGATGTTGTCCCAGCTGCCATTGTCGAAAAGCGGCTTTCCGATGGCATCCTTAAAAGGGCCGGTGGGTTTGTCGGCCACGGCCACGCCAATGGCCATGCCGTTGGTGATTTTGGAGTGGGCGCAGATGTACCAGTAGAACTTGCCGTTGCGCTCGATGCACTGGGCCGCCCAGGCACGGTCGTCGGCCCACTTGAAGTCGCCCAGCGAGAGGGGCACGCCGTGGTCAGTCCAGTTCACCATGTCGCTACTGGAGTAGAGCCGCCACTCGTACATCCAGAAGAAGTCGGCACCGGCCTCGTCGTGCCCGGTGTACACATACATCCGGTCGCCATGGACCATTGGCGCAGGATCACTTGAGTAGAGGGTTTGCACAATAGGGTTCTGGGCGGACGCAGACATCGCGCCCAGAACCAGAAGGGATAAGATTCCTTTCTTCATCGGTTATTTTGTTTTATGTTATGTTAAAGCCAAATCGGTCATTAGGGGCTTCGCCACAGGCAGCTGTCTGTTGCGGTCTGACAGCTAAAGGCAGGCACTCACAGCCGTTGCAAGTGCCTGCCATGGGTTTCACTTCATGTTGTTCTTTTTCTTTGCCTTGGCGGCAGCCTTCTGCCCGTCAGTCCGGGTGTCGGCCTTGAACAAGTGGGGGATGAACGCATTGAGGCAGCGACGCCAGGTGAGCCATTCATGGTGTGTGCCGTGTGACACGAAATAGTCAACGTTGACACCCATTTCGCGGAGTGTGGACACGGTTTTTCCCGTTCCGAAATTCTCTTCGCTGCCACAGCCCATAAAGAGATAGTGGACTTTCTTGTTGAATGCATCCGACTTGGCAAACACGCCGTCAAAGCAATTCTTCACGTCAAGGGCAAAGAGCGCGCCGCTAAAGGTGCCGATATAGGAGAACTTGTCCAAATGGGGCAAGGTGACGTTCAAGGTCTGGTAGCCACCCCACGACAGTCCGGCCATGGCCCTGTGGTCGCGGTCGGTCTTGCAGCGGAACGTGCGCTCAATCATCGGCATCAGGTCGTTGAGCATCACGCCATAGAACGATGCGCCATACTGACGGTGGGCCTCAGCCGAGGTCTGCCCCGGTCTCACGGTGAAGGGGGCCTTGATGTCACCACTCTCCATCACCACAATCATTGGCACGCACTGGCCACTGGCAATCTGGTTGTCCATGATGTTCTGCATCATGCCCTGCTTGCTCCAGCCGGTTTCATCCTCGCCCATGCCATGCTGCAGATAGAGCACCGGGTAGGTTTTCTTCCCGCTGGTTTCGTATTCAGCCGGGGTGTAAACCATGGCACGGCGCCACGTGCCACTCGCCTGGCTGAAGTACTGCACGGAACGGACCTGTCCCTTGGCCACTCCGGGCTGAGGGCGGTAGTAGTCTCCCTCGCGCCCCTCGGGCACCTCGATGCCACCGGCCTGGCGGTTGCACCCGAAGAAAGTGTCGGTGGCAGGGTCGACAACAGAAACGCCGTCTACCAGCAGGAAATAGTAATGGAAACCGGGCACAAGCGGATCTGTGCTGCAAGTCCACACACCAGAGATATCACGGTTCATGTCGTACTTCTTTCCGCAGATGTCAACCTGCACCCTCTGGGCCTCCGGGGCACGCAGCCGGAAATAGGCTCGCCCGTCGCTGTCAAGCCTGGGGTAGTCGTTGCCCGGTTCGTTGGTCTGCGCGGCCACAGTGTGCTTTAGGACATACGCATTCTCCTGCCGGCTGTCGCCCTTGGGGAAGCAGAAATACTTGAACTCGTCCACATCTATGTAGCCCCCGGCCTTCTTGGTGGCGTAGTTAAAGATGGCATAGCGTGTGCCCATGAACAGCTTGCGGTAGTCAAACTGCATCTTGAACGGACGGCCGATGGCTGTCCAGTCATCGCCTCCTGTACTGTAATAAAAGGTGGCGGAGTCCTTGCCAAGGGTGAAATCGCCGTCAATGCGCAGGTAAACCGAGCTGGACGCAATGCTCACGCGCTCCAATTCCTGCTCGTCAACCTTTTTGATGGCCTTGCTTTTGTCGTCAAGGTCAACCACAGCGACAGACATGGCCAGCCAGGTTTTCTTGCCGTCACGGCCGACGGTGAGCAGCCCCGAATGACCGTTGAACGCGGCGAAGCCCGCGCGGTCACCGTCTTTCATGTTGGTAATGTCTATGCTGACCGAGGCCGTACACCGCGGGCCCTCCATGCGCTGGCTGATGGTGTTCGGAGCCTCGAAGATGCTTTTCACCACCCTGGAGGTGTGCAGCCGCAGGTAGCCGGGACGCTCGGTGAGCGACCACGCACCGTCAACGGGGTTGTGGTTCCACTGCCACTGCATGCCCAGCTTTACAGACGAGAAGTCGTCACTGTGCACCAGCGAGCCTGAGGGATTGATGGGTGCTCCATCTACCTGCGATGCCGGAGTGGCCATCACAAGCGGAACACGGCCTTCGCTGTCGCCCAGCATCGGCCAGCCATCCACCCAGCGGCATGGCATCAGCGTGAGCACACGCCCCACGGCGCCACGGTCTTGGAAGATGACACCATACCACTTGCCGTCGGCACCGTCGACAATGGTGCCCTGGCCCACGTAGGGGAATCCGGCAAAGTTGTCCTCAAGGATTTTCTTCTTCACGTAAGAGCCCGTGATCTTGTCGGCCCGGTAGCACAGCTGGCAACGCTTTCCGCCACGCGGCCAGGAAATCATCAGCAAATAGTACTTGCCGTTGTGCTTCACCACCCTGCTGCCTTCCAGCAGTCCGTTGTCCACATCGTCGTTGCGCACCACTGTCATGTCAACGCCGCCGGGCTTGAGGCCGGTGAGTTCGGCGTTGAGTTCCTGCAGCCGCCCCGTTCCGCTGAACACATACACACGGTCGTCGTCGTCAAAGAAGAGCGAGGCATCATGGAAATGCGGAAGCCGCGAATGCAGCGTCCATCCCTTCGCCGGGTCGGTTGTCTTATAGATGTATGTTTCACCTCCGGGACTGTCGTTGGGTGCAAAAAGGGCGTAGAACACACCCTTGTGGTATCGGAGTGAGGTGGCCCACTGGCCACGGCCATACACGGTGCCCCCGTTCATGTCGTACTTGGGCGAGTCCGTGAGGCGGTCGAACAGGTAGCTCACGGTTTCCCAATGGGCCAAGTCGGTGGAGCGCATCACCGGCGCCCCGGGCATGAGGTGCATCGTGGTGGACACCATGTAATAGTAGTTGCCCACGCGGATGACATCGGGATCGGGCACATCGGCCCACAGCATAGGGTTGACAATCGTGGCGCACTGGGCGCATAGTGCCCAAAAGGCCAGCATCACAGTCAAGAGTTTACGTCTCATAGTTATTGGAAATTAGAATGAATAATCAGCCTTGCCAGCAGCCAATGTGGCACTAACAGTTATGCAAAGGTAGTGAATAAGCCTTAAACAAAGGCAGCATGAATTTTTCCGTATGTTTCGGATGTTTGCATATCTGTAACATACGAGGACAATGGCAAGAAATCACGCACCTGTCAACAGTGACGACAGACGTGAAAAGCTAACCGGGCCGGAATGTGCTTGCATTCCAGCCCGGTTGATAAAGGACTGTCAGATGTCAGGAGAGTGACGCTCCCCCCTGTGTCACCTTGATTATTTCAGTATTTTCTTCACAACAACCTTACCGTTGGCGAGCACCTCTTTCTTGATGCCCAGTCCATTGAGGTTGCCATTCACACGGCGACCGTTCATGTCGTAGAACTCAACGCGGACTACCTCAGCCTTGCTGTCCTCGGCCACGCCGTTGATACCTGTGGCATAGTTGTAGCCGGGAGCTGCATTCAGCATGTAAATCTCAGCGTTGTTGAAGAACACGTGAGCGTTACTGGTTGTCTCGACACCAAGGGTCAGTGTGCCGTCGGTCACGGTATAGGTACCCATGTACATGTTGCCGTAGGGGAAAGTCTGGCCGATAATCGGAGCCTGGACACGCACGGTGTCTGCGCCCTGGGCCACAAAGGCGTTGATGCCCTCAAGCGAGGAGACATCGCTCTGGCGCTCGCCGAATCCAATCACCACACTGTAAACGCCTGCGGGAAGGCCGGTGACGGTCTGCTGCGCCACGAAGCCGCGCGTCCAGCAAGAGATCATACCGTCAGCGTAGGGACAGGTCTCGTTGATGACATTTGACCAGCCAGTGGTGGTAGCAACCTCATAACCGTCATTCTTATCAGTAATAATCCATCCGGGAACCACGCCAGCATTGCCTTCATACTTGCCGGTAGCGGTGAGGTAGGTGTTCGGGTTCTTGAGGAAGCCGGTCATGTTGATGGAGTCACGGTAGTTCTCCATGGTGACCGAATCAAGTTTCTCGGCGAAGAGGGTGTTCGACGGGTCGGCCAGTGTGGAGTAAACCTTGTGCCATACGGCACTCTTCAGTGTCTCGGCAACGTCATCGTTGTCGGTGAGAAGGTTGTTGGCCTGCTCGATGAACTCGGTGTACTCCTCCTTGCCGGTCTTCTTGTTCAGGTCTGCCAGGGCGTCTGCCAGGTAGATGTGGCGGGCGGTCAGTGCGGCCACACCGGTGGTGCTGGTGGTCTGGCTGGCCTTGTGCATGCCAGTGGCGGCATCAACATCAAGTGTCGTACACATACTCTTCACCATGTTGGTGGTCTTGTCAAGCAATGCGATAGCCTCCTCAAGCTGGCTGTCAAGCATCAGCGTGTCAATCTTGGCGATGCTGTCGTTCAGGTTCTGGTCGGGCTGGATGTCAAGCACATACTTGTTGGCAGCCTCTACCAAAGCCTTGTAGTAGTCAGCTGCAGCAAACTTGCTGTTGCGGAACTTCACCACCTGCTCATAGGCAGCGGCTGGTTTGCCGTCGTAAGTGTCACAGAGTGTGCGGTGATTGGTCATGGCCAGGGCGGCATCGTTCAGTGCCTTCACAGCAGCCTCGTATGCAGAAGGAGCGGTATAGGCCTTGCCGTCATAAGCCTTGATGGCGGCATCAAGCGCATCGTAGGCGGCACCGGCATAGCGGTGGCCAGTATTGTTGTTCAGGGTGTTCTTGGCTGCGGCGAGCGCATCGGCAAGCTGCTGCTTGTAGATTGCACCGGCAGTGTTGGGCACATACTGCAACTTGACATTGCCCAACAGCGCCTCAGTCCAGTTTTCTGTATCCATCTCGCCGCCCTCTGCCTTCAGCGTCATCCAGCGGAGCTTGTAGTTGCCTGTGGCCTCCACCTTGACAGTGTGCGTCTGGGCACCAACAGCCACATTGCCCTTGGCACCATCACCGTTGGGGTTGGCCACGTTCTGGAAGTCGGCAGTGTAAACCGCATTGTCGGATGCATCCAGCACCTGGAAGCGTCCGTAGGGAGTGCCCTTCCAGGCGAAAGCGTTGAAGCTGATCTGGTATTTCTTGCCAGCCTCAAGCGTAATCACATGAACATTGTCATCGGGAACAGCACCATACTGGGTGTAACCCATACGGTAGTAGAGCGCGTGAGTGAGGTCGCCGCTGAAGCCATCGAACACGCGGGGTCCGTTATAATAATCGCCTGGCAAAATCTCACTGTTGGCAGCGTTAATCACCCATCCTGCGGGAATCTTGTTGGAGCCTGACACCGAGAAGCTGTCAGTCCAGAGCACCTTGGCCACATCTGAGGGGTCGGCAGAGCTTGCGCCGAAGTTCAGGGTCACGGTGTACTCGCCGGGTTCGTCATAGGCATCAACCTCTGGCAGCACATTGCTGATCACCAGCTTGTACTCGCCGGAGAGGGATGTGGTGGCGGTGCGGGTCAGCGTGACTACCTCAGCCATCTCCTCGGGGCCGACGGTCAGTGCCTCGGCCTTTCCGCTCTCGTCAACCAGCTTGGCAGTAGCCTCGGCAGTGTTCACCTTCTTGTCGAAGGTCATCGTGAAGCTCTTGGTGTCTGCAGGCAGGTCGAACGAGCCGTCCTCGGGAACGGCGGACATCAGGGTAGGAACCTTGTGAGCGTAGGAGTAAACCTCAGAGATGTTAGAGTCATAGGTCAGTCCTTTCTCGGTGAAATCCTTGACAGAGGTGTCCTCGGTGGTAGAATAAGGACGGCGGGTGCTTGTGTACTTCACGCGGTAAGCCTCATCCGTCGGGTTCTTGAATGTAACTACCAGATTGGCAGCATCCTCTTCTTCGGGATACTCGTCACCAAGGAAGATGTAGAAGCTGCCATCCTTCCAAGCCTCGACACTGAGAACCTCGTAAGTCTTGCTGCCATCAGCCAGACCAACGGTCACACAGTCGTTGGGAAGCAGCGCGCGCTCCTTGCCTTCGGGAACAAGTTCTTTTACATTGACATCATAGCCGAAGTCAACCTTGAGCACGTCACAGTTATAGGAAATGCCAGCAATCTCGGCACCCTCCTCTACCTTTACATCATCAATATAGAAGTCACCGGGGTTCATCATATTAATGGTGAGGAAGAACTTCTCGATCAGTCCGCCCTCCAAGCTGCCGGGGTGGTTCTTGTAATACTCCTGCTGGAGCGCCTGGTTGGCATAGAAGAACATCATGGTGTACTTTTTGAAGCCCTTGTCCTCCTCCTGGAAGTAAGAGAGGTCGTAAGTCTGCTGGGTGCTGTCGGCGGTAATCAGCGCTATGTCACCATACTCCTGTCCCTGCATCAGAGCCACACGGGCCTTGGTCTTCTTTTCGGTGGTGCCATCGACAGTATAGCTGTTGGTGCCTTGCAGATAGAAAGACACGCGGTAGGAGGTGTTTTCCTTCAGGGGAAGGTTGCGGAATTTCACGGCACGCATCCAGTTCTGGTCCTCGCACTCACTCGTGATGTCATTGTAGAAATGTAACGACTGCGAGCCCGACCAAGCATATTCCGTGGAGAGGTTGCGCTCGTCGAACTCGGGAGTGTTGTAGAAACCATACCATCCTAACTTTGTGGAGTCTTGTTTTTCAGGGATGGCACCCTCGAAGTCCTCAAAGAGGATGGTCTTCTGCGCGCTCACCGTTCCTGCCAATCCAAAGAACAGCCCACATACAAGTAATAGGTTTTTCTTCATAATTGATAATTTTAGGTTATACGATAGTTTATTGAATAAAATGATTTTCCATATGGTTGCTGTCTGCAAAGATAGACTTTATTGCCAAACGCCAGTTTTCGTCATGTCTCATACATTTTTCTATTTGTCTACAACCTGGCGAAATGAGGGCTTTATTGGCGTTCAAACGGACTGGCTGGCCATCCGTTCACGCCATAGCAGTCGGCCTTGATGGGATTGTCTTTCCAGGCATAGCGCACGCTTACCGGCGACTTCACCTGGCTGCACTCCACAGTAACCGTGCGCCCGCTGGCCACGGCATCAGCGTTGCGATAGCGTCCATCGGCCCCAGCCAGTTCAAACTCGTGGAGCTTGCCGGGGCGCAACGGCTGGTCAAACGTGAGCACCATGGCACCGTCCCTAACCACCAAGCTAACCACAGACGGACTGAGCGTGACCTTTTTGCCAAAGACCATACGGCTGAAAGCGGCAGCGGCGCGGTCGGCCACCTCCTTTTTTCGCAACGGATGGATGTCCACTGTCTCGCCCAAGTCGATGGCCACCACCAGTTCGGCATTCTTGTCGCTGGCGGCCACGGTGCGCTGCGCCTCCCTGAGCTGCGCCCACTGGCTGTTCTGCGGCTTGCTGGAAGGCTGCATGAAGTTGGCCAGCTGCACAATGGCAAAAGGCAAGCCTGGCTGCTCGAACACGGTGCGCCAGTTGTTCATCAGCAAGCGGAGCAAAGGAGCGTACTCGCCGGCCCGACCTGTGTTAGACTCACCCTGATACCACACCACACCGGCCAGCGAATAGGGCGCGAGGGGATAGAGCATGGCATTGTACAAGGTGGAGGGGAGATTTTGGACGCTTGCACCTCCGCTAGGGCACGACGGCATGCGCATACCCTCAGAGACAAGCCACTGCTCGCCAAGCTTGACGGTGTCTCCGGGGCCGAAAATCAGCTGATAAGGCTTCTCCTTGATGAAATGCGGACGGCCCGACTTGTTGACAAAGCGGACGGTTATCACATTGTCACCCTCACGGAGCAGTCCGTCGGGAATCTGATAGCGTCGTGGGGGATACTGGTAATAGGTGCGCCCCACCTCGCGGCCATTGACAAAAGTGTAGTCCATGTCGTAGAGCGTGCCCAAGAGCAGCCTCGCCGGCTTGCCTGCGTGGGCAGCATCAACATGGACGTGCTGGCGCAGCCAGAGCGACCCGACATAATTGTAATCGGGCACAAGGTTGCCATACTGGTTCACACTGCGCCACCCGCGGTCGTCAAAGTCGGCCGCAGCCCAGTGCCCTTTCAGTCCCGGGTCGGTGCCATCAAGCAGCTTGTTCCAACGGTCGTTGCTCATCTGGTTGGCCCTTGTCCATGCAGCCACCATGTCGTCATCCTGATAGAACTGGGTCTGCCGGACATACTTGGGGAAATCGCGTTCCAAGGAATCGGCCTCAATCCAGGCCTCGATGGGTGTTCCGCCAAGACTGTTGCAAATGACACCCTGCGGCACGCCGGTCTGCTCATACATCCTTTTGGCCAGAAAATAGCCCACGGCAGAAAACTGCCAAGCATTGCCCTTGTCCAACTTTTTCCAGTCTGTGGCCTTTACATCAGCACTGTGCCCGTGCGTGTTGGTCATTGTCTGCACCCTGAAGAGGCGGATGTCCGGGTTAGAATAGGTGTCAATCTCACGAGGGTACTGGGGATAGACACGCTCGACAGTAATATCAATGTTTGACTGTCCGCTGCACAGCCACACGTCACCCACCATCACATCGCTGAGGGTTTGATTGTTCACTTGCATGACAAACGGCCCGCCGGCCTTCATGGCCGGGAGACTGACACGCCAGCGTCCGTCAGTGCCGGCTGTGGTCACATATTTCTTTTTCTTAAAGATAACGGTCACTTGCTCGCCCTTGTCGGCTGTGCCCCACACAGGGACTGTCTTGCCACGCTGGAGCACCATGCCCGACTGGAACATCTTTGGCATCCACACCTTGGCCTCGACGGCTGTGGCAAGCAACAGGGTTGCGGCAAGCGCCACGCTCCATTTAGACAGGCGTGGCCGCAACAGATTAAAAAAATTGGTCATCGCTATAAGGTTTTTAGTTATTTTGTCTGGGAAAAAGGCTTGTACCGTTACTTTCATACAAGCGGCCATGGGTGCCGGCCTACTTGTTGAACTTGGCAAAAGTCTCAAAATAGGTAAGGCACACGTCACGCCACTCGCGCGCGTTGGCGGCCTGGTGGTCAAGACGTCCGGCCACTTCCTGCCAGCGCCGACCGTCTACGTAAGGACGCATTCTGTTCCAGGTCACCACAGTGCGGTCAACCTCATCGACACCCTCCTGATATTTCATGCAGAGGGTCTGCCACAGGGTATGGCCGTTTTTCATGCGGTGGTTCCAGGGCACATGGTGAAACCACAGCAGATACTCCTCCGGACAGGTCTCAATATGTTCATAGAGGGAAGCGTAAGGCTCGCGGTACTGGCCTGTGGCGTTTGTGCCCGTGGCGGCCGTGCGGTCGAAACCAACGCCCAGGCTGTCGGCCTTGTGGTAGTAAACGGGGCACCACTCTAGCGGATAGTCGGCCTTGAAGCCATCGGGTTCCGGCCCATAGTGGTGGTCAAACTTGAAGATATGATGCAGTCCGAGGGGCATCATATAGTTGACACAAGCCTCGCGGCTGCGCATCATCACGCCGGCCATGGTGTCAACAAAGTCGCTGTTGTCAGTAAACGTGAGACGGAGCCATTCGCGAGCAATCTGCTCCGGAGACAGCTGCGGATTCCACGCCAGCCGCCCGAAAGCATACCAGTTGGCCTGAGAAAAATGATGCCCACACCAATTAGCGTCATCGCCAATGTTCGCCACACCGGCAATGCCAAGCAGCTTGCGAGGTTCGACAAACGAGAAGAACTCCGTCCACATGGGCGCAAGGTAAACCAAATGGCGTGACTGACCGAGATACTCCTGTGTGATTTGCAGTTCGGCCATCTGCGGCGTGCGCTTCATCTGGTCGAAGATAGGGGCATAAGGCTCCCGGGGCTGGAAGTCCAGCGGGCCGTTCTTTGACTGGAGAATCACATTGCTGCGGAACTGCCCGTCACAGGGCTTGAACTCGCTCACGGCCTGCTTGACGCGGTCCTCGCCCTTGTGGTTGGCACCATAGACAAACGAGCGCCACACCACAGTGCCGCCAAATGGGGCAAGGGCATCGGCCAGCATGTTGGCACCGTCGGCATGAGAGCGGTGATAGTCTCCGGGACCGGGCTGCCCCTCGGAATTGGCTTTCACCAGAAAGCCGCCAAAGTCGGGTATCAGCCTGTAGATTTCAGCGGCCTTGCTGCTCCACCATGCAGCCACCTGCGGGTCGAGCGGGTCGGCTGTAGAAAGCTTGCCAAGGCCCATCGGCGAAGCAAAATTGACAGAAAGAAACACTTTCAGACCATAAGGGCGGAGAACATCCGCCATCCACTTCACCTTTTGAAGATACTTGGCCGACAGCATCTGCGGCGATGCATTCACATTGTTCAGCACCGTTCCGTTGATACCCAGCGAGGCGTTGGCCCTGGCGTACATCACAATGCGGTCCATGAGCTGCGCCTGGGCACCGGATAGCTGGCGGCGGTTGGTGGTCGATGTGTTGGTCATCAGTTCCCATTTCCACACGCTCTTTCCAGCGTAGCCGCGCTCAATGCTGCCATCAAGATTGTCCCAATGGTTAAGCAGGCGCAGGCCAAACACCGGCGAGGAAGCCGTGGCCAGCGGCATCCCGAGCTGCTGGCGGCGCAACACCTCATAAGCGCCATAAAGGAGTCCGGCCGGGCGGCGGGCGGCAATCGTCACCCCACCCTTGCCCTCGGTCACCCGGAAGCCATCATTGTCGGCCATCGAACGGTCAAGGACTAGTTCAGCCTTACGGCCCTTGAAATAGTTGGTTAGCTCAAGGCGCGCCATGGACACACAAGCACCGGCCTTCGGCGCTGACACCTTGGCTCTGCCTGTGGGTTGTTGTCTGAGCCATAACAAGCTGCCATCATCGGCCCACACTGACAGTGCAGCCCACAGAAGTATAAGAAGAGATACGGTCTTTTTCATGGCGACAAAAGTAACATATCCCATAAAGAAATGCTTTTCTATTTGTCTACGATGATTATCTTTTTGTCTTAGGCTGTCCAGAATTCGCAATTATTGCCAAAGACACGCAACTCATCACTCGGCACCACGCCCATCTGAAGGCTCCGGGGCCTCGTCCTGCTGCTGTTCCTTCTGGCTTCGCTCGGCAAACTCAGTGGGCGACACACCGAAATGGCGGCGGAAGATGGTGGAGAAATGGGCCAGGTTGCTGAAACCCACGCTATAAGCCACCTGCGTGACATTGACCTTTTGCTCCTTGAGCAGCCGGGCAGCCTGCTCCAGACGGATGTTGCGAAGGAACTCGCTGGCCGGAATTCCGGTCATCTCTTTCATCTTGCGGTGCAACTGCGCGCGACTGATTCCAACCTCCTCGGTAAGCATGTCCACATTGAAGTCGCTGTTGGCAAAGTTCTTGTTAATGGATTTCATGATGCGCTCCATCAGTGCATCATCATTACCCTTGACAGTGACAGGGGCAACCTTGTCCTTTGCTTGCTGCGCCCCGGAGAACTTGCCCTTGAGCAAGAGGATGTTGTTCATCTGGTTCTCAATCATGAGATGCAGCTCCTGAATGTCAAAGGGCTTCGACATATAGGCGTCGGCGCCACGCTCCAGGCCCTCCAAGCGGTTAACCACATCGTTTTTAGAGGTGAGCATAATCACAGGGATATGGTTGAGCCGCACATTGGTCTTGATCAGCCGCAGCAGGCTGAAGCCGTCCATCTCGGGCATCATCACATCACTTACCACAACGTCATAGTCGTTGCAGAGCAATTCCTTGATGGCTTCGCGGCCGTTACTGCACACGGTGAAGCGGTAATAGCGAGACAGTTCACTGCTAATATAGCGGGCCAGTTCTTCGTCATCGTCAGCAACCATCACTCGGTAGGACCGCTTGGTGCCCACCTTCTTCACCTGCGGGTTCTTGGCGGGCAGAGGCTCAGGGGTCTGATCCATCTCCTCCTTGGCGAGATGGGCCGTGCCGAGAGGCACCTTCACGGTGAACACACTTCCACGGACACCGTCCTCACGGTTTCCGGCCGATATCTCTCCGTAGTGCATATCCACTATCATCTTACAGAGGTTCAAGCCAATGCCTGTGCCGGCCGTCTTGCTGTCGCGTCCACTCTTGCCCTGGTAGAAGCGGTCAAAAATACGCTTGCCGCCATCCTCGCCCAAGCCAATGCCCGTGTCTTTCACCTGGATTACGGCCCAGCGGTCATCCTCATTCATGATGTCCACATCAATCTTGCCACCGTCAGCCGTGTATTTGAACGCATTGGAGAGCAAGTTTGACACTACTTTGTCAAAGTTCACCGTGTCTATCCACACCTTCAGTTTGCCCATCTTGTGGTTGAAATGGAAAGTGATGCCACGCTCCTTGGCATTATACTCATACATCTTGCACACACCGTTGACAAACTGCACCAGGTCGGTCTCCCGGCAGACAAGGTGCATCTGCTGCTTGTCTATCTTGCGCATGTCAAGAATCTGGTTCACCAAGGTGAGGATGCGCTTGGCGTTGCGCTCAATCGTGGCCAGCTCCGCCTGGGCATTCTCTCCGAGGTTGCTGCTCATCAGCTTGCGCAACGGGCTGATGATGAGGGTAAGCGGGGAGCGGATGTCGTGCGTGGCATTGATGAGAAACTTCATCTTCTCCTCGTCAAGCTGGGCGCGCTTGCGGCGCAGGTAGAAGAACACACCGCCACCGATGACAACCAAGGCAATCAGTATATAAATAAGGATGGCATAGGTGGAGCGGTACCACGGCGGCAGCACCGTGACAGTAAAGGCCTTTACGCGCGAAAACGCGCCATTGGCAAAGGCGCGCACCTCAAGCCGGTAGGAGCCAGGAGGCAAGTGACTGAGCGTGATGGTATTGTCTCCAGCCTGGTTGTAAGTCCATGTCCTGGCACCGTTGACACGGTAACTGATCACCACATTCTCCGGATTGACGAAGTTCAGCTGCGAGAAATGAAGGGTCAGGGAATTGTCTGAGAACGACACCTCGAAATGTTTGGAGTTCATCACATCGGTATCGGTAATGCGCCTGCCGTCGGACAGGGTCGCACTGTTCACTTTCGCCCCTCCAATCATCAGGGAGGTAAGCTGCAGCTCATCGGTATGGTTGTTGCATTTGCGCACCTCGTCGGGACGGAAAGTGACAATGCCGTCACTGGTGGCAAAGCAAATCCGGCCATCGGCCATGTGCAGCCCCACACAGTTGACATACTCTTTCTGCACAAGGCCATTGCCCCGAACATGACATACAAAGCGCCGCTTGTCGCTCTGCCACTGCCAGATGCCATACGAGGTAGCGCACCAGATGTCACCCTTACGGTCTTGCACAATGTAGGCCACAATCTTGCCCGCCAGCTGCTCAGCACCCGCAAAAGGTGCCACCTTGCGCGTCTTGCGACTGTAAACATAGAGTCCGTGATCGGTACCTATGAGTATGTCGCCCGACCTGGTCTCACAGAGAGACAGGCACATCACGCCCTCTAACTGCTTGTGCCACCCAAGCGGCTGGAAACTGGCCGTGCGCGGGTCAAAGGCCTGCACGCCCGACGAGGTGGCAATCCACACCATTCCACGGCTGTCGGGCATCAGTGCCAGCACCCAGTTGTTGCACAGGTAGCCGTGCTTGCTGTCACGTTTTTTAAAATTGTAATTGGTCCACTTCCCGGTGGCGGCACTGCGCACACACAGTCCGCGGGCAAAAGTGCTGACATACAGGTTGCCGTAGCGGTCGGCCGTCATGGTGTTAAACCGGTTACAGTCATAGGTGAACACCTTTTCCGAGCTGCCGGTAGCCGGGTTATAGCTAAACAGGGCGTTGTCGGTGCCCACCCAATAGTTTTTATTCATATCCCGGTAGAGAAACTCTATATCCTTGGGGCACGAGGGATGGGCCACCACATCGCCATTGAAACTCAGCCCATAAATGCCGTTGCCCTGCACAGCGCACCAAACCATGCCATCGTCCCCCTCACAGACGGACGACACCGTGGTGCCAACACGGAGATGCCGCTCGGAAAGGTTCAGCGAGTGAAACTGCGGACGGTCATAGGGTATCATCACCAAGCCTCTCTGCAGACAACCAATCCACAGGTTGTGCTGCCTGTCCTCGGTGACACACGCCACCTTGGCTGTCATCAGGTCTATTTGGTCTGACTGGAATGTCACAGGCTCTATCTTGTGGGAAGAGGGGCGAAAGACAAAAAGTCCGTGCCCGCGCGTGCCGAGAAAAACATTTCCCTTGCTGTCCTTGTAGCAGGAATAGAACAGCACATCATCAAGTCCGGCAGCGCGAAAGTCCGTGGTGGAGCGCTGCAGCTTTCCGTTATGTTCCACCAGCACGCCCTTGGAGCACACCACGCACACACGCCCGTCCACCTCGAGCACACCAACAGGTATGCCACAGGGCGAGTTGAACACCCGTATACGCCCTTTGCCACGCTTCTCCTTTTTCGTAATCACGTTGTCTGTACCCGTCTTCCAGATATTGCCTTTGCTGTCCTCGTACAATATCATGCAATAGTCCTTGGCCGAAGGACTTGTCAAGCCCGTGAGCGCCACGAGCCTGTGGTTTTTCTCATCAATCTGGAAGATGCCATAGCCCGACGTGCCCACAATGATGCGACCGTCACGGAGCTGGGTGATACAGTTCACGCGGGGTTGCTGGTCTTGCGGGGCCTTGTAGTGAACGAAGCCGTCGGTCATGGGGTCATAGCGGTCAAGTCCCTTCACGGTGCCCACCCACAGGTTCCCATCACGGTCGTTAAACAGGCAAATTGTCGAGTTGAAGCAGATTGAGTTGGGGACTCCGCTCACATTAAAATAAGAGGAGAACGTATAACCGTCGAACCTGTTCAGCCCGAACTCGGTGGAAATCCAAAGGAAGCCACGGCTGTCTTGCAGCACACTCTGTATCTTGCTACTGGTCAGCTGTCGCGTTGATGTAGTATAAAAATATCCCGGTTTTCCCCATGCCAGCGCAGTCAGCACGATGGAGAACAGGACTGCCATTGTCCGTTTTGCCATAGGTTAGCTATGTAATTTAAGGACAAAATTACTATTTTTTTTGTTGATAAGTGAATAAACGTGCAAGTTTTTCAAGCTAAAGCGCGCACCTATGTATTGTGAATTAGATATTGTTTCGCCTTCTTCTTTATTCTGTCCGTGTCTGGGGATTTGACTTTCACGTATTTGTGTCAGAGGATAGCTAAAAGAGGGATGCACTTCTTTTTGCGGCCGCCTGTAGTCATTGGCCATCGCCTCATTCAAAGAATACGTAGCGCGCCACACCTTGCCTTTAGGATTCCAATAAGTAGAGAGGGGTTCCAATATGTGTTTTGCATAAAGAACGCTGAAAAACCATTTTTCCTAAAAGTTTCGCAGCAAACTCAAGAAAACAATATCGAATTATAAAAAAAACAGCAGTAACAGGCGGCGTGCGCCAAGGGTTTCCCCTTAGCGCACCAAAACCTTGGATACTGTCCGCGTGCCGTCCAACCTTTCACGGACAACGAGGTTGAGACCTTTGCCTGGCGCGGCAAGGCAGCGACCGTCAAGCGAGCGGTAGGCAACACGCCGCGTGGCAGCACCTGTATTCTCAACGTCTCCAATGGCAGTCTCATTAGTCACCTTGACGGGCAGAATCAATATCTTTGTGGTGCCGTTCTTGTCGGTCAGCGAGAAGCGAAGCTCGGTCGATCCCTCCTTGATGCCGGTCACGCTGTCACCGTCAATGGTGACCACGCCGGTGTTCATTGAACGGTTGCGGCAGAGCAGGGCCACATCCCACTCGCTGCCGTTGTTGCAGACAAAGTTGACCGTGACCTTGCGCTTCTCACCGGGCTTTACATAAAAGGTCTCCTCCGGCGAGCGCAGCTCTTTCAGCCCATCCTGCACGATAGGCTCGCTCTTGGCATACTGCGCGTACCATTCGAAGCAAGCCTGGCCGCAGGCCTCGGGCGCAGCGTTGAAAGCCGGCACCACCAAGCCATCGTTGATATAGCTGTCGATGTCGATATAGCAGGATGTGCTCGAGAGGGTCATGGAGATGTTGCCGAAATAGTCAATCATAGCCTTGTAACCCCTGCCCCACTTCGAGGTGGAGGCCGTCGCCCATGTGCCCATATTACCGGGCACCCAGTCGCCATGCTCGTTATAGTGACCCGCGCCGGGCACCTCGGGACTCCAGTCAACCTCGGTAATCACGACGGGACGGTTCATCACCACGGGCACGCTCTCCTTGAACTTGGCACACACGTACTGGTAGTTCGGGTTGGCGTCGCTGCTGTTATACCATCCGGGGTAGTCGTGCACAGCATAGCCGAAGTTGTCCAGCGGGTCGGTGATGGGCACCTTGGCGTAGCCGCGGTAATTGCTCTGCCAGCCACTGCCGGGCACCCAGATGATGCCCTTGAACCCGTTTTCGCGGATCTTGTCCACAATGGGCTGGAAATAGTCATGCAGGGTGTTGTCGGTCTCTGTGCCATCGGCGTTCTTCACGTTCACAGGCTCGTTGGCCAGCTCGATGGCAAAATAGCCGGCATACTTGTCCTGGGCCACGATGCGGTTCTTTGTAACGATGTCCCACACCTTGATGAGATACTCCTGGTAATAGTCGCCTACCTTGAGGTTCTGGGGACACACACCGGGCGGGCGCATGATGACATAAAGGCCCTTGCCAACGGCTTTGCGCGCTATCTGTCCGTAGAGGGTCGACATCAGGGTGGTGAGCCGCGCCTCGCTGAAGCGCGAGATGTCGGCCTCGCCGCTCTCCTTGCCGTCGCTCTGCTTGTTGGGGTCGTTTGTCCAGCAGGGGTCAAGGTGCAGGCGGAAAAGGTTGCAATAGGCGCCGCTGGCACTGTCGGTGATGGCTGTGAACAGCTTGTCGAAATAATTGATGCACGGCTGGATGTTGCCACTGCTGCAGCTGTTGCCCCATCGGTAACGGTTGAAATAGGGACTCGGGGTGTCCATCACGCCGTGGAGCACACGGACGCGCCCCTGGTCATCAACCAGCTGGTTGCCACTCACATGGATGGGGCGCATCCCCGCGGGCTGCGCCCATGCACTTGTTGCCAGTGCAAGGAACAAGAAGATAAAAAATTGTTTCATGTTGAATGCGGTTATTGTTTACGAACAAAAGTAGTGCGTCTTCTCATTATCTCCTTTGCTGTACGTCTTTTGTTTTTTCTTTTTTGTTGCAAAAACGGCCCCATCATGGCAATTGCCATGGTGGGGCCGTTCGTTAGACAATGGCATCTGCCAAAGTGCGCGCTGCGCTTACTCCTCCTCGTCTGTTGCCCACAGGTCAAAGGCGGTTCCTTCCTCGTTAACCTTGGCGCCCGCATCGGTGCCGTTGGCAGGGGTGTCAAGCAGACCGGGTGCCGAGGCTGCCATCAGGGCCTCCGTTTCAAGGTCAAACACGTTAGCCATAGGCTTGTTATAACACTTTTTCATTGTTATGCAGTTTTAAGTTGTACAGATAATTAAAAAAATGCTTGTCAAGGCTGTTGACTTGGACTATCTCACCATGACTTTGCGCACAGAGCCGTCGCTCATGCGGCGAATCTCCAGACTGCCGTTCGCGGTGTTCACGCGCTGGCCGGCCGTGTTATAGCGGGCAACGGCGGTCTTCCGTCCGTCTGTGCCATCAAGGCTGTCAATGCCTGTGGGTTCGCTGAACTTCAGACTGAAGCTGTTGTACTTGGCGGACGCGGGCACCACATTGAGATAGGCGCGGAACGCGGGCACATTGGGGCGCACAGCCTCGGTCACTTTATAGAAGCCGAGCGTGCCCTCCTGGCTCTGCAGCACATAGCAGCCCACGGGGGCCTGCTGCTTGGTGTAAACGCCCACGAGGCCGTTACCGTTGGCTGTTGGGGCTGCTGTCTTGGCTATTGACACGCCGGATGCGGTGAGCCGCAAGCCGGTTTCCTCGTCAAACTGCACAAGGACTGGCGTGTTGGCTGGAATAACGGTTGCCTCTGCCATATTGAGCACACTTCCGGTCACGCCGGCAACAGTCCAGGCTTTCACACCTGCTGGCACTTCAGCGTCAAAGGGCACACACACGGTAGACCATCCCTGATAGCCCTTAGCCTTGCGGCTGAACGTGGCTGACGCAGCCGTAAAATCTATCGGGGAGGCGTAGTTGTTCGCATCGGCCAGCACAAGGTTGGCGCAAGTGCCGCCAACCACAACATTCTGGCTGTTGCTCAGTTTGCCGGCAGTGGTCACAAGCAAGCAGTTGGGGTTGCCTGTCGCTATCTCAATGGCCTCGTCGTTGGTCAGGCCGGTGGCATCAACAGAGGTATAGTCCTTGGCCAGCAGTGCGGCCACGTCACTGGTCAGCACTCCCTCGCCGGAGAGCACCAGGCTGTAAGGTTCGGCAACCGTTTCCTTATAGAGCTTGATGGCAGTGAGCGTGGCAGTGTTGTCACCCCAAGGCAGCTTGATGGCATTCAGATGAACATAGCCCTTGCCGTTTTTGTCCAGGTCGGCAACACTGACCTCGGTCACGCCAGTGGCACTGACATCAACCAAAGTCTCTGCATGAGTGCCGTTGTCCGTTTCCCTGTTGCACAGCAGCCGGTACTGTCCTGTGCCAACGCCATAGAAAACAATCTTGTCGTAGCCTGTGACATCGGCATAGTTCAGATAGTACACACCGCCATCACCATACAGGGTGGCACCTTGCCCCATGGTCTCATTCAAGTGCAGTTCAAAGTTGGGAACAGTGGATGTGGCTGTGGCATCCGCGCCGGCACCCGTCCAGTTGTGAAACATGTCTCTGGTCAAGTCAGCATAGTGGGGGTCGTTGCAAGTGAGCACCTTGGCATACAGTTCGATGGAAGAGATGGTCATCGTCTTCTGCTCCCCATCGGTGTAGGCATTGGTAGTCCATTCCCACTTGTTTGTGTTCTTGCCGTTGCCCTTGATATGTTGCGCCAAGTCGTCACGCCCGTCAGTGCGGCTCCAAAAATCTTTTGACCAGCCAGCAGCGTTGGCCACCACAAATTTCTGCATGACATTGTCACCTGTATAGTTGATTTTGAAGCCATAAACCGAATTGAGGTCCACGCCCTCTGAGGGCAAGTCGACAGACAGGCTGCCCGCTGTGGCGCCGGCAGTCAGTGCGCCCGTATCTTCGTCATAGCTGACACCGCCAGAGGCTGTGAGGTCTGAGGGCAGGATGACGGCCTTGCCATTGGTATCGAACACAAGGTCAAAAGGCTTTACCATGTATATTTTGGAGAATTTCACCGAGCAGGGAGCATCCTCGCTGCCACCGGTGCCGGCCACACAGATTCTGGTGATGCCCGCACGCTGCTCGGGGGTCAGCGTCTCAGCCAGGTTGATAACAGTCTGGTCCTGGCTGCTGACGGTCACTGGCACGTTGCTTGCGCCATAATAGAAAAGCACACGGTAGCCAGTGGTGTTCGCGCCAAACTCTGTGGTTCCAATCACGAGCGAGGTGTAGGCCGACAGGTCACCGGTGGGCAGTCCGACAATGTCAACCGAGTTATACCAGCCCTGTGTCCACCCTAAGGTGAAGGTCTCGGCATCCCATGTGGCCGATGTACTTTGTTTCATCTGCGCCAGGTCGGCGTTGATTTTGGTCGCATTCGCCGTTCCTCCCAGGAAAGCAAGCAGGAACATGAGCATTAATTGTTTTAAGCGTTTCATGTTTTTGATAGATTTGGTGAATAATAAGATAAGAGAATTGTTCGGTATTCACGCCATCCTTGCTTGCAGTAAGGCAGATTTCTTCTTGTCAACAACGCAGGTAACTTGTTACCCCCCCCTTAGTTCATTCTTGTTTCGCAACAGTACTGTTTCGGAGAGAGGATGGATTCAAACACAGGCTCCGGGCCGGCAGAGGGCTCCGGAGCCTGACCGGCATCAGCCGGAATGATCATGACTACTTACTATTTAAGGTATATGATTATCGTTTCAAAGTGGCTGGACAGGCAAAGGCTACTCAGTCTTGGAGTTAAGGGTTTGCACTCCCGCCGAAAACGTCACCGCCTCCGGACGGAAGCCTTACAGCAAACCCAATGAGAATAAATAACCTAACTTTATGCTTATCTAACAACTATTTTTCCTTGATGGATATACACGCCCTTGCGCGGGCTGACCACACGCTGGCCGCTCAGGCTGTACCAGCTGTCGTCCGCGTGTCCGGCCTTGGCCTCGCGCTCAACGCTGCTGATGGCCGTCTCGGGGTTGTCCACCTTGAAGATGTAGGTGGCGATGCTCTTGGCCGGCATGTCGAACGTCATCTTCGTGGTAGGCTCGTCAATCTGGATATTGGCCTCGGCCAGCAGACGGTCCTCTGTGCTCAAGATACGCTTGCCTCCCTTGGCCTTGTAAGGCAGGGTGATCTGCAGGTTAAAGTCGCGGTCCTTGGTGAGGATGGCCATCACGATGAGCGAGTCGCCCTTGAGATAGGCCGTGGTCTCGAAAGCGGCATTGGTCACCTGGTTGATGTTCGAAGTGTGCGACAGGCGTGTCGCGCCGGTGAGATGCTTGGCGAAATGCGACATAATCAAGCCGCGGCGCAGCACCTTCCCCTTGTCGTTTCCGGGCTGGACGGTGGCATCGCCGCTGCCAATGAACGACCAGTGGGCCATCATGTACCAGTAGATGTAGGCAGAGCAGTTGGCCTGCATCGACTCGTTCACCTCTTCGGCGAAGAGCAGCTCCTCGTCCCATGTCGGCAGGTCGGTCACAGCGTTAGCTCCCTCGCCGCGCGGGTCGAAGCTGTGCTCCGTCATCCACGTCTCCTTGCCCATCTTCAGGGCCTTTGTGCCCACAGTCTTCATGTTTTTCAGCGGAGGGTTGCCGTAAAGGTGGCCGCCGACAATGTCAATATGCTTGGCTGTCACGGTGTCGTCAAGCAGGGCATCCGAATAGGCCGGTGTGAAGTTGAGGCTCTCCGCACTGATCAGTTTCACGCCAAAATACTTCTTGTTGAGGCGCGCCGCATAGTCGCGAACCAGACTGTGAAGTTCCTCGGGTGTGTAGAGGCAGCCGCTGTACCCCACCCACCAGTCGGGCTCGTTCTGCAGGGCCACAGCGTCAACACGCACACCGTTGTTGTTCATATAATTAAGAAAGGTGTTAAGCCAGGGAAAGAAATCCTTGTATTTTTCTTTCTTCAGCTTGCCCCTCACGCCGCCCACATTGCCATTCTCGTCGGTAGTCTGGCCACCGCTGGCGCTGTTGTTCGTCTTAAAGGCGGCCGGGGGCGACCATGGGGTGCCGAAGACAATGGCTCCATATTCCTTCGCCCGCTTGGTCACCGGCAGGTAGCCATGCCAGTCGTAGGGGGTGTCCCACGGAGTGGTCACATCACCAATCATATTGGGCGAAATCTCCATGCGGACAATGTTCAGCCCCACCCTTGACTTCGGCCCGTAGAGCGAGTCGATGACATTGGTGTCGCGGATTGGCTCCATCAGTCCAAAACAGGCGGCAGCTCCGAAACCGGTCACTTTCTGGTATTTTGTTGTACCAGCGCGCATCGTGACCGTTGACAGGCTGGGGTTGGCCCCGGGCACAATGGTGGGCAGGTTCTCATCCTGAGCAAAACCTGCCACACAAGTCGCGGCCATCAATGTCAGAAGTAACTGTTTTGTCATACGTCAACAGATATTATTTAGGCGTTATGGTTTTCTGTTGCAAAATTACTAGAAAGGCCAAAAGGGCGCTTTGGCATACGTCTAAAGTGTTTCTCTTTTCGTCTCACTCCGATAAAATGTGGTGTTTTCCAAGGGGTTTTCTTCATTCCGTCCTGGCATTGTGCCATATTTCCATACGCTTCATGCTTCATTTTTCATTTAAAGTCGTACCTTTGCACATCGAAAAAATATGAAAGAACTCGTTTCCGTTATCATGCCCACCTACAATGCCAGCCAGTTCCTGGCAGACAGCATAGAGAGTGTGCTCAGCCAGACCTACGCTGAGCTGGAGCTGCTGATAACGGATGACAACTCTTCCGACCCCGAGACACTGTCCATTCTGGAGCGTTACCGCAAGCATGATTCGCGCGTGAGGGTGTTCCATCTGGATGCGAACGGCGGCCCGGGTGTGGCTCGCAACAACAGCATCAGGAACGCCAGAGGCCGCTACATCGCCTTTTGCGACAGCGACGACAGGTGGGTGGCCGACAAGCTGGAGCGCCAGGTGAGCTATATGCAGCAGACAGGCTGCGCCCTGTGCTGCTCGTCCTACATCATCTGCGACACCAGCGACGAGGAGCTGGGCATCTGTATCACACCCAAAGAGATTACGTTCAAGACCATGGTGCGCGACAACAAGGTGGGCTGTCTCACCGCCATCTACGACAGGAAGGCACTGGGGCGGAAATTCTACATGCCTACCATTCGCAAGCGACAGGACTGGGGGCTCTTCCTCTCCATCGTCAAGGTATGCGGCTACGCCCACGGCATCACCGAACCGCTGGCCTACTACAGGGTGAGAAAGGGGTCGGTGTCGCAGAGCAAGCTGCACCTTATTAAATATAACGCACGCGTGTACGAGCAGATACTCGGATTCTCCAAGCCCAAGTCATACGTTTACTTCTTCTTTGTGTTCATGCCCAACTATGCCATGAAAGTGCTGAAAAGGCAGTGGGACAGCTACCGCTTTGTCCGCAGCAGGCGGGCAGGGAAATAAATGTGAATGTTCATACAATATTTGTCTTTTTTACGAGTTATTAAGATAAAAGAAGCAAATAATGGCACAAACCGAAAAAGAAAATAGCATCTATATCTTTGATGGCATGACTGAAGTGGAACGCAACGTGAAGCGCATCCTTGACTTTCTGATAGCCCTTTTCTGCCTTATCATATTCTCACCGCTTTTTCTCTTCTGCTACATCGCCATCCGCAAGGAGGACGGGAAGCCCGCCATTTTCAAGCAGGAACGTATAGGCCGGTTTGGCAAGCCTTTCTATATCTATAAGTTCAGAAGCATGAAAATGGATGCCGAGAAAGACGGCCCCGCCCTGTACAACCAGGAGCAGGATGACCGCCTTACAAAGGTGGGCCGCTTTCTGCGCGACCACCACCTTGACGAGCTTCCGCAGTTGTGGAACGTGCTCAAGGGCGACATGGCATTCGTGGGTCCGCGACCCGAGCGCCAGTTCTACATTGACCAGATTATGGAGCGCGACCCCCGCTACCGCTGCCTCTACCAGATTCGCCCCGGGGTGACATCGTATGCCACGCTCTACAACGGCTACACCGACACCATGGAGAAGATGCTGCGCCGGCTGGAGCTTGACCTCTACTATCTGGAGCACCGCTCGTGGTGGCTTGACATCAAGATTTTGGGCAGCACATTCCTGAGCATTGTAGGGGGAAAGAAATTCTAACGCACAGCTCCTGTCATCCGTCCGTTGGCAGATGGCGGGCGCCTGTCCTGAACGCCAACAGGCCCAAGAAGGTCAGCAAGCCATTGAGCATGAGCAGCTCATAGCCAAAATGATAGCCTGTGAGGGCCAGCACCGCCTGTTCAGTCACAAAGCAAAGAACCGGGGCTGCTACGGCTATCCACGGCACAGCGCGGTCATTGACCTTGCGCCGGGTAAAGAGGCCGAAGGCAAAGAGGCCCAGCAGCGGTCCGTAGGTGTAGGAGCAGAGGGTGTAGATGGCATCGATGACACTCGTTGAGTTGACCAGCCGAAACAGCAGGATAAACACCACGAAAAGCACACACAGTCCCAGATGCGCGCGGCGGCGCAGCCGCTCGTCGCGCTCCCTTCCGCAGATATCGACACAGAAGCAGGTGGTCAGCGCCGTCAGTGCCGAATCGGCACTGCTGAACGAGGCCGCCACGATGCCGATGGTAAACAGGATGACCACAGGCAGGCCAAGCTCGCCCGAAGCCGCGAACATCGGCAGCAGGTCGTCGCCCGATGCCGGAAGGGTCACACCGTCACGGCGGGCGAGCAGCACCAGCAGCACACCCAGCGAGAGCAGCAGCAGGTTGGCGGGCACAAAGGCGAAGCCATAGGTACACATATCTTTCCGGGCCTCACGCAGCGACTTGCACGTCAGGTTCTTCTGCATCATGTCCTGGTCAAGCCCGGTCATCACTATCACGATGAAGATGCCACTGAGAAACTGCTTCCAGAAGTACTGCTTGGAGAACGTGTCGTCAAACACAAACACGCGGCTCATGCCACTGTTGGCCACGGCCGAAACCGTTTCCTCAACGCCAAAGCCCAGCGTGCGGGCCACCTGCACGAGGATGAGGACAAGGGCCGTAAAGAGGCAGACTGTCTGAAATGCGTCTGTCCACACCAGGGTCTTGATTCCGCCGCGGTGGGTGTACAGCCAGATGAGCGCCACCATGGTCACCACGGTGGCCCAGAACGGCACGCCGAGCCGGTCGAAGACAAAGTGCTGCAGAATGATGCACACCACATAGAAGCGCACGGCAGCCCCCGTCATCTTTGACAGCAGGAAGAAAGCGGACCCCGTAAGATAGGAGCGCCGCCCAAGGCGCTGCCCAAGGTAGCCATAGATGGTGGTGAGGCCGAGCCTGTAATAAAGCGGCAACAGGACGAAGGCCACGGCAAAATAGCCAAGGATAAAGCCAAGGCACGTTTGCAGGTAGGTCATGTCTATCTTGGTCACCATACCTGGCACCGACACCACAGTGACCCCGCTGACAGAGGCGCCCACCATGCCAAAGGCCACCATATACCAGGGAGAGCGGCGCTCGCCCCGGTAGAAAGCATTGTTAGTGGCCCGCCTTGCCGTGATCCGGCTCAGGGCAAAGAGCACGGCAAAGTAGGCCAGTACGGTCAGAACAATCCACATCGTCAGTCAAAAACTACGGTTTTGGTCTGTCCGCCGGCCAGTCTGACCTCCACGCGCTTGCCGTTTTTCGACACCTCGACCATTCTGACCGGCCGCAGTTCCTTGGCCGTCAGCCGTCCGCCGTCCATCTTCTTCCAGAGCATCAGGGTGACCAGCACCCGCCAGCCTTTGTCCACCTGCTGGCGGAGCATGGGCACCATGCAGCGGCGGCTCACCGGGTGCAGTCCGTCGGCCTCAACCATCTGCACGGCAGAGTCCCAGCCCACCAGGGGCACAAGGGCCAGTTCGTAGGCACCGTTGTCACAGACTGCCACCGTGTCACGGCCCTTGCCAAGCGGCACCTTGTGCGAGGCGAGCGCATTGGCGCGCCCCCGGCCATCGGTGAGCTGCGGCAAGGCATAGTGGCCGAGGCATATTTCGGTGGGAGCCCCGGCACGCACCCGGTCCACACGCAGCACGCCATCGGGCAGCGGGATGTCGGCCAGCTGGTAGCGCACAGTTTCATCGGTCTCCAGCACGGCGTCACGGCGGTAGACCCCATCCTCAAAGCTCTTGAAGTCATAGAGCCGCAGCACCTCCCACTGTCCCTTCTTGTTCCGGGTGCCGTAGTTCATCGAAATCTCGCCGTTCCTGCCATCGGCCATCCAGGGGAACTCCGTGTGGTAGGCCAGTTTGTTGTAGTTCTCCGACGAGCGGAACTTCTGCCAGTCCTTGGCCACGCTCTCGTGGCACCACGACCGCATCTCGGCGCCGCCGCAGTTGGGATAGTCGGTGATGAGCAGCCCGGCGGCCGGCTGGAAGCGGTTGTACACCTGTCCGCGCTTCATCTGGTCTTTCCACGGCCCCTCGTTCTCCACGTCACTCCAATAGCGCGAGCTCTCGGGGAGCATGAGACCGAGGAAAGCCTTGCCCATCCAGTAGACACTGCCCCTGCAACTGTATATCTGGACGCATGGCTCAAAAGGCCCGTAGAAGCCCATCGTGGGCACACCGTTCTCCAGGAAGTCGGGATGCTGCACAAACTGAAGGAGCGAGGCCGAGGCGATGCGGCGCATCCAGCCATAGTTGACATCCTTGAAGCCGCCATATTCCAGCAGGGGCAGCGGCGTGACTGCTGCAAAGCGGTAGCAGATGCTGCGCCCCCACATGTTCATCCGGCCGTCACGCGCAAACATATACGGATAGTTGTCCACAAGGTCGTGCTCGTTTTTCAGAAAGCGTTCCGACAGTTTCTGATACACATCGCCAGGCAGACCCGCACCCGGGGCCGGCTTCATGCGCTTGCCAAACAGCTCGACCCACAGCGGTCCGTAGCTCTGGTAGGCCCACATACTGTAATAGTCGTAGGCTGGCGCGTCGTTATACCAGCCCTCTCCCTTGTAGCGGGCGAGCAGCTTCTCCATCCAGTCCACTATCTTGCGCTCGTCAACACGGTAGCCCTGGTCTTTGAGAAAACTCAGGATATACACATTGAAGAACATCCAGTTGGAACCGATGGTGGGCCCTTCGCCATAGCTGAGCATCGTGGCGGCCAGCGCGTCCTTGTCGGCCTTGCCGAGCGGGTCCCACAGCACGTCCTGCGCCACCTTCATGGAGATGGCCAGCGACCCCAGCTCCAGCAGGGTCTGGCTGGGGCCTCCCTTGCGGTGGGGGATAAAGTGCTTGCTGGCGGGGTTGGCGATGCTCGCCAGCTGGTGGCGGTAGTAGTCGGCCACCTTGACGCCGTGCAGCTCCAGTCCGGGGTTGTCTCTCAGCAGGGGCGCTGCCACAAAGAGGGTGCGCGCCAGGCCTTCCAGCCGGGCCACCTTCACCTCACTCCCGTTACGGGGATAGGTCTTGTCTACCTGCTTGGGGAAATACATGGGGTCGTCTATCGAGGTGATATAGTTGAATGCGCCGCTTAGCAGCCATGTCCCGGCCTCCACCCAGTGGCGGCGTGTCATTCCGGTGAACGGACTCTTCTCGTAGTCAGGCTTGCTGACCGTGAACACCGCCCTGCTGTCTGCCAGCGCGGTCATGGCGACCATTGCCAGCGCGAGGGCAGTTATCAGATTCTTTTTCATGCGTTTTAGTTGTTTTATAAGTTAGGTCATTGCTGCTTGAAGAGGTCACAGATGGTTTGCGACAGCATACCGTCGCGGTAGATGCTGAGCGTGCCGTCACAGCACACCAGTTTGAGCTGCACGCTGTCGGGCACCAGAGGCGCCAGCCAGCGGCCGTCGGTAGCCCTGGGGGCCTCGCGCCAGCGGTCGGACGAGCCCAGGGTGTTGGCACTGCGGAACGTCCGCCCGCGGAAACGCCACTCCGGCTTGAGCGTCTTGGCATCAAGCCAGCACGACAGTTCGCCCGCCTTCAGCAGACAGCCGTCAGCCCGTAGCGCCTCGTTTGGAAACACTGTGGTGACAAACGTGAACAGCCGCCTGGCGCTCCATTTCATCCGGGCCAGTCGCTTTCGGCTCACTTTCCGCGGCTCCTTGGCCGGTGCAAAGCCCTCGAAATCAGTGCGCATAACCGTGCTGTAACCCTGCGGATGCCTGCTGCTCACAATCCAGTCGTAATAGTCGCCCGCCATCCACGACAGCCTCAGCGGCGAGCCCTTGGACCCTGGGATAACAAAGGGGCGCACGTTGTTCTTCGCCGAGTTGAAGGTCAGCTGGCGCTTGGCTTTCACCGTCCCATTGCCGGCCAGCTCAAAGCGGAACAGTTCGTAAACATCTCCGTGCTTTCCGCCGACAGGCAGCGAGGCATACACGATGTTCACCGAATCCGGGTCGATGGCCATGCCCGCGCTGTAACAGTGCTCCAGTTCGGGTGACTGGTGAAAGTGGCCTCCGGCATCGCCTATCAGTGTCTCTGTCCATGCCTTGCCGTTCCACCTGATATAACAGTAGGTGTGCCGGCGCTTGTCCTCGCTGATGCGCACCATGGCCACCGCTGGACGGCCAAGGGTGTCGGCAGCTACCTGGAACACCCAGTCGCGCTTGTCGGCGGGGCGGTCAACCAGCGTCAGCGGCCACCGGCGTGCATAGTCGTCTCGCTTGCTCACGGCAAAGGGTCTGCCGGCAATGGTCTGCAACAGGTTGCCTCTCACGTCGCGGAGCGTCCCGTCATGAATGTCCACGTAGTTCAGATAGAGGTGGTTGGGACACTCATTGTCCGGGTGGCCGGTGGTATAGGCCATCCAGATACGGCTCTTTCCGTCAGACACATACTTGGCATAAGGCCGCGCCCCGGTGGATTTCACCATTCTGTAAGGGCCCCAGTCCACCGTCACCTCGTCGTCTTCAGCAGGCAGTGTGAGCCGCGCGATGGTGGGATGCCACCCTATGCCGCGCCAGCAGAGGTAGAAATGTGCGGGGTCGTCGCTGAGAATAAAGGGCGAGGGGTAGGTGGTGTTGTCCTTGGTCTTGATCACTTTCTCCTCGCCAAGGGTGGCCAGGTCGGCCGGGCGTGACGTCACCCGGTAGTAGAAGCAAGGTTCGTCCGTGTGGCGCGAGTAGAACACCATCACGCGGTTGTCGGGCAGCACGAGAAAGGTGGGGTTGTTGTGGTCGTCGGGCTGGAACCACGAGCGCACCAGCACCTCGACCTGTCGCTGCGACTTGAAGTCATACTGCATGGCCTTGATGTTGCCATGGGTGTCAATGTAGCCGATGTAGGTTTTGTTGATGGTTCCGTCCGCTGTCCGGTGATGGACGGCACGCGGGTCGGCAAACCAGCACCAGGCGCCGAGAGGGTGGCCGTCGCTGGCCGAGGCCCTGCACAGCAGGGAAAGGCAGGCAAGGCACGAGAGCAGCAGCTGTCTGAAGTTTCGCATAAGCATAAAGAATAATAAGTATAAGGTTAGTATTCATCGCATCTGAAAGTGTGCCGGCAGCCGGGCTATGTTGCCGCCGGGGCCTTTGGCGCCAAGCTGCCCAATATGGCCAGGGCCTCCTCGACCGTCTTCACGTTGTCTACCACGAGGGAGCGCCTGCCCTTCACCTCGCGCAGGTTGCAGCGGCGCGGGTTCTGCGCCACATAGCTGAGCAGCCGGTCAAAGGTGGAGCTGCGGTAGTAGGGGCTGTCTGGGTTGGACACGAAGAAGAGGGTCATGCGCTGCTGCTTGAGCATGATTTTCTCACAGCCCAGCTGCCGGCCGAGGCGGCGCAGGGGGACGACACGCATCAGCTCTTCGGCCACAGGCGGGATGTCGCCGAAGCGGTCTGTCAGACGCTTGCGGTAGCGTTCCAGCTCCTCGTCGGTGTTCAGACTGTCCAGCTCGCGGTAGAGCAGCATCCGCTCGCTGTCGCCCGGCACAAAGGTGTCGGGGAAGCACATCTCGATGTCGCTCTCCAGCACGCAGTCGTCCACAAAGTCGCCGGCATCGCCGCCTTTGTCCTCCAGCTCCTCGGCATAGACATCGGCAAACTCCTCGTTCTTCAGCTCGGTCACTGCCTGGTTCAGAATCTTCTGATAGGTCTCATAGCCCAGGTCGGCGATAAACCCGCTCTGCTCCGCCCCCAGCAGGTTGCCGGCGCCGCGGATGTCAAGGTCTTGCATGGCGATGTTGATGCCGCTGCCCAGGTCGGAGAAGTTCTCCAGGGCCTCCATCCGGCGGCGCGCCTCCTGGCTGAGTGCCGACAGGGGCGGCGCCAGCAGGTAGCAGAACGCCTTGCGGTTGCCGCGGCCCACGCGGCCGCGCATCTGGTGGAGGTCGCTCAGTCCGAAGTTGTGCGCGCCGTTGATGATGATGGTGTTGGCATTGGGGATGTCGATGCCGTTCTCCACGATGGTGGTCGAGAGCAGCACGTCATAGTCGTTGTTGGCAAAGCCCAGGATGATTTTCTCCAGCTCGTCGGGCTTCATCTGTCCATGGCCGATGGCCACCCGCGCATCGGGCACATACTTGCGGATCAGCCCGGCAATGCCGGGGAGGTCGTTGATGCGGTTGCTCACGAAATACACCTGTCCGTTGCGGCTCAGCTCAAACTGTATGGCATCGGCGATTATCTCGTGGCCGAAGGTGTGTATCTCGGTCTGTATCGGGTAGCGGTTGGGCGGCGGGGTCTGGATGATGCTCATGTCGCGCGCGCCCACCAGCGAGAACTGCAGCGTGCGCGGTATCGGGGTGGCGCTCATGGTGAGGGTGTCCACATTGACTTTCATCTGGCGGAGCTTCTCCTTGGTGGCCACGCCGAACTTCTGCTCCTCGTCAATGATCAGCAGACCGAGATCCTTGAACTTCACCTGCTTGCCAATCAGCTTGTGCGTTCCGATGAGAATGTCCACCTTGCCCGCGGCCAGGTCGGCAAGCACCTCCTTGGTCTGCTTGGCCGACCGCGCCCTTGACAGGTAGTCCACCCTTACGGGAAATCCCTTGAGCCGCTTGCTGAAGGTCTGGTAATGCTGCCAGGCCAGCACCGTTGTGGGCACAAGCACCGCCACCTGCTTGGAGTCGCACGCCGCCTTGAAGGCCGCGCGGATGGCCACCTCGGTCTTGCCGAAGCCCACATCGCCGCACACCAGGCGGTCCATGGGCCGCGGCCGCTCCATGTCGGCCTTCACGTCGGCCGTGGCTTTCATCTGGTCGGGCGTGTCCTCATAGAGGAAGCTGGCCTCCAGCTCGTGCTGCATGAACGTGTCGGCGCTGAAGGCGAAGCCCCGCTCCTTGCGCCTTTGGGCATAGAGCTTGATGAGGTCGCGGGCAATGTCCTTGATTTTCTTCTTGGTGCGCTCCTTGAGCCGCTCCCACTGGCCGGTGCCCAGGTGGCTCAGCTTGGGCGGATTGCCGCTGTCCTGCGCCTTGTATTTGGATATCTTGTAGAGCGAGTGGATGGAGACATAGACCGCATCGCCGTTCTGATACTGCAGCTTGATCATCTCCTGGTAGCCGTCACCCTGAGGCATCCTCACCAGTCCGCAGAAGCGGCCTATGCCATGGTCGATATGCACCACATAGTCGCCCAGCTCGAACTGCTTGATCTCCTTGAGCGTCAGCGCCACCTTGCCGCCCCGGGCCTCGTCCGACCGCAGGCTGTACTTGTGGTAGCGGTCAAAAATCTGGTGGTCGGTGAAGAAGCAGGCTTTCATGTCGGTGTCGACAAACCCCTCGTGCAGGGTGCGCGAAACAGGCGTAAAGGGTTCGGCCCCGCCGGTCTTCATGCCGTTCTCGCCGGTCAGAATGTCGTGCAGCCGCTCGTTCTGCTTGGCGCTGTCGGCCAGGATATACACCTTGTATTGCTGCAGCAGGTAGTCGGAGAGCGAAGCCTTGAGCAGGTCAAAGTTCTTGTGGAACAGGGGCTGCGGCTGGGTGTGAAAGGTGACAGTGGCATCGGGCGCGGCCGGCGGGCGGTGCCCGATCTCCAGACGGCGGAACCCGAGGGCCTCCGTGGCGAAGCGTGTGCCGCTGATGAGCCGGGCCTCCTTGCGCAGCTGCTCGCGCAGGGCCTTCTGCTCCATCTCTGTGGCCCCCTCCATCTGCTCGGCCAGGGCCTGCCGCGCGAAGCCCTCGCCGTAGACACGGTCAATGGTGTCGCGTACAAAGGTGAAATCCTTGGTGACCAGAAGGGCGTCCTTGTCAACCGAGGCGAGAAAGGCCAGCAGCGACACGCGCTCGTCGGTTGTCTGCGCCAGCTCGGGGACAATCTCCACCTCCTGCTGCCTGTCGCGCGACAGCTGGGTGTCCACCTCGAAGGTGCGGATGGAGTCGGCCGTGTCACCGAAGAAATCGACACGGTAGGGGTACTCGCTGTTGAACGAATAGACATCGAGGATGCTTCCGCGCAGGGCAAACTGCCCCGGCTCGTAAACATAGTCGACCTCGCTGAAGCCCCACTCGCGCAGGGTCGCGGCCAGCCGGGTCACCTTGTAGTCCTGGCCGGTCACCACACGCAGCATGCGCTCGTCGAGCCGCTGCTGCGACACCACCATCTCGGCCAGCGCCTCGGGGTGGGTCACCACATAGAGCGGCGCCCGGGCCGTGCGCAGCCTGGTGAGCGCCTCGGTGCGCAGCACCTCGTTGGCCGCGTCGCGGTGGGCGTATTTCACAGCGCGCCTGTAAGAGGAGGGAAAGAAGAGTGCGCCTCCGTCGCCCATCATCTGGTGGAGGTCGTTGTAGAAATAGCCGGCCTCGTCGGCATCCTGCATCACGATGAGTGCCACCGCCGGCCGCTTGAGGGCAAGTGCGCCAAACGCCATCGGCCCGGCCGAGGCCACCAGTCCGTCCAGGAAGACCGTTCTCACACGGGGGTTGTCCAGCGTCTTTGCCAGCGCGCCTATCTGTGGCAGCCGGGCGTAGGCTGACTGCAAGTCCTTAATGTCCATACTTTCGCGTTATACCCTGCAAAAGTAGGCATTTTTTCTGTCAATCAGCCCTCTTTCGGCCGAAAACAGGTGCGAAAGCAAGCCGGCCTGTGCAACCGGCCTGTGCAACCGGCAATTTGCCTCCCCTACTTTAGGCAATCCACAAATGCCTATTTGAAAGTCAGACGTGGCAGGCTGCGGACAACCTTCAGGGTCTCCACACTCACCGACATTATAGAGAGCAGGAGGTCGAGGATGTAACGCGGCTTCCGGTGCTCGCGCGCCCATGCGTTGGCATCGTTGCGGATACCGCTCTTCTTGTCAATGCTGACACAATACCTCTCCATCAGCCACTCGACAGCCGACTTGCCGTTGACGATATAATCGTAGGCTTCGGCCGGAATGTGCTGAATGGTGATGTTGCCGTTATATATGATTGTAGACTTGTCCTTCTCCTTGCCATTCTTGGCAAAGGACATCTTGTCGGGAATGGCGAAATACGCATAGTCGGCACTGCCATCGGCTGTGCTCTCCACTGGCTTGTCACCAATGACCGTGACACACCCGGGAGCCTTGCGGCTCTCGTAATTGAGATGCAAGTCAGCAAGCTCACGCCCGGCCTTTTCAAAGGCGAGGAAGTCCTGCAAGCTATCCACAATAGGAATACGCGGCAATGACTTTTTCAAGTCAGCCGAGAAACGAGTGCGGTAGTCCTCGCTGTGCAGCAAGCCATAGACATAGTAGAAAATCATTTCCTTGTCAATCTGCCGTCCGGCATGGAAGCGTGAGCGGAACTGACGGAGCACCCAGTCCGTGATGGCATCGTGGCGAGTGTACTGATCCTGTACCTCACTGAACAAGTTGCGCTCGGTGTTGTTGTTCTTCTTGTACCAGTAGAGGGGGAAGCACTGGCTCTTGCCAATTAGCTCCAAATCAGGTATATGATTAGTAATTATGCAAGAGAACTCCTTTGTTACGCCGACACCACTTACGCAGATGACGAGGTTGGTGTGGTCGGAGGTGGGGAATAGAGACGGAATCTTATAAACACAGTTGTTAAGCTGTCTGTTCATATAGACAAATTGCTTAAAGAAAGGTCTATAACATGCCTCTCTTATTCCACTCTCTTCAAAACTATATTTGCGCCCCTTTGGAATATCTGATTCTTTTTGTTGTCTATCCCATGTAAATTTAGTGCTGTCTGCATTGACAAAATCAGCGACATTTATTTTAGAATTTTGCTTCGTAGCGATGGAATATCTATTTACTTCCGAATTGTAAAAGTCTATTGAATTTATGATATTTTTGATAAGTAATGTTCTTGAAAGATTGTAGCACCAAGTATCTCTATTTGTTTTAACTCCATTAGAAAACATTGGCTCAAAAAAAGTATTTTCAGCAATTTTCTTATCTTTATTTCCAAGAATTATAAGGTTGTCGAACACCCCGTCACGCTGGTTAATCCAGTCGGCTTTTGCGTTAGGAGTGATAGTCTGCCATTTCATCAAAGAAGACTCAATGCCTTTGTATTTGCTAATGAGCTTCAGCTTGTCCTCCCGGGAAAGATAGTCGCCAATGTCGCAATAATGGATGGTGGCATCGCCTTGGTGAGCCGGGTTCTTTACAAGGATAGTAATGGCAATAGGTGTCCTGGCACCAGAGCCAAAGATTTTGCCGCCTTCCTTACGTGAAAGTTCACCACTGGTACGTTGGTTGCCACGGAGATTAAACACATAAATAGACGAGAACTCCTTAACAATTGAACGGCGGAAACCCTCGGTGGCGTTGCCGTCGAGCCATGCACCGTTGCTGATGAAAGCCACGATGCCACCCTCCTTGTTTTCAGAAATTCGGTCAGAAGCCCATCGGAAGGCCTTGATGTAAGTATCGTAAAGAGAAGTCTTGAGTGTAGCCTTTGATTTGGCTGCATATGTTTCGGCGACACGCCGGTCCAGCTTGGGGTATTCAATGTTTTGCGCGTTGTCATTAGCCGACTTCTGCCCCACAGAATAAGGCGGGTTGCCGATGATGACCCGGATTGGCGTATGCTTTTGCCTCTCGACACAGGCAGCGTTCTCCTTGAAGAACGACTTAAATATGCCGTCAGCTTCGTTTTCGCCGAGCTGGAACGTGTCAGTAAGGCAAATGCCGTCATAATTAAGATATTCGTCAGCCTTCATCAGCTCATGGTAAGTGCTTTCAATATTCACATCAGCGATGTAATAAGAAAGCAGCACAATCTCGTTGCAATGAATTTCATGCAGATACTTCTCGCGGAGGCGTTCCTTAGGGATGATGCCGCTTTGCAAGAGCCGCGTAATGAAAGTACCCGTACCCGTGAAAGGGTCGAGGATATGCACGCCACTGTCAGCGAGAGAAGCGTCAAACTCATTCTTCATGACCGACTCGACAGAATGGAGAATGAAGTCGACACACTCAATAGGTGTGTAGACAATACCCATCTGCTCGACAGTTTTCGGGAAAGCACCTTTGAAGAACTTCTCATACAAGTCCTTGATGACCTTCTGCTTGCCCTCCAGGTTGTCAATCTTGCCAATGTCCCTCCTGGCCGAAGCATAGAAAGTGTTAAGCACCTCAGTGTCCTTGTCCATGGCATCCTCAGTGAGCAGATCCACCATGAACTGCATGGACTGGCTGATGGAGTTGTTGGCAACAAACTTATAGTCAGAGAAAAGCGCGTCAAAGATGGGGTGCGTAATCATGTGCTGCGCCAGCATCTCGACACTCTGCGCCTCGGTGACAGACGGATTGAGGTTAGTCTGGAGCGACTTCACAAAGTCCGTGAAATACTGTTGGTACTTGTCCTCTTTCGAGAGTTGCGTGATACGCGCAATGAGCTTCCGCGCAATAACGCCGACTTTCTTCGCCCAGTTTTCCCAGTAGTTACGGTCGCCACACTTCTCCACCAGCTTCGCGTAAATCTCCTTCTTCATCTCGCCGAAGCTCAGTGCAAGCTGCGCAGCAATCTGCTGGTCTGTAGGTGTGACACTCTCCGTGCCGTCATTCGGGCGCTCTGAACCTATGCCGGCAGAGCCGGGCGAGAAGCCCGGGCCGCCGATTTGCAGCTTGCCGCCTCCGGTCTTGTCCCTGTTCAGACTGATGCCGTTGACAAAGGCATTGAAATTGTCATCGTGCGAGCGCAGGGCGTTAAGGATGCTCCACACGTTGTCAAAGGCATTCGAGCTAAGAACATCCTCCGGTTTGGCACCCATTGGAATGACAACGGGAATGATAATGTAACCATACTTCTTTTCATCGGGAAGCCCCTTGTGGAAAGAACGCATGACACGACCCACAGACTGAACGATGTCAACCTGCGAATTGCGGGGAGAAAGAAAAACCACGGCGTCAAGCGCCGGGACGTCCACGCCCTCGGAAAGGCAGCGGACATTAGACACGAGACGGCACTCCTGCGGGTCGTCAGCCTCCTCTTTCAGCCAGGAAAGGATGGTGTCACGGTCCTGTGCGTTCATGCTGCCGTCAATATGCTTTGCCTTGATATGAACAACCTTTTTCCGCTCCTCCTCGGAAAGCTCCTCATTGTATTTCTGCGAGATGACAGGCATAGCAGCCGCGAAATCAACAGAGGCGATCGAATCATTCAGGCGCGAGCTTTTCTTGGAAGGTCTAATCTGCGAGCAGAAGACAAGGCCACGGCGCATCATGCGAGGGTCAGTCTGCCAGGTAACGCCGTTGTCGCCCCTGATAATCTTGGAAAGACCGTTGATAACGCCCACAAGACGGGTGGCGTCGTCAAAGTTCAGCTCCTTGTCCTTGTTTTCTGCTTCCTCCCGGATGTTCGCCGGGAGGTCAGCTTCAGAAACAGTAAGCACAAGAACCTTGTAATCGGTGAGCAAGCCATTCTCTACGGCATAGGAGAAGCCGACACGGAAGAACTCCTGGCCATAAAGGGCCTCGTCGTCCATAGAGCAAAGGACACAGTCGATCTTAGAAGCCTTGATCTTGGACGACTCACCATAGAGGCGCGGCGTGGCTGTCATATAGAGACGCTTCCTGCCCTGCACGAAACCGTTGCTGTGAATTTTCGTGAAGTCGCTTTCGTCAGCCCCGGTGAGCCTGGCGCCCGTAGTGCGGTGCGCCTCGTCACAAACGATGAAATCGAAGATGCCGTATTCACTGTCCGTCTCTTTCAGAATTTCCTGTTGCGCAGCAGCAATGGCATCAATGCTCTGGTAAGTGGAGAAAACAACGACAAGCCCGCCGTGCCCGCGGTAGTTGCGAAGCTGCCTTGCAACCACCTTAGGGTCGGTAGAAGCCGGATAGGCCAAATCCACGGCACCGTCATCCACGCAGTCCTCGTCAGCCTGCATGCGGGAAGCCTTGCTGTCCGAGCAGACGCAGACAGCCTTGATCTCCTTGGACGCATCCGCGAACCAGGCATTGAGCGACTGTCCCAACAGGGCTATGCTTGGAACCATGAAGAGAACCAAGCCCTTGTCTCCAAGTTGGCTCTCAATGATTTTCAGCGAAGTGTATGTCTTCCCGGTACCACAAGCCATGATAAGCTTGCCCCGGTCATGCTCCCTGTAATACTCCTTGGCCTTGACGATAGCGTCAATCTGGTGCTTGCGAGGCTGCTTGCCCTTCAGCCGGGCAGACTTGCCCTTGACGCCCTCCAGAAGTTTCTCCCAATCAACGGGAGACTCCTGGAGGTCAAAGCGGCTGATGCGGTGGAAAGGCTTTGACTGCCCCTTGACCGTCTCGTTGGCGGCGGAGTTCCACCGCTCGGAAGTGGAGACCCAGAAGAGTTCGGAGAAAGAAGTGGCCTGGAAAGTCTCGGGGTCGGCGAAAGAGCGGTTGGCATTGGCAACGAACGAGTCGACAGACTGCTTTGTGACAACGGTGCCGGGCGCATAGCATTTGCACTGGACAGCCCAGTACTCGCCCATCTCAGTACGGGCCACAAGGTCAATGCCAAGGTCTTTCCCGCCCAAATCTTTCCGGGCAGGAAATTCCTCCCACAGCCATACATCCGTGAGTTGGTCACAATAGCGAGGGTCAGTCTGCAACCAATATTTAATCAAGACCTCAAAACGGGCGCCCTTAAACCTCTCGTTGAGCGTGTTGCTCTGAATGTCTTTAAGTACTTCAGCGAAGCGCATACAGATAAGACTTTGTTACATTGTGTTCTTTATAATCATTATGCAAATTTAAGCATTTTACGCCGTAGAACTAATATATAATGTCATTAAAAAAAACTTTTTTATGAGTTTTATGCAAGTGAATTGAAGATATTTACAGCGAAAAGCGGCCATCTCACACCATGACGGCCACCGGACTTCTGCTGAGGCAAGCCAATGTGCCGGAAAACAAGACAACCGATTTGGGATGAAAACAATTACATTTATTAACAACTCATACGCTCCAAACTGTTAAAACCAAGGCTGTCAAGGGCGGAAATGCGGCGTTTTCCGCCACGGGGTGGCCGCTCGGGCGGAAACAAGCAAGTATGGCGTGTGCATCGCCAGCGGACTGTCAGCGAGCGCGTTAGGCGGAACGTGCGCGCGGTGTGCAGCGGAGCGTCCGATGAAACGGGCCGTTTCGGACGGCCAGACGGCCCGGATGGTGCGGCGTGATGCACCTTTCGGGCGTGCCGCACGCTGCGTTTCGCGGTGCAGGACGCACCAGACGGCAGCCGGAAATGGCAAAAATGGCACTGTGAAATGTCCGCGCAAGGGCTGCAAGACGGCAGAGGGGTGCCCAAAGGCACCCCTCTCTTGCTATTTGGACAAGTCTGTAAATGTTAAAACCTGCGCGCTCATCTGCTAACAGGTGTTAACGTCCGACGGCTTGTTCTCCTCCGGCTGTGCCGGTGCGGCCCTGATGAACTCCTTGGGCTGCACGCCAAACTCCTTCTTGAAGATGGTGGCAAAATACTTGGGGTCCTTGAACCCCACACGGTAGGCAAGCTCGCTCACGCGGAGGTTGGGCTCCTTGCCGATGATGTGGCGCGCCTCCTTCATGCGGATGTCGCGGATGAAGCTGCTCACGCTCAGGCCGGTGAGCGAGCGCAGCTTGTTGTACAGCGACGACTGGCTCACGCCCATGTCGGTGGCAAAGGCGTCGCGGTCGTAGTCGGCGTCGCCGACATGCCGGCTGACACAGGCGATGGCCCGGCTGAGGAAATCGCTGTCGGGAGCCGGCGCCGCCGCCACCCGCCGGCGCATCTCCTCCACCGTCTGCCGGCTGAAGTCAGCCTGTATGCGCTGCCGGTTCTGGATGATGTTGTTGATGCGCAGCCGCAGGTCGCCCATCTTGAAAGGCTTGGTGACATAGTCGTCGGCACCGATGAGCAGGGCGCGGTCGCGGTCTTCCTCCTGCGTCTTGGCCGTGAGCAGGATGATGGGCAGGTGGCAGTAGTCGGGCGAGCCCTTGATGCGCCGGGTGAGCTGGTAGCCGTCCATGACGGGCATCATCACGTCGGAGACGATGAGGTCGAGGTCTTGCGCACGCACCACCTTGACAGCCTCGGCCCCGTTGCCGGCCGTAAACACACGGTACTGCGGGGAGAGCAGCTGGCGCATGAGCAGCAACAGCTCGGCGTTGTCCTCGACAAGCAGCAGCTTGTAGGCATCCTCGTCGGCGCCGGGGTCCGCGCCCCCGCCCGGGCCGCCGGCCGTCTCGCGCTCGAGCTGCCGGGTGTAGTCGGCGATGCTGGCCTGGGGGATGTCCATCTTGATGGGGTTGTCCTCGTCAATCTGCGAGGGGTCGAAGGCCTCCTTGGTGATGGGCAGGGTCACGGTGAACGTGGTGCCGCGCCCGGCCTCGCTCTCAAAGGCGATGGTTCCGCCGTGGAGGCACACCAAGTCGCGCGTGAGGTTAAGCCCGAGGCCGGTGCCAAAGGTGCGGTGCTGGCGGTAGTCGCCGTCGTAGAAGCGTTCGAAGAGGTGCTTCTGCCGCTCCTTGGGGATGCCGCAGCCGTCGTCGCTCACGCGGATAATGATGTGGTCGTAGTTGGCGTTGGCGCGCGCGTCAAGGCGGATGTGTCCCTTGTCGCCTGCATACTTGGCCGCATTGGACAGCAGGTTGTAGATAATCTTGTCCAGCTTGTCGGGGTCTATCCAGCCGCGCATGTTCTCCGGCGCGCAGGTCACGGCGAACGTCTGCCCGTGCTTGAGCATGAGCGGCTTGACGCAGAGGGCCGTGTTGCGCACATACTCCATCACATCGCCGTTTGAGACGAGCAGCCTGAGTTCGCCCGACTTTGACTTGTTGGCCTCAAGAATCTGCTGGAGCAGCCGGGTGATGCGCCGGATGTTCAGCTCCATCATGTCATACTCGGCCGCATTCTGCGGGGTCTTGGCCCTCATCAGCTCGATGGACGACGAGAGGATGGTGAGGGGTGTGAGGATTTCGTGGGTGATGTTGGCAAACAGCACGCTCATCTGCAGCTTGTTCTTCATGTTCACACTGCGGCGGTAGAGCCACCGGCAGGGGCCGGCGACAAGGGCGAAGAGTGCGACAGACAGGACGAGCGCGAGCACAAGCCAGGACATTGTTCGTGTAGTGTTTTTAAGGATTGACAGTGCGAAAATACATTTTTTCCGGGAAAAAGCGGCTGTCTCGGCAGGAGAAATTGCCAAAATGCGGCTCGGAAAGGTGTGTTTTCCGTGATTTTGCTCCATTTTCCGTGATTTTCACGATTTCTCAACCCTTTATTCCGGAGCGCCGGCCATGCGAACGAAATTAAGCCATACCTTTGCACTGTCAAAACAAAAAGACACATCATTATAATTTTAATGGTTAAGGTTTATGGTTGATTAATTTGTTTAAAAGTATCAAATGGAAAGAGTCCCGCTGTGAAGTGCGACTCTTTTTTTACGCCCTTTTCTCGCCCATTCCTGCCAATGTTCAAATAATTTAACGTACCTTTGCCCTTTCAAAGACAGGTAAGAAGATGACAAAAGCACCGGGACTGCGCCCCAAGCTGTGGACAACAGTCAAGAACTATGACAGGAAGACGCTGGCGGCCGACATCATGGCCGGCATCATCGTGGGCATTGTGGCCCTGCCCCTGGCCATCGCCTTCGGCATCGCCTCGGGGGTCACTCCCGAGAAAGGCATCATCACCGCCATCGTGGCCGGGCTGATTGTGTCGGTGTTCGGCGGCAGCAAGGTGCAGATAGGCGGTCCCACGGGCGCGTTCATCATTATTATATATGGCATCATCCGGCAGTATGGCATCGAGGGGCTGGCCATCGCCACCTTTATGGCAGGCGCGTTCCTGGTGCTCTTCGGCCTGCTGCGCCTCGGCACCATCATCAAGTACATCCCCTACCCGATTGTGGTGGGCTTCACCAGCGGCATTGCCGTGACCATATTCACCACCCAGATCAAAGACCTCCTCGGCCTGTCGCTGGAGCGTGTCCCCGCCGACTTCATCGAGAAATGGGCGGTTTACGCGCAGCACATCGGCACGGCCGACCCGTGGACCACGGCAATCGGCGTGGTGAGCGTGGCGGTGATTGCCGTCATGCCGCGCTTCAGCAAGAAGATTCCCGGCTCGCTCGTGGCCATCATCGTGATGACCGTGGCCGCCCTGCTGCTGAAGAGCCTGGCCGGGGTGACCACCATCGAGACCATAGGCGACCGCTTCTCCATCACGGGCGGCCTGCCCGAGGCCCACGTGCCGCCCATCACCTGGGACACCGTCAAGCGGCTGGTGTCGCCGGCGCTGACCATCGCCATCCTGGGGGCCATCGAGAGCCTGCTCTCGGCCACCGTGGCCGACGGCGTGATTGGCGACCACCACGACTCGAACACCGAGCTGGTGGCCCAGGGCATGGCCAACCTCGTGTCGCCCATCTTCGGGGGCATACCGGCCACGGGGGCCATCGCGCGCACCATGACCAACATCAACAACGGGGGGCGAACGCCGGTGGCCGGCATCGTGCACGCCCTCGTGCTGCTGCTCATCTTCATGTTCCTGATGCCGCTGGCGCAGTATATCCCCATGGCATGCCTGGCCGGCGTGCTCGTGGTGGTGAGCTACGGCATGAGCGGGTGGCGGTCGTTCCTGGCGCTGATGCGCAACCCGAAGAGCGACGTGACCGTGCTGCTCATCACGTTCTTCCTGACCATTGTCTTCGACCTGACCGTGGCCATCGAGGTGGGACTGATTATCGCCTGCCTGCTCTTTATGCGGCGCATGGCGGAGACCACCGACGTGAAGGTGATCAGCGACGAGATAGACCCCAACGAGGAGCTGGACATCAAGGCGGGCAACCTGGAGCACCTCACCATACCCAGGGGGGTGGAGGTCTACGAGATTAACGGCCCCTACTTCTTCGGCGCCGGCAACCGCTTCGAGGAGGTGATGGCAACGCTGGGCGACCGGCCAAAGGTGCGCATCATCCGCATGAGGAAGGTGCCCTTTGTCGACTCTACCGGCATACACAACCTGACCAACCTCTGCGCCATGAGCCAGAAGGAGGGCATACAGATTGTGCTGTCGGGCGTGAACCCCGGCGTACACAAGGCGCTGGCCAGGGCGGGATTCAACGAGCTGGTGGGCGAGCGGAACATCTGCAGCCACATCAACCTGGCGCTGGAGCGGGCCGGTGAAATCACCGCACAGGCATGAGCCCGCCGCCGCGAGGGCAAGGGCCCGCGCGCAAGCCGGGACGGAGACAGGCCCGCCACCGGCCACACCGCAGACAACAGACTCCAATAACCAAAGACCTATGAATAAGCTTTACCTAAAAATCAGACAGGCCCTGGCCGGCAAGACAAGCGCCGGGGCAAGGGCTGCGCTGGCCGCGGTGGCCATAGCGACAGCCGCAACGGCACGGGCCGGGGACACCTGGACAGACATCACGCAGCACTATGTGACCAACCCCGGGTTTGACAGCAACAGCAACGCCGGCTGGACGGTGACATCAGACGCCGGGTCGAAAGCCGTGCGCTGCGAGTGCATGGAGTTCTGGAACGGCACCTTTGACATTCACCAGACACTGAAAGGGCTGCCGGCCGGAAAGTACAGGCTGTCGGTGCAGGCGTTCTACCGCACGCAAGACAACAGCAAGGCGCTGCGAGAGCACCAGCAGGGCACGGAGAGCATCACGGCGGTGATGTATGCAGGCGCCACCCGGCAGAAGCTGGCAAGCCTGTTCTCCTTCCACTTCACCTCGGAGGTGTATGGCTGCTGGTCGCCAAACGGAACCGACTACTACCCCAACACGATGGAGGGGAGCCGCACGGCATTCGACCGCGGCCAGTACTGGAACACCATGGAGTTTACGGCGACCGGCGGCGACGTGGCCATCGGACTGGCCAACGACACCTACATATACAGCAACTGGTGCATCTTTGACAACTTCAGACTGGAGCGGTGGGGCGAGCCGGTCAAGGCCACGGAGGTCAGCGTCAGGCCCTCGGCAGTCCAGATGGTGGCCGGCGAGACGGTGCAGCTGGCAGCCGAGGTGCAGCCCGCCGACGTGACGGTGAACAAGGTGGTGTGGACGAGCAGCGACAGCCGGGTGGCCAGCGTGGACAGCGACGGACGGCTGACCGCCCTCGGCGGGGGAACGGCCACCGTAACGGCCACGGCTGCGGACGGGTCGGGCGCAAGCGGGACAGTGGCCGTCACGGTGAGCGACAGCCAGGCAACGGCCTCGTCACTGGTCATCAACGAGGTGATGGCGGCCAACATTGACGAGTATGTCAGTCCGGCGTTCAACTTCGACGGCTGGATAGAGCTGTACAACCCGTCAGACCGGAAAGTGTCGCTCAAGGGCCTCTATGTGACCGGCGACACAGACAGCCCGAGAAAGTGGCAGCTGGGCGCACGCCACGGCATCATTCAGCCCCGGGGGTTCGCGCTGCTGTGGTTTGACAGCAACAGCCTGAACGCCTCGAACGCGCCGTTCAAGCTTGACACCGACGGCGGCACCATCCGCATCAGCAACGGCAGCGGCGAGACGGTGGGCGAGGTGACCTACCCGGCCGCGGTGGAGCGGGCCTCGTTCGCCCGCACCACCGACGGCGGCAGCGAATGGGGATGGACCGCCAGCCCCTCACCGGGCCGCACCAACACGGGCTCGCCCTTTGCCACCCGGCAGCTTGACGCGCCGGCGCCCAGCAAGGACTCGCAGCTGTTTGAAAGCACACTGAGCACATCGGTGAGCAACGCGGAGCGCGCCACGCTGCGCTATACCACTGACGGCACCCTGCCCACGATGGAAAACGGCATGACGAGCGACGACGGCCTGTTCACCTTCAGCAAGACCACCTGCCTGAGACTGCGCTTCTTCAAGGAGGGCATGCTGCCCAGCAAGGTGACCACACGGTCGTATATCCTGCGCGACAAGGACTACCGGCTGCCTGTCGTCTCGGTGGTGAGCGACCCAAGGTTTCTCTACGACGACAGCATCGGCGTGATGGTGAGGGGCGTGAACGGACTGCCCGGCAACGGACAGAGCACGCCCTGCAACTGGAACATGGACTGGGACCGGCCGGTGAACTTCTCGTATATTCTCGAGGACGGGACCATGGCGCTCAACCAGGACGTGAACCTGGAGATGGCCGGAGGCTGGAGCCGCGCATGGGAGCCACACTCGTTCAAGCTGAAAGGCAACAAGGAGCTGAGCGGGAACAAGCACCTGAACCACCCCTTCTTCGCGGCCAAGCCCTACATACGCAACCGCACGCTGCAGATACGCAACGGAGGGAACGACACTGACTGCCGTTTCAAGGACGCGGCGGTGGAGACCATCATCCAGACATCGGGCATTGACATCGACGTACAGTCATACCAGCCGGTGCATGAGTTTGTGAACGGAAAGTACATGGGCGTGCTCAACATGAGGGAGCCCAACAACAAGCACTATGTCTATGCCAACTACGGATGGGATGACGACGAGATTGACCAGTTCGAGATGAACCCGGACTCGGGCTATGTGCAGAAATGCGGCACAGACGAGGCTTTCAACAGGCTCTGCGACCTGAGCGCCAAGGCTGCGCAGGCCGACGCTTACGAGGAAATAAAGGCCATGCTCGACATCGACGAGTATGTCAACTACATGGCCATGGAACTCTACATCGGCTCGACCGACTGGCCGCAGAACAACATCAAGGGCTTCCGGCCGGCCGCCGGGGGCAAGTTCCGCTTCGTGTCGTTCGACCTTGACTTCGCCTTCAACACGTCGAACACGTTTGAGACTTTCGCCAACAAGCAGACCTACACGTTTGACTATCTTTACAACCTTGACACACGCTACACCAAGGAAATCAAGATGGTGACGCTCTTCATGAACCTGCTGGCCAACGGGGAGTTCCGCCGCAAGTTCATCGACACCTACTGCATGATGGGCGGAAGCGTGTTCGAGACTGAGCGCGCCAAGGCAGTCATCGACTCGCTGGAGCGCAAGGTGACGCCCATGATGGCCCTCGAGGGCAAGTCGCCCGCAAAGAGCGCCGAACAGCTGAGGAGCGGCTTCAGCAACCGCATGGGCAAGATGGCGGACAGGCTGCAGGAGTTTGCGCCCATGGCACTGGGCGGCGCGACGCAGCGGACGGCCCGCATCCGCACCAACACCGAGGGGGCGCAGCTGATGGTCAACGGCACCGTGATACCCACAGGCAGCTTCAACGGCAGGCTGTTCGCGCCGGCCAGGCTCAAGGCGGTGGCGCCGACGGGCTACAGATTCCTGGGGTGGCGCGACAAGACCGACAACACCATCCACACAAAGGAGGCGGAAATCACCATGCCCACAGACAACTTCGACCTGGAGGCTGTGTTTACAAAGATGGGGAAGGCCGAGCGCAAGGCCAAGGGCATAACGCCGGTGCGCATCAACGAGATAAGCGCGGCAAGCGGCGCCTTTGTGAACGACCATTTCAAAAAGTCAGCATGGGTGGAGCTTTACAACACCACCGGCGCGCCGCTTGACGTGGAGGGCATGTATATCTCAGACAACCCGGCCAAGCCGAAGAAATGCAAGATAACCAAAGGCGAGGGGGGCGCGACAACAGTCATCCCGGCCAACGGGCACCTACTGGTGTGGTGCGACAAGCGGGAGCCTGCCGGCGAGCTGCACGCCTCGTTCAAGCTGGACGAAGAGGGTGGCTCTGTGACCATCACAGCCGCCGACGAATCGTGGGCGGACACGCTGAGCTATCCGCCGCACAGCGGCAGCACCACGGCGGGACGCTATCCCGACGGCGCAGACAACACCTACCTGATGGCCAACCCGACCATCGGAAAGGCGAACCGGCTGACCTCATACCTCGTGGCCTACGACAACAGCCTGCCATCGGGCATCGCTGGCACACCGGCCGCAGCCGGGGCAGGGACCATCCTGCTTGCACCGGCGCTCAACCGCGTTGTGGTGAGAAGCGGCAGCGCAAGCACGGCAACGGTGACCGTCAGCAACCTGTCGGGCCAGACCGTGGCGACCCGGAAAGTGACCCTCGCAGGCGGAGAGGCGAGCGTGAGCACGGACGGGCTGCCGGCCGGATGCTACATCGCCCGCGCCACAGACGGCAACGGGCACACGGCAACCATGAAGTTTGCAAAATAGAACCGCGGGCGGCGAACGGGGTGTCGCGGCCGGCACAGACAACCGCAGACAGTCCGTCCACCTATTATAATAACAAAAGAACAATGCTAAAGCACATTTTATCAGAAACAGAACAAGAGGAGTTGCAAAGGCTGGTGGCCGAAGCCACCACCATCGTCATCAGCTGCCACACCCGTCCCGACGGCGACGCCATCGGCTCGACGCTCGGCCTGGCCGAGTATCTCCGCACACTGGGCAAGGACCCGCAGGTGATCATCCCCGACCAGTATCCCGACTTCCTCCAGTGGATGCCCAACACGGAGAAAATCATCCGCTATGACAAGAAGCGCGAACAGGCCGACCTGCTCATCGCCACGGCCGACCTGGTGTTCCTGCTCGACCTCAACCAGCCGGGAAGGCTGGGCGGAATGGAAGAGGCGGTGATGAAGTCGAAGGCCAGGAGGGTGCTCGTTGACCACCACCTGGCCCCCACCCTGCCCTGCACCGTCACAGTGTCGCACCCGGAAATGTGCTCCACGTGCGAGCTGGTGTTCCGCATCGTGTGGCAGATGGGGGCCTTCGAGCGGCAGACCGCGCACTTTGCCGCACCCATCTACTGCGGCATGATGACCGACACGGGCGGCTTCACCTACAACAGCAACAGCCCCGACATCTTCTATATCATCAGCCAGCTGCTGACCAAGGGCATCGACAAGGACCGCATCTACCGCAATGTGTACAACAGTTACAGCGAGAACAGGCTCCGCCTGATGGGCTACGTGCTCTACGAGAAGATGGTGACGTTCCCCAAGCAGCACGCGGCGCTGTTCAGCATCTCGCGCAAGGAGCAGCAGCGCTTCCACTTCATCAAGGGCGACGCCGAGGGACTTGTGAACATCCCGCTGCAGATGAAAGGCACCAAACTGTCCATCTCGCTCCGCGAGGACACGGAGAAAGACAACTGCATCAGGATAAGCCTGCGCTCGGTCGACGACTTTCCGTGCAACAGGATGGCAGAACAGTATTTCAACGGCGGAGGCCATCTGAACGCCTCGGGCGGCGAACTGCTGTGCTCACTGGACGAGGCGGTGGAGCGCACCAAAAAGGCCATCATGGAGTTCAAGCCGTAAGGGAAAGGGGGCGGGAGCGCACCGGTTTAACAAAAAACAGCGTTCGCAGTGCCCCTTTCTTCGTTTTATTTGCCTAACTTTGCACACAGACAGAACTATTAGCACACGAGACAATGAAAAAGATAGCCTATCTCATGCTGTCGGTGATGGCACTCGCCATGACCGTGGCCTGCGACAACTACGAGACATACGGAGACAAGAAGAAGAAAGAGCGCAACGCCATCGCCGAGTTTCTGGCCGACTCGGCCATCAACGTGATCCAGGAGAGTGCCTTCAACGAGCGCGGACAGGTGACCGATGTCAGCAAGAACGAGTATGTTTACCTGACGAAGAGCGGGGTCTACATGCAGATTGTCCGCAAGGGCTGCGGCACCATGCTCGAGGAGGACAAGCGGGTGAACCTGCTCGTCAGGTACACGGAGTACAACATTCTGGACAAATACAACCAGACCTCCGACCTCTACCAGCGCGAGCCCGACAAGATGTACGTGTCGCGCACGGGCAGCACATACACCGCGTCGTTCGTCTCGGGCGTGATGTACTCGTCATACGGAGCGTCGGTTCCCTCGGGGTGGCTGGTGCCCCTTCAGTATGTCAGGCTCGGAAGGCAGAGCGACAGCGCCAACGGAATTGCCCGCGTAAGGCTCATCGTGCCCCACACGCAGGGACACTCCTACGCCTCGTCAAACGTCTATCCGTGCTTCTACGAAATCACCTACCAGCGAGAGAAATAAGGCAGAAAGGAGCTTTAAATCACACTATATGACACTCATCAAATCAATATCGGGCATCCGCGGCACGATAGGCGGCCGCACGGGTGACACGCTCAACCCCCTTGACATTGTGAAATTCACCTCAGCCTACGCCACTTTCATCCGGCGCAAGGCCCCAAAGGGCAGCGGAAAGATTGTGGTGGGCCGCGACGCGCGCATCTCGGGCGAGATGGTGAAGAGCGTGGTGTGCGGCACACTGATGGGTATGGGCTATGATGTGCTGGACATCGGGCTGGCCTCGACGCCCACAACGGAGCTTGCCGTGACCATGGCCGGGGCTGACGGCGGCATCATCATCACCGCCAGCCACAACCCGCGCCAGTGGAACGCGCTGAAACTGCTGAACAGCAGGGGCGAGTTCCTGACCGCCGCCGACGGTGCCGAGGTGCTGGCCGTCGCAGCGGCCGCGGACTTTGACTATGCCGACGTGGACCACCTGGGCCACTGCGCAGAGGACAGCTCGTTTGACCAGCGCCACATTGACGCCGTGCTGGGACTGAAGCTGGTTGACGCTGAGGCCGTGCGGAAAGCGGGGTTCAAGGTGTGCGTGGACACGATAAACAGCGTTGGCGGCATCATCCTGCCCAAGCTGCTCGACCGGCTCGGCGTGCGCTACAAACTGCTGAACGGCACACCAAACGGCAATTTCGCCCACAACCCGGAACCGCTGGAAAAGAACCTCGGCGGCATCATGGAGGAAATGCGCAGCGGCAACTATGACCTGGGCATCGTTGTCGACCCGGATGTGGACCGCCTGGCATTCATCTGCGAGGACGGAAAGATGTTCGGCGAGGAATACACGCTGGTGAGCGTGGCCGACTATGTGCTGGCCCATACGCCGGGTAACACGGTGAGCAACCTCAGCTCGACCCGCGCGCTGCGCGACGTGACCGAACGTCATGGCGGCCACTACACCGCCGCGGCCGTGGGCGAGGTGAACGTGACCACCAAGATGAAAGAGGTGGGCGCGGTCATCGGCGGCGAGGGCAACGGCGGCGTGATTTACCCCGAGTGCCACTATGGGCGCGACGCCCTGGTTGGCATCGCCCTCTTCCTCTCCTCACTGGCGCAAAAGGGATGCAAGGTGAGCGAGCTGCGCGCCACACTGCCCAACTATTTCATGGCCAAGAACAGAGTGGACCTGACGCCGGACACCGACATCAGCGCCATACTCAGCAAGGTGAAAGAGACTTACCGCAACGAGAAGGTGACCGACATTGACGGCGTAAAGATTGACTTCGCCGACAAGTGGGTTCACCTGCGCAAGTCAAACACAGAGCCTATCATCCGCATTTACAGCGAAGCGCCGACCCAAGAGGAGGCCGAGGCCATCGCCCGTCGTGTGATGAAGGAAATTTAGCGCGAAAGGAAAGCGCATTTAGCACACGATGAAAGCGTGTTAATCACACGATGAAAGCGTGTTAATCACACGATGAAAGCGTGTTAGCCGCGGAAAGAAAGAATTAGCCCCAAACCGGACAAGCGAACCGGTTTGGGGCTGATCATTTGGGTCTGGCGCTGCCAGTCAGAACTGTTCGAGAATGCGGATGCGCTCCTCCGTCTTGGGATGCGTGCTGAACAGCGAGTTGACAAAGCCCATCGCGCCATGCGAGAATGACTGCGGATGGACGATGAACAGCTGCGCGATGTCATCGCGCTTCACATTACAAAGGCCGGGGTCACCCGAAATCTTGCGGAGCGCCGAGGCCAAGGCCAGCGGGTTGCCGCACAGTTCGGCGCCTCCGGCGTCGGCCATGAACTCGCGCTTGCGCGAGATGGCAAAGCGCGTGAGCAGCGTGAAGAAGTAGGCCACCGCACTGCAAACGAAGCCAACGAGCAGAATGACGACGAGACCAAGGCCGTTCCCCCTCTCATTGTCATCCTTACGGTTGCCCCCGCCATACAACATGATATTGTAGGCCATCTGTACCATCATGCTCATGAGGGTAGAGATGATGCCCACAAAGATGATGCTTGTCACGAGCAGGCGCGTGTCGCGGTTTCGGATATGGGTGAGCTCGTGGCCAATGACGCCGGCCAGTTCATCGTCATCCAGCAGCTTGAGCAGCCCGGTGGTGACCGTAACCGTGTAGGTCTTGCGGCTGATGCCGCTGGCAAACGCATTGAGCTGAGGGTCGTCCACCACGTTAATCTTGGGCATCTCCATGCCGCACGACATACAGAGGTTCTCCACTATGTTGTAGACACGGGGGTTGTCCCTGCGGCTCAGCGGCCTGGCGCCGGTGGCATGCTTGATGATGTACACATTGGAAAAATAGGCAATGACAAACCAAATGCCCACGCCAAGGACAACCCAGGGCACGGTTGACACGAAATAGCCGTTCACCACATGAATGTCAAGGTGGTTAATCATGGTGCCATTGGCATCAACGGTATAGGTGCCAAGGTAGTTGACCAGTGCGAGAAACACCCAGATGGTCGCCAGAATGATGAGCGGGAACAGCAGCAACAGCAACATGCTGAGTATGTTGTTGCGCTCTATCTGGGTATGCATTCCTACATATTTCATCGGACATTACTGCTTTAGATGCAAGCCTGCTGTTCAGAACTTGATTTCGGGAGCCTTTTCCACGGTTGCGCGGTCGGCCGCGGGGACTTCGAACATAGGCTCAGTGTGGAACCCGAACATGCCGGCCAGCAGGTTCGAGGGGAACGTCTGCACGGCGTTGTTCAGCTCTCTTGTCGTCGCGTTGAAGAACCTTCTGGAGGCGGCCAGCTTGTTCTCGATGTCCGCTATCTCCTCCTGCAGCTGCAGGAAGTTCTGGTTGGCCTTCAGCTCGGGGTAAGCCTCGAGCGACACCCGCAAGCCCGAGAGCGCGCTGCTCAGCACGTTCTCCGTCTGGATTTTCTCGTTGATTGTCTTCGCATCCATTGCCGCGGCCCGCGCATTGGTCACGTTCATCAAAGTCTCCTTCTCGTGCGTGGCGTATCCCTTGACCGTTGCGACCAGCTGCGGTATCAGGTCGAGCCGCTGTTTCAGCTGCACGTCAATGTTGGCAAAGGCGTTTTCCCTGTTGTTGCGCAGTTTCACGAGGTTGTTGTAAATGCCAGCCACGGCAAGGGCGAGCACGACACAAACCACCAAAATAATCATTCCCGTTGTCATTTGCTTAAATCTTTATGGTTAAAATTCAGTGAATAGTCTCTGCACGTCACGGCAGTGCATGACACTTACCGTAGACTTTGCAAAGATAATGCCAATCGTGCAAACAGGGCAACAGCAGGCGGTATATCCATTATAATTTCCATTATATTAAGAGTTTTAGACAAAAATAAAGCCGCCGGTTTTGCGTATCGCCCAAAGGAAAAGGCGGGAAGCTTCGCCGGATGCAAGTTGCCGGCACCCTGTCACGCCGCCGCCGGCATCCAAAAAGGCCGGGCCTCAGATGCTGAGGTCCGGCCTTGCCGTTGGGTTTCCTGCGGTTTGTCAGGTAGTCCGCCCCGCTCCGCTACTCCCAGATGCTGCTGTGGTAGTAGCGGAAGTTGGGCTCGAAGTAGTAACTGTTGTCCGGGTTGCTCTCGTCAGTGAAGATCAGTCCCGTCGGATTCATCGGGTTGCCCTCCTTGTAGGTAATCTTGTAGGTGGTCCAGCTGTCGCGCTTGGCCAGCGCATCCACCACATACTTGAATCCGGCATCATAGAAGCTGAAGTCGCGCCCGCTCATCTCCTTGCCCGTGTAGCGCAAGGCAATCTCTGTGTCGCTCACCTTTTTCATTTCCATGCGGAAGTGAATCTCGTCGCTGCCATACCACTTGTTGACCACCAGCACGAGCTGTCCGCCGCCCTCGTTGTGCAGGGTGATGTTGTAGAAGTTGTCGGGACTGAACAGTCCGCCGGCCGACATCGCCTGGCGCATCAGGTCCCACTGGCCCTTGGTCCATGCGCCCAGGCCGCTGTACCCGAAGAACCAGCTGTCGTCACTGTCGGCGTAGAGCAGGTAGTCAACCAACGGCTTCGGCCCTATCTTGGCACCGCTAAGGCTGTCTGTGAACTCGCCCGTCTCCCGGTCAAGGTGCATCTCGACCACGGTCTTGCCCTTGTAGTGGAAGTTCTCCAGCAGGTAGATGCCGTTGGTCAGGTTGCCGTAGGAGTACATGTGCTCCACGTCATCGCCCCCCACCGTGTCGGGATAGTAGACAAGCAGGTTCTTGTAGCCGCTCAGGAAGCGCGCCTGCAGGGTGTCTCCGGCGCACACCATCACACAGTTGTAGGCCGCATAGGCGTCAACCTCGTCTGACAGCCGCTGGTACTCCTCGGGGGTGGTCTTCATCTTGACCATGAAGAAGGGCAGCTGCTTGGTCTTTCCGCGGCCGAAGATGGTGTCCTCGTTGGCCGAGTAGCGGTCGAGGCAGAACTCGAAGTCGGCCTGGAGGTCTTGCGAGAAGAACTGCGACTGGTCGGCATAATAGTGGAAGAAGTCGTTGTAAGTGTCAAAGGAGAGCACGATGCCGTTGTCCATCTTGAACGAATACTGACTCACCACGCTGTCAAGGCCGGCCACATTGGGCAGGCTTGCCGTTGCGGACGACTTGTAGAACGTGCAGTTCTGCTGGTCAAACCTCACTGCATAGGTCTTCACCGCCGGGTGCCTGCCATAAGTGGGGTTGTCGGTGTAGAGGGCCCACCCATACTCGTTGTTGTTGAACACCCTGCGGTATTCGGCCATCCAGGTGTCCTGCCGGGTGGCCGGGTCAACGTCAAACAGGTCGTCCTCCTTCATCTGGCACGACGAGAGTGCGCCGGCCGCGAGGACAAGGAACAATGTAAATCTGAATATCTTGTTCATAATCGTTGCGTTAAATGGTTAGACATTACAGGCTGATGTCGTCAAAGTCAAAGTCATTCAGACTGTTCTCGCGCCGCTGAACGGCCTGGTGGAGCGCCTCGATGTCCAGCTTCCAGTTCTCCTTGAAATAGGCCTTGACGATGCGCAGCTTCTGGTTAATCTTCAGCCGTCCCGACGTTCCGGCCTTGTCGAGCTTGGCCTGGAACTCCTCGTCGCTGTCGCAGACATACGAGGAGAACGTCTCGGCGAAGTCCTCGTCGGCACTGTACGAGGCATAGGCCGTCACAAACCCCAGCGCATAGATTTGCGGGTCGGTCTCGCTGGCGAACTCCGATGTCCACATGCCGCCCAGATAGTCCGTTCCCGTCACCTGGTTGAACTCGTTGGTGTAGGCCACCTTCTGGTGGAAGGTGTGCCCGAACTCGTGAATGATGGTGTGGAAGTAGGTCTTGTTCAGCTCCTCCCGGTCGTATATCACGCTGTCCTTGGGCTGCCAGTTCTCGTCGTAGAGCATGTCGCCCAGGTGGTTGACATACCACAGGTTGATTTTGTATCCGCCCTCGGAGCTGCCGAGCGTGGTGCTTCCGTTGCTGTTCCAGCCCGGGTTTCCCACGAGGTGCACCAGCTTGGGGAAGTAGGAACGGATGAACAGGGTGGAGCCTGTCACCTCGTCGAACGACTCGAAGCAGATGTACTTCAGCAGCCGCGCCATGCGGATGGCATTCTTCATCTTGGGCGGGACGAGGATGTAGTCCATGCTCGTCTCGTTGTCCTCCCAGCGGTAGCGCAGCTCCACGTTGTAGGGCAGCACGTAGTTTTTGTACAGCCAGCGGTCGAGCGCGTTCTCCGGGGTCTGCGAGTCCTTGATCACGCTGATGCTGGTGTCCGGCTCGTCGTCGCCGCTGCAGGCCGCGAGTGCCACAGTGGCTGCGGCCAGTGTTGCAAAAAGGATATGTTTCGTTTTCATGTGCAGTGTCATGTTTTTATGCGTTGTCATTTCAGTTTCAGTGTTCTCGTTGCCGACGGCTGCCACACGCCATAGCCGGCGCTGGCGGGGGAGGTGCCGCGCGGGTTGGCCTCAAGCCCGGCCGCGCGCACCTCGAAGGGCAGCTGGATGGCCTGTCTCGGGTCGCGGTACGCCATGCTGTCGGTCAGTTCGAGTGCGTTGAGCGAGGTGATAATCAGCCTTCTGTAAATCTTGATGCCATAGCGCTTGATGTCAAACCAGCGCATGCCCTCGTGCAGAAACTCGATGCGGCGGATGAGCAGCAGGGCCTGGATCAGGTTCTCCTGGTCGCTGCCCTCGGTGAGGGCAATCCACTCGGGGTGCAGGTGCTTGCGCGGCATCGGCCTTTCCGGGCGGTAGTAGTCGTACTTCTCGGCCCACTTGCGTATCATGTCCAGGGTGAGGCGGTTGTTCGAGGCCACCTTGGCGTAGATGTAGTTCCAGTTCTCGTCGTACTCATAGGTGTTGTACTCCACGCTGTCGGCCACGAAGTTGCCCGTCCACACGTTGATGTCGTTCAGGCTTGCGGCCAGGTCGCCCTTGATGGCATAGGCCTCGGCGCGGTTGAGCAGCGCCTCCTCCGACTTCAGGGCCACAAACACCGTGCGGTAGAAGCCCGTGTGCGTGTTGGGGTTGACCTCCTGGAAGAAGGCCGGCGTGCGCGGCAGCAGGAACTTGTTGGCCGTGGGACTGTAAAACCAATAGAACTTGAACAGCTGCTGCGACTGCATGGCCGTCTCGTTGTCCGGGGCCCACGGCGTGGCGAAGAACTCCTCGGCCTGGCCGATGTAGCTGTTGTTGTTGAACCGGGCCCCCGTCATTGTCCCGCTGAAATAATACTGGTCGGTGGAGTAGACCGGGAACAGCAGGAAGTTGGCCTGCTCGTCTGACGACACATACTGCTGCGCCCGGGGCTGCATGTCGTCCGTGGGCATGCCGGCCATGGCGTCGTAGTCGCGCATCAGCTCGTTCGCATCGCCGCCCAGTGCCAGCGTGGAATACTTGATCACGCTGTCGGGCTTCTGGTAGAACAGGTAGAACCTTGAGGCAAAGGTATAGGCTGCCTTGGTGTTGAAGTGGTAGCGCGGCACCTGGTAGATGCCGTCGCCCATCAGCGCCATCCCCTCCTGGAGGTCGCGCTCAATCTTCGCGTAGTCCTCGGCCACCGTGCCGCGCTCGTACTTGGGGTCGAGCGTGGTTTCGGGCGCAGTGGCATAGGGGATGCCGGCATCCGTGGCGCTGTGGGCCTTGGAGTAGTTCAGGCAGAAGATGTTGGTCAGCATGAAATGGGCGAAGGCCCGGCAGAGCAGCGCCTCGGCCCGGTAGGCCCGGAGTGTCGGCGTGGTGGCGCCGCCCATGTTGTCAATGGCCACAAGCGCCTGGTTGGCCGCGCCGATGGCGGCGTAGTAGTCCTGCCAGATGAGCTGCGGGCTCTCGTTGTCCTGCTCGGTCACCTCCTGCCAGCGGAAGCACTGCTCCGAGAAGCGGTCGTAGTTGCCGTTGGAGCTGCCGTTCAGGTCGTCGGCATTGTCAGAGGCCAGCTCCGTCACCCTGACATAGGAGGCTGAGGGATAGGCCGTGGTGAGCAGCGCCTTCACCTTGTTTTCCGTGTCCACCGTGATGCGGCTGTCGGGCGTGGCGTCCAGAAAGTCATTGCAAGAGCTGAGCAGGGCGGCAGCCACCAGGCCTGCGAGCCAGTATGTCTTATTAGTCATTCGTTTCATAATCTTCATGTTAAAAGCCTATTCGTGCGGTAAGTGTGTACTGTTTGGGCATGGGCGATGCCACGCCGCCGGTGTTGAAGAACTCCGGGTCGTTGCCATTGAGCTTCTTGTCAGCGTAAATCAGGAACAGGTTGGTGGCCTGGAGCTTGAGGTTCAGGCTGTTCACGCCCACCCTTGCCATCCACTTGCCGCGGAAGGTGTAGTCGAGCGAGATTTCCTTCATGCGCACGAAGTCGCCCTTGGCGATGCGCTCCGTGCTGTAATTGTAGGCGCTGTAGGCCACCGACAGGTTGGGGTTGAGGAAGTTCTGGCGGCGCGACGGGATTACCGGCACCGTGGTGATGTTTTCCTCGCCCGACGATGACCAGCGGTTGTTGAACTCGCGCGGCGAGGCCACCAGGTCGGTATAGGTGTTGGAGAACACGGGGTCGAGCCTCACGACGTTTCCATAGGAGTAGACCACGAACACATTGAGGCGGAAGCCCTTGTAGCTGAAGGTGTTTTCAAGCGAGCCATAGTCGGTGGGGTCTGACGAGCCTTCGTACTTCAGCCACCCCAGGTCGGCATATTCCTGGAAGTTGATGCCGTCGGTGGTGATGGCGCCGTTGGCCACCTTGAACGTGGGCAGTCCCTCGCTGTCGAGCTTGTAGAACGGTATGCTGAAGATGGAGCGCACGGGGTAGCCCTGTAGGGCGAAGCCGTTGCCCCTCACCAGGTCGATGATGCGCGAGGTGTTCTTCAGGTTGGTCACCTCGTTGTGCTGGTGCGAGTAAAGGAAAGTGGTGTTCCACTCGAAGTCCCTCGTCTTGACGTTCTTCGTGCTGAGCGACAGTTCGAAGCCGCCCGACTTCATGTCGGCGATGTTGCCATACTTGTCTATCTCGCCGCCCACGCCCTGCACGGTTATCGGGCCGATGAGGTCGAAGTTGCGGCGGTCGTACCAGCTCAGCTCCAGGTTGATGCGGTTGTTGAGGAATCCCATGTCGGCGGTGACGCTCAGCTCGTGCTTCTTCTCGTAGGTCAGGTCCGAGTTGCCCAGCTGTGTGATGCGCAGCGCCGTCTCCTGGTCGCTGCTGGCGGGCCGCCAGGCTATCTCGCTGTTGATGATGGCCACGGAGTTGGATATGTCAAACGGCCCGCGGTCGGCGGTCAGCGAGTAGGACCCTTTCAGCGTGAAGTGGCTCAGCCAGGGCTGGAATCTCTTGAACCACGGCTCCTCGTGGGCGTTCCACGCCCCCGACACGTTCCATGTGGGCAGCCAGCGGCTCTTGCGGGCGTTGCCCAGGGTGTTGGTGCCCTCGTAGCGCAGCGTCCCGTTGGCGATGTAGCGTCCCTTGTAGGAGTAGGTGGCATTGGCGAAGTAGGCCGAGGTGCGCTCCAGCCCGTTGCTCACGGAATAGTAGCCCGCGCCTTCCTGCGACAGCTTGTCGAACATCGAGGGGTCAAACTTCCCGATGTTTCCCATCTCATACTCGCGCCCCCACTGCCTCGACCAGTCACTGCTGCGCTTCACCTCGTTCGACTCCAGTCCGGCAAACAGGTTCATGATGTGCCGCTTGGCAAACACCTTGTTGAAGGACACCGTGGCGCGGAAGTCCCAGGAGGTCATGCGGTAGGTGGTCATGTCGTAGATGCCGCCCTCGGGCAGCACGCTCACCGGCACGGCATACGGGTCGTTGGGGTCGGTCCACAGGTAGGGGTTGTTGTCGCGGATGATGGTGTTGTCCATGGCGCGGTAGGCGTTGGCCTGGTTGGAATTTTCGTTCACGTTGTGCTCCGAGGTGGAGCTGGCCCGCTTCACGGCGCCCAGCAGGTTGACTTCCAGTCCGGCCAGCGGCTTGTAAGTGAGCAGGCCCTGTATCTTGAACTCGTTGGTGTTCAGGTCAATATAGTTGTTATCCAGTTCATGGAAGATGTTGAACGAGGTGTAGTTGCGCGTGTAATACTCATTGGGGTCGAGCACGCGCGAGGTGTTCAGCGCGTACGAATAGGGGTTGATGTCGAAGGCGCGGCTCACCTCTCCGCTGACCAGGTTCACCTCTGAGCTGAGCGTGCCCGGCGCGCGCTGCTCGCGTGTCGAGGCGTTGCCGATGAGGTTGACCTTGAGTTTGTCTGAGAAAATGTATGTCGAGTTGAGGTTGGCTGTGTAGCGCCTCACGCGGCTCTGCTTGTACCACCCGGGGTCTTCCATCAGGCTGAGCGACGCGTAGTGCTGGCTCTTGTCCGTTCCCGTGGAGACGGACACCGAGTGGTTCTGCATGACGCTGTTGGAGAACAGCAGGTCAAACCAGTCGGTGTTGCGGTATTCCTGGGTGCGCAGCCAGGCGTTGCGGCCCGCGTCGGTGTTGAGCACCTCGCCCGACGCTATCAGGCGGGCCAGCTTTCCGTAGACACCGCTCTGGCTGGCGTTGACCACGTCGGCCGGGTTCATGTAGCCTTTCTTCTGCAACTCCTGGTACACCGACATCTGCTCCTGCGAGTTCATGATGTTGAAGTTGTCGTAGCTCGGCTTCAGGCGCATGGTAAACTCACCCGTATAGTTGACGCTGGTGCGCCCCTGCCGGCCCTTCTTGGTGTTGATCACAATCACGCCGGCCATGGCGCGCGCGCCATAGATTGAGGTGGCCGACCCGTCGCGGAGAATCTGGAAGCTCTCGATGTCGTCGGCGTTCAGGCCCGCGATGGCCGAGGAGAGCAGGGTCTCGGCGTTGCCCGAGGTCAGGTTGTCGGTGTTCACCTCGATGACGTTGTCCTGGATAACGCCGTCCACGATCCACAGCGGCTGGCTGCTGCCGTAGATGGAGGTTGCGCCGCGCACCTGGATGCGCGGTGCGGTGCCAAAGGTACCCGTGACGTTCTGCACGGACACGCCGGCGGCCCGGCCCTCAAGCGAGCGGCTGATGTCGGCCACACCGTCGAGCTTGGCCTTCGCCGCGTCAATGGTCGTGGTCGAGCCAGTGAACAGTCGCTTGTCCATCTTCTGCATTCCGGTCACCACAACGTCGCCCAGCGTGGTGGCGTCGTCCTCGAGAAAGATGCTCACACGCTTGGCCGAGGCCTTGCGGCGGTAGGTCTTCATGCCCACATAGGAGTATTCGAGCACACTGCCCGGCGCCACGTGGCTCAGCACATAGTTGCCTTCGGCGTCGGTCACCGTGGCATTCTGGGTGCCGGCCTCCCTGACCGTGGCCCCTATCAGCGGGTCGCCATTCTTGTCAAACAGGCGGCCTGTCGCCGTCAGGCCTCCGCCGGTCTGGTGCCGGGCGCCACGCTTAATGTTGATGAACCTTCCCTTCACGGTCATGGCGAGGGGCTGTCCGTCAAGCAGCCGCTGCACAGCCTCGGGGGCCGTGACGTTGCTGACATCCAGCGACACGCGCAGCCCGTCCAGCTCGTCATAATTGTAGTTCAGCTTGTAATACCCTGATTGTCTTTCCACCTGCGACAGCGCGGCGGCCAGCGCCGTGTTGTCACACTTCAAAGTCACCAAGCGCCCCTGCGACCACGCCGCCTGTATCTGTACAAACAGCAGGACAAAGGAGACAAGCAGTGCAGCCTTGAGTCTTTCTTTTTCCATAACTTTCAATTCCATTAAACATTCGGTTTTTGTCTCTCAACATACGGGGGGGAGGCTGCGATTGCCTGGCAGCTTTTAACGCCCGTCTACATCATTAAAGACGGAAAAACAACAATATGGGTACCATTTTGAAATGTTTTATTTAAAATAAATGTCATTTTAATAAAAGCAACATCGGTTAACCTGCAAAAAGATACCGCGGCACTTCGTGTCGCGGTCGTACGGTTTTACCCATAGCAGTTTGGGGGCGGACAAACTGTGCGGGGCGGAAAAAGGCGCCGGGGTCAGCGGATGGTGATTTCGTGCGCGCTCACCGAGATGCCCACACCGGCCAGCTCGCCCAGGCTGCGGAGCACATTGGCCATGCCATCCTTGCGCTCGGCCACAAAGTGAAGCCGCATGGTCATGCTCCTGTCGTCCTCGAACACCACGGTCTTGTTGTACCACCGGCCCAGGTCGAGCATGATGTCAAGCAGGGGGGTGTTGTCGTAATAGAACAGCCCGCACTTGCGCTGGGTGTAAGGATAGGTGTCAACGCTCCTTACGCTGAAGCCGCGGCCGGGGGTGAAAGCCAGCAGACTGCCGGGGGTGAGCGTGACCTCGCGCCGGGCACCGGCACCGCACACGCGCACACATCCCTCGACAAGGGCTATCTCGGCCTTCTGCTCCGAGTAGGCCCTGGCGTTGAAGCTGGTGCCGAGCACCGTGGCTGTGTAATAGGGACTCTTCACGACAAAGGGGTGGCGGGCGTCCTTGGCCACCTCGAAATAGGCCTCGCCAACAAGCGAGACCGCGCGGCGGCCACCTGCGAACCGTTCGGGAAACTCGAGCACGCTCTCTGCATTGAGCCACACCCGGGTGCCGTCGGCAAGCACCAGGTTGCAGTCTTTGCCACGCGGGGTCTTGACGGCCACCACCGAGCAGGCTGCGCCGCGGCCAGCGCCGCGTGACGGCACAAACGACATGACACCACGCCCGGCAGCGGACGGCTGGTGGTTACGGGTGACGGTGACAACGGTGTCACGCTGCACACTGAAGGAGATGACGGCATGCCCGGCTGCCGGCGATGGCGAATGGGGACGCAGCAGGAAGACAAGACCGGCACACACGGCGGCGACAAGCAGCGCCACCCCCAGCCACCTGGGCGCGGCCGTCCGGCGGGGAGTGCCCGCGTCTATCGCCTGTTCCAGCTGCCGCCAGGCCCCGTCCACATCGGGGCCCGGCGCCTGGAGCCGTGCCAGGGCCTCACCGATGATGCCGGCCTCGGCCTCATCCGGCAGAAGCCGGTCGCTGTTGTCTGTGTGGTTGTTCAGGTTAGTCATCTCGTTTGCCGGTCTGCCTTGTGCAGACCATTCTTTATAAAAGACGGCGTTGCGTCCCACTTAGGTACCGCAATGATGTTTATCTGTGTTAAAATGCTGGCGCAGGGTGGCCAGCGCCTTCACAATGTGCTTTTTCACCCCGTTGACAGAGATGCCCAGTTCGGCCGCCACATCGGCATAGGTGCGGCGGTGGTAGTAACACTGCTCAAGCACGTAGCGCGTGCGAGCGGGGAGGAGCAGGACAGCTTTCTCGACAGCGGCTATCCGCTGCTCGCGCAGCAGCCACAACTCTTCCGCATCGTCAGAGACGCCGCTAAGGGTGTCGGCTGCCACCGTGACAGCCCGGTTGTGCTGCCGGAGCCAGCTGACAGCGTTGTTGCGCACGCTCACCAGCAGGTAGCCCAGCTGCCTTGACGGCGCCACCTCGGCACGCCTGTTCCACAGGGAGACAAAGCTCTCGCTGACAATGTCACGTGCCGCCTCCTCGTCGCCTGCCAGCCGGAAGGCAAGAAAATAGCATTGGGAATAATGCTTCCGGAACAGCTGTTCAAAGTCATTTTTTCCTATAATATCCATGCTCTTTTCTGTCTTGTTTAGCGTTCGCCGGGGCGTTTCCGCCCGGGAAAAGTCGCAGACCGGCCGCTCCTTTGTGTGAATTTAGGCGCAAAAGTACAAAAAAAGATGGAAGAGCGGTAAGGAAAAGGGGGCGAAATGGGCAGAACGCCAAGTGGCTGCACGCGCAGGACAGCCGGTATGGGAGCGCGATGCGAAGCGTGTGACACGCAGAACGGCGCTTTCCGCCCTGCAAAACGGTGCTTTCCACCGTGCAAAACGGTTCGTTTGGCCGTGCAAAACGGTACGTTTGACCAGCCGGGATGGGCCGTCTGGCGGTGCAAAGGTGCCTGTTCTGCACGGCAGGAGCAGCCTTGCGGAAACCTGGGCGCCGGGAGAAAGGAGGCTGGCGTGCTACAAAAAAAGTGTGAGGTGCGGCAGCCTGTGGCCACCGCGCCTCACACCGGAATGTCCGGCTGTCAAGATGGCAGCGGGCGCTGCCTGTCAGAACAGGCGGTTGGGATAAACGCCCTCGTCGATGAGCTGCTGGATGCGGGCCACCGTGCCGGCGCGGTCTGCAGCGTAGGTCACGCCAAACCACTTGCTGGTGGTGTCGAGCACCTCGACGGTGGCTGTGCCCTCGTTGATGAGCTTGTTGACCATCAGCGGGATGAAGAACTCGGCCTTGGGGTTCTCCATGTTCTTCGGGTCGGCCAGGAACTCCTTGAAATAGGCCTCGCTGTGGGCGAAATAGTCGGGGGTGAAGCCCCACATGTTCATCGACACAGGTGTGTTGTCGGCAACGGCAACCCACTGTCCCTGCTCGTCCTTGTAGCACACGGCGCCGTTGACACGCATAATCTCGGTGCGCTCAACGACGGTGGTCAGGTGGCCCTTGCCGTCCTTCGAGCAGATGCCGCGGGCAACGGTGCCGTTCTCCGAGAGCGTGTTGCCCACGCGGAAGCCCACCATGGCATAGGTGTTGGCGCTGCCCTCGGGCAGCTCTGAGAGGAACTTGCCGATGACCATGAATGCGTCACGGTTGTAGAAGTCGTCGCAGTTGATCACGCAGAAAGGCTCCTTGATGATGTCCTTGGCCATGAGCACGGCGTGGTTGGTGCCCCAGGGCTTCACGCGGCCGGCCGGGCAGGTGAACCCTTCGGGCAGTGCGTCAAGGCTCTGGAAGCAGAGCTCGGCGGGCACATGCCCCTCGTACTTGCAGAGAATCTTCTCGCGGAAGTCCTGCTCGAAGTCCTTGCGGATGACAAACACAATCTTGCCGAAGCCGGCCTTGACAGCGTCGTAAATGGAATAGTCCATGATGGTCTCGCCGTTGGGGCCGAGGCCGTCGAGCTGTTTCAGCCCGCCATAGCGGCTGCCCATGCCGGCAGCCAGAAGCAATAAAGTAGGTTTCATAAGAATAATTGTTTATTGTGCAGTTAGTTTCAAATTGATTACCTATTTGCAAAAGTAGCGAATATTTTTGAGAGCGGCCCATCTTGGCTGACTTTTTTTTCGGGCAAGGTGGCTGGCACGCATCCACAAGGGCGGCGTTTTCTGAAACCGCCACGGGCCACCGGGCCGGGACAGGCAACGGCCTGCGACGAGACATGCGGCCGCCCCGGGTCAGAACGGGTAGCCGATGGCGAAGTGAAAGCCAAGCCCGTCGCGGAAGCTGGGGATGTTGTAATAGCCCGACTTGCCGGTGTCATAGGGCACGTGGAGGGCCACGCCGAGGTCAAGGCGGAGAATGATGAACTCGAGGTCGTAGCGCAGGCCCACGCCCGTTCCGGTGGCCAGCTGGCGGAAGAAGGTGGCCGGACGGAAATTGGCATCGGGGCGTGCCTTGTCTTTCTTCAGCAGCCAGATGTTGCCGGCATCCAGGAAAGTGGCGCCATAGAGACTTCCAAACAGGTTGAAGCGGTATTCGAGGTTGGCCTCAAGCTTGATGTCGCCCGTCTGGTCCAGATAGGCGTAGGTGGTGTTGGGGGCCACATACTTGCCTGGGCCGATGCTGCGCACGGTGAAAGCGCGGATGCTGTTGGCGCCGCCCACATAGAACTGCTCGCTGTAAGGTGCGCGCGAGGAGTTGCCAAAGGCCCAGATGACACCGCCCGACACGCGGCCAACCAGCTGGCTCTTGGCCCCGGTGCGCCAGGTCTTGCGCAGGGTCGAGCTTATTTTGACAAACTGGGCGAAGGGGTTGCCAAAGAGGTCTTTCTCCTTTTGGCTGAACTGCTTGCCTGCGGCCACATAGCAGAGCGACAGCAGGTTGCCGGCCTCGGTGACCGAGGTCTCCCAGTAGATGGGACTGCGAAGGCTCGCGGGACTTGTGTAGGTATAGGTGTACTTGACCTTGGGCACAAACTGGTTGCGCATGGACACATAGACGGCGGGGTTGTCGGCAATGATGGAGTCGAACCGGGCCGTGGTGTGCTGCATAAAGTTGTAGTCAAGCAAGAAGGGACTGAGCTCGTGCCGGCTGTCGGCCGAGGTCTGGAACTGGTAGGTCACCGCGCCCGTGACAGTGAGCATCTTGAAAAAGTCGGCCCTGTTGAGCACATTGCCAGACAGGGAGAACAGAGTCGAGGGCGGCTTGTAGAAGCGGTGGCTGCTGTACCAGCTGAACGGGGCCTCAATGCGCGGGTACTCGATGGACACCTCGGCGCCATACTCGTAACTGTTCAGCGCCGAGCTGTTGCCCTTGACGCGGCGCCCGGTCTGCCACTCGTAGGAGCCTTTCAGACTGAGCGACAGCTTCTCGCCTCCGCGGAAGGCGTTGCGCCTGGTGAGGCCGAGCGACAGGCCGGGGCCCATGCGGTCGTTGCTCTTGGTCACGAAGTTGGCCTCGATAGAGGCATCGTAGGGCTTGTCGAACACGCAGTTGACGGTCATGTCAAGGGTGTCGCAGGCCGCCGCGGTGTCACGTGGCGTGAAGCTGATGTCGGACAGGCTGAAAAGTCCCAGGCTGTTGATGTTGTTCAGGGTCTCGGTATAGTCGGCCTGGCTGAACAGCTGACCGCGGCGCAGCCTGACATCGCGCAGGATGGCACGGGCGCGGATGGGGGGCTTGCGCCCGGAATAGTAAACGGCGAGGTTGCGGCGCATGGTACTGTCGGCGGGCTGGTCGGTCACGGAGCGGCGGAGCATGATGCGGCACCGTCCGAGATGCCACCGGCGCGTGGCCAGGGCGGGAATGTCGGCAGCCTGCTGGAGACGGACCTCCACGCGCCCGGGCACCGACACGGAGTCGGCGGTGAACGACTGGTAGCCGCTGCGGTAGTAGTAATAGCCGCTGTTGCGGAACAGGTCGCTCAGACGGGTGCGCTCGGCATCAAGCCCCGACACGGTGAAAGGCCTTCCGGCACTCAGCCGGCTTGCCGCCCGCGTGGCGGCTATCAGACTGTCGGCCCCGGGCGAATAGCCCACATAGCGCACAGTGTCCAGCACATAGAGACGGTTGGGGGTGACCTTGTACAGGAGCTTTGACTTGCGGGGATTCCTCTGCCCCACCACTTCATAGTCGACCCTGGCGTCAAAGAAGCCGTTTGAGCGGAGCACATTGCGGGCCACCAGGGCGCGCACCTCGGGGTTGACCGCGCTCATCAGCACCGGCTCGTGGCCGAAGGAGTTGCGCATCCACCGGCCGAACTTCGTGGTGGAGTTGGCGTAGTGGTTGTAAATCCACAGGCGGAACTGGAACGGGGTGCGGTAATAGGAGCTGCCCAGCAGGGCACCGTTGGGGGCGCAGGCCAGCGCGGCCTCCACCTCTTCGCGAACACTGGCATAGTGGTCGCTCACCATCCGCGCGCTGAGCGCGCTGTCGGCAGGGGGCTGCGCATAGGCAATCTCCTTGAGTCCTGTGTACAGGGTTTCGCCCTCCTCGAGATTGCTGGTTGACGAGCAGGAGCCGAGGGCGACGGCCAACGGTGCAGCCAGTGCCACGGCAACGTGGCGGAATAGGGTTGTTTTCATCTCTTAACGGAGTCTGTCTGGTGGGTTCCTGACGGAGCGGGACGGGCGGCGCCAGCCGGCATCAGGTCGCTCTTGCGCCGTATGTCGAAAAGCTGGTGGAGCTTGTCCATCTTCTTGCGCCACACGAAGCCGGCCCCATATTCGGCTATGCGGCCCTCAAGGAGGTCGGCGGCCTCTTTGTTATAGAACACCCGGACATAGCGCATGGAGGTTTGGTCAAGGCGGTATTCCAGCGACACATTGTCAATGAATGTTTCATCCTGGCTGGCGGTGGCTGCGGCCGTGCTGTTGCCACTGGAAATCCTGCCGCCTACAACGAAGTTGAAGCGGTTGTTCCAGAACCGCTTGCCAAACTTGAACGAGTAGTCGGTATGGGTGTTGCCGGTGGCGTCAGCGGTTTGGTCAAGCCCGAGGCTGAGGTCGACCGTCCGCATGGCGCTCTTGGTGATGTTGTTGATTTCGCTCTGCAGGAACGAGTTGAGGGCGCTGTTCATCGAGAAGCCGCTGGTGTTGCCATCGGCCAGGTACATGCCGGTGGTGAGCATGGTGACCGCCAGCTTGCCGCGCTGCTCGGTGCCCATGGAGGCCAGCTCGTTCTTGACGGTCATGTCGTCAGGGGCGTCGAGCGTGAACTCAAGGCCCATATTGGCCAGCGTCTGGGTGACCTTGACACCACACTCGAACTCAACGCTGCGGCTGCCGGCTGTCTCCGCGCCGACAAGAGCCTTGACAGTTTCCGTGGCCACGAGGTTGAGCCGCGGGTTCATCACGTCGCCGGCAAACTCAATGTAGCTGCCCTCCTTGATGGTGAAGGTCTTCAGGGGGATGATGGGAAGGGCGTATTTCATTTCGCCGCGGTCAAGCGTGTAGCGGCCGAAGAGCTGCAGCTGGTCGGTGGGGTTGTAGACCATGCGGAGCTCGCCGCCGCCCTCAAGGTTGACATAGTTTGACTCGTCGGCATTGAGGGCGCAGACAATGCGCGCGCCCTCCTCGACATTCATCATCAGCATCATGTCGAGGCCTCCGACGACAGGACGCACTTCCGCCACGGCGGTGGTGTCGCGGAAGTCGGTGAAGGTCACAAGGTCTTTCAGCTGGTCGTCGGTGTTCAGCGGCGAGTCCTTGAGAATATAGGTCATGTCGGTCTTGCCCAGCACGTCAAGCTGTCCGCGCATGCGCAGCTGGTCTATGCGCCCGCTCACAATGCCGGAGAAGTTAACAAAGGCATTGCCATAAGCCAGCGAGTGGCGGCTCTTCCTGGCACTGACAATCTGGTAGTTGCGGGCGCGCATCTTCAGGTCAACCGTGGCGCTGCCGGGGTCGGAGAAGTTCACCTGCCCATAGATGTTCAGCGGGTTGTCGTTGTGGGCATACACTGTGAAGTTCTCGAACAGCAGGTTGCTGTCCACAATGCGCACGGGGTCGTTGTCGAAACGGAGGCGCATGCCATAGGGCACGCTGACCACATAGGAGGAGTCAAGGTAGACCTCGCCGTTGACCGCGGGCTTGTCAAGGTGGCCCTTTACGGACACGCTGCCTTCGGCATAGCCCTCGAGGCCGGCTATCTGCCCGGGCACAAAGCCGTTGACCAGCGACAGGGGCGTGTGCTCCATCTCGAAGGTGGCGTCAAGCCAGCCCTTGCCCTCGGCCTTGTAGGTGCCGGTGAGCAGCCCCACCTCGTTGCCGTCGCTGTTAAGGCGGGCCTCGACGTAGTGGGCGCTGTCGCCCCGCTGGAGGTAAACGAACTCGGTGCCCAGGTTGCCCATGGGGCACTGTTCGTAGGTCATGCGCTCGACGGTGAGGTCGGAGAGCATCGACAGACGCTCGTCCTTGTCCTGGAGCACACGGAAATCGCCGTTGAGCAGTCCGCCCATCCTCGGGGCGTAAGGCATCACCGAGGTGATTTTCTCCAAGTCAAACTTGTTCAGGCTGACGGTGATGTCCTGGAGCATGGAGGGGTCTTGCTCCTCCGAGTAGACCTTGACGCCCATCCCGTCATCGGCAACCAGGTCTATCTTGGCCCGGATACGCTTGTTGGCGCCCATGAAGACAAAGTTGTCCTGGTTGAGCGTGAAAGTCTTGTAGCCCAGGATGGGCTTGTAGGGCAGCAGGTGGACATTGATGCCGCTGTCGCACATCTCGGCCCTGGCGCCCAGCCTGGCCCCCACCCTGTCGCTGGCGTCAAGATAGGTGAGGTCTAACTGCGCTCCGCGCTCAAGGACTTTGCCGCTGAACAGGGTGTTGAAGACAAACTGGGGGTTTTTCTTGTTGTTCTGCACGTGGCCGCCGAAAGTCAGCTCCGGCCCGTGCTGCTGCAGTCCGAGCTGGATGGTGTCAATACGGGTGCTGTCGCAGACCAAGGAATAGACGTGGCACCGGCCATTGAGCCCCGTGTGGGGCGAGGCGTCAACAGTGACGGCGAGGTCCTTGAACTGCACGCCTTTCATGCGGAGGAAAGCGGCCACCGGGTTTGCAGGCCCGCTGCTCAGCTGCAACCGCAGCTGGGGGTAGAGGGCGCGCAGCGATGCCTGGTCAATCACCTTGTTGCGGACATGGGCCGCAGCCTTGTCGGCCAGCCGGCCGAGCTGGCGGCCGAGGCGCCCGGTACCGCCACTGGCCACGAGGTTGAGTGCGAAGTCGCCGCTGCTCACCTTGGCCCACGTGGTGTCGGGCCTGGTGAGCACGTCCACATCAAGGGATGTGGGACGGTAGACCTTTCCGCCGCCGCGGATGGTCAGGTCGCTCACCGCGCCCTGTACACGGTGGCTCTCCTTAAAGTCGCTGGACACATCGACATGGGTGCAGCCAGACACCTCGATGGGGTGGTCGGTGAGGCGCAGGGCATGGAGGTCGGCCCTGCGCACATCGGCAGAGAGGGTGGCGGCCACACGCTTGTGGGAGAGCAGGGCGTCAAGCCTGAGCGCGCCGTCAAGCAGGGCATTGTGGCTGTCAATGCTGACATGGCCCACGCCACAGTCCAGGCGGGCGGCGGCCTGCACACCGTCCAGGTTCCAGCTGCCATAGCCAAGGTGGGCCACTGCGGCCCCGGCCTTCATGACACTCCTCTTGGACTGCACGTCAAAGCCGCGCCCGCTGACATTCACCCGGGCGCTCAGGGTGTAGAGCGAGTCGTGGGGCATAAAGTGGTGCAGGTTGAGGGTGTCTATGGAGAGCTGCGCACGGTAGTCCTGGGTGGCGGTGTTGACCATGCCACGGGTTCTGACCGTCCCCTTGCCCTCCTGCAAGCAGAGACTGGCCTCGTAGCGTGAGCCCCTGGCCGAGGCTGTTCCGTGGAGGCTGAGACCGTGGGGGATGCGGAAGGTTTTGCTGAAAGATGCGGGAAGCAGTGTGCTGACGAAGCCGATGTTGCGGGTGCGCGCTGCAAAGGCAGCACGGGCTTTCAGCCGGCGCGCATCGAGAAAGTCGGAGGCCTGGCCCCTGGCCCTGATGCGGAAGGCCGAGGGAAGGCTGGCTTCAAAGCGGCTGACTGCCACCTGGCGCAGGTTGCCCCTGGCATCGGCTGCAAGTGCGAGCGGACGGTCGGGGTAGTTGCGGAACAGGGCCTTGCAGCCGTTCAGTGTCTGCGGACTGGCGATACCGACATAGTGAAGAAGGTCGGCCTTGCCCACTGAGGCGGTCATATGGACGGCAAACTGGCCGGGGCGGCTGTCGGCAAAGGCGTCAAAGTCCATCCTGGCACGGATGCCGGCCTCCGACGACGGGGTGCGCAGCGTCAGTTGGGGGATGGCCAGGCAGAGCGTGTCCATGACCATGCGCCCATGGGCATGGGTGAGGGCGAGGCCGCTCTTTTCGTGCAGCGCCAGGTGACGGAGGTTGAGACGGAGCGACATGCCGCCCTTCCGGGTGGCGGCTGCCGGCTCAAACTGGCGGAACACTATGCTGTCGGCCCAGGCGCCGATGCCGCTAAAGGCCAGATGGTTGGGGTCAAGTCCCTTGACACGGGGCATGTAGGGGTTGTCACACTGCACCGAGCCGTTGACGATGCGGAAACGGCCTACGGCATAGCGCGAGGTGCCAAGATTGATGTCGGCCTCCAGAACGGCAGCCTCGCCAAGCCGCGCTGCCACCACAAGGCTGTCGCCCGGGAGGCGGAGGGTGACGTTGGTGCGGGCCACGCAGACGCTGTCAGCAAAGATGCGCCACAGCGTCTTGGTCTTCGTGGTGTCGGGGGGCACGGTGTCGCTCAGTGCAATCTCCAACCGGGCATTGTCCAGCCGGGCGAGATCGGCGCAAACGGTCTGCCGCTTGAGGTCTATGCCGCGGCTCCGCAGGGCAAGCCGTTCAAGGTGCCCTTTCACGCGGGCGGCCGCCACATAGCCCGCGGTGTTAAAGTGGGCGTCGCGCACCTCGCACCGGTCAACCACGACCCGCCGGCTGAACAGGGGGCGCAACTGAAGGGCCACGGTCACGCTGCGCACGGCGGCAAGGGTGTCACGCCGCTGGGGCAACGAGTCGTTGGGCTGGATTATCTGAAGGCGGTCAACACGGAGGTCAAGGGGGAAAGAGACACCCACACGGCCCACACTGACGGTCATTTCTGTGGTTTCCGAAACATAGGCCGCCACCTGCCGTACAGCCCAGTTCTGCACCGAGGGGATGCAAAGGACCAGGGTGAGTGCCAGAAAGAGCAGGACCGGGCTTAGCAAGACTGCCATTGTCCACAGAAAAAACTTCTTCATTCTCGGGTGTCTGTCGGGGTTATAAATTGCAAAGTAAACAATTTTTCTTGTAAAGCGGCCCTTTTAGTCCCCAAAAATTTATCCAAACGGCCGCTTTTAACCAAAACCGCTCTTTGGATTCCGTACCAGGCTGCTGTTTGTTTCAGACTGACCGCAGCTGAAGTGCGGGAGCTAAAGCGGGACTTGCCGGGACAAGACACGCCGGCATAAAAAAAGGCCGCCCCAACCTTCCACCCCCCTGAGACCGGCCTCACGGAGAGACAGTGCCCATAAAGAGGGGTGGAAGGAGGGAGCCGGCCCTGGAAAACCATTGCGAACGGCAGTGGCGCTGCTGCACAGCGCCAGAGGAGGACACCCCCCTTATTTTCTCTGCTTCAGCGGAGCCGGTCCGTTGAGCGTAGGGACAACAGGGATGATGTTGCCTTTCTTGTCAAAGGTCATACGGTCAATGCACACTTCGCGGTGAATGCCCGGCCCTTTCTCGCGTGGCAGGTAATGCTTGTTGATGCGGTGGTAAACAATGTACCACTCGTCCTTTCCCGGTATCTGGAGCACCGAGTTGTGGGCTGTGCCATAGATGCCCAGCTGGGGTTGCTGGTTAAGGATGGTGGGATTGGCAGCCACGGCGACGGGACCGAGCGGCGACTTGGCCGTGCCATAGCACACATGGTAGTTTGGAGAGCCTGTGTCGTCAACACTCCAAAGAAAATAATACGTGCCCTTGCGGTAGAACACATAGGGGGCCTCGCGGTATTTCCACGTCTTGAGCGAGCCGCCCTTGGGGGTCATCACGGTGACGGTCTCCTGCTTGATGCTGGTCATGTCAGCATTCAGCTCGGCCCCGGCCATATAGCCGTTGCCCCAATAGAGGTAGTGCTTCTTGCTCTTCGGGTCAAAAAACGCATCAACATCGATCTGCTGGCCATAGTTGATGGGACTGTCGCTCACAATAGGAGCGCCATGGTCGACAAAAGGGCCCGTTGGGTTGTCGCTCACGGCCACGCCAATCTCCTTGCGCCTGCCCGCATCCGCGCTGAAATAGAGGTAGTACTTGTAAGAGCCATCCTTCTGCCTCACCTCCTCGGCAGCCGGCGCCCAGGCATTGCCGCGGGCCCACTTCACCTGGTCGCTCTTGACATCAAGCACGGTGCCCTCGTCAGTCCAGTTGATGAGGTCGGCCGAGGAGAACACATTAAAGGTCCAGCCGCCCCATCCGGGATAGCCATCGGTGGTGCTGTAAATGTAATAACGCTTGGTCTTGTTCGAGTAGAGCACCTCCGGGTCGGCATGGAAGCCAGGCAGGATGGGGTTGTTATAGTTGGGAAAAGCCTTGAGCAGCCTGTCCTTCTCTGCCTGCGTGATGGGAATGACGGTGCCATGACGCGGCGTGAACTTGCCCTTCGTGGCTGTGTTCTGCACAAACTGGAAAGTCTTGAGGTCTGCGCTCTTGCAGAACTGGTAGTGCCCGTTGCCATAGCAGTCGTACATCACAATCCATGACTTGCCGTCAATGCTCCGGCACACTCCGACGCCCTCTACAGCCTCATTGGTCTGGTCAACATGTCCGTCGACCTTGGTCCACTGGCTTCCCGGGCGCTTCCCGGGCTGCGCGATAAGCGTCTTCGAGGTGGCCTGGAAGATGCCTCGTCCGGCCTCGCTCTTGTAGAAAAGGTGGTAGAGCCGGTCGGCAGGGTTGTAAACAATGTCACCGTCAATCGTAGCGCTGCCACTGTCGAAGAGGAACTGCGGCTCTCCGACAAGGTCGGTGAAGTCATCGTTGACGTAAGAGTAGTAAATGCGGTCGAACGACTTGGGGTCGCTGGTGCGCAGGGAGTAGAACACCATGTAGCGGCCGGTCTGCCTGTCGTAAATCGTCTCGGGCGCCCACACGCGCACAACGTTGCCCCATGCCTTGGGATACTTGGTGGGGAAGTTGACCGCAGAATGAGTCCAGTTCACCAAGTCAGAGCTTTTCATCAGCACAATGCCCCGGTTGCTGCTCCAGCCAAGGGAGGACTTCATGTCGGTGACCACCATGTAGAAAGTCTTGCCGTCCTCGCCGCGCAGGATATGCGGGTCTCTCACGCACTGGGTATAGGCTATTGTGTCACTTGACACCACCGGGAACCCGGCATTGAGCGGCGTGTAGTTGTAGCCGTCATCGCTGAGTGCATAGCATATCTGCTCCTCCTCAGGGGCGTTGCCGGTGAAGTAAGTGAAGAGATAAGCCACCTTCGCGTCCTGCTGTTGGGCAGAGGCCAAGGTCATCGCAGCCATTGCGGCAATGGTCAGAAAAAGTTTTTTCATTGTTGAATGTTGTTGGTTAGATAAGCGTCAGTGTTCTCAGGCAGTGCCATTCCGCGCGCTGCGGCGCAAGCGGAATGCAATCCTCGTGTGCAAAGATAGTGCAAAAATTCAATTAAGCGAGTAAAATGAATAAATCATTGTTCATTTCCGAGCGTGAGAATTTTATCTAAACCCCTTTCTCATCACCAAGTCAATGAGCGGCACAGCCGACTCTTCCTCCTCTTTTGGCGCCCCTTTCGGCTTCCATGCCACAATGAAACGGATTTTGGCTACAGTGACGTGATAGCCCTTAGCTTCCCACTTCCCCAATTTCTCTTGCATTTTCTGCGACAGCATAGCAATGTCCCTTCCAGTGGAAGGCACAGAGAAACGATGGTCGTGATATATAAGGGAGGCGCCGCCATACAGGGCGAGAATGTCTAACTTGCAGTTCTTTGAGAAACCAAGATTCACATCCTTATAAGACAATTGGAGCACAATCTCGTTTGGCATGGCATAAACCTTTCCATCGGAAATGTGGCTGTCAGCATATATACCATCGAAAAGTTTGCCGTCGGTGTGTATCGTAAGTGTCTGTTTGGCACGAGTCATCGCCACATAGTAACGGCGCAACACCTCGTCGGAAAGACACACCGGGACAGAGACAAGCATGACAACATGGTCAAACTCCCACCCCTTAGCCTTGTGAATTGTACTCACAACAAGGCCCGCGCCAGAAACATCACAGAAATCCTCTACGGAAGACTCAAAGACAAACTCCCGGAAATCACTGTAATACTTGGCATGGGAGGTCTGCTCGAAGAGCTGCAAACAGCGTCGGAGATACGCCAGACTGCTGCTGACGGCGTATTTGGAAAAAGTCTTGCTTTTTGCCACTGTCCACACTTCGTCACTGATAAGTGGCGACTTGGCGGCCTTGCCGCCAAGGTCAACACACCTGAGAAAATATCTGACCTCGGCAAGATTCAAAAACCTAAGTCCATCCATGGACTGCACCAACTTGGCCTGGACACCACGCCGATGAAGCAGGGCAAGCATAATGACGGCCTCCTCATTGGTCTGCGTAAGGACACAAGTTGTCTCACCCTTTGCCTTTGGATGAGAGATAACACTCTCAGCCACAGGTTGGAACATACAGGCTTGTGACTGCGAAGCCTCATGCCTAATGACCTTGACAAGGCCTAGGCATGAGGCTTCGCAGTCACAAG
>CALBLK010000077.1 GCA_937895845.1 uncultured Prevotella sp. | reverse complement strand
CGTCAGCCCCTATGACGCCAAGGCTTTCAAGGTTGTGGTGAAAAACGACCGCAACACATTTCGCCAGGAGGTCGTCGAGCTTGATGCCGCCACGGTTTTTGCCAGATTGGGCATACGCGGCGGCCGCCAGTTCAAGGTCATCAACGCGTGCGGACAGGAGGTGCCCTATCAGCTTACGCACGATGGCTTGCTGCTGGTTGAGGCGAGTGTGCGCCCCCAAGGCTCCGCATCGTTTACGCTCATGAAAGGGACACCGTCTGTTTTCCACAACACTTGTTACGGACGGATGTACCCCGAGCGTGTCGATGACATTGCGTGGGAGAACGACCGTTCGGCCTACCGCTGCTATGGTCCCGCCCTTCAGCTTACAGGTGAGCGTGCCTTCGGCAATGACGTGTGGCTGAAGAACACGCCGGATTTGGTTGTGGAGCAACGCTATTTCACCGAGGATGTCAACAAGCCTGTTATTGCGAAGTTAAGGAAGAGTGACCCTGCGGCCGCAGACGCACTCAACATGAAGACCAGTTACCATTTTGACCATGGGAACGGTCTGGACTGTTACAAGGTCGGGCCTACGCTTGGCTGTGGCACACCGGCGCTGCTTGACGGCGACAGCATCGTCTATCCTTATTGCTACAAGGACTACGAGATTCTGGACAACGGTCCCTTGCGCTTTACTGTCAGCCTCACCTATCATCCCACTGAATATCAGGGTGGTAAGGTTGTTGAACACCGAATCCTGAGCTTGGACAAGGGCTCCAACTTCAATAAGATGACCGTTTGGTACGAGGGGCTTGCCAAGCCTGCTGATGTGGTCGCCGGAGTGGTGATTCACAGTGAGGACACGATGCGTGTTGTCCTTGGCAAAGACTATGTGCAGTATGCCGACCCGACAGACGCACCCGACAGGCAGAATTTCCAGATTTATGTGGCTGCCCTGTTCCCCTATGGCGTTAGCCAGACCGTGAAGCGGATATTTGCCCATCCGTCGAATGGCAACGCCGGCCATGCGCTTGGCATCATGCGCCAGGTGAGGGACAGCCAGCGTGTCACCTACTGTTTTGGTTCGGCCTGGAGCAAGTATGACTGCAAGAGCCAGCAGGAGTGGCAGGCGCGCATCGACGGTTATATGGATGCCTTGCGCAATCCGCTTGTGGTCGAGTTTCTACGTTAACGGTCTGTGCCTATGAAGATTTTGAAATGGGGCTTCATCGGCTGCGGTGAGGTGACTGAAAAGAAAAGCGGGCCGGCTTTCGGCGCTGTTGAAGGCTCGATGGTCGAGGCTGTGATGAGCCGGAGCGAAGAGAAGGCGCGCCGCTATGCCGAGAACCACCATGTGCCCAAATGGTACACGGACCCGCTGGAACTCATTGACGACCCCGACATCAATGCCATCTATATTGCCACCCCGCCGTCCAGTCATGCCACCTTTGCCATTATGGCCATGAACGCGGGAAAGCCGGTGTATGTGGAAAAGCCTCTGGCTGCAAACTATGAGGACTGTGCCAGGGTCAACCGTGTCAGTGTGGCCACGGGCGTTCCGTGCTTCGTGGCCTATTACCGGCGCTATCTGCCCTATTTCAAGAAAGTGAAAGACATTGTTGACCAGGGGGGCATTGGCAAGTTGCTTAACGTGCAGGTACGGTTGTCCGTACCTGCACCCGAGCTTGACTACCATTCTGCCAATCTCCCGTGGCGCTTACAGCCTGACATTGCCGGCGGTGGCTTCTTTTATGACCTTGCGCCCCACCAGCTTGACCTCTTGCAGTACATTTTCGGAATCATCATCGAGGCCAACGGAATCTGTGCCAACCGTGGTGGCCTTTATAAGGCTGAGGATTCTGTGAGTGCCTGTTTCCGCTTTGAGAGCGGGTTGCCGGGCAGCGGCTCTTGGTGCTTTGTGGCCCACGACTCTGCCCGGGAAGACCGTATCGAGGTGATTGGAGACCGGGGGGAGCTCAGCTTTTCTGTCTTCACCTACGAGCCGATTGTCCTGCAGACCAGCGCCGGACAGCAGCGCATCACAGTGCCCAACCCTCCTTATGTCCAGTATCCCTTGATAAAAAGTGTCATTGAGCATCTCCAGGGGCATGGCGTCTGTACCTGCACCAGTGTCTCGGCGACTCCTGTCAACTGGGTGATGGACCGAATCCTTGGCAAAATCTAATGTTGTGGGCGAGGTGGTGCTGATAGGACGATGGCTGCTGGTGTCTGCCGCGCTGCTCTGCGCGTCTGCTGTCTGGGGCGACGGCCGCGAGCTGGGAAAGTTGCGCCGGGTGGTGCGCGGCTTCAGTGCGATTGACACCAACTATATTGAGCCTCAGCACTACAACTTCACGGTCATGCTTCAGACCACTTACAACTATGAGTATTACCGGCTGTCAAGTGACAAGGGCCAGTCGGTCGGCTTGTCTCCTGACGTTGTCATGAAGGTCGGCCCCTATGTCGGGTGGCGTTGGTTCTTCTTGGGTTACACCTTTGAGCTGAAGAACATCGGCTTTTCCAGTGGCAAGCTCAAAAAAGAGCTTGAACTGAGTGTTTACAGCTCGCAGGTTGGCTTTGACATCTTCTTTAGGCGCACTGGCAGTGACTATAAGATAAGGAGAGCCCGTCTCGGTGGCCAGGCCATCAGCCAGCTGCTGGAGAATGTTCCTTTTGACGGAATCAATGTTGGCATTGCCGGAGCCAGTGTCTACTATATTTTCAACCACCGGCGTTTCTCCTATCCGGCGGCGTTCTCGCAAAGTACTTGCCAGAAGAGGAGTTGCGGCTCATGGATTGCCGGCCTGGGTGGCACCGCCAACAGCCTGAAGTTTGACTACCGCAAGCTGGAGCAGACGGTGGCCGACCGCTGTGGTGTCAAGAACTTCAAGGTAGACAGCGGCCTTCATTTCAACCAGGTGCGCTACTATGACATCAACCTCTCGGGCGGCTATGCCTACAACTGGGTCTTCGCGCGCCACTGGCTGTTCTGTGCCAGCGCGCAGCTGGCCCTTGCCTACAAGCGTTCGCATGGCGACACTGACAGTGATGCCGATGCCAGCCGGTTTTCTTTCGACCGCATCAATGCCGACGGTATAGGCCGTTTCGGACTTGTGTTCAACAACACGCGCTGGTATGCCGGCCTCAGTGCCATCGTCCGTTCCTACAACTATCACAGGGAGCGCTTTGCGACGAACAATGTCTACGGAACGTTCAATGTGTATGTGGGATATAACTTTGGTAAGAAAAAGCGTTATCGCAAATGAAATTTCTTGGTTATAGCGTCCTTCTGGCGCTTTTGCTTGTCCTGCCCTGCCAGCTTTATGGCCAGCGGCATCCCTCTTTGGTCTATGCGAAGGCCGACAGCCTGTGGGTGACGGGTGTGCTCCGACAGGCGCAGCGGTGCCAGCCGGGCACCTGCATGCCGCTCTTTTTCGCCCGCCAGCTCGTAGGCCGCCCCTACGTCGGGCACACCTTGGAGGGGCATGGCGGCGAGCCGCTTGTTGTCAACACGCGCCAGCTTGACTGTACCACGCTTGTCGAGACCGTCACGGCCCTTGTGCTGTGCGTGCAGAGCGGGCAGTCTTCTTTTTCAGACTTTGCGGCCAACCTCTGCCGGCTGCGCTATCGCCGGGGTGTCCGGCAGGGCTACACGAGCCGCCTCCACTATTTTACCGACTGGATTCTGGACAACGAGCAGCTGGGGCTGGTCAGGGAGCATAGCTCCAAGTGCCCTCCTTTCAACGCCGTTCAGACTGTCCGTGTCAGTTACATGAGCGCGCATCCGCAGAAATATATCGCGCTCAGAAGCCATCCCGAGGATGTCGCGGTGATTGCCCGGACGGAGCGGGCCGTTAGCGGGCGCAGGTTCCGCTATATTCCCAAGGGGGCCTTGACCAACAGCAGGGCGGTGCGCAACGCGGTGCACGACGGAGACATCATCGCCATCACCTGCAACCGCAAGGGGCTTGACATCGCCCATGTTGGCTTTGCCGTTTGGAAGCGCGACGGACTTCACCTGCTCAATGCCTCGTCCGTTCACAAGAAGGTGGTTGAAGAGCCCATGACATTGCGCCGCTACCTTTTCAAGCACCCCTCTCACACGGGCATTCGCGTTGTTCGCATCAAACAGTAAACATCTAAATTATCTCAATGATTATACAGCTATGGAACTACCTGACTTTATGAGTTATGCAAGCAAATTCTCTCAGAGTGAATTTGTCGAAAAGGTGTCGCGCGTGGCCAAGCGCGCCGGTGCCAAGATGGTTTATGCCGCGTTGATACTCTTCTATACGTTGCAGAGTGACAAGGTGTCCAAGTCGGACAAGGCCATTATTGTCGGTGCCCTTGGCTACTTGATCAGTCCCCTTGATGTCATTCCTGATGCCATTCCCATTGCCGGACTGACAGACGACCTCGCCGTTCTTGTTTTTGTGCTCAAGAAAGTGTGGGGCGACGTTGAGCCCGAGGTCAAGGAGAAGGCAAAGGAGCGGTTGGCCAAGTGGTTTGATGAGGATGAGATTGCCGAGGCCGACGAACTCCTGAAACTCTGACAGCGCTGGCGCAGCGCTTTCGAAAATGAAAGGCCTGGCGCATTTTCCCGCTGTGCGGGAGATGCGCCAGGCCTTCCTTTGCACCCGGTCCGGTGACCGTTTAGGGGCGGTTTTAGAAGTTCACGCCGATATTGATGTAGAAGCATCTGTTGCGCGACGACTCAAAGTCATCGTGGCTGATGTTGGTCAGGCCAAGGTCGTAGGCGGCTTCTGCGTAAATCAGTTCGTATTCGAAGCCGCAGCCCAGGCGCAGCCCGCCGTCAAACCGTTCGAAGAAATTGCTGGAGAACGACGATGTCGTTGTACGCTCGCCATAGTCCTTCACCTTTCCCCCCACGCCCATGGCAACATAGCCGCCGGCAAAGGGCTGTACGGATATGTCGGAGTCCAGCTCGTAGCGGTATTTGGCGATGATGGGCATTTCCAGATAGTTGAGCGAATAGGTGAATTTCTTGCCTTCAACATAGCCCTTGCCGCCTTTCTCCGTGTAGGTCAGCCCCGACTCCAGGTAGACCGGGTAGACCGGTGACAGCTGGAAGCCGATGACACCGCCCAGGTTCAGTCCCGCCTGGCACGACCCTCCGTCTAATCGCGCATCGTCCGAGTTGACGGTGGCAAGGGCCAGTCCGAGCCGCAAGCCATAGTAGATACTGTGGTCTTCAGTGAACAGCGAGCTTGCCGTCTTTCCGTATTCCTGCCCGTATCGCTGTGCCATTGCTGGCATCATCAGTGTGAGCGCGAGCAGTGTCATTGCTGTTTTTTTCATTTCCATTTGCACGTTTAATGTTCTTTTTGTTGGGTTGTTTGCTGCATGAGGAACCGCTCGGCCTCTATTGCTGCCTGGCAGCCGCTCCCGGCGGCGCTGACAGCCTGGCGGTAGACGGGGTCTGCCACGTCGCCGGCCACAAACACGCCGGGAACCTTGGTGCGCGGCGTGCCATCAATCTTCTTGAGGTAGCCGGCCTCGTCGGTGTCCAGCCATTTCTTGAACAGCTCGCTGTTTGGCTTGTGGCCGATGGCCAGGAAGAACCCGTCGATGGCGATGTCCACCTTCTCCTCGTCGGGCTTGCCCATCCGTCTGACCAGGTGCGCCCCCTCCACGCCGTCCTTTCCGTAGAGGCCCACCGCGTTGTGCTCGAATAGAATTTCAATGTTGGCTGTTTCCATCACGCGTCTCTGCATCACCTTTGATGCGCGCAGGTAGTCTTTGCGCACGATGAGATACACTTTCTTGGCCAGGCCTGCCAGGTAGAGCGCGTCTTCGCATGCCGTGTCGCCGCCCCCCACAACGGCCACCACCTTTTTGCGGTAGAAGAAGCCGTCGCAGGTGGCACAGGCCGACACACCCATGCCACTGTATTTGCGCTCGTCGTCCAGCCCCAGGTATTTGGCCGAGGCTCCCGTGGCCACAATCACGCTCTCTGCCGCTATGCGGGTGCCGTCCTCGGCTGTGACGAGGTATGGGCACTTGGAAAAGTCCACTTCGGTGATAGACCCGTCACGGATGTCCGTGCCAAAGCGCGCGGCCTGTTCCCTGATGTCGGCCATCATCTGGCTGCCGTCAACGCCCTTCGGGTAGCCGGGGAAGTTTTCCACCTCGGTTGTTTGCGTCAGCTGCCCTCCGGGCTGCAAACCGCAGTACTCGATGGGCTTCAGGTTGGCTCTTGAGGCATAGATGGCCGCCGTAAACCCGGCCGGCCCGCTGCCGATAATCAGACATTTGGTTTGTTCCATAGCTGTGGGCGTTTACTTGAGCAGCTCCTCTATCCGCAGGGCGATGTTCTCCAGCTTTTCTGTCGGCTCGAAGCGTGCCACCACCACGCCGCGCTTGTTGACGAGAAATTTTGTGAAGTTCCACTTGATGTCCGCTTTCTCTTTGTAGTCTGGGTCTTGCTTGGTGAGCATTTCGTCAAGCACCTTGGCGAGTGGGTGGCTCATGTCCCATCCGGCAAAGCCTTTCTGCTCCTTGAGAAACTTGTAGAGCGGGTCGGCGTCGTCTCCGTTGACCTTGATTTTCTTAAAGCGCGGGAACTCTGTGCCATACGTCAGCTTGCAGAAGCTATGGATGGCCTCGTCTGTTCCCGGTGCCTGCTGTCCGAACTGGTTACAGGGAAAGTCCAGTATCTCGAACCCCTGACTGTGATATTTCTCGTAAAGTTTCTCAAGTTCCTCATACTGGGGGGTGAACCCGCACTTTGTGGCTGTGTTGACGATGAGCAGCACTTCGTTGGCATACTCTCTCAGCGAAACCTCTTTTCCTTTTCTGTCTTTTACCGAGAAGTCGTAAATGGTCTTCATTTTTTATGTCTTGTTGTTCGTCTGGTTTATAAACTAAGGCAAAAATACGCTTTTTCCACGTTTCTCACAAATGTTTTTGGCTTTATTGAAGTTTTTTGCGTTAAAACGCTCCGACGCGCCCCGCGGGGTGCGCCCTTTTTTGACCTAAATCAAAAAGACGTGTTTTTATGCTATAAAACATATCCCGGACGAACGGGTTGCTCCAAATCGTTGTAATTTTGCAGGCAGAAAAAGGAAACCAGCGGAAGAGTTTGAGAGAGCACACTTCCAACAGATATATAATAGGTATAAAGGGTAAGAATGTTTTTAAGGTAAAAAAGAGGTTTTTTAAGGATAAGGCTCTGCGCGAGCAGAGGTGTGATTAGTTTTAATGGTTAGTAGTTAGTAGTTAATAGTTAAATTTGATTGGGACTTCCATCATCCGATGGAAGTCCTTTTCTTTTTCTTTTTTTTGCGGGCAATTCCTGACTTTAATAATGGTGGCTACTTTGGCTTGTCCTGTCAGTGGGCGAATCCGCTTGCTGTAAGCGGTGCGCAATGTTATTACAAATTGATAATTCCATTGAAATCACTTTTCTTTGTTTGGGATTTGTTGTTCTGCTTTTTCCGCCGAAAACGAAAACAGTCCTTGATAGCTCCGTTTTCTTGGGAAATGCTTAAGGATTGATTACTATAATTTTATAACATAACGTTTTTATGGTTAAACAATTAAGATTTCTAATGCTCGTTCTCATGGTCATGATCTTGGGGAGCGCAGCTCTGGCTCAGGAGGTAACGCTTGACTTCACCGAAAACACGTGGGGGCTGTCAACTGCCTACACAAAGGCTGCCGCCACTTACTCCGATGGAACCCATGAGATTTCATGGCGGTGCAGAATATGGAGACAGAGTCGCTCATGGCCGCCTCAACCCTTGGTATACACAACGAGGTTAGTACCAGCGGCCAGCTCGCCAAGCCCTCTTTCAACGGAGACCAAGGCCCGGGCAACGGTGCCGGCTTTTGGGATGACGAAGAAGTAGAGGAGTAATTCGGTTGCCGACCGCGCCCAGCGCGCGGCGGCACGCCATGATAAATGCTGTGACTGCACGAGGCAGTCACGGCCTATTTTGCTGTGTGCGCCCGGCAAGTCCGGCACCAGGTGCAACACACCTAACTTCGCTGTCCGCCGCCATTCGGCCTGTCTCAGTCGCCCGGATGGCCCATATCGCACGCCCGTTCGGGCCGTTTGGCCATGCAAGACGAACCGTTTGGCCGTGCAGGACGAACCGTTTGGCGCCACTGGGGGCCTACCCGGACTTTTGCTGGCACTGGCTTACCCGCTCCCTGTTTTTGTTGACAAAGTCTTTCCATCCCCTGTAATGGGCATCCGTTTGCGGTATGCCAGCCTGCAAGTGGTGGCAGTAAGCCGCCGCAAGCGCGTCTGTCGCATCCATAAACTGCCCCATGTCACCGTCGCTGATGCGCAGCAGCCGCTGGAGCATGGCCGCCACCTGTTCCTTTGAGGCCTGTCCCTGTCCGGTGATGGCCATCTTGATTTTCATTGGAGCATACTCATGGATGGGCACGCCTCTGTTGACAGCCGCTGCAATGGCGGTGCCCTGCGCCCGTCCCAGCTTGAGCATTGACTGCACATTCTTGCCGAAGAACGGCGCCTCGATGGCCATCTCGTCAGGGCTGAAGCCGTCAATGAGGGCCGTCACCCGCTTGAAGATGTGTCCCAGCTTGAGATAGGGGTCAGCCGCTTTGCGCAAGTCAATGACACCCATCGACATCATCGACACCTTGCCGCCGGCGACCTTGAGCAGGCCATACCCCATGATGTTCGTTCCGGGGTCGATGCCAAGTATTACCTTTTCCATGTGTCTATTGTTAGAGGGATGGCGCTTTCGCCAATCATGCGCACGGTGCCGTTACGCTTGGTGAACAGTGCCAGGCGGTGGCTGCCCCCCTTGCGTTGCAGACTTCTCACCGTGTAGATGCCGTCGGGCACCGGCCCTGCGTCAACCCGGCCATTGCGACACGGCAGGGTGGCCGTGATTTGCCCTTGCAGCGTGACCACGGCAACAAACCCACTGTAACCGCTGCCCCCCGGCGTGACTTTTGCCCCAGGTGAAGCCTCCGCCCTGCCTGTACCGCGCTCGGGGCAGAACACAGGCTCGCTTTCCCGACCGTACCTGTCCATTGCCGTCACCGCGTAGTGGTACTTGCGCGCTGAAGCCGGTTGGCAGTGCTGCCCGCCGCGCTTTATGCAAATGAAATTGGTGCGCAGCCGCATGGCGACAAGGTAGCGTGCGTCATACCAGTCGGGCTGTCCGTCGGGCGAAGCGTAAACGTTATAGAGGACATAGGGAGCCCCCGAATGGTTCTCAGCCGCTGCCCACGTCAGATAGTCCGCGCTGTCAGTGCGGACGACCGAGAGCGAGGGTGGGGCGGCGGGGGGTGACGTCTGGGTGGAAGGCATAGGCGGAGGCAATGCGGGCGCCGTGTTCCACACGTCAGTCAGATAGCGGTAAAGCCCTTTGGTGTTGTCCGTCAGGAAGCGCGAGCGGAAGAATGCCATGCCAGCGCCGTGCCGCCGCGCCACCCCCAGCTGTCTCACAATGTCGTCGAGTGGCCAGTCGCGCTCCTTGGCTGAAAGCATGTAGGCGCCGATGCCCGCCACGACCTGGCAGCTGTGCCGTTGCTCGATCCAGTCGAACAGGAAGGGGAAGAACTGGCGGTCTCTGAAATACATCATCGGGTAGAGCTGGTCGGTGATGCCCTCGGCCGCCCATTGCTGTGCCGGCTGGAACACCCTGTCGTAGGCGTTCCACCCGCCACTGGAGTAGCGTGCCAGGTCGGCATGCTTGCCGACGGGCGAGCAGCTCACCTTCACCCACGGCCTGAGCCTCTTCACCCCGTTGCACACCGCCCTCACGATGCGCGTGATGTTGGCCCTTCGCCGCTCCGCATCGGCGCTATTCCTGCCCCCAGGCCAGCTTTCGGGGTACCTGATGTAGTCCAAGTGAATGCCGTCGACATCGTAGTTGCCGGCAATTTCACCGCAAAGCCGTGCCAGGTAGCCCGCCACCTCCCCGCTCTCCGGGTTCATAAATCCGTCGCTGCCTATGCGCCGCACCATCCCCGGGTGCAGCCGTCGCAGCCTGCGGCACCCAGCCTGGTTCCATCTTCCAACCGGCACCGTCACGATCCAGGCGTGAAGCTCCATCCCCCTCTTGTGGCACTCGTCAATGGCATAGCGGAGTGCGTCATAGCCGGGAGACCGGCCTGGGATGCCCGACAGGCATCCGTCCCAAGGCTCCAGGGCAGAGGGGTAGATGGTGGTCGCCCTGACGCGTGTCTGCAAGAGAACGGTGTTGATGCCCGCGCTCTTGAGCCGGTCAAGAATGTCGCACAGCTCCCGCTGCTGCCTGTGTGCCGATGCCTGTGACCGGCTGTATGAGTGCGGCCAGTCCAGCCCTCCGATGGTGGTGAGCCAGACAGCCCGCACCTCATGCTTGGGTGTGGGCTGCGGCAAGGCTGCGGCAAACAGTGACGGGGCTGCAAGTGCCATGCAGACGAGGCAGAGGACACGGCGCCCAAGGTGGGGAAAACGCATTGTGGGATGGTTTGGAACGCTCTAAAATCATGCAAAGTTAGGATTATTTTTTCATTTTCAAATAAAAATACTTACTTTTGCAAGGTCATAAACGAAAAGAAATATAAACACCTGCTTCATGAAGAATAAACTCGTTACACTGGCTGTGGCCCTGTTGGCGGCCACCGGCGCGTCTGCACAGTTCGAGCGCGGCAAGGCCTATGTTGCCGCTTCCCTGTCGGGGGTCGGCGTGAAATACAACGGCGCGGACAAGGGCAGTCTGGGCTTCCTGGCCAAGGGGGGCTACCTGTTTGCCGACGACATGATGGTTACGGCCCAGCTGGGCTATGACAAGCAGAACGGCGTGCCGGCCAGCTATTCGCTGGGGGCCGGGTTCCGCTACTACATCGTGCAGAACGGACTTTACCTCGGGGCCTCGGCCAGCTACAAGCGCAGCACCAAAGACTTCGACGACTTCATGCCAAGTGTCCAGGCCGGTTACGCCTTCTTTCTCAGCCAGACCGTGACAGTCGAACCAGAGGTCTATTACGAGCAGTCGTTCAAGAACCACAGCGATTACAGCACGATAGGCTTCCGCATCGGCGTCGGTGTTTATCTGTGACAGTCCTCAGGGCTGTCTGCGTGGGGGCTATGGATTGTCTAACCTTATTTAATAAATAGCGAATAACGATGTTAAGTGTTAATGAATTGACGGATAGGCTGATTGACCTTTCCTTTGCCGAGGATATCGGTGATGGCGACCACACCACGCTCTGTTGCATCCCCGAGGATGCCATGGGCAAGTCAAAGCTGCTGATCAAGGAAGACGGTATCCTTGCCGGCGTCGAGGTGGCCAAAGAGGTGTTCCGCCGGTTTGACCCCGACTTGCAGGTCGAGGTGCTTATAGGCGACGGGCAGCCGGTGCGCAAGGGTGACGTGGCGATGGTGGTGAGCGGGCGTGTCAGGTCGCTGCTCCAGACGGAGCGGCTCATGCTGAACATCATGCAGCGCATGAGCGGCATTGCCACCATGACCCACCGCTATGTAAAGCGGCTGGAGGGCACGCACACGCGTGTGCTCGACACCCGCAAGACCACCCCCGGTATGCGCATGCTGGAGAAGCAGGCCGTCAAGATAGGCGGCGGCTGCAATCACCGCATAGGACTGTTTGACATGATTCTCCTGAAAGACAACCATGTTGACTTTGCCGGCGGCATCAGCCAGGCCATCCACCGCTGCCATGACTATCTGAAGGCCAAGAACCTGGACTTGAAGATAGAGATTGAGGTGCGCAACCTCGGTGAGCTTCAGCAAGTGCTCGACTGCGGGGGCGTGGACCGTGTGATGTTAGACAATTTCAGTGTGGCCGACACGCGCAAGGCCGTCCGGATGGTCAACGGCAGGTTCGAGACAGAGTCAAGCGGCGGGATAACCCTTGACACCATACGCGACTACGCTGAGTGTGGCGTTGACTTTGTCTCTGTCGGGGCGCTTACACATTCCGTCAAGGGGCTTGACATGAGCTTCAAGGCTTGTTAGGCCGGCGGACAAAAAATACAGACGACATGGGCAAACAAAGTCTATCTTATCTCAGCGTCAAAAAGGCCGGGGGCCTTTTTGCAGCGGCGCTGCTGCTCGGCGGGGCGCTGCCAGGCGCCGCCTGTACCAATTTTATTGTGGGGAAGAAGGCGAGTGCCGATGGGTCGGTGATGTGCTCCTACAGCGCCGATGACTACGGAATGTTCCAGAATTTGTGCCACTACCCCGCCGCAAGGCACGCCAAGGGAGCCTTGCGCAAGATATACAACTGGGACTCAAACAAGTTTCAGGGCACGATACCCGAAGCGGCGGAGACCTACAATGTGATTGGAAACATCAACGAGTACCAGGTGACCATAGCGGAAACGACATTTGGCGGCCGCGCGGAAATGGTCGACTCGACCGGCCTTATCGATTACGGCTCGCTCATCTACATCGCCCTCCAGCGGTCGCGCACGGCCCGCGAGGCCATCAGGGTGATGACAGCCCTTGTCTCCACATACGGCTATTGCAGCGAGGGCGAGACATTCACCGTGTGCGACCCCAATGAGGCGTGGATTATGGAGATGATGGGCTGCGGCCCGGGCAGCCGCCAGGCGGTGTGGGTTGCTCTGCGCATACCCGACGACGCGATATGCGCCCATGCCAACCAGAGCAGGATACGCACATTCAACATGAAGGACAAGGCCAACGTGATGTATTCGCCCAACGTCGTCAAGTTTGCGCGCAGCAAGGGCTGGTACAGCGGAAAGGACGCAGACTTCAGCTTCTGCGACACCTACGCCAAGCCCGACTTCGGCGGCCGCCGCTATTGCGAGGCACGCGTATGGGCGTTTTTCAACCACTTCACCACGGACATGGCGCGCTATGTGGACTATGCCGCCGGCAAGGTTGCCAACGCAGAGCCTATGCCGCTGTGGGTCAAGCCCGGCAGGAAGGTGTCGCTTGCTGACATGGAGGCGTGCATGCGCGACCATTACGAGAACACGCCCTTTGCCCTTGACACGGACATTGGCGGTGGAATATGGCAGATGCCCTACCGTCCGACACCGCTGTCTTTCAAGGTGGGCGGCAAGAGCTACTTCAACGAGCGACCTGTCAGCACACAGCAGTCGGGATTTGTCTTTGTGAGCCAGATGCGCTCGTGGCTGCCGCGCGAGATTGGCGGCGTGCTGTGGTTTGGCAACGACGACGCTAACATGGTGCCGTTCACGCCGGTCTACTGCTGTACGCCAAAGGCACCGCGCTGCTATGACACCCCGGGCGCTGATGCCCTTACTTTCAGCATGGACAATGCCTATTGGGTGTGCAACTGGGTGAGCAACATGGTCTATCCCCGGTACAGTCAGATGTTCGGCAGTCTCTGCACGGTGCGCGATTCACTCGACAGCTCTTATCGCAAGCTCCAGCCAGCGGTAGAGGACACGGCGCGAGCCCTTTACGACGCCTCGCCGGCAAAGGCAGTGAGCTACCTCAGCGAATACACGGCGCTGAAGGCAGCCCAGATGCTTGACCGCTGGAAGCAGCTGGCCACCTACCTCATTGTCAAGTACAACGACATGGTTGTCAAGCCCGAGAAGAACGGACGCTTTGAGCGCACGCCCTACGGCCTCGGGGCGCGTGTCAGCCGTCCCGGCTACCCCGACGCCTATGCCAAGGAGCTTGTCAGACAGACAGGAACCAAGTTTGAGGTGCCGGCCGAGTGACGCGGCCATCCCCCCGCTTGTCATTAAAACGCGATATGCGCCAGTGGCAGTGCCACTGGCGCATATCGCGTTTTATGAAAAAAATGAAATAATTTCGTCAGGTAAAATTAAATCATTACCTTTGCATAGTAAAGGCGAAAAGCCGTCAAAACGAAAGGAACAGGTCTTAAACGCAATTTCCGCCGTGAACGGCAGAGTGAGAACCAAACGAACAATCAATACAATCAATGGACCAAACAGTAGATCAAGACAGAATCATCAAAATCAACATCGAGGAGGAGATGAAGTCCTCCTATATCGACTACTCCATGTCGGTTATCGTTGCAAGAGCGCTTCCAGATGTGAGGGACGGGTTCAAGCCCGTTCACCGGCGCATCCTTTACGGAATGCTGGGTATCGGCAACACCAGTGACAAGCCCTACAAAAAATGCGCGCGCGTTGTCGGCGAGGTGCTCGGCAAGTACCACCCCCACGGCGACAGCTCCGTCTATGGCGCACTGGTGCGCATGGCGCAGGACTGGGCCATGCGCTACACGCTGGTTGACGGGCAGGGAAACTTCGGGTCGGTTGACGGCGACTCGCCGGCCGCCATGCGTTACACTGAGTGCCGCCTGGCCAAGATGGGCGAGCACATCATGGACGACCTGGAGAAAGACACTGTTGACATGGCCCCCAACTTTGACGACTCGCTGCAAGAGCCAACCGTCATGCCCACGAAGATTCCCAACCTGCTCGTGAATGGCGGCAACGGAATAGCCGTGGGTATGGCGACCAATATCCCCACCCACAACCTCGGGGAGGTGATTGACGGCTGCTGCGCCTACATCGACAATCCCGACATTGATACCGACGGCCTGATGGAACACATCAAGGCTCCCGACTTCCCCACAGGGGCATACATCTACGGCATCCAGGGGGTGAGAGATGCCTACGAGACCGGCCGCGGACGGATTGTGATGCGCGCCAAGGCGGAAATAGAGACGGGCGACACGCACGACAAGATTGTGGTGACCGAGATTCCATACGGCGTGAACAAGGCCGACCTGGTGAAGTATATCGCCGACCTGGCCACCGAGAAGAAGATTGAGGGCATCACCAATGTGAATGACGAGTCGGGGCGGCAGGGCATGCGCATTGTGGTTGACGTGCGCCGCGACGCCAATGCGAACGTCATCCTGAACAAGCTCTTCAAGATGACAGCCCTTCAGAGCTCGTTCTCGGTCAACTGCATCGCACTGGTGCATGGCCGTCCGAAACTCCTGACCCTGAAGGACTGCGTGCGCCATTTCGTTGACCACCGCCACGACGTGACAATCCGCCGCACCAAGTATGACCTGAAAAAGTCGCAGGACCGCGCCCATATCCTTGAGGCGCTGATTGTGGCCTGCGACAACATCGACGAGGTGGTGCACATCATCAGAGCGTCAAGAAACCCGCAGGAGGCCATTGACAACTTGATGAAGCGTTTTGACTTTGACGACATCCAGGCCCGGGCCATCGTGGACATGCGCCTGCGCCAGCTCACCGGTCTGCAGATGGACCAGCTGCACCAGGAGTATGACGAGCTGATGAAGCTCATCCAGCACCTCCAGCAGATTCTCGACGACCCCGAGCTGTGCAAACAGGTGATGAAAGACGAGCTGAATGAAGTCAAGGAGAAATACAACGACGGGCGCCGCACGGAAATCAAATATTCCAGCGAGGAATTCAACGCCGAGGACTTCTACCCGGACGACCCCGTGGTGATCACCATCAGTCATCTGGGCTATATCAAGCGCACAGCGCTGACCGAATTCCGCGAGCAGAGCAGGGGAGGCGTTGGCAGCAAGGGAGCACACACCCGCGAAGAGGACTTTGCCGAGTACATCTATCCAGCTACCATGCACAACACCCTGCTGTTCTTCACACAGAAGGGGCGTTGCTACTGGCTGAAGTGCTACGAGATTCCAGAGGGAGCCAAGAACGCCAAGGGCAGGGCCATACAGAACCTGCTGAACATCGAGGCCGACGACGCCATCAACGCCGTGCTGCGCATCAAGAACTTTGCCGACCCGGAATTCCTGCGCTCGCACTACGTGATCTTTGCCACCAAGAACGGCATCATCAAGAAGACGTGCCTGGAGGCTTATAGCCGTCCACGCGCCAACGGAGTGATTGCCATCAACATAGCCGAGGGCGACCAGGTGGTTGGCGTGCGCCTGACCAACGGTAGCAACGAACTGCTGATGGCCAACCGCAACGGGCGCGCCATCCGCTTCAACGAGCTGGAGGTGCGCACCATGGGCCGCGTGTCTGCGGGTGTGCGCGGCATGCGACTTGACGGTGGCGATGACGAGGTGGTCGGCATGGTTTGCGTGAACAACCCCGAGAAAGAGACCATTATGGTGGTGAGCGAAAACGGCTACGGCAAGCGGAGCGAGATTGAAGACTACCGCAAGACAGCGCGTGGCGCCAAGGGTGTCAAGACGTTGAGCGTCACTGAAAAGACCGGACGGCTCGTGGCTATCAAGGTGGTGACCGATGACAACGACCTGATGATTATCAACAAGAGCGGCATCCTGATCCGCCTCAAGGTGGCCGACGTGAGAGTGATGGGCCGGGCCACACAGGGCGTGCGCCTGATTAACCTCACCAAGAAGAACGACACCATTGCCAGCGTGTGCAAGGTGATGACCGCCTCGGAGGAGGACAAGGTTGCACAGGAGGGCGCTGACGAGACGGTGTTGGCGGAAGAGTGAACGAATGTCTAATTTTAAACAGATAGAATGATGATGACAAAGAAAATGTTTGTGGTGATGGCCATGGTATCAATGGCCACATCAACCTTTGCGCAGACGGCCAAGGAAGAGGCTGACAAGTGGAACGACGAGGCCAAAAAACAGCTTGAGCTTTTCCAGAAGCAGCAGAATGTGCAGACGCAGAACGCAGTGGAAAAGAAAAACGTTCCGTTTGACACCCTGGCCATGTACACCGCTGCCTACGCAGCGCTTGACGCTATCTTGAAATGTGACCAATATGACGCGCAGCCCAACGAAAAGGGAAAGGTGAAAATCAGACACCGCCAGGCCAACGCGCCTATTGCCAACAATCTGCGTATAGCTGCCATACAGGGCGGCGAGCACTTCAGGCAGATGAAAGACTACAAGAACGCGCTCACGGGCTACAAGCTGTATGTCAACTCTTACGCCAGTCCTCTTTTCGAGGGCACTGAGTTCGTGAAGAGCGACCCGTACGTTGGCCAGATAGCCTACATCGCCGCCTTCCTGGACTACCAGCAGTTCAAAAACTACGACGAGGCCATCAAATTTGCCGAGCTGAGCAAGAAGTATGACTCTGACAGTGCCAGCGTGAGCAATGCTGACGAGATCATCCTCTTTGCCAAGAAAGACCGGTGCAAGACACCTGCGGACAGTCTCGCATTCATCAACGAGGTGATGGAGATGCACAAGGCTGACCTAGGCAACCAGCGCTATTTCAACATGATGTACACGTACTACAATGAACATCCCGACAAAAAGCTGGCTTGGCTTACCGAGGAAACGAAAATCAACCCCGGCAACAAGATGGCCTGGGCCTACAAGGGCGAGATGGAGATGTTTGCCGAGAAGTATGATGACGCCATTGCATCCTACAAGAAGGCCGCTGAGCTTGACCCCACTTTTGTGCAGGTGTTCTTCAACATCGGAACCTGCCTGAACTCAAAGGCCGTGCTGCTGAACGACAAACTCGCAGACAAGAAGACGGGAACCATCACCAAGGCCAACAAGGACAAGGTGAGGGCCTTGCTCGAAGAGGCCAAGAGCTACCTGCTGAAAGCCAAGGAGCTGGATCCGAATCGCGAAAAGGTGAACTGGGCCTACGCACTGGGACGTGTTTACTACTCGCTCGAGGACAAGGTGAACTACAAGGCTATGGAAGACTTGCAGAAGAAATGAACAACACCGGGTTCCACCCCACCGTGGCTCTTGATGCCGGTGGGGTGGAACTGCTATCAAAAACACATGGCATGACGGATGCAGTCATGCCAAAACAAACATCGCAGGATAATGTTAAGGGCACTGATCTTATTGATATTCTTGACTTTTTCTCTTGCCCATGCCGAGGCTCAAAAAAAGGAACTGGCGCAGGCCAAGGTCAGTCTGAAAACGGGAAGAGACCTTGACCAATCGCAGAAAGCGCTTGAAAAACTGCTGAAGGACAGCGTGAACCGCAGGAAGGCCAAGGTGTGGACCACTCTTTTCAGGGTGATGAAGAAGAAATATGAAGATGGCAACGAGAAGCTATACCTTAAACAAAAGACAGACACGGCAGCACTGTTTGACATCACCAAGGAGATGTTCGGCCTGCTCTTCGCATACGATTCTATCGATGCTTTCCCCAACCGCAAAGGACAAGTCAGACCTGCTTACAGAAAGAGGCACGCTGAGGAACTGTGCGGTTTCAGGGCCAACCTGTACAATGGGGGGACTTTCTTTGTGAGAAAGGCCAATTTCGCTCACGCCTACGATTTCTTTGACACCTATCTGGACTGTGCTAGCCAGCCGCTGTTTGAGGGCTACGATTTTCGTAGCGGCAAGTCAGGGAGGCAGCTGGCCGAGGCGGCATACTGGGCCACTTACTGTGGCTATAAAACCCGGAACGTGCCGAAAACCCTCAAATACGCGCTCCTTGCGCAAACTGACACGTCGAAACTGCCGTACACGCTTCAATATATCGCCGAAGCCTACAGCCAGCAAGGAGACTCGGCTGACTATCTTCAAACCCTTGAGCGCGGCTTCACTGCCTATCCGTTGCACCACTACTTCTTCCCCAGGCTGATAGACGGTCTTACAGCCCAGAACAAGCTGGAGGCCGCTGTTGACGTGACCAACAGGGCACTGGCGTGTGACAGCACGAACCTGCTGTTCCTTTACGCCAAGGCCACTCTGCTGCTTAACCTCGGAAGAAACGAGGAGTGCATTGCGCTGAGCGACCGGATGACGGCCTTGAATGACACGCTGGACACCCCCTATTTCAACAAGGGAACAGCGCTGCTCAACCAGGCAACCGAACTTGAGCGCAGAGACGACGGCAGAAAGATGAAGGCAGCCTTGCGGCGCATCTACGAGCAGGCACGCCCCTGTTTTGAACGGTACCGCAAGCTTGCTCCCGACCAAAAGGAGAAGTGGGGCATACCCCTGTACCGTATCTATTTCAAGCTGAACATGGGCAAACAGTTCGAGGAGATAGACAGCCTGTTAAAGAAATAAGCCCCAATGGCCGCCTTTTCGTTCTGATGACCGATTTGGGTTAAACCCCTTGTACAGCTTTCTGCTTCTTTCTGCTCCTTGCTGTACCTTGCAGCTCCTTGCAGCACAACAGCTGGCATATTACAGACTTCCGCCATACGGCGGTAGTCTTTTTTTTTGGAGGGTGTGGGCACTAAAAGTGCCCTAACACGTATCCCATGTTTGGAATACGGTTAGGGCACAATGCAAACTTAATGTCAGTTTTTACCAATTACTGCCTCTTGCTATTTTTCGGCAGGAAGGTCGGCAACCGTCGGCCAGTAGGGGTTCTGGTAAAGAGGCGACAGATCGACAGAGGCATGGTCAGATGCAGTCAGCATCATCTGTTTGATGGGCATGGGTTGCAGATAGTGAGCCATGCGCCATGTGTAGCCGTCCTTAAAGAGATTGCCATCCTGCATATTCTTCTGATACGGACGGAGATACTCACTGAGTGACGGAGCGGAAACGCCGGCGTCAGCCGAACCGTTATAATCCTTTTCCGTAAAGTTGTACCATCCCGCCATAGGCGTATTCCACAAGTGGATGCCCTCGACATGATACCGCTTGGTAATCATCTGGTCCAGGGAACGCCAGCGTATAAGGTCAAACCAACGCAGCCCCTCTGCCATCAGCTCGCAGCGGCGCTCACGGCGTATGTTGAACAGGATGCGGTCTTCCAGGAGTTTACCTGCGGTATAGGCACCCCAGTCAAGCACTTCCTTGTCCATTTCTGTGGCATTGATGGTTGTCATCGGGTCAATGGCCGCACCTTTGAAGCCTGCCTTCTCACGGATTATTTTCCAATATTCAAGGATTTTCCCTGCGTTAATATCCTTTGTGAGCATATATTCAGCCTCGATGTAATTGAGGAGGGCCTCAGTGGCACGGTAGGTTATTGAGGCTGTCCAACCGGAATGGTTTCCAGCCATCGCCTTGTCAAAGCAGCCTCCTTTGCGAAGTGCGTAGCCGGTTGTGTAATACTTGTCGTCGGCACCGTCTGTAAGGTATGGCTTTGGCTCTTCTTCCCAAAACATATTTCCTTCGGAATTGTCCATATTGAGGAAGCAGTTAACCTGTCCCGGTTCCTTTAGGAAAATGACGAGACGCGGGTCTCTGTTCATGCGCACGTCGTGGATAGTCTGGTCGGAATACACATATCCGTCATGTTTGGCATATATGGGCTTGCCGTCAGCCATGACAAATGACTCGACAAGGCTTCGGGTGGGGCCGCATCCATAGTTATTCCGCTGGGTGGCAGTCTCAACAGCGTTCTTAATACCGAGGGAGTTGCTGTATTCACGCCAAAGGAGCACCTCTTTGTAACCGCTCATATCCGTATTGCCGAACATCTTGAAATAGGGGTTGACTGGGTCTTTCGCTGACTGCGGAATTTCGCCGGTGTTCTGGGAAAGCTCATTCTTATACTTGTCGGCTACGGTCTCGGCTGCCTTTGCAGCCACTTCAAAAAAGTAGCTGGCCTCTTTCTCGATGCTTCCGGTCTGAAATTTGTAGTTGGCATTGTAGTCTTTCTTCTTGCCCGGCCAGCCCTCGCCGTTGGGTACGAAGGGAGTGCCCTTGAAGTTGGTGAGCCATGACCCCTCGAAGAGTGCCACACGCGACTTGACAAGCTGTGCCACGTCTGCCGACACGCGTGTATGGCGAGCGTCAAAATTCTGGTTCGCATACTCGGTCATCATGCTGATAGCGTTGTCAAGGTCTTCAAGGATGAATCGGGCAACTTCGTTGCGGGGCATGCGCTTGCTTGCAGCGACAAGGACAGCCTCATTGTCAGGAAGCACCTGTTTCACAACCGGGAGGTCACCCATGGCTTGCAACATACTGAAATATTTGAGTGCGCGGAAGAAATAAATCTCACCGATGTACTGGCGAATCTTCACGTCATTCCCCGCAATCTCATGCTTCTCGTATTTGGAAAGGATAGTGTTCAGCTGGTAATTCAGCTCGCGGATGCTGCTCCACGAATAGTTGCTGTTGTCAAGGCCCACTTTCCACACGCCGACAGCATATTTGTTGTCTGCGCCTTTCCAGGCCTGGTCATCGGTATGCCCGTTAGACTGAAATGTGCCATACTGTCCGCCGTGTGACGGAAGGAAGTCTGTGTAGAACTTGTTTGCACAGGCCTCGATTTGCGACTCTTGCTTGTAATAGTCCTCGGGGACTATGTAGGACATTGGTTGCTTGTCAAGATAGTCATCGCAAGATGCCATGCCCGCGCCTATTGCGAGCAGACACAATATTCTGTTGAATTTAATGTTGAGTTTCATCTTAAATAAATGTTAGAAGTTAACGCTTAAACCAAAAGCTAATGTTCGCGAGAGGGGATAGCCGTTGCCGCTCCATGAGTCAATGGTTTCGGGATCAAACTGCTTGCGGAGCTTGGTGCCGGTCCACAAATTCTCACCCGAAAGGTAGATGCGGAGCTGCTGCACGCAGAATCGCTTCGTTATGCTTTGCGGAAGCGTGTATCCTATCTGAACATTTTTCAGGCGGATGTAAGAAGCATTCTGAAGGTACTTGGTCTGGCATGTAATATTCTTGCTGCCGGCAAGCCGTGGAAGATAAGCGTCCGTATTGACATCCATGTATCCATTCTGGACAGACCATGTGTTCTCGTCACGGTAATAGTCTTCTACACCCATGATACCCGCTGCTCCCCAGATGTATCCGGTATATCCGAACATATATGTTGAGCCTTGCCAATAGTCACGTTTCATAACGCCCTGGAAGAAAACACGGAGGTCAAAACCTTTCCATGCGGCGTTGAGCTCAAGACCAAAGCGATAGCGAGGGGTGCTGTTTCCGATAACTCTCTTGTCGCCGGTGTCGCCTATCGTCTCGCTACCCTTTGTGATGCGACCGTCACCGTCAAGGTCGCGATACATCATGTCACCGGCATGCCAGTTGGTACCAAGGTTATTCTGACCTGACAGCGGCACTTCGGGCGCATGCCCGTTAACTTGCTCGTAGGTCTTGTCAAGGGCCTGAAGGTGAGCCTGCATTTCTTCCTCAGTGCGGGCGATGTCAATGGATTCATATCCCCATATCTCGCCGGTGTAATGGCCTTCAAGCGGTGAATAGATATAGTTCGTGGGATTGTTCGGATACTTGGTGATTTTTATGCGGGAATCCGAAAGGTTGAATTTTGCCGAATAGGTAAGACCGCAGGCCAGACGGTCACGCCACTGCACGGACAACTCCCAACCATTTGCACGAAGGTTCGTGTTGTTTGTTGACGGTACGCTCGGTCCGAAAATATTGGGCAGCTCGGGAGACTTGCCAATCATATCTTTGGTGGTGCGGGTGTAGTAGTCGAACGAGCCGGTGAGCCGGTTGTTGAACAGTCCCCAGTCAATACCGATATTGTAAGTCTCTATTTTTTCCCATGTCAGTGACTCGGAAACGAGTGAAGGGGTGTAGGCCAAGGCCGGCTTGGCTCCGTTCTGTAGCCACCCTCCAGAGTTTGGCGTTGCGGTAAGTGTCTGGTAGGTGAAATACCAGTTGTACGTGTTCTGATTGCCGAGGCTGCCGTATGAGCCGCGCAGTTTAAGCGTGTTTACCGTTGAAGCAAGATCCTTGAAGAACGCTTCCTTGGCAATGTTCCATCCCAGTGATATGGATGGGAATGTTTTCCACTGGTGGCCAGTGCGGAAACGCGACGAGCCGTCCGCGCGGACATTCGCTTCGAAAAGATAGCGTCCCTTGTAGTCGTAGTTGAACCGTCCGAAGAAACCTGCAACCGACCATTCATTACGATAACCGAAAACAGATGGTGTAACTGGTTTGCCATCGCTGCCGTTGCCTGTGGTCAAATCGAGTTCAGGCTTTGTGCTGATGAGAATACCGTTCCGTTCTGCCCCGAAAGACAGTTCTTTGAGATTTTCAGCTTGGAAACCTGCAAGCACATGAAAATTGTGAACATCATTGATGGACAGTGAGTATTCGGTACGTACATTCAAGTTATAGTAGTTGGTCTTGTACAATTGCTCGTGGACATTTGAAGTGTTTCGGTGTATCACATGAGGAGTGCCGTTGATGTCATGATTGTAGATGACCTGCTGGTCCCAATGTCTGGTGATGTTTTGAATACGGTAGCCAAAGTCGACATAGGTGTTCCAGTTTTTGACAGGCTCTATTTTCAGACCGGTCTGGAAATAGAAGTTGTCACTCTGTTTTTTGTCCGAACCTCCGTCAGCAAGGCTTGCCACAGATTTACCGTCATTATGCACCAAATAGCCGTTGCGGTCGTAGAGTGGCAGCAAAGGCCAGCTCTTACAGGCCATATCTTCGTATAGGCCGTCAGTCAAATCAGCCGGACGTTTGTAGTCTTCACGGGTAAAGCGCATATTGAGGTTAAGGCGCAGTATCGGGGTGAGCTGTGAATTGATTTTGGCTGTCGCGGTAAAGCGCTTGAGGTTCTCTTCGCCCATCTTGATCAGGCCGTTATTCCCGTAAAAGCTGCCTGATGCATAGTAGTTTAATTTTTCTGTACCGCCGGTGGCACTTACGTTGTGCTCCTGCGAGAAGTTCCAGTCCTTATAGACAACATCATAGTAGTCCACGTCATCGCAGCCTGTGGAGAAGCCGCCAAGCCATTGTCCAGATTCGTTTGGCTCAACCGAATAGATTATCCGGCCATCAGCGGTCTTCCGCTGACCCGGTGCGATTGGCGTTGCATTGTGCCAGTCTACAATGCGTTTCATAAAGTCGCCACTGTATCTTGGTGAACCGCCATTTGTTGTCAATGCATCGTTAACCCATGATGCAAACATCACGGAGTTCATCATGTGTTTTTTGTTGATGGGGTTGCTGAAACGGAAACTGTTGTTATAGTTAATCGTGGTTTTTCCGTCTTTAGAGCCGCTCTTTGTGGTAATCAGGATTACACCGAAAGGCGCGCGAGAACCGTAAATTGACGATGCGGCAGCATCTTTCAGAACCGAGATATTTTCGATGTCCTGCGGATTGACACTGTTGAGGTCTGCCTCCATGCCGTCAATCAAGATGAGGGGGGAATAATTGGAGCCTTCGCCGATAGTCCCTTGGCCACGGACGTTGATGGTTGGTGTCTTTTCGAGCGAGCCGCTGCTTACATCAATGTTAAGGCCGGGAACCAACCCCTGGAGCGCTTCGGTTGCATTGGACACCGGCCGCTCCTTAAGATCCTTTGCTGTTGCCACACCGACAGAACCGGTAAGGTTGACTTTTTTCTGCGTGCCGAAACCTACGACCACAACCTCGTCAAGTTCCGCGGTGTTCGACTTGAGATTAACTGTCAACGGACGGCCAGCGACGGCTTTCACCTCCTGAGTCTCTGCTCCGATGTAACTGATAATTAATGTGGCTCCGGCGGGAACAGACAAGGAGAAATGTCCAGAGAGGTCAGTCACTGTCCCGTTTTTTCTGTTGGCCTTTTCAAACACTGATGCCCCGATGACAGGCCCCTCTGCATCATTGACCACTCCCGTTGCTGTGATTCGGTGCCCTTGTGTTACTTTTGTGCCCACTTTACCTTGCGCATTCATGGTATTTGGTGCCAAGGCAATGAAACTCGCACAAAGTAACAGCGAAGCATACAGCTTACTGCTTAGCAAAAAATATGAGTTCATTGTTTTTAAATTGGTTAATAAAAGTTGTTAGTTGTAATTGTGTTTCAAAAGTAGATATGTTAAAACAAATAAAGCATGAAAAATTGTTCATAAAGGCCAACAAATATTTCAATGAACTATTCAAAGGCTATTTTGACCTAAGTGCCACGTTTCCTATTTGTACCATAATGTTTCTCATGTGTATTGGAAATAGTGACTGATTGTTCGTAAATTGGTATAAACAGTTCATTTTGACTGATATGCCTGTCGTTGCCATAGTTCCATGCGACAACGCACTGCCGCTGCAAACTGTCGGAAACAAACAGCAACTTGGAACGAAAGCAGGTGGCCGATTTGGCTCAGATGCGTATTTGGGGATAATTTTTTAGATGAAACGGTGAGTTTTATAGATTTTTGCTTATCTTTGCCGTGTCAGGTTAATTCATTTGAGTAATGGCAGCACTAAAATAAGTGAATCCCCTGACCTGTGCAAGCTGTGTGCGAATAGGTGGTCTATGGCTTGCTTTCCAGTAAAAAAAGTTAAGTCTGCTGATTTGAGGAAATATGAGTACATTGCTGATTGTAATTACCCCCCCCATATGGTTGGCATGGTATGCAAAACTCTTCTATCTGCTAATGGCCGTGGGATGTGTCTGTTTCATAATCAAGGTATATAGGCACAGGCTCTTGCTGAAAGGGCCGTTGGAAATGGAGCGGCGCAGAAACGGCGGTGCGCAGCAGCTATGCGACGAACATCGGCATTTCTTTTCAAAAATAAAGTATGAACTCCGCACACCTCTGACACATATTCTCGGCCAGTTGGACGAGCTTGCTGCTGACAAGCAGTTGCCGGAAAACTATAAGAAAAGGGTTGAAATGATCCATACAAGTTATGTAGGACTTTTTAATCGGATAGATGAGATTCTTGAATCTCGCAAAACGGAAGCCCGGAATGGGCGATTGGTTGACGCAAAAGGGCAGCGTGAAACTGTAGAGGCTGCCGTCTCAGCAAGGCCTTGCGAGCGCGCGTCTGGCCTGGCTGAAGCTAACGGCACTGGCCAGACACTGAAACGCAGCAAGGTTGATGATGAGTTTGTCCAAAAAATTACAAGGATTGTGGAAGACAACCTTACCTCGCAGGAACTTGACATGACCTTTATGCAAGAGGCTCTAAATATGAGTCATTCCACCCTTTACAGAAAAATCAAGGGGCTTACTGGTATGTCTGGCAATGAATTTATCCGTAAAGTAAGACTGGAAAGAGGGTGTGAGTTGCTTAAGGACGGATGCAATGTCTCTGAAGCAGCATATTCTGCAGGGTTCAACGATGTGGGATATTTCCGCATCTGCTTCAAGAATGAATACGGAATGTCTCCCTCCAAATTCATTAAGCAACTCAGGAAATAGGGAACATGATGCGGTTCTATAAAAAAGATGTGCCAGTGTATATGCAACTACACTGACACACCTTTAATCTTTTGACAGGTCTTTATCTTATTTCTTGGCTGCCTTACCGTAGCGGCTCATGAACTTGTCTACACGGCCGGCTGTGTCAACCAGCTTGTTCTTGCCTGTGTAGAAGGGGTGCGATGAGCTCGAGATTTCTACTTTTACCACAGGGTAAGTTTCGCCTTCAAATTCTACCGTGTCATTGGTCTTGCAGGTAGAACGGGACAGGAACATATCGCCGTTGGACATATCCTTGAATACGACGGGGCGATAGTTCTCAGGATGAATACCTTTTTTCATTTTATTGTTTGTTGTTTAAATAGATATGGTTTGGGTGATTCTGCAGGGATTCGAACCCTGGACCCACGCCTTAGAAGGGCGTTGCTCTAATCCAACTGAGCTACAGAACCGTCAAACTGGGTGCAAAGTTAACCAAAAAAAGTGGGATAAACAATTTTTATCCCACTTTTTATACACGCTATTTGTTGAGATTGTGGTGATTACTTCCCACCTTTCTCCATTTTCTCTTTGAGCTGTGCAAGCACGTCAATGTCACCAAGCGTGGTGGCTGCGGGCTGGTTCTCAATCTTGATGTTCGTGTCCTCTTTCTTGGCACGAGACTTCTTAGCTGCTTTCTTCTCTTCGCGCTGTGCATCTTCGAATGTGCGGCTGTGAGAGAGAATGATGCGCTTGCTGTCCTTGTTAAATTCAATAACCTTGAAAGGAAGTGTCTCGCCAAGGGTTGCCTGGGTGCCGTCCTCTTTAACAAGGTGCTTTGGTGTGGCAAAGCCTTCTACACCCTTGTCCAGTGAAATGACGGCGCCTTTCTCCAGCATTTCTACTATCTTGCCCTGGTGGATGCTGCCAACAGTGTATATTGTCGCGAACACATCCCAAGGATTGTCCTCAAGCTGCTTGTGGCCAAGGCTCAGACGGCGGTTGTCCTTGTCAATGTCAAGCACAACAACGTCAATGTTGGCGCCAACCTGGGTGAACTCGGAAGGATGCTTAACCTTCTTGGTCCAAGACAGGTCACTGATGTGAATCAGACCGTCAACACCCTCCTCAAGTTCAACAAACACACCAAAGTTGGTGAAATTGCGAACTCGCGCTGTGTGCTTGCTGCCAACAGGATACTTCACTTCAATGGTCTCCCATGGGTCTTCTTTCAGCTGCTTGATGCCAAGGCTCATCTTGCGCTCGTCGCGGTCAAGGGTGAGGATGACAGCTTCAACTTCGTCGCCAACTTTCAAGAAATCCTGGGCAGAGCGCAGGTGCTGGCTCCATGACATTTCTGATACATGGATAAGGCCCTCAACGCCAGGCTGGATTTCAACAAAGGCACCATAATCTGCAATAACGACAACCTTACCCTTCACATGATCGCCAACCTTAAGGTTGGGGTCCAGGGCATCCCAAGGATGCGGGGTGAGCTGCTTCAAGCCGAGAGCGATACGCTTCTTCTCGTCATCGAAGTCAAGTATAACGACATTGATTTTCTGGTCAAGCTCAACCACCTTGTGGGGATCGTCGACACGACCCCAAGAGAGGTCTGTAATGTGAATGAGACCGTCAACACCGCCGAGGTCAACGAATACGCCATAAGAGGTGATGTTCTTGACTGTGCCTTCAAGAATCTGGCCTTTCTCGAGCTTGGAGATAATCTCTTTCTTCTGAGCCTCCAGTTCGGCTTCGATAAGCGCCTTGTGGGAGACAACCACATTGCGGAACTCCTGGTTGATTTTAACAACCTTGAACTCCATGGTCTTGCCTACGAACTGGTCGTAGTCGCGTATTGGATGAACGTCAATCTGGCTGCCGGGCAGGAATGCCTCGATGCCAAATACATCAACAATCATACCGCCCTTTGTGCGGCACTTGATGTAGCCTTGGATAACCTCCTGGTTGTCAAGAGCTGCATTGACACGCTCCCAACTCTTGCTTAAGCGAGCTTTCTTGTGAGAAAGAACCAACTGGCCTTTCTTGTCTTCCTGGTTTTCAACGTAAACCTCAACTTTGTCTCCGACTTTCAGGTCGGGGTTGTAGCGGAACTCGCTGGCAGGAATGACACCGTCACTCTTATAGCCAATGTTTACAATGACCTCTTTCTTGTCAATAGAAATCACTGTTCCTTCAACAACCTGGCGTTCGCTTACCTTGTTGAGGGTCTCATCATAGGCTTTGTCAAGCTCTTCCTTGCTGACGTTTGCCTTGTTGCCATTTTCAAACTCGTCCCAGTTGAAATCCTTTAATGGCTGGACGTTTTTTGTTAATTCAGACATAATAATTTGTTAAGTTTTTAAACTAATAAAGTTAGACTTTATGTGAATTGTATAAACCGTTTGCAAAGTTAGCCCTTTTTTGTGAGACAACCTGTTTGGACTGAAGTGTATGCCTTGTGTGTTAAATATATTTAACACACAAGGCTACTTATACAGGTAGCGCTTGATGCTTTTTTTAGGGGTTTTCTCGAACTCTTCTTGCCGTATCTCAATGGCGGAGACTTTTGCGTAGGATGGCAGTTGCGCGTTCAGCTCTGCCAGGTTTTGTTCCATTGCAACTTTTAGGGTGTCTTGGTTTATTCCGGAAGACTGTGCCTCATCGTAGTCAGGATATACCAGGCCTACTAACTTGTTGCCGCGCTGCACGACAACACTTTCAGTAACATAAGAGAGAGAGTTGAGCTTGTCTTCTATCTCCTCGGGGTAAATGTTCTGACCGTTTGAGCCCAACAGCATATTCTTTGAACGCCCGCGAATAAAGAGGTTTCCTTCTGTGTCAATTGTGCCCAGGTCACCCGTGTGATACCATCCCTCTGCATCTATTGTCTGGGCCGTAGCTTCTGGATTTTTGTAGTAGCCCAACATCACATTGGTGCCCCGGGCAAGAATCTCTCCGGGTATGTTGTGCGGGTCGCTGCTGTCAATCTTTATCTCCATGTGAATGACAGCCCGGCCACAGCTGCCCGGCTTGAATGTGTGGAAGTCGGCGTATGTAATGATAGGTGCGCATTCGGTAGCGCCATAACCAACGGTATAGGGGAAGTTTATTCTGTGCAGGAAGCGTTCAACGTCTTGGTTGAAAGCGGCTCCGCCAATGATAATCTCATAGAACCGGCCACCAAAAGCCTCAACAACTTGCTGGCAGATTCGCTGCTCTACCTTTTTGTTGATAATCGGAGTCTTGAGCAGCAGACGGATTGGGCCGTTCTGAATGCGCGGAAGTACTTTCTTCCGAATGATTTTCTCTATGACCAATGGGACTGCTATGATGACAGAAGGCCGTATGTCTGCAAATGCCTGTGCTATAATGGCAGGCGAAGGAACGCGCGTCAAGTAATAAATGTGGCACCCGTAAAGAAACTCGAACAGAAATTCAAAAGCCATGCCATACATGTGTGCCATGGGCAATATGCTGATTACAGCGTCACCACTGGCTATCTTTTCCCCCAGCACGTTGACTGCAAAATCGTAGTTGCCCCACAATGCCCGGTAGGGAATCATCACCCCTTTGGAGAATCCTGTCGTTCCGCTAGTGTAGTTAATCAAGGCCAATTCATCGGAAGACGCCTCGTGGTAATAACTGATATGCTGTTTGCGGAAATATTTAGGGTATCTGGAACCGAAGATGGCGTTGAGGTTCTCTCTGGCATAAGTGAGCTTGTCGGTTCTGGAGAGCATGAGCGAGTAGTCGGGGATATAGACAATTCCCTCCAAGCCCTGCATTTTTGTCGCATCAACAGTTGGGGCGACAGCATCTCCTACAAACAGCAACTTAGCTTCGCTGTGGTTTACGATATGATGGATTTGCTCGGGGGTGAACTCGTGGAGGATGGGTACTGCCACTGCGCCATAAGTCAATGTGGCAAGAAACGCCACTGCCCAATGGGCGGAGTTGCGCCCGCAAAGTGCAATCTTGTCACCCTTGTTAATTCCGCTATGCTCAAACAAGATGTGCAACTTCTCTATCTTGCGGGCTACGTCATGATACTGAAGGGTGATGCCCTTATAGTCGGTCAGTGCATCCTGGTCCCAGTGGTCGGTAATGCTCTTCTCGATAAGGGCATTAAAAAGAGGTGTGCTGTTCATAGGTTATTTGTATAAATATCTTTTGATACTCTTTTTGGGTGTCTTTTCAAACTCTTCCTTGTATAGCTCAACGGCTGACAGGTTGCAGTAAGCGGGCATTTGGAGGTTGAGATCACGGCGGTTTTGCTCCATGATGTTCAGCAGGTCTTCGTCACTGAAGCCAAGGTCGTGTGCGCCCTCATAGTCAGGGTGAACAAGACCAACGAGCTTGTTGTGGCGCTGGATAACGATACTTTCGGATATAAGCGCCATCGAGTTGAGCTTGTCTTCAATCTCTTCAGGGTAAACATTCTGTCCGTTTGCGCCAAGAAGCATGTTCTTAATCCGTCCGCGGATAAATACATGGCCGTCCTCGCTCATTGTGCCGAGGTCGCCCGTGTGGTACCATCCATCCTTGTCAAGTGCCTGTGCGGAGGCTTCCGGGTTTTTGTAATATCCCAGCATTGTGTTTACGCCGCGAGCGACAATCTCGCCGGCTATATGCTGAGGGTCGCTGCTGAGAATCTTCACATCCATGTGGCTGACAGGTGTTCCACAGCTGCCAGACACAAAATCTTTATAGTCGCTGAATGTAATGAGAGGCGCACATTCAGTTGCCCCATACCCCATGGTTATCGGGAAGTCGATGCTTTTCAGAAACTGCTCAACCTCTTGGTTTAGCGGCGCTCCGCCCACAATGACCTCATAAGCCCGCCCTCCAAAAACCTTGATTACCTGTTCGCAGATGCGCTGCCTGACTTTCTTGCTGATGACAGGCATGCCCAACAGCAGCTTTACTCCATTGGTTTGCACGCGTGGGAAGATGAGCTTGCGAACAATCTTTTCAACAACAAGGGGGACACTGATGACAATGGCTGGCTTGACATCAGCAAACGCCTGGACAATGACAGCCGGTGATGGCAAGCGTGTGAGGAAGAACAGATGGCAGCCATGGCAGAATGGAAAAATAAACTCTATCGCCATGCCGTACATGTGGGCCATGGGGAGGATGCTCAATACATTGCTGCCCACTGCAATTTTGCTGCCGATAGCCTTGAGGCAAAAGTCAAGGTTCCCCCAAAGTGCACGGTAAGGGAGCATCACGCCCTTGGAAAAACCAGTTGTCCCGCTTGTGTAATTTATTATGGCCAGTTCCTCTGGCTGTGCATGATGATAGCTAACATGCTCTTTGCGGAAGGCACGAGGGTAGCGGCGGCCAAAGAGCTCGTTCAGATGCTCGCGGGCATAGGTCAGCTTTTCCGAACGTGATATTTTAAGTGAATAGTCGGGAATGTTGATGATGCCCTCAAGCCTGGGCATGACATCTGGCACAACGGTCTTCACAACCACATCGCCAACAAAGAGCAGCTTGGCCTCGCTATGGTTTACAATGTTGTGAATCTGGTCTGCATTAAATTCATGTAGAATAGGTACAGCCACTGCCCCATAGGTTAATATAGCGAAAAAGGCAACGGCCCAATGCGCACTGTTGCGCCCGCAGATGGCTACCTTGTCTCCTTTGGCGAGACCACTGTGTTCAAAAAGTATATGGAGCTTTTCTATCTTGCGAGCCACATCATGGTATTGGAGCGTGATGCCTTTATAGTCTGTCTGGGCATCCTTGTCCCAATTATTAACAATGCTTCTTTCAATATAAGCGTTGAAATTCTCGTAATGATTCATTGCACAGTCATTAAAATTATGTGCAAAGGTATATCATCTCATGCACATTTCCAAACTTTTTGTGCATAAAGTGTGACAAATCCGGCTCAGACAGATATAAATAGGTATAGCAACCCAATCGGTTGTCAGGCCGAAACAGACAATATCATTGGTATGTTCCCTGCTTTTCCGCCTCTTGTCGCCGTTTTTTTCGGTATCTCTCCGTCCGTCAGCGTTTCGCCATAGTCTGCCATGGCTTTAGCACTTCCGTTACAAGCAATCCGAAACAAACTGCAACCCGGGACGAGTGCAAATGACCGAGAGGGGGGGGGTAAAAAGAAAGGTGGCGAATTGGTATGTTCCAACTCGCCACCTTTATAGCTGTCATGCAGCCTTATACATGCACAAGGTTACACATGGGATTATTCCTCGTTACTCCAGTCCATCTTGGTCTGACGGACATAGCTTTGGTAGCGTTTCTTGGCCATCTCTTCGGCCTTTGCAAACAACTCTTCGGCCTCATTGGGGTAAGCCTTCTTTACAGACAGGTAGCGAACCTCACCCATGAGGAAATCGTGGAATTTGCTCCAGTCGGGCTCTTTTGAGTCGAGTGAGAATGGATTCTTGCCCTCTTCGGCCAGCTGTGGGTTGAAACGCCACAGATGCCAGTAGCCACACTCAACGGCCTTGGCCTCTTCGGCCTGGCTCTTGCCCATGCCGCCCTTGGCCTTCAGGCCATGGTTGATACAGGGTGCGTACGCGATAATGAGAGACGGACCGTGATAAGCCTCTGCCTCACGGATGGCCTTGAGGCACTGAGCCTGGTCAGCACCCATTGCTATCTGGGCTACATACACATAGCCATAGGTCGTTGCAATCAGACCGAGGTCTTTCTTGCGGATGCGCTTGCCTCGTGCAGCAAACTGAGCGATGGCACCAAGCGGTGTGGCCTTAGAGGCTTGTCCGCCTGTATTAGAGTAAACTTCTGTGTCAAGAACGAAGATATTTACATCCTCGCCACTTGCAATCACATGGTCAAGACCGCCGTAACCAATGTCATAAGAAGCGCCATCGCCACCGATAATCCACTGGCTGCGCTTGATAAGGTAGTGGTCAAGTGTCTGAAGTTCCTTGCAAATGGGGCAACCCTTGGCTGCGCTCTCGGCAATCAGTGGCTTCAGCTTGGCAGCAGCTGCCTTTGAACCTTCAGCATCATCCTTGGCAGCAATCCATTCGCGGGCTGCTTCTTTGTAGGCCTCCGATGTCTTGTCACTCTCTATCATTTGGTTGAGCAGCATCACCACACGCTCTTTCATCTTCTTGTTGCCGAGCACCATACCCATACCAAACTCACAGAAATCCTCGAACAAGGAGTTGTCAAAGGCCGGTCCCTGTCCCTTGTCGTTTGTGCAGTAAGGCGTTGAAGGAATAGAAGCGGAGTAAATGGATGAACATCCCGTTGCGTTGGCAATCATCTCGCGGTCACCGAAGAGCTGGGAAATCAACTTGACATAGGGTGTCTCGCCGCAGCCGGAGCAGGCTCCAGAGAACTCAAAGAGCGGCTGGGCAAACTGAGAGTTCTTCACATTGCTCTTTATGTCTACAAGGTCTTGCTTGCTCTTGACATTCTTTACAAGGTAATCCCAGTTTGCAGCCTCTTTCTTCATTTCCTCGGCATCGGGGTTGAACGGAACCATTGAAAGGGCCTTGCCCTTCTTCGGGTTTCCCGGGCATACGTCAGCACAGTTGCCGCAACCGAGACAGTCGAGAACGGACGGCTCTATCACAAAGTGCATACCCCTCATGGCTGCGGGGGCTTTCATCTCGAGTGTCGTGCCATCAAATCCTTTCAGTTCATCGTCTGTCAGAACAAAAGGACGGATAGCGGCATGAGGACAGACATATGCACATTTGTTGCACTGGATACAGTTCTCAGAATTCCATTCTGGAACAAAAGCTTCTACACCGCGCTTTTCGTAGGCGGCAGTGCCAACAGCCCATGACCCATCAACCGTATCGTGGTTTACAAAGTCAGAAACCTTGAGCAGGTCGCCAGCCTGTGCGTTGATAGGACGGACAAGCTCCTTGACAAATGCGGGAGCGTCATCTTCTGCCTTAACATCATCAGCAAGGTTGGCCCATGCCGGGTCAATGGTCAGCTGCTTGTATTCACCACCGCGGTCAACGGCTGCGTAGTTCATGTTCACAACATCCTCGCCCTTCTTGCCGTATGACTTGACAATGGCAGCTTTCATCTTGTCAACAGCCAGGTCAACAGGTATCACGCCTGTTATGCGGAAGAAAGCAGACTGGAGAATAGTGTTGGTACGGTTGCCGAGACCAATCTCCTGCGCTATCTTCGTGGCGTTGATATAGTAAACAGTGATGTTGTTTTGTGCGAAATAGCGCTTTACCTTGTTGGGGATAAAGTTTACCAGTTCCTCTCCGTCAAAGATTGTGTTCAGCAGGAATGTTCCGTTCTTCTGCAAGCCACGTGTCACATCGTACATGTGGAGATACGCCTGCACATGGCATGCCACGAAATTAGGCGTGTTCACCAAGTAGGTAGAACGGATTGGCGTGTCACCGAAACGCAGGTGGGAGCAGGTGAAGCCACCCGATTTCTTTGAGTCATAGGAGAAATAGGCCTGGCAGTATTTGTCAGTATTGTCGCCAATGATTTTCACGGAGTTCTTGTTGGCACCGACAGTTCCGTCGGCACCAAGTCCGAAGAACTTGGCTTCGAACATCCCTTTCCCGCCAAGAGCCATTTCCTCTACTGCGGGCAGACTGGTAAATGTCACGTCGTCAACGATACCAACAGTAAAGTGATTCTTGGGCTCAGGCAAAGCCAGGTTGTTGAATACTGAGATGATTTGTGCCGGTGTGGTGTCGTGAGAGCCGAGACCGTAGCGACCTCCAACAATGAGAGGACGATTTTCTACGTCATAGTAGGCACTCTTGACATCCAGATACAAGGGCTCGCCCTCAGCTCCGGGTTCCTTTGTGCGGTCAAGCACTGCGATGCGCTTTACAGAGGCGGGTACAGAGGCTAGCAGATGCTTTACAGAGAACGGACGGTAGAGGTGAACACTGATCATACCCACTTTCTGTCCGTTGGCATTCAGATAGTCGATAGCCTCGCGGGCGGCCTCAGAAGCACTGCCCATAAGGACAATCATGCGGTCGGCATCTTTGGCGCCATAATAAGAGAAGAGGTGGTATTCACGACCGGTAATCTTGCTTATTTCCCCCAGATAGCTTTCAACAACTTCTGGCACTTTGTCGTAATATTCGTTGCAGGCCTCACGATGGGTGAAGAATGTCTCTGGGTTCTCGGCAGTGCCACGGGTGACAGGGCGCTCGGGTGACAGGGCGCGGTCACGGAACCGTTTCACGTCGCCCTCGTCAACGAGGGGACGGATGTCCTCCTGGTCCATCAGCTCAATCTTATGGTACTCGTGGGATGTGCGGAAACCATCAAAGAAGTTGACGAAAGGAACACAAGTTTTCAGCGTGGACAGATGGGCAACTGCGGTCATGTCCATGACTTCCTGTACGGAGCCCTCGCACAACATGGCAAAACCTGTCTGACGGCAAGCCATAACATCCTGGTGGTCACCAAAGATACAGAGTGAGTGTGAAGCTAAGGTTCTTGCCGACACATCGAACACGCAGGGCAGCAGCTCGCCTGCTATCTTGTACATGTTCGGGATCATCAGAAGCAGACCTTGAGATGCCGTAAAGGTTGTTGTAAGCGCACCAGCCTGAAGCGAGCCGTGAACAGCACCAGCGGCACCTCCTTCTGACTGCATTTCCTGTACGGATACGGTTTGGCCCCAAAGGTTCTTGCGTCCACGGGCGGCCCACTCATCAACATGCTCCGCCATAGGAGAAGACGGGGTGATGGGGTAGATGGCTGCAACCTCAGAGAACATATAGCTCACATGAGCGGCGGCCTCGTTACCATCACAAGTGATAAACTTTTTTTCTTTTGCCATTGTTATAAAATATGTTTAATGAATAAAACGTTTGTATTTGAAGTAAGTTATTTATTACAGTTGCATTAAGCGCAGTGTTTGCTAGTAGAGGAATCCGAAAAGCCAAAGGGGTATTTGGTTGTCACAGCCAACCTCTGTGTTGTAACGGGCATAAATAACGTTCGGACTTATGCGCTGCTTGGCTGTGGCTTTCGCGTCACACACCTTGAACTGCAAGTTCCCATCGATCGTATAGTGCGTGTCATGCCCCCCTTGGTTCACAGTGTGGTCTTTCCACATAGTGTTCACAAAGAATGTCTCCATGATGTCCTGTGTGTCAACCTGGATGGGATAAATGGCATACATCAGGTTGGAATTGTGCATCATTATCTTTATCGGCTTTTTGGGAAATTCCTGTCCGACGGGGTAAATCAAATTGATTAGTCGCGCGTCAGCCAAATTCTTTATGTAATTCATTACCGTGGCACGGCTTGTCTCGATGTTTTTGGCCAGCTGGCTGATGTTTGGCGCCTTTGGGCCGTTGACAGCCAACAGATAGAATAGCTTCTTGATTTTTGTGAGGTATTTTAATTCAATTTGCTTAATGAGCAGGATGTCAACCTCTGTCATCATGTTCATCGTCTTCAAGAGGTTTTCCGAGTAGTTGCGGTGTTCTTGGTAAAACGGATAGAATCCATGGTGCAGATAGTCCTTGAAATAGTTGTTTGGTGACACTTTCGGCAGGATTTCCTTGACTATGTATTCGTGGTTACGCAGTATGTCTGACAGCGTATATGGACTGAAGTTACTGCCCGTCTGGAGGTTGAGAAACTCCCTGAATGAAAATCCACGCAAGTTGTAACTTTGGACAATGCCGTTCAATGAGGGGTTTTCTTCTTTCAGCCGCATCACACTGGATCCTGTGAACACTATTTTCAAGCCCGGATAGTTATCGTAGCATTTTCGCAGTTCTGTACTCCAGTTTGGCTGCTTAAACACCTGGTCTATCAGCAGCACTCTTCCCCCGTTCTTGTAAAACTCCCCGGCAAAATCAGCTATGCCACGACTTTGAAAATAGAAATTGTTCATGTTGACATACAGGCATCGTTTGTCGCTTGTCTCGAAATTTTCCTTGGCATACTGTAAGAGTAATGTTGTTTTTCCAACCCCACGCGTACCCTTGATGCCAATCATGCGGTGCGACCAGTCAATCTCGTCCATCAGGGTGCGGTGAACCGGAGCTGTTGTGTGCTCCACAAGATACGTGTGGGTTCTGAAGAAAGCTTCCATCCTCTTCCTGTCTCTTTGTAATTAACTGCAAAGATACTACTTTCTTTGTAAAATGCAAAGTCTGTATTGCAAAATATAAAAAAAAAGAGTAATTTTGCAAATGAAATTTGGGCAGAACGCTTACCGTTTCCTATGACATTACATATCTTCAATCCGGAACATGACCTGGCACTCGCTGCCAACGCCTTGCGGTTTACCGCTCCTCACGCTGTGCGGCAACTCCGGCAGAGCCTTGAGTTTATTCCCGCTTTTTGGGCGGAACGTGGTGATGCCGTACTTGTTGAAGACTGTATGCTGGCTCGGAAAAATGCTGAAATGGTGGCTGCCAGACTGAACATGATGGGAATAGGTGCCGCCGTAAGGGGAGTCTTTCTTAACCGTGACAATCTGCGAAACCTGAAAATTAACCGCGTTGAGGCCTGGGGGTGGGATCGGGCTTTGTACTGTGAACTCCAAAGATATGGGGTGGGTGGACAATCCTTGCCTCATATAAATGCACTTGCCAGGACGAGGTGTCTTTCAAATAGAAACACTGGAGCGGAACTTTTGGGGCGCTTGCAAACCGATGACACAACAGGTGAAGTTGTTGCTTGTGAAACCGAAAAGGACATCACAAACGCACTCAATGGCAGGCCAAACTCGGTTGTCAAAGCTCCATGGAGCAGCAGCGGACGTGGCGTTGTATTTGTAAAACGCGGAAATATTACCCAAAGTCAGGCTGGATGGATACGCCATACACTGAAATCGCAGGGGTGTGTGATGGTAGAACCTTGTTATAATAAGGTAAAAGACTTTGCCATGGAGTTCTTCTGCAATGGCAATGGGCAGGTTGACTATCTGGGTCTGTCTCTTTTTGACACAAGAAACGGAGCCTATGCAGGTAATCTGCTCGCAACGGAGAAAACAAAGATTGGGATGCTGACCCGGTGGATACCCGAAAGTCTGCTGGCTGCAACAAGTTGCAAAATATGCCAGGAGGCCTCATTGCTGTTTGGAGGCGGTTACAAAGGTTATTTCGGAGGGGATATGATGGTCGTCCCCAAGGCCGGCGGCAATGGATTTATGCTTCATCCTTGTGTGGAAATAAACCTAAGGCGTACAATGGGTCATCTCGCACTGAACTTTTCGCCCAAGGACGACGACATAGTTAAAGTAATGAGAATTTGTTATGATAGCAACAAATATAAACTTAAAATAACCAATACATGAGACTTAGAACAATCTTGCTGTTTTCTTTGTTGCCCTTGTTAAGCCAGGCGCAGTACAAATCACAAGTGTGGTCGCCTGACAATGGTGACGGCACCTACACGAACCCTGTTATTAACGCAGATTACAGTGATCCAGATGTGTGTGTGGGTGCTTCGGGAAAAGACTATTATATGACGGCCAGTTCGTTCAATTGTATTCCAGGGCTTCCTGTCCTTCACTCAACAGATCTCGTTAACTGGGAAATAGTGGGGCATGCTCTCAAGAGGCAGTGCCCGGCAGAAGTGTTTGACAAGCCGGCGCACGGAATGGGAGTCTGGGCCCCTTGTATCCGCTATCACAACGGTGAATATTACATTTATTGGGGTGACCCAGACTACGGTGTTTATATGGTAAAGACGAAAGACCCCGCAGGGCAGTGGGATAATCCGGTTCTGGTTATTCCAGGAAAAGGTATGATTGACACTTCGCCTCTGTGGGATGACGACGGACGGTGTTACCTTGTTAACGGATGGGCTGGCAGCCGTGCCGATATGAAGAGTGTGCTGTCTGTCCGCGAACTGTCATCCGACGGAACCAGGGCCATAGGTGATCCGGTAATTGTTTTTGATGGTAATAACGTTCACCACACTGCTGAAGGGCCGAAGTTTTACAAGCGGGATGGGTGGTATTGGATAATGTGTCCTGCAGGCGGTGTTGCCTCTGGCTGGCAGTTAGCCCTGCGTTCCAAAAGCCCGTTTGGACCCTATGAGTGCAAGACTGTGATGGCACAGGGGCGTTCCAAGGTTAACGGCCCCCATCAAGGCGGATGGGTTCACACAGCTTATGGCGAGGACTGGTTCCTGCATTTCCAAGACAAAGGGGCTTACGGGCGCGTCGTTCATCTGCAGCCCGTGACTTGGAAGGATAACTGGCCAATAATTGGCAAGGTACCATCAAAAGGGTATTGCGGCGAACCATACTACTCCTACCGTAAGCCTAAGAGCGCCTCGGCGGTCATTGTCAATCCAATGGAAAGTGACGAGTTTGACAGCCCTCGCCTTGGGCTTCAGTGGCAGTGGCATGCCAATTACAACCAGCGCTTCGGCCAGCCAACCCCTTATGGCTTTTACCGCCTTTACAACCATAAACTCAGCGAACAGTTTGTTAACTTATGGGAGGCTCCTAACTTGCTGTTACAGAAGACACCTGCCGATGCCTTTACCGCAACAGCAAAGGTAAAGGTGGCGGCTAAACAGGCAGGCAATTATGGCGGACTTATTATGATGGGGCGTGACTACTCCGCGCTGGTGGTCAAAAGAGTGGGGGGTGTGTTTCAGTTGCAGCAGCTCACTTGTATGGGAGCGGACAAGAACAAAAAGGAGAATATAAAAGTTCTGGCTGAACTCAAACCTACAGAGAAAGACAAAATCAATTATGACCCTGCTATCTATGAGGATATATACCTGCGTCTCACAGTCAGAGAGCAGGCGCTGGTTACCTTTGCATACAGTTTGGATGGCAAACGCTTTAACACTGTTGGTGATACGTTCAAGATGAGGGAAGGTAAGTGGATAGGGGCCAAGTTCGGGTTTGTGGCCGAACAGCCGGCTGGTAAGGGCGTGGTCGGTTTTATGGACATTGACTGGATTCGTGTGACTCCTGCCCCGAAATAGTTTTCCACCAAAGATTTTGCAGTGTTTGAAAATTGTACTAACTTTGCAACAACGGTTGAGTCTGCCGCTAATGGTGGCGATAACAAACATTTATAAATAATGTATAGAACAAATACTTGTGGAGAGCTGCGACTCTCTGATGCAGGAAAAGAGGTTACGTTGGCCGGGTGGGTGCAGCGGAGCCGTAAGATGGGTGGAATGACATTTGTCGACCTCCGCGACCGCTATGGTATCACGCAGTTGGTTTTCAATGACACGGCTAACGCGGAACTTTGTGAACGTGCCAACAAACTGGGCCGTGAGTTTTGCATCCAGGTGGCAGGAACTGTCAGCGAACGTGAAAGTAAGAACGGCAATATGCCAACAGGCGACATAGAAATCTTTGTTAAGGCTCTGAATGTGCTTAGCGAGAGTGTCACACCTCCATTTACCATAGAAGATAACACAGATGGCGGGGATGATATCCGTATGAAATATCGCTATCTTGACCTTCGTCGCTCGGTGGTAAGAAAGAATCTTGAGCTGCGTCACCGCATGACCATTATGATTCGTAATTTTCTTGATTCAAGGCAGTTCATAGAGGTGGAAACACCCATACTTATTGGCTCCACCCCTGAGGGAGCACGCGATTTCGTGGTACCTTCGCGCATGAATCCCGGTCAGTTTTACGCCCTTCCCCAAAGTCCGCAAACTTTGAAGCAACTACTTATGGTAAGTGGATTTGACCGATACTTCCAAATAGCCAAGTGTTTCCGTGACGAAGACCTTCGTGCTGACCGGCAGCCGGAGTTCACACAGGTAGACTGTGAGATGAGTTTTGTTGACCAGGATGATGTGACAGCACTCTTTGAGGATATGATGCGCCATCTCTTCAAAGAGGTCAAAGGCGTTGACCTCCCCGGAAAACTGCCCCAGATGACTTGGCACGAGGCTATGAGACGCTTTGGTAGCGACAAGCCGGACTTGCGTTTTGGTATGGAGTTTGTCGAATTGATGGATGTATTCAAGGGCACAGGAACTTTCTCCGTGTTCAATGAGGCAACCTATATTGGCGGTATCTGCGTGCCTGGATGTGCCGGCTACACCCGCAAGCAGTTAGACCAACTCACAGATTTTGTTAAGCGCCCGCAGGTGGGTGCCAAGGGCCTGGTTTATATCATGTTCAATATGGACGGTACGGTGAAGTCAAGCGTTGACAAGTTCTATGCCCCCGAAGTGTTCGTGCAGTTGAAGGAGAAGATGGGTGCCAAGGATGGTGACTTGGTTTTGGTTCTTAGTGGAGATAATGCAAACAAGACAAGAACTCAGCTCTGCACGCTCAGACTGGAGATGGGTGATCGCTTGGGCCTTCGTGACAAAAATAAATTTGAGTGCTTGTGGATAGTTGACTTCCCATTGTTTGAATGGAGCGATGAGGAGCAACGGCTAATGTCAACGCACCATCCGTTCACCATGCCCAATCCTGATGACATACCCTTGCTTGATGAACATCCTGAGCGGGTGCGTGCCAAGGCCTACGACTTTGTTTGCAACGGCATTGAGGTGGGCGGAGGAAGTTTGCGTATCCATGACTGCAAGCTTCAGGAAAAAATGTTCCAGATTCTGGGCTTTACGCCAGAACGTGCAATGGCGCAGTTCGGCTTTTTAATTAACGCGTTCAAATATGGTGCACCCCCTCACGCTGGTCTCGCTTTTGGCCTTGACCGTATGGTCAGTATTTTTGCTGGTTTGGACTCTATTCGTGACTGCATCGCTTTCCCGAAAAACAACAGTGGCCGTGACGTGATGTTAGACGCGCCGAGCACCATTGATAAGAAACAGCTTGACGAACTCCAATTGAAAGTTGAACTCAAGAAAGTGGACTAACACCAACCACTGCCTTAAAAATAACCAAAATAACTAATGGCCATCGCCAATTCCTTGCGGATAGGTGATGGCCTTTTAGTTTAAACCAAAATTGGCCATTAGATTTCGTCCCGGGTTGCTGTTTGTATCGGACATTTTGCAACTGAAGTCCCACATTACCTACTTTTCATTCTAATGACCGATTTGTATAAAATCCTTGACATATATCAATCAATATTATTTGGAATATGCAAAAAAACAGATTTCCTGCAAATTTGTTTTTTATTTGTTTTGAAATAAATGGAAAATAGAATACATTTGCAACAGTTTTCAGAAAAATATCAGAAATATACATTTAAATTAACTAAGTATTATGATTATGGCAGAAAAGAAAACAACAAAGAAGACGTCTACGGTAAAGGCTGCTGAGCCCAAAAAAGAAAGCGTAAAGAAAGCTGTTGCCAGCAAAAAGGCCGTTATTGAAATCAGTGCAAAGAATGTTGGTTTCAAAGCTGGTGACGTTTACCAAGCTCTTGCTGCTGCTGAGAAAGCATTGACAGTAAAAGAAATTGCCAAGGCTGCCAATATCAGCGAAGAGGAGACCCTGCTTGGTATGGGTTGGCTGTTTAAGGAGGGTAAGGTTGTTGCCGCAGAAAACAAGATAACATTGGCATAAATAACATAAATGACTTTTAGCAATGGCTGGTCTTTCATAAGATCCAGCCATTGTTATAATTATAATACAGGTAATCGTATTTATTTTAATGGTTCACAGTGTCTATGACCAACAGATATTGAAAATTCTTTCCGATGTGGGAGAACGTGGCATCCGTGTTCGCCTGTTGGCCAAACATCTTTATAACCTCAATTGTGGACTTTTTTCAACAGTAAGCATAGATGACATTCACCTGTATGTGCGGCGTTATTTGCTACGAAATTCAAAGTCTTCCCAATCGTTGATTGAGCGCAAGTCTCACGGTTGCTATCGTCTGAATTTGCGGAGAAGCCAAGAGGCCAAACAACTCATCCGTAGCTTTCTTGACAATCAGATGGAAAATGATGGGAAGGATGACAGAAAAGGCAGCCCCGCCAAAGACATGTCGCTCAATTTGTTTGCGGCGAATAAGGAGTAAGAGTGAAGTTATCGTGGTAGTCACAGCCGTTTGTAGAGGTCAAGCAGTTCATGGCCTGTCTTTTCCCATGAGAATATGCGCGCGCGTTCCAATCCCCAAGATTTCTGTCTGGCATAGAAGGTATTGTCTTGCTCCAGCCGTAACATCATTTTAGTGATATCTTCAATCTGATAAGGGTTTACCAATGCCGCTTGCTTACCACCAATCTCAGGCATTGACGAGGTATTGCTTGTCACAACAGGAGTGCCACAGGCCATAGCTTCAAGGAGCGGAATCCCAAAACTTTCCCGAAGAGAGGTGTAAAGAACTGCAAAAGCAGCATGATAGACGGATGGCAGGTCTTTGTTAACGATATAGTCTGTTACTGTAATATACTGTCCTGCTGTCTCTATGTTATATCTGTGGAGAATCTCTTCCAGGTGGGTTTTTGAAAAATCAGCCAGTAACAACCGCCTTTTCTGTCCTGACTGTTTGAGGTATCGGGCATAAGCTCGAATTGTCCGCTCTGTGTTTTTCTTTGGGTCTGTGTTGCCGAAAAAGAAAAAATAGCCTTTTTGGTCAATATACCGCAGATAGTTTTTCTCCTCAGTGTCATGTCGGTTAAACCATACGTTATAGCCGTTATATATTCTGACAACCAACTCCTCGGGCAGAGAAAGTCTGCTGATTATGTTTTTGCGCTCATAATCTGACACTGTGATGATGGACTTGCAACGGTGCAGAATGCGTGGAACAATCAGTCTGCGGTAAATCCATCCCATGTTTTGGTAAAGTGAGTGGTTGGACTTGTCGCGTTTCTCAAGGAATATAATATCGTGCAGAGTCAGTACCAGTTTAACAGGACAGTAGAGTGGGGCAGTGTTGCTTGTGCAGTGAAGCAGGTCTATGTGATGACTTTTTACGGCCAAAGGAAGGGCCACCTGCTCCCACAGGGGGTATGTTGGGCAGCGGAGTTCCACGACATGAAAGTTTGGCGTGCTTGAAACGCATCTGTCCTCACCGGGTCTGACAAAGATATAATACTCATTCTCCTTGTCAATCATTTGCAGTACCTTGATTTCCTCAAGAACAACATAGTCCATGCCATGCTTGTTTTTGCGGAAAATGCGTTGGGCCTCAATTCCTATTTTCATTTTTGCTTATCATGTCTGAATGGGGTGCAATCTCTTACATCATGATGGTTCCCAAGGCTTAAATGTATCTCAGTACTTTTGCCGGCACTCCGCCGACAATGGAGTGAGGAGGAACGTCATGGGTGACAACTGCTCCGGCTGCTACAACAGCGTGCTCCCCAATGGTCACTCCTGATAAAATAGTTGCGTTCGCTCCTATCCATACATCATCTTTTATCACAATTTTTTTTATTGTAATACCTTGTTGGTCAATTCGTTTGTCTTTCTCGTTAAATTTATGATTGAGGGCAGACACTGCGATGCCTTGAGCCAGATGAACATGATGGCCAATCGTGACAGGACCAATCACTGTTGAATGCATACCGATGCGTGTATGGTTACCAATAACAACATCGCCAACGGCATTGTTGATGCAACAGAAAGACTCAACCACGCTGTAATCACCGATGTGGAAACGTCTGAAAGGCGGCGTGTCCATGCGTACGCTGTTGTAAATCACACTGTGCCGCCCGCGGTGTTGATAAAGTGGCGCTGCAAGGCGGATATACCACCGTGGTCTGGCCTCTGTGTCATTCATCAGAAGTGAGACCGTCCATCGCTTTACCCGCGGGTTATTCTTCATCCACTGCCTCACGGTTTCTTTGTTAATCATAGTCGGACAAAATTTAAGATATGCGGCACATTGATGTATGGGTCACGGTCACTTGATGCCGCGCTCGTTGAGAGCCTTGCTGTATCGGGCGGCGTTCTTCAGATGTTCACTGTAAGTCTTTGCAAAGTTGTGCTTGCCCGAGAAATCCTCTTTTGCGCACATATAGAGGTAGTCGTGCTTTGTACAGTGAAGTACGGCGTCAATGCCAGCTATCGAGGCTATTTTAATGGGACCTGGAGGCAGCCCGGGATACTTGTAAGTGTTGTAAGGGCTGTCGGTAAACAGCAATTTGTGGTAGATGCGGCGCAGGGTGAAATCGCGCACCGCATATTTCACCGTGGGGTCAGCCTGCAGGGGCATTCCATCGGGATATTCGGCACTGCGAAAGTTCAGCCGGTTGAGATACATTCCGGCAATCATTGGTTTCTCGGCGTTGTTGGCTGTCTCTTCGTCAATGATGCTGGCCAGTGTGGTTACTTCTGTGGGGCTCAGCCCAAGGTCATTGGCAAGTTGCTGGCGATTGTCGGCTTTCCAAAACTGTTTGTTTTCTCGCAGCATCCGTTCCAGCAGCTGCTCTACGCTGATGTTCCAATAGACGTCGTAAGTGTTGGGAATGAAGAGAGCCGCTATGGTTGCAGTGTCATAGCCCAGACGGGCGCAAACGGCCGAGTCCTTGAGACTCGCAACTATGGTTGCACTGTCTGCCATGAGCTTACGGCTCAGCGTTGCGGCCAGCTTCTCGACAGTCCTTGCCTCGGGAATGGTGAGGCTGACAGGCGACTGCATACCGTTTTTCAGATGTCTGAACACACTGAAAGTACATTCGCCCGGGCTGATGCCGTAGCGGCCAGGGCGCACGTGCTCCGCATACGAGCTGTGGCGGGCCAGCGCATGGAAACCCGCAAGTCCATGTGACGTGCCGATGACAGACAGTTTGGCAAATACAGAGTCCTGGCTGTCATCGTCATCAATGAAGATGTATGTTGTTGACGGTACACGCGAGAATGCGCTGAACAGATAATAGTAAATCATGCCGGCTACAGCAACAGCCAACATTGACGCCACATAGAGCCACGCTTTTGATTTTATTGCTTTCATGATTTGTTGGACTATTTGAATTGATATTATTAGGCTGCGTTTGGAAATTTGAGTGCAAGTTCCCTTTGCGCGCCTATGCATTATCTTTGGAGTGCAAAGGTAATATTTTAAAAGGAAAAATGCTATCTTTGCCGTATGAAACTACGATTCACCATTGATTATCACACGCTGTGGGGTGAAAACCTCTTTGTTTCCATCAAGGATATTGACTGTGAAGGTGCAGCAAAATCCAGTCTGCTGCCCATGAGCACCACAGATGGCGAACTGTGGGTGGCGGAGACAGCTGCCATTGAGTCTAGAAAGCGGAAGTTCTGTTTTTTTGAATACGCGTATGAGGTGCGTGATGACAGCAGGCAGCTTCTCCGCAGGGAATGGGATGGCATCAAGAGAGTTGTCCCTTTTGACTGCGCGCACGACTACGTGATGGATGACCTCTGGCATGAAGTTCCCTTGCAACAGCACCTCACCACTGCTGCTTACAAAGTGACGGTGAGCAAGGCTGTGCACAATGGCCGCACGGATTTCCGCGTGCCTTTTTACCGCCGCACAATACTGTTCAAGGTTGCAGCTCCCCAGTTAGGCAGCCGACAGACTGTTGCGATCTGCGGAAGCCATCCGGCCCTTGGCGGATGGAACAGTTCGCGCTACCTCCTGTTGCACCATGCGGGTGAAGATGTGTGGCAGCTGTCTGTCAATGCTGATGGCTTTGCATTGCCTGTGGAGTATAAGTTCGTGGTTGTTAACTGTGACACGCATGAGCTGGTTGAATGGGAGCAGGGTGACAACCGGGTTATCAATGGTGAAGAGCTGCGCGAAGGAAATGTGCTTGTGATTGACGGAGGTATGCTGCGTGTGTGCGAGCGACCTTGGCGGAAGGCCGGAGTCGCTGTACCCCTGTTTGCCCTTCGCGGCCAGGCTTCGTTTGGCTGCGGCGATTTCGCCGACCTGCGACAACTCATTGACTGGGCTGATGAGACCGGTCTGCGTGTCATACAGCTTCTTCCTGTCAACGACACTACGTCAGCTCATGGATGGACTGACGCACATCCTTACAACATCATCTCGTCATACGCACTGCATCCACACTGTCTTTCGCTGTATGCTGCCGGGAAGCTGAACAACAAAATGTTACAGGTGGCGTTCGAGCGGAGGCGGCGCGAACTGGAGAGCATGAAGACCTACGATTACGAGGCGGTAGACAAGGTCAAAAGCGAGTATGTAGCAGCACTCTATCATGAGCAAGGCCAGCAGATACTTGCATCTTCTGGCTGCCAGGCATTTGTGCAAGCCAACAGGCACTGGCTGTTGCCCTATGTGGCTTTTTGCTTGCTACGCGACCAATATGGCACATGCTGTTTTGAGCAGTGGGGCGAATATGCCATCTATGACACCCAAAAGGTGACAACGTTGCTTGCACTCCAGGGTGAGCAAGCATCGCTGGTTATCTTCACACAGTATCTATTATACCGCCAACTGGCTGATGCAGCCGGCTATGCGCGTAGCAAAGGTATCATACTCATGGGTGACATGACCGTTGGCGTGTGCCGGTACAGTGTTGACACATGGGTGCATCCGAAATGGTTCAACACAGATACATCGGCAGGGACTCCTCCAAGTGGCCATGACCAGCAGGGGCAAAATTGGGGCTTGCCAACCTACAACTGGACGGAGATAGAGCAAAGCGACTATCAGTGGTGGAAAGGGCGGCTGTCATGGATGGAGCGTTTTTTTGATGCCGTCAGAGTTGACCATGTTGCCGGGTTCTTTGCCATGTGGCAAATCCCTGCTCAGGCGGTTACAGCCTCACTGGGATATTATGTCCCCTCACTGGCTCTGACAGGAGGGGAGATTGAGAGCATGGGCCTCACCTTCAAGCCCGACTTTCTCACGAGGCCCTTTGTCAATGAAGGTGTGCTTGACAGGCTGTTTGGCATTCATGCCCATTATGTGCGCGACCATTTCTTGCGTCCAATCGGTTACGGACTGTTTACACTTTCTCCAGAACTTGACACGCAACGGAAAATCATGGATGCATTTGAGGGGAAGAGCGATGAAAACTCTTATTGGATTAGGGATGGGCTGCTCCGGCTGGCAGCCAATGTGCTTTTTCTTGCGGACAGCCAGCAGCCTTCCATGTTCTATCCACGAATAGGAGCTTGGAAAGAGCCTGTGTTTGAAGCGCTCGGAGACAGTGACAGGGATGCCTACACACGCATCTGCCAGCATTATTTCGGACAACGCAATCAGAAGTATTGGTGCCACAAGGGGTGGCAGCGCTTGGATGCAGTGTTCAGAGATACCAGGATGCTGGTGTGCGTGGAGGACCTGGGGCATATGCCAGAGGGGGCGCGCGATGTGCTTGACCGTTTGAGGATGCTGACCCTTGAAATCCAGACTCTGCCCAAGGTGGATGGTTATGAGTTCGTGCCGCTCAGCTCAAATCCTGTGAGAAGTGTTTGTACCTCAACCACTCACGACATGGCACCCCTGAGACTGTGGTGGGAGCAGAACCCACAACAGGCACAGCACTATTACACCGCAATGCTGCAAAAGGAGGGGCGTGCGCCACGGCAGCTGACACTGGCGCTGGCCGAGGAGATTGTGGCACGCCATCTCTATTCGCCTTCCATGCTCTGTATTCTGCCCATACAGGACTTGATGGCGTGTGACACGGCCCTCAGTGCCGGCTCCGTTCCAAGTGACGAGCGAATTAACACCCCCGGTGACAGCTATAACAGGTGGCAATACAGAATGGTCCGGACGCTTGACGAACTGCAAAAAGCTTGCAGCTTCAATAAAAAGCTGAAGGCGATGGTGGAGAGGAGCAGAAGGAGTTAGACAAATGTGTGGTCGTCAAAATACTGTTGCACCTTCTCTTTATAGGAGTCTGAGATGGGTATAAACTTGTTATTCACAACAATGCGGAACCTCACCATTGCAGACACCTTGTCCATATGGACTATATAGGAGCGGTGGGTGCGCATAAACTCTGGGAATGGCAGACTGTCCTCCAGGTTTTTCATGTTCAGAAGCGACATCACTTTTTGACCATTTGTCAGATAGATGCGCACATAGTCTTTCTGCCCCTCAATGTAGAGGATGTCATCGTAGCTGATACGCTGGAGCTGGTAATCGCTCTTGACATAGAAGAAACGGTCTTTTCCCAGCATTGTCTCACGTGTTGAGAAATGCTCCAGCACTCTTTCTGATGCTGACAGAAAATCCTCATAGCTCACAGGCTTGAGCAGATACCCCATCGCTGAGACTTTGAAGCCATCAATGGCATACTGCGGAAAGGCTGTAATGAAGACAATCTTTGTGGTTTGTGGAATGATTTTTGCAAACTCAATGCCGTTGAGTTCTGGCATCTGGATGTCAAGAAACACCAAATGGGTTTGGCCATCCCGCAGGTCGCGCATGGCAGTTAGTGCACTGCTGTACACTCCGGTCAGATTTAAGAATGGTGTCTTCTCTACGTAGCTCTTCAGAAGTTCGGCTGCAAGAGGTTCGTCATCAATGATAGCACAGTTTAGCATTATGTTCTTATCGTTATTTTTGATTTGTAAACAGTGTCATTCTCGTCTGTTCCGCAAGTCCACTCATAGTGCCCGGCATACGACAACTCGAGCCGTTTCCGCACTTGTCTGAGGCCAATCCCGTGACCGCTGTGGTCACTCCTGCCTTTTGGGTTGTTGCTGTTTTCTATCTCACAGGTTACGTAACCGTTGCCGTTCTCAATCCTGATATGTACGAAACTTTTGCCCGTAGCGCTTATGCCATGTTTGAAAGCGTTTTCCACCAATGAAATGAATAGCATTGGGGCGATGGGCATCTGCGGCTGGGCACATTCGGCTTGAAATGTAACTTCGACATTGTCAGACAAGCGGATTTGCATCAGATGAATGTAGTTCTCAAGGAAAGCTATCTCCTCGCTCATGGTAATGGTGGGCTGCTGGTTGTCGTAGAGGATGTGGCGCAACAGCTGGCTTAGCTCATAGATGGCCTTTTGTGCCTTCGCCTGGTCAAAAGCAACAAGGGCATAAATGTTGTTGAGCGTGTTCAGCAGAAAATGTGGCTTTATCTGCGCACGCAGGTTGTTTAGCTCCGCTTCTGTCCTTGCTGTTTCTGCTGCACAGCGAGCCGTCTCGGACTTCTGCCAGTTCATGGCCAGTACAACAGTGGCTGCCATAAAGGCCGAAAGTCCCAGGTAGAACATGTCCCGGAGCACGAAGAGGGACATGGTGAGCGCTTCATGGCGGGGGGGGCTGTAACCTTCAGGTGGAAAGGTGTCAAAGTGACTGTGAGCGTACCCCATCCAGATGTGGAGCACAAAACTGAATGAGACGACAATCACGATGTTGAGTGTCCAGAACATACGGCGGTGATGGCGCATGAACAGCTTTGGTGTAAGCAGGAAATAATTGGTGTAAAAGACAACCATCTGTAGCAGTGGTGTCACGCAAGCAGCCAGATAGCGCTGTGGCGTGACGCCATTGCCATGGTTAAGGAAGGTCAGTGGCGCCAGGAACAGCACAGTCCAGGCGGCCACGTGCAAACCTATAATCATCCGCTTATTCATACCTCAGCGCTTCGATTGGGTCAAGTTGGGCCGCTTTTTTGGCCGGATACCATCCGAAGAACACTCCCGTAAATGTACACACCGCAAAACTCATTACGATTGTCCATGCTTCTATCAAAATGGGCCAGTGGGCAAATGTCTTGATGGCTATTGATGCTCCGATACCTAACAACACGCCTATGACCCCTCCCGTGACGCTAAGCATAATCGCCTCGATAAGAAACTGGTTCAGAATGTCAATGCCACGGGCGCCAACACTCATGCGAAGGCCTATCTCGCGGGTGCGTTCTGTCACGCTTACATACATAATGTTCATGATACCGATGCCACCAACAACGAGCGATATGCCAGCGACACATCCCAGCAGGATGGTGAGCATGTTAGTGGTGGAATTCATCATGGACGACAGCTCCTCTTGGGAGCGGATGTTAAAGTCATCCTCTTCCTCGTCAGCCGTTGCAGTGGCATCTTTCAGTTTGTGGTTGCGTCGCAGGATGGTACGGATTTCCTCAGTGGCCTTGTCTGTCACTCCCTCGGTGATGGCCGAGCATTGTATTTCTCCCAAATAAGTCTGTGCAAGAATACGCTTCATCACTGCTGTATAGGGAGCCAGCACCAAGTCATCCTGGTCCATGCCCATCGAGTTGTAGCCTTTCTTCTTCAGCACGCCGATTACGCGGAATGGAATGGAGTTGAAGCGCACCACCTTGCCAATAGGGTTTGAACCGTCCGGGAACAGGTTGTCAATGACCGTCTGCCCAAGAATGCACACCTTGGCACTGCTCTTTATCTCGGCGTCGGTAAAACCGCTGCCATCGCTAATTGAAAGCTGGCGAATCTCAAAATAGTCTTGGTTGACACCGTAGATGGTTGACGGCGTGTTCTCGTTGCCATAGATAAACTGACCGCTCTTGTTCACCACGGGGCTGATGGCCTTGATGTAGCCGCACTCGTCGCGTATTGATTCAAAGTCGGTCAGCTTGAGTGTCTCCATTGACGAGGCGTCTTGGCGCACCCCTCCTCGCCGGTCTGCGCCGGGGCCAATCATAATCATGTTCGACCCCATCTCGGCGATACTGGCCTGTATGCTTTGCTTGGTCCCTTGTCCGACAGCAAGCATCGTGATAACCGAAGCAATACCTATGATGATACCCAAGGCGGTTAGGAATGAGCGCGTCTTGTTTGCAGCAATGGCACGCAAGGCTATTTTGAATAAATTGGTATAGTTCATCGTCTTTTAATGCTTAAGATGTAAAGAAAGCCTGATAGCATTGCGCTTTCTTGCACATTATTCATCTGTATTGGTTGGTATGGCGGCAAGAGCATCCGCCGCGGACAGAATATGGCTGTTGTATTCGTCACTGATAACCTTGCCATCCCGTAGCATGATGTTGCGGCTCGAGTATTTCGCGATGTCGGGATTGTGGGTCACAAAGATGATGGTGCGCCCCTCGGCATGCAATTTTTGAAACAGCACCAGTATCTCGAACGAGGTGCGGGTGTCCAGGTTGCCGGTAGCCTCGTCGGCCAAGATGACAGCGGGATTGTTCACCAATGCGCGGGCAATGGCCACACGCTGCATCTGACCTCCTGACATCTGGTTGGACTTGTGATAGAGCCGGTCGCCAAGCCCAACGGCTTTCAGGGCCTTGATGGCCCTTGCGCGCCGTTCGTTGGCATCCACGCTCTGGTTGTACATCAACGGCAGTTCAACGTTTTCAACGCTGGTAGTCTTAGCCAGCAGATTATAGTTCTGGAAGATAAAGCCAATTTTGCGGTTGCGCAGGACGGCACGCTGTGATTTTGTCATGGTGCGCACCGACACACCGTCAAGGATATACTCGCCGGAAGTGGGGGTGTCAAGGCAGCCTAACTGGTTGAGCAGTGTTGACTTGCCCGAGCCGGACTTACCCATGATGGTCACAAACTCCCCCTCGTAAATCTTGAAAGACACGCCGCGGAGCGCATGTACAATCTCGTCGCCAACCAAAAAGTCACGCTTAACATTTTGCAGTTCTATGACTACCTTCTTGCTGTTGTCCATAAGCCTGTATCACTTTTTCTTGTCAGACTTGTGAGGGCCTGGGGCAAAGGGCGACTGTTCACGGGGCTCCTCATCCTCGCTGTCCTCTGACATTTCCTTGAACTGGGTGACAATAGCGGTGCCAACTCTGAGACCGCTGATGACTTCGGTGTTGATGCCATCGCTCATGCCTGTCTGGATGGCGTGTGCCCTGAGGGTGTTGCCCTCAAGTGTCCACACCTTGTTCTTGCCTTTGCAGTCAACCAACTTATAGGACTTGCCAACCGTTTCCGTAGTGGGACTGAAGCGCAGGGCTTTCTGTGGCACACATACAACATTTTTCTTCTCTGCGGTATAGATAGTGACATTAGCCGTAAGGCCTGGCTTGAGCTTGAGATTTGCATTGGGAGCGCTGATGACAACCTCGTAGGTCACAACATTGCTGGTTGTAGTTGCCTCCTGTCTCACTTGGGTTACCTGGCCCTCAAAGGTGTCATTGGGGTAGGCGTCAACCGTGAACGACACGCGCTCGCCCTCTTTCACCTCGCCGATGTCGGCCTCGTCAACATCGGCAACTACGCGCATATCGGTCAGGTTCTTCGCAATGGTAAACAGTTCCGGGGTGCTGAAACTGGCAGCCACTGTCTGCCCCTCTTCAACAGACTTTGACAGTACCACACCGTCAATGGGCGATGTGATGGTTGCATAGCCAAGGTTGGTTTGTGCCTTGTTGACCGTTTCCCGTGCAGTAGCTACACTTTCCTTGGCCTTGCGGTAGCTCAGACGGGCATTTTCATATTCGTCAGCACTCACCAACCCTTTCTTGTACAGCGTCTCGTAGCGGCTGAAATTGCTATTCTCATAGTTGTATGTGCTTCTGGCCGAGGCCAGATTGGCCTTGGCTGTGTTGAGCTCGCTCAACAGGTTGGTCTTGTCCAGCTCTGCTATGACCTGGCCCTTTTTCACCACACTGTTATAGTCCACATACAGCTTGCTGACAATACCCGACACCTGCGTGCCGACTGTCACTGAGGTCACAGGCTCAATGGTACCTGTGGCAGTGATACTGTTGCGAATGCTTGTTCTGGTAACCTTCTCTGTCTCAAAGGAAATTTTCTCCTCTGTCTTGCCCCCCGAGAACAGCCACGAGGCAAGGGCTATAATGAGCACAACGCCCGCGCCAACCCATATTTTGCTAATTTTTTTCATCTTGTGATTATGTAATTTTTATTTTAGATGTTGAGATGTTTCTTCCAAAAAATGAATCTACTTGCCATCATGATAGAACTCCAACAGGCGCACATTGAGCAGCGTCATGTACTTGCTTTGCAATTTGCTCAGCCGGGCTTGGAGCAAGTTGTTTTTTCCAGTCATCAATTCAATGATGTTTTTTAGTCCTAACCTGAACTGTTCGCTGAGCAGGGCGTAGCTGGCTTCCTCGCTCTCTACCCCCATTCTGGCTGCCTTGAACTTCTGCTGGTTGGTTGTGGCGTCAAGCCAGAATCCCTCGATGGTGCTGAATAGCTTTTTCTGCTCATCAAGCAGGTCCAGCTCGCTGTCCAGCTTCTGCAGCTTGGCTTTGCTGACTGCGGTCTTTGTCTTTCGCTGGTCAAAAATGGGAATACTCAGTGTGAGACCGGCCGTGGCGTCGAAATTGGTTTTTATCTGCCGCCCCCAGGTGCGGTCACTCATCGACGAGGTGCTGGTTCCAACGCTGCCGTTCACGCTAAGGGTTGGCAGATTGCCCGCCTTTGCGATGGACAGGTTTACATCGCTGCTCTTTATTGCCAGGTGCTGGCGTTCTATTTCCGGACGTTTTGCCAAGGCTGATTGGTAGGTGTCATGCAGTGAGGGAATGGCCGAAAGCACGGTGTCGTCCGAGATATTGGGTGTCTCTACCTCAAAAGTCTCGCCGTCAGTTATCTCAAGCAGCTGCTTAAGCTGGAGCATGTAGCTCGCCAGGCTGCTCTGGTTCTCTACAATTTGATAATAGTCCTGCGCTGTTTGGGCAGACAGCTGAGCCAGGTCTGCCTTTGACATCTTGCCAACCGCTACCATCTCCTTGCCGCGCTCCTCGTTGAGCTGGCTGGTTTTCCAGCTCTGCTGGCTGACAGTGACAGCCTCGCTGAGATACAGTATCTGCATATAGAGCTGGGCTATTTGCTCCTGAATGCTGTTAGCGGTGATGGCAGAATCAAGTTGGGCTTGCTGTTCTGAGAGCTTGTTCACCTTTATCGTGTTACGGTTCTGGTTGCCGTTCCACACCGTCCAGTTGGCATTGATGCCATAGCTGCCATTGTAGTAGCTCTTGTTCACACTGGTGGCCACTGTGCCATTGGTCACGGTACTGATACCGTCGTTCACCCATGGACGGTAGCCTGCGGCATGGCTTGTCGAGGCACTGACAGACGGGAGCAGATTGGACTTGGCCTGCCTTACATCTTCCATGGCTGACTGACGGGCCACAACGGTCTTCCGCAGGGCGATGTTATGGTCCAAGGCATACCTCACACATTCATCAAGAGTCCACCGCTTGGAACCCTCGGCAAATATGGTCCCGGGAACCAGTAGCACTGCGACAGCACAGGCAATACATTTTTTGTTCATACCTTTTGCTCGTTTTCTTTTATATGGTTCAACGTTGCAAAGATATGTAGAATATTGACAAAGCAGAAATTTAATCTATCAATAAATTTCTGTTAGTAGACAAAGAAAAAGTTGTTTTCGATAAAACTGTTTTGTATTAACTATTCTTTAACTCTTCCAGGCGGGCCACGTATTTGCCGATTATGTCAAACTCAAGGTTGGCCACTGTACCAACCTCTATGTCACAGAAATTGGTATGCTTCAATGTGTAGGGGATAATGGCCACCCGGAACGAGTCTTCTGTCGGGTTGCAGACCGTCAGAGACACCCCGTTCACTGTCACGCTACCTTTGTCTACTGTGAAATATCCGCGCCTGGCCATCTCCGCGTCACACTTGTACATGAATGTGAAATAGGTGCTTCCGTTGGCATCTTCCTTACCGGTGCATAGAGCCGTGGTGTCTACGTGCCCCTGTACGATGTGCCCGTCCAGACGTCCGTTCATCATCATTGAACGCTCTACGTTCACCTTGTCACCAACCTTCAGCAATCCAAGGTTGCTGCGCATGAGTGTCTCTTTCATTGCCGTTACCGTATAGCTGTCGTTTTCAATGCTGACAACGGTGAGGCACACCCCGTTATGGGCCACGCTTTGGTCTATCTTCAGCTCGTTGGCAAAGGAGCATCTCAAGCTGATGTCTATGTTATCCCTGTCTTTCACAATGTTAGTGACAGTTGCAAACTCTTCGATAATTCCGGAGAACATAATCAAGATGGGCTTTTGTGAGTGATAATACTGTAAAAAAGCGGGACGTACCGTGATTGTGATGAAAACTCCTATGTGCTAAGATTAGAGATTCCTCCGTCGTTGTAATCCACCGGCTTTTTTTCATGCTGTCACCGCAAGGTGATGTGGCCCGCCATTGACAAAAGGATGGTCTCAGTTTTCAGATTATTTGATGAGTATCCCGATCTAACCGATACGTCCCTTATTGTGATGCAAAGTTAATACTTTTGCCGGACAAGAGAAAATTTTTTCAGTTTGTTTTTATCCTTAAGCCCAAATCGGCCATTGGATTTTGCCACAGGTTGCTGTCCGAATTGCCACTCAGAACGCGCCGTTCCGCACGCTGAAACGCGCTGTTCCGCACGCTGAAACGCGCTGTTCCGCACGCTGAAACGCACCGTTTGAGCGGCTGAAACGCACCGTTCCGCAGCGTGAAACGCACCGTTCCGCAGCGTGAAACGCACCGTTTGAGCGGCTGGAACGAACTTTATCATGTAGCTTTTCCCATCTGTAGCAGTTGCCGGGTTTTCTCGGCAACCTTAACTTTTGCAATATTCTTTAAACTCTTTCCTCGTCATGGCAATACCCTTGGAGGCGTTGCCGTCAAGTCCATAGACAAAAGGAGCGGATAGCAGTGTATATCTGCCCAGCTTCAAGCAAATGCGGATAGGTTTGTCATAGCCTCCATATTTCAAGGCTGCGCCTTTGGCTTCAGCTTTCCCTTTCGCCAGCACTTCACTCATATCCATCGCTTCCACCGCGAGCACTTGGTAGTATCCTTTTACCAAATGGTTATCCACTGGGGCAAAGTATTTTATCTTTTGGAAGTCCACACCAGAAAGGATGGACTTATAACCCGAAAAGAATATTTTGCCCCGGCCATCCAGCACCAATCTCTTGGCGGCATTCACATGGCTGTCTACGGATGCAATGTAGAAAGTTCCTTTGTTTACCGGCTCGTCCGAGTATTCCAACCCCTTCTGGGCAATGCTTTCTTCGAGCAGCCGCTCACGCCCGTTGCCGTCCTCGAGCCAGTGGCGTATCTGTCGGCGCAAGGCTTGCTCCGGGCTGTTGGCGTTCACAATGACACTTCCGTCCGCGGCGTGCCGCTCCTGGTCGGGGCGCAAGGGAAACGCGCCGATGCCAATCAGGCGGTTCGACTGCTGGTAGTAATAGTCACCATGCTCTGTGTCAAGGGCCTCCAGCGGTATGCGGCCGGGGAACAGCACATAGCCCGCAATGATTTCCTTCTTCAAGTGGTCGTGGTCACGCCCCTCTTCCGTGTAGTAGATGGCGTCGCGGTAGCGGTGCATCTGGTCGATGGCGTCCGCCGGCGGCACATCATAACGGTTGTCGTAACTGCTGTCGCCCCCGTCTGTGTCGGCAATGCGGTACTTGGCGTCAAACAGGTAGGTGAACTTCATGCTGCCTTCTGCCTGCTTGCTCAACCGCAGCACAATGTCGGGGCGCTGCACGGTGGTCATGGTGCTTGTACCGCTTATGGCTGAATTGGATTTGCCTCCACGCACCTCGGCATTGTAGCACACACTTGCCAACTCAATGCCTGATTGGTTGATGAAACTTACCGAACCGCCATACACAAGCTGCGGAATAAAGTCGCTGGTAATGTCTCTGCCGTTCACCTTTGGTTTGGCATCCTTGCACAGCTCTTTCATCACGTCCTGCACAATGTTCTTCACCTTGATGAAGCACCATATCTCATACAGGTCACAGATGTCCTTCACCTCCAGTTTCCTCATGCCGTCCTCCAACTCATAGCCCTGCTGCAGTTCCACCCATTTCTCCAAGATAGTCTTGTAGCCTTGCGCCTGTTTCATCACGAGGTTGTCTTGCGTGAATCCTTTGAACTGTCCTACGCCACGGAAAAACGCATTGTTGGAGAGGCGCGTCAGCTCGTTCTCCATTTCTTCAAGCGAAGTGTCTATGCGCTTCGGGTCGTCAAGGTGCATGGCGGTCATGATGTGTTCTTTCACCACGGCAAAGCGGTGCGTCATTTCCCTGATGGCGTATTTCAGAAAGCGGTTCTCAGTGGTGTCGTGGCTCAGCGTCAGTTCTTCTGTGCGGTACAGGTGGGCCGGATTGTCCCTGTGCGTCTGGTATTCGTTTTCCAGTTCCCTTGGGACATACGCCATGCGCTCTGCCCGCTCATACTTGGCTACGGAGCGCAACCGCCGCTTGGGACGGTCAATGATTTGGCGTGCAGCCGTCATGATGTCTTTATAGCACGATTTGAATATCTGCCACCATATCAGCGGATTGTTCTCACCTGTGCCTTGGCGCATACTGAGATAGGTGTCCTTCAGGAACGATGTGCTCAGCATGGCATACTCATGCTCTATGTCAGAGATGATGGTCTTCAGGTCGGAGCGGTAGTCCAACTTGTAGCTCAACACCTCGGTGATGAACTTCAGTTCCTTGGCCTGCTCCTCGCCTTTCACCCTGTAGCTGATGCAGAAGTCGGTCATGCCCACTTGGTTGTGGAAGTTCAGCGAGCCGTACAGTTCATCACCAGTGCTGATGATGGTGCTTTTGTCTTTGCCGTCTGTGCGCAGATGGTCGTTGATGGCAAGCGACAAGTCCTGCAATGCCTTTCCGTGGCTACGCACGATAAGCGGATATTCCGTATTCTCGAAGAACACGGCCTCATGGCGGATGTCATTCCCCTCCGGTGCGTTTCCGTCAAAAGAGAACCTTACATTCGGAGTTTCTGATGTGTAGCGGCACAACAACTTTGCGGCACTGTCATGACTGCCAGTGCCGGTACAGAGATTGCGGATGGTCTCGGCTATTCTCCGCCCATGGTTCGGACACGAGAACCTTGCCAGCAAGTCCTCGTTGGCCACTTCAAAGTTGAATACGCTTGCCATGTGCGTCGTGCAATATAACGGTTAGTTCCAATAGGAAACGAAATGGTCACGCTTGAGTTGGCTGAGCATGCTGTCAATCTTCTTGACAGACTGCAACCCTTTCTTTTTCTGCTCTGTTGAAACTGTTTTCTCGCCATTCCCTGTTGCCGTTTCTTCGGCTGCATTGCTATCAGCATCGGTGTTATTCGGTTCGCCCAACATTTGCGTGATGATGTTCCGCAGTGCCGTGAGTATGTTCAGTTCGCCATACCGCTTGGCATCATCTATGTTCACACCGGCATTGGCTATGCGCTCTTTGTCGGCTTCCGAATCGGTGATTTTCAGTTTCGTCTCGTCGCCCTCTATGCGTGAGAGAATCTTCATCAGCGTAAAGTTGTCAAGCGCGGCTATGCGGTCGGTCTGCCCGAACTCGTGCGATGCTTGCAGATAAATCAACGCTTCGTTGGCGGCGCGGTAGCCCAGTTTGAACGGTGTGCCTTCAAGCAGGGCATTGATGCGCTTCAGATAGTCTATGGCAAACTTTGCATCCTCGCCCAGTTCGTCAATGATTTCCCTTGCTTCGATGTGGCGGTCTACAAGCAGAGCGTTCAAGTCGGCGTCACCATTATCCTCAAATGCCTTTACGATGGCCTTGAGGTCATCATCCGTAGTGTCGGTCAAGAAGCTGTCGTAGTTCACTTCGTTCATTTCCACCGACATGGCTCTGTCAAGCACTTTGCGTGAGAATGAGAAAGTGGTCTCGTCCATATTCACCGTGCCTATGACAATGAGGTTCTTGGGCAGGGTCAGTCCTTTAGTGCGGAAATGCTTGATAACCTTTGCCATCGCAGAATCCGTGTCGCTTGCCTTGAAATCAGGGAACAGTGTGTTGATCATCGTGTCGCCGATATTCATTTCTGCGCCTTTCTCATCCTTGGCAGTGCCAAACGAGTTGAACGGTTTGATGATGGGGTCGGTCATGTATTCACCGTTCTCAAAACTGCGGCTCTCAATGGCACTCAGAAACTCGGCAAAGTATTCTTCCACTGGAGCAAGGTTCATCTCGTCAAGGCACAAAAAGAATGGCACTTGGGGATGCAGCCATGCCTTGACGATAAACTCAATGAATGGCGTGAACACATAGTGCGGACTTGGAATGTTCGACAAATAGCCGATAACATCCATTGAGTTGTGCCAGTTTGGCTTCACCTGTATCAGTTCAAAGTTAGCTGGCGAATGCAGCGTCCAACGGTCATTTTCCCAATCATTGCCCTTATATCCTTCGGATTTTTGCCGTTCCTCAGTAACTGTCGCCTGTGCCAACTTGCGCACAATGCGGCTCTTGCCAGTACCGCTGATACCGGCAAGAAGCATGAAGGGCTTGGTGCGGAGGGCGGTGAGGAATAGTGTCTGTTTTTTGTTGGCTAAGGTCGGCGTTTGGCTATAGTTTGAGGATAAACCGCTTTTAGAGAATTGCAACCCAAAAGAACCATTCTCAAACATACTGTACAAATCTACTCCATATCTAATTGTTGCGTCATGCGTGTGTGTCAGTCCAAAATCCGGATGTAATTTTTTAGCTTCATCTATGATGTTGCCGCATGAATAATTTGAAGCCGTGATGGCTTTTCCATATTTAAAACCAAATGCTGTAGCAGTCGCACCAATACCAAAATCATTTCGGTCTTTTTCCATCTGATAAAGAATATCAGCCAAACTCGATAATGGTAGATTTTTTCTCGCCTCTTGTATCAGCAGTGTGCAATCATCACCCTCTTTCAATTCCAAGCCAAAATCATTGTTAGAAAGTATATTATATATTCGGAGTCCCTTGCTGAGTTCTTTCGACATACTTTCAGTCAGATTGGCGGAACGAATTATTTCTGTTAGATTTTGGTCCTTTAGAAATTTGCCGTATTTGATGGCAAATAAGTAATAAGAAAGAGAACCGATCTTATCGTTCATCTCTTTAAGAGTAGAAACTAACTCATCAAAACTCACAGAATCTTTATTTGCCATTTGATTTTCTTGATTTAGGTAATTTATTGCCATTTCCTTTCTCCTCACTAAACGCCTTTATCTCGTCAGCAAGTACTTTTTGTAATTTCTCTTTCGGTACTATCAGTTGATAGTCTGCCACTCCGATAGGCTTACCCATATCTTCGAGTGCGAGTTCCACCTCTACACGGTCTTTCTCCGCACAAAGTATGATACCAATGGAACGATTCTCGTCTGTACCACGTTCAAGACGGTCAAGCAGAGACAGATAATAGTTCATTTTTCCAGCATACTCAGGTTTGAAAGCACCTATCTTCAAGTCAACGGCAACAAGACAGCGAAGCCCTCGATGAAAAAACAGCATATCAACCTTACTCTCCTTACCGTTATATTCCAACACATGCTGATTGCCTATGAACGTGAAGCCATTGCCAAGCTCCATAAGGAAACGTGTGATGGCTTTTACAAGGCGGTCTTCAAGTTCAAGCTCCAAGATAGGACTTGTCACACCCAAGAAACCGAGGTTATAGCTGCTACTGAACACTTCATTGGCATACTGTGCTTGCTCGGCAGGAAGAGTGCGGTCGAAATTGTTGTCTACTCTTGCCAATGTCTGTGTCTCATACATATTGAGTTTGATAGCATTGAGCAACAAGTCACGGTTCCAACCTTTTTCCACTGTTTTTGTGGCATAATAGAGAGTTGCATCATCATCCAAGCCCTTGCTCAACAGTAGCAGATTGTGCGACCACGGTAAAAGTGCTACGCTCCGTAGCACTTTCTCATCGTGCTCGGCATAACGCTCATAAAACTTCTTCATGTTCCAAAGTTGGCGTGGCGAAACACCCATCTTGGGGTATCGCTCTTTCAGATCTGCCGACAACCTCTTTACAACGCTGTCGCCATACCCACTTTCTATTTTGCGTTCGTGAAGCATTTGACCAATTTCCCTATAGGCGGTAGAGACATAGCCATTGACATGTCGGGCTATTTCTGTCCGTGCGTGCTCAATTACTGCGACAGTGTGTCGCAGTATCTCGGCATAATCACCACTCCATATTGAGAGTCTGTCGTCTTTATAGTCTGTTGTCATTTTGTCAGTCTATATTATCTTCCCTGAGAAGGTCTGCCACTTCCACTTCAAGCAGTTTGGCTATCTTCATAAGATTACCCAAATCTGGCTGACAAGTATTGGTACACCATTTTGATATGGTTGTCTTGTCCTTTCCCAGTTGCTCACCAAGCCATTTGTTCGTTTTCTTCTTTTCTGCAAGAACAACCTTCAGCCTGTTTAATTCTTTGTTTGCCATGTTTAGATTCGAATTTGAATGCAAAGGTAAATATTAAACATCACAATCTCGTATATACACAGAGGTTTTTTTACGTTTATATAGCAACTTGATGAAAATTACTCACTGCAAGTTAAACCCAAATCAGTCTAATGACCGATTTGGGTTAAAAGCTAAAAGGAGCGTATCAAACCCTGTTTAGAGTATTGATACGCTCCCTTTTGATGCTGTGATTACAATCTGCAACTATTCAGAGAGAACATTGTAGTTTTGTCACACACGCTTGCAATGCATAACATGGCGTAGTCGCTATTTTACGACAACCTTTCTGCCATTCTTGATGTAGATACCTCGGTGCAAGGGTGCCTTGAGGTTGAGTTTTCGTCCGTCAAGGGTAAACACCGTGTCGGTAGCGGGGGCGATAGCACCAGTCTCAATGCCGTCTATACCGGTAGGCACATTGACAGTAGCCGTTACGGGTACAGACTCGGTGCCATCGGCATAGAGTGCCGTCACTTGGTATGTGTGGTTTTGGCTGTCGCCAAGGACAGCCAGGTCAATATACCGGTTCTCGGTAGTGCTGCCTAACAGCTGACCGTCACGGTAAATGTTGTAGCCTGTGAACTTGCACCCCATAGAGGCCATGGTTACATCGTCAACCAGGAAGAGGTAAGGTGCAGAAGAATAGCCGACACCCGATGGATTCTCTACGACCTTGGTGCAATGACGGATGGCAAGGTAACGCGCTCCAAGTGGAAGCTCTGTGCTCACTTCGTCCCACAGGCCGCTGCTCACTGTCTTCTCGCTGATAAGCTGAAAGTCGGACACTTCCTTGCCTGTAGTGCTGTACAGCACCTGATAGTTCTCCGGGTGTGAGGCGTTGATGTTATTGACCTTGAATCTGACGGTCTGAGCCTCGCCGGTAAGTTCTGGGCTAATCATCCAGTTGTCAGCATTGAGCGGGGTGAGCTGGCCTGACTCGCTGCGGTGGTAGCTGTAGACCGAGGCCATGGCATTAAGTCCGCTGGCGGGTTTGGCCGAAGGGTTGGCAACAGTGATGTCCTCTCCACCATAGTTTGTAGGTGTCCATACGATGTAGGCAAAAGGCGTCTTCTCGTTGTTATAGTAGAGGCCATGAATGTCAAAATAGCCATAGGTGACACCTTTGTCACCATCGATAAAGCTCCAGTCACCGGCTTGGTCTGTGCTCCACTCGCTGTAGTCCTCGAAGTCATCTGTTAGCTGGCTGATCTCGGCGGCAGCAGTCCAGGCCAGTCTCACCCTGCCCTGGTCAACCTGGGCTGTAAGCCCCGTGGCTGAGGGCTGCTGTGCATCAGACACATGAACCTCAAAGGATGCATTGGCTGCATGTGCCGTTGAACCCTCGCCGGCCTCGGCAGTGGCCGTAAGAACAACTTTCTGCCCTTCGATGAGTGCCGAGGGCTTGTAGACAATGTCAAATATACGTGTCTGCATCTGTGCCAGTGGCTCGCTCACGGCAATATGCTTTATCGCTGTCTTGCCTTCGGTCAGCGTCATGGTGTAGCCACTTGCAGCATTGCCATAGTTGGTTACCGTTACACGTACGTTGCCAGCATGACCTTTACGCATCCTGGCCGGAGCCGACAAGCCAACGCTGAGGGTCTCGTGTGTCTCGTCAATCACAATAAAGTTGTCTATATACAAGCTGTTACTCTTGTACTTGACCGTGGACTGGTCGAAAGCGATGCCCAGCCGTATCCATGGCTGCCCCTTGTAGGCGCTCATGTCGTAGGAGCGTGCAACCCACTGGCCCGAATCGGCATACCCATCAAGACTTTCAGCGGCAAGGTACTCGAGAGTGCCGTCAGACTTGATGACAAAGGGGCGTATGGCGCCTTCGACCGAAGCTGTCTTCTGGCTGTATCTGAACACAGGCTTGTTTGCCTGGCCCAAGGCAATCTTACCAGAAACAAGTGACACACAGTCCTCGTAGTATGTGCTGATTTTGGCACTGCCGCCGTCGCCATTGGCATCCTCAGTGGCAGAAGCCTCCACACCGGCATATCCCATCTGGTAGCCGAAGCCGTTGCCCTGGGACTCCCAGAAGCCGTAGGCATTGCCGTCCTTGGCAAAGGTCTCCTTGAAAGGCAGGGCATAAGGCGTCCCCACAACCATCGGTGCGGCCAGAGTGTAGGAACTGGATCCTGTGGTGTTGCTGGCCGAAACACCTATCTTCAGCAGACGCTGGTCGCCACTGTTGGCATTGATGTTGAGCACTGCCGCAGTGCTTCCCTGTGAACGGGCAAGTTTGGACGACACCGTTGTGGCATCGCGCATGTCGCATACATCATAGGTTACCTTGTCGGCAAAGAACACGCCACTGTGCTCGGCTTTGGCAGCTTCCCATTCCACGTTAACCTTGTCGTCTACGGCGGTGGCTGTCGCGTAGGCTGGAGCCGTCGGAGCATCCAGGCCTACCCATCCGCTCACGCTGGCCTTGGCCCCATTGCCATCTGCATTATAGGCCATCACACTGTAGGTGCAAAGGGCCGGCCTGTCAGCCGTCTGCACGACGGTGTACTGTACAGCCTTTCCTATCTCTACATTGGTGATGTCGGCAATCTCCCTGTCTCCGTCCAGCACCTTGATGCCAGCCAGTTCCTGAAGGGCACTGCCATCGCTTGCTGTGGCCGGAGCCTTGAAGTCAAGCGTTGCGGTCAGCGCGCCGGTGGGGTCGGGCGTAAGTCTCAGGTCGGTCACAGTGTCAGGTGGCAGTGCTCCTAAGGCTTTAAGCGAGATGTCGTCAAGATAGAGAATCATGTTGTCGGCCTCGCTCACAGCGTGGAAACCGACAAAGTAGTTGCCGTCGGCTGTGGGACAGATGGTCTGCGTGATTTCCTTGAAGTCGGTGTTGTTAAACTCAGTGGCAGCCATCAGCGTGTTGGTCATACCTTCGGCCGTTGGTGCCGAGCCATACTTCACCTCCAGTCGCTCGGGCATGGACGACCGGTGTACACGCACCTTGAACCTGAGCACGTAGGTGGCGCCGGCTTGCAAGCTGAACTCTGGGGTGATGAGCCAGTCATCGGCATCGTTGTCCTCACTGCACCCATAGCCCGCACAGTGGTCGGGATAGCCGTCGCCATAGGGACTTGCTCCGCTCTTGAAGAGGTAATTCCACACAGCCCAGTCTAAATAGGCACTGCTTTCGCGGTCACTGTTGGCATCGATCACGGTAAACTGGCTGAAGTCGGACTCCTTGTCAAAGTTGCACTCCCAGCCCTTGAATGCTGTGGCACTCTTCTTAACACTGATGTCGTCAAGATAAAGAATCATATTGTCGGCCTCGCTCACGGCATGAAAACCGATGTAAACAACTTGGTCAGTGTGTGCGGTGATGGTTTGCGTGTACTCCATGTACTCCGTGTTGGCCAGTTCGGTGGCAGCCATCAGCGTGTTGGTCATAGCGTCCGCCGTTGGTGCCGAGCCATACTTCACCTCCAGTCGCTCGGGCATGGACGACCGGTGTACACGCACCTTGAACCTGAGCACGTAGGTGGCGCCGGCTTGCAAGCTGAACTCTGGGGTGATGAGCCAGTCATCGGCATCGTTGTCCTCACTGCACCCATAGCCCGCACAGTGGTCGGGATAGCCGTCGCCATAGGGACTTGCTCCGCTCTTGAAGAGGTAATTCCACACAGCCCAGTCTAAATAGGCACTGCTTTCGCGGTCACTGTTGGCATCGATCACGGTAAACTGGTTGAAGTCGGACTCTTTGTCAAAGTTGCACTCCCAGTCGGGCGTTACCGTAGTGGCTGCGGCGTGCCGGATGGTCTTGCCTGTGGCCTTGGCTGGCTGGTCTGTACGGACAAAACGGTCGGAGGCCACAACAAAGGCCGTCTTTTGTGCCGATGTGCGTTTGGGCACCAGATGCTGCGCCTGTGTACACAGCGCGACTAGCCCAATGAGCAGGGCCGTGAGTATAAAACCTTTTTTCATAAACATTGATAATATTATTTCATTTAGATAGGTGATTATTGTCGTATCAAATTTCGTTTGACAGCACAGGCTTCCGAATAATATTTATCAGGGTCACAGCATTTCCGGCTGCGGTGCTTTTGGAACTTAGGGTTCCATTTCAAGTCCGACAGGGCAATGGTCGCTACCCAAGATTTCTGTGTGGACTGTGGCATTCTTGACACAGCTGCTGATTCGGTTAGAGATGAGGAAGTAGTCAATGCGCCAGCCGGTGTTCTTTTCCCTGGCCTTGAAACGGTAAGACCACCATGAGTAGACGATTTCGGTAGGGTGGAGCATACGGAAGGTATCGGTGAACCCTCCAGCAAGCAAGGTGCTGAATTTCTGACGTTCTTGATCAGTGAAACCTGCGTTAAGGTGATTGGTTTTTGGATTTTTCAAGTCTATCTCCTGATGGGCAACATTCATGTCGCCACACACAATAACGGGCTTTTTGCTGTCCAGTTGCTGAAGATAGTTTCGGAAAGCGTCTTCCCACAGCATACGATAATCCAGTCTCCGCAAGCCCTCCTGCGAATTTGGGGTGTAGACTGTCACCAAGAAGAAATTTTCCATTTCAAGTGTGATTACACGCCCTTCGCGGTCGTGCTCCTCTATGCCAATGCCGTAGTTGACGGCCAGGGGCCTGTGACGGGTGAAGATAGCTGTTCCTGAGTAACCTTTTTTCTCGGCGTAGTTCCAGTAAGACTGGTAGCCTGTGAATGAGAGATTTAGCTGTCCTGCTTGCAACTTAGTTTCTTGGAGGCAAAAGAAATCAGCGTCTAACCGGTTGAAAATATCAGCGAAACCTTTGTTAACACATGCCCTGAGGCCGTTGACATTCCATGAAATGAACCTCATCTATCTTTTATGTTTGATTGATATGAAATAAATGCGGCGCACCGTAAATGCAAACACTCGGTACGCCGCAGCGAAAAAAAATGATGTCTGTTTATCCTTGATAATTAGAACTTAGCCATTTTGATAGCATCAATTGCACATTCGTCACCCTTGTTACCCAGTTCTCCGCCACTACGGTCTTTGGCCTGTTGTATGTTTTCTGTAGTCAGCAGACCATAGATAATCGGAATTTCACTGGTTGTGTTGAGGCGGGCGATGCCAGCTGTCACACCTTGGCAGATATAGTCAAAGTGCGGTGTCTCACCTCGGATGACACATCCCAGGATGATGATGGCATCATACATGCCCTTGAGTGTCATCTGGTGGGCGCCGTATATCAGCTCAAAACTGCCTGGAACGGTCTTTATATGTATATTCTCAGGTAAAGCGCCATGCTTTTCAAGTGTGTTCACCGCGCCATCAAGCAGAGCACCTGTGACATCGGGGTTCCATTCAGCCACAACAATGCCGAAACACATGTTGCTGGCATCGGGAATGGTCTTGCTGTCGTAGTCAGACAGATTGTGAAGTGCTGTTGCCATTATTTTGTAGCGCGCTCAATATATTTGTCTATCACCTGGTACTGCATGGAGTTGAAATACTTGCCCTTAATCTCCTTGTACAGTTCCAGAGCTTCGCTGTTCTTTCCCTGACTCTCAAGAATCTCGCCAGCCTGAATAAGGAATAAGGGGGAGAGACTGTTGTTGTCTGCTTTCTTGGCAGCATTCTTCAAGTGGGTGACAGCCTTGTCCAACTGGTTCATGTGGGCATAGCAATTGCCCAATGCGCCCTCAGCCGCAGGGCTGATCATTTGGTCGTCTCTGGGAGTGAACTTTTCAATCCACGTGGCAGCCTCGTTCCATTTGCCCAGCTTTGCATAACTCAGACCTGCATACAGGTTGGCCAGATTGGCAGCGTCAGTCCCGCTGTACTCGTCTGCAAACTTGACAAAGCCTATGAATGCTGCCCCATCACCGTTAAGTGCCTTGTCATACTGCTCATTAGCAAAAAGCTCCTGTCCTTTGGCAAGCGTTGTGCTGGCCTTGATTTCGCGAGGCTGTGACACGAAACGCTTGTAACAGATGGTGCCGGCAATGATGACACTAACGGCAATAAGGCCGAAGATAATCGCTTTTTTGTACTTCAAGAATGATGCTTCTGAAACGGTGAGCGTTGAATCTGCTGCGGGGACGCTCTTTTCTACGTTGTTGTTTGCCATTATAATAATTAAATATTGTTTTTATTCTTGCCAATTTAAGCGTGGCAAAATTACTGAAATTATCGCATACAGTAAAATTTATTGTAGACTTTTTTCGTGAATCAACCGCAAAACGACTAACTTTGCACATCAAACAGGACTTAGTGATAGATGATTTTAAATAACATATCCATTGTCAACTATCGGAATATCAAAGCGGCCACGCTGGATTTCTCTCCAAAGATGAATTGCTTTATCGGCCATAACGGGGCTGGTAAAACAAATGTGTTGGATGCAATCTATTACTTGTCGTTTTGCAGAAGTGCGCAAAACCCGATTGACTCTCAGGTGATTACCCATGGAGAGGACTTCTTCGTAATAGATGGAAGCTATGACAGTGAAATGGATGCTGTTGCCGATTGTACTGACGAGGCCGCACCGGTCAAGATCTATGTAGGCATGAAGCGTGGAACCAAGAAGCATTTCAAGCGCAACAAGAAAGAATACAAACGCCTGTCTGACCATATTGGACTGATACCCTTGGTGATGGTGTCGCCTGCCGACACGTTGCTAATAGACGGTGGCAGCGAAGAGCGCCGCAGGTTGATGGACATGGTAATCTCACAATATGACCACAGCTACTTGGATGCACTTAACGGTTACAACAGGGCACTCCAACAACGCAACACGCTGCTGAAGATGGACGAAGAGCCTGATGCTGAGTTGCTGGATTTGTGGGAAGAGCAGATGGCTGCTAACGGAGAGACCATTTTCGCTAAGCGTACAGACTTTGTGCATCGGCTCACGCCACTAATTATGCACTTTTACCAGACTGTTGCCGGCAATGGCGAAAAGGTTGGTGTCAGCTATGTTTCGCATGGGCAGCGGGGGCCGCTGCTTGATGTGATTCGCAGAGACCGTTTCAAGGATAGAGCCGTGGGCTATTCGCTCCATGGAGTTCACCGTGACGATTTGGTTTTTACACTTAACGGAGAGCCCTTGAAGCGTGAGGGCAGCCAGGGACAGCACAAAACATTTGTCATATCATTGAAGTTGGCACAGTTTGACTTCTTGAAAAGAGTATCTTCGCACACCACACCGCTGCTGTTGCTCGATGACATCTTTGACAAACTGGATGCCCAGCGTGTGGCACAGATTGTGAAACTTGTGTCGGGGGATAATTTCGGGCAGATATTCATAACGGACACTAACAGAGAGCACCTGGACAATATCCTTAAGGCATATGCTTACAACTATCGGATGTTCAAGGTGAGCGGAGGGGAGGTGGACACTTATGTTTAAAAGAGAGGTAAAAACTATCAAAGACCTTATCCTCAGAAACATGAGGGTGCAGGGCCTTGAGACTCCATTGCTTCAGAAACGTTTGGTTGAGGCGTGGCCTGGTGTGGCCGGCGAGGTAGTGGCCCGCTACACACGGGAAGTCTACATACGCAACCAAACGCTGTTTGTACATCTGGTGAGTCCTGCACTGAGGACAGAACTGTCCATGCGGCGCCAGGACTATGTCAACCTGTTGAACGGCTTGGTCGGCGGTCAGATTATTGCCGACATCCGCTTTGTCTGACCTTTTTCAGCCAGCGTCTGTGACAACCTCATCCATCCTTGTGTCTGTTTCTGTGACAGGTATTTCTGGATAAAGCTGGAATGAAAAGCACACCCCTATTTTATAGGCATTGCTGAGTGATGGCAACAGGCGGTCATAATACCCCTTTCCTCGCCCCAACCGGTTGCCGTTGCGGTCAAAGGCTATACCGGGAATGATGGCTAAATCAACCATATCCATGGCAGTGAACAATGGGCCACGTGGCTCCATGATGCCAAAAGCCCCCTGTTCGACATGCTCGGGCGAGGTGTATTGGCGCAATTCCATGGTGGTACGGCCTGTCACTTTTGGCAACAAGATGGTTTTGCCCACACAGTTACCTATACGTGGTGCAGGGGGATTTGCCAGTGCAAGTATATTTACCTCATCGGCTAATGGGTGGTAGAGAAGTATTGTTTTCGCAGTTTGGTAGCGTGGATGCACCAATAGTCTGCCAACAATTAAGGCCGACAGCCTGCTAAGTTCTTCCATACTATACTCGCCTTTACGGCATTTTATCTCAGTGCGCAGTGCTTTTTTTTGTTCTTGCAGAGGCTGTGGCATGACGTCTTTTTGAGGTGTTGTTTGCTGCCGTTCTCTCTTTTTGAGGAAAAGCTTTCCTGGCTTTGAAAAGTTTGAGAGAAGCCGTGATAGCCGGGTCGTCTTGATTAAGGTACTCAATGAAAGCCTCGTCGTCGAGCATACCATAGATAACACGGCTGTTGATGTAGCGTTCCAGGAGACTGTGTGACTTGCGAATCATCAAGTTTCGGCGTTTTAGTCCGTTTCTCTCGGCAAACCGGGCAAAGTTCTCCACCATGTTTTGCCGCCTCAGGTAATCCGACAGCAGCTCCATGCTGTCGTATTTTTTCAACTTTGCACGGTTGTTGTCGGTATAGTTGTAGGCATACTGTACAATCAACCCTGTCATGCTGGCAGCCTTATAATAAGAGGTAAAGCCAAGCGTGTCCTCTGGAATAAAGATATCCGGGGTGATGCCGCCACCGCCGTAGACGGTTCTTCCCAGGGTTGTGTGATAGGCCGGACCCTTGTGTTTGATACTGTCTTGATAGAAATATTCTCCGTGTTCGTAGCGCGCAATGAGGTCTTCCTCATAGTTTTTGTCAGTTCCGGAAGTGTAGGGCTTTTGGATGCAACGCCCGGATGGGGTGTAGTAGCGCGCGATTGTAAGTCTTACCATCGATCCGTCGTTAAAGGCAATGGGTTGTTGTACCAGTCCCTTGCCAAAAGAACGCCTGCCAATGATGGTGCCACGGTCATTGTCCTGGATGGCGCCGGCCAGAATCTCTGCCGCCGAAGCCGACGTTTCGTCAATCAATACCACAAGTGGTATATTCTGATAGCTGCCATGGCCATCGCTGCGATATTCCTTTCTGGGTGATTTCCGGCCTTGTGTGTAGACTATCAGACGTTTCTCCGGAAGAAACTCATTGGCTATCTGGACTGCTGAAGCCAAGTAGCCGCCCACGTTTCCTCTGAGGTCTATCACCAGATTGCCAAAGTCTTCCTGTGAGAGTGTTGCCAGTGCGATGAGCATCTCTGGATATGTGTTCTCGCCAAAGTTCTTGATTTTGATGTATCCTGTATTGTCATCCAGCATATAAGTGGCGTTGATGCTCTTGGTGGGGACATCACCACGTGTCACTGTAATATACTTTATTTTTTTCTCTCCATATCGTTTGACTCCCAATTTCACTTTTGTGTCTCTGGGTCCCTTGAGCCTATGCATAGCCTCTTCATTGGTCACCATCTTCCCAACAAACGGTTTGCCGTTGACACTCACAATCTTGTCACCGGCCAGCACGCCCGCACGCTCAGCTGGACCATTGTTAATCACGTTTTGCACATGGAGAGTATCCTGCCAGATATTGAACTCAATGCCAACACCAGAAAAAGAACCTTTAAGGTCGTCGTTGGCTGCCTGCACGTCATTGGCCGAGATGTACACAGAGTGAGGGTCAAGTTCGGCCAGAATCAGCGGCATAGCCTTTTCGACCAGAGAGTTGACGTTGACCGTATCCACATACTCATCATCCACAATACGCAGAAGATTGTTCAGTTTGTTGCTGCTAGTGCTGATTATGTTCAGCCGATTGCCCGAGAAATGGTTAGCATAGAATGTGCCTATCAGTATGCCAAAAACCACACTAAGGGCCATAAGCAATGGGGTGAAGCGTTTGGGGTTATTGATACTTGTCATTTTTTATGTGTTTCATTCTTCATCAGGATTGAGGTAGGTCACTTCTATATGAGCCTTGCGCAGCAGATTGATGCCATCTTCAAGTCTGTAATGCTCGCCGTAAACCACACGCTTGATACCAGCCTGGATGATCAGCTTGGCACATTCGATGCATGGAGAGGCTGTAACATAGAGAGTGGCTCCATCGCTGTTGTTCGAGCTTCTGGCTAATTTGGTGATTGCATTAGCCTCGGCATGCAGTACATAAGGTTTGGTGACATTATGTTCATCCTCGCAAACATTCTCGAAGCCACTGGGCGTTCCATTATAGCCATCGCTGATAATCATCTTCTCTTTCACCACAAGTGCGCCAACTTGCCGCCGCTTGCAATAGCTGTTTTCGGCCCATATCTTTGCCATGCGCAGATAGCGAAGGTCAAGTTTGTGCCGCTTCAACCCATTCTCCTCAAACTCACTCATTGCTACAAATCATTTGTGTATATATTGAAGTTCCGTCTCTTTTCCGTTTATAATCCTACTTTTTGCTGTCATTCTTTTTAATTCCGTTTCGTCTCAGCAGGGCATCAATGGTTGGCTTCCCACCTCTGAAACGCTCGTAGAGATCCATGGGGTGTTCAGTCCCTCCTTTAGACAAAATGCAATCTCTGAAACGTTGTGCTGTTTTTCTGTCAAAAATGCCATGTCGCTTGAATACGCTGAAGGCATCGGCATCAAGTACCTCCGCCCACTTGTAGCTGTAATAGCCTGCAGCATAGCCACCGGCCATGATGTGACTGAACTGTGCTGTCATGCAGGTGTCTGGCAACTGTGGGGTGACAATGGCTTTTTCCCATGCTTTTTTCTCAAATGGTATGATGGCCTCGTCAAAGACATCACGGCGTGTGTAATAAGCCATATCAAGAATGCCGAAACTCACTTGGCGCATACAGTTGTATGCCACCATGAAGTTACGGCTTTTCTTAATGCGGTCAATCAGTTCGTCAGGCATTGGCTCGCCTGTTTGATAGTGAAAGGCGAAAGTGCGTAGAAAGTCTTTTTCTACAGCGAAGTTTTCCATGAACTGTGAAGGAAGCTCAACAAAATCCCACCACACATTAGTGCCACTCAGACTCTCGAACCGTGTGTTGGCAAACATACCATGTAGGGCGTGGCCAAACTCATGGAGAAATGTCTCAACCTCTCCTAAGGTGAGCAGGGCGGGACGTTCATCTGTTGGCTTACTCAGGTTCATCACAACGCTTACATGTGGGCGAATGTTTTTCCCCCTTCGGTCTATACTCTGGCCCTGGTACTCAGTCATCCACGCCCCTCCTTGCTTGCCTGTGCGAGGGTAGAAGTCTGCATAGAACACGGCCAAATAGCTTCCGTCCTTGTCGAACACCTCATAGGCCTTGACATCTGGATGATAGACTGGAATGTCTTTATTTTCTTTGAATGTGATGCCGTAGAGGCGGTTGGCCAGTCCGAACACACCGTTGATGACACGTGACAGCTCGAAATAGGGGCGAAGCATCTCTGCATCAATGTTGTATTTCCTTAGTTTCAGCTTGTGTGAGTAATAGCCCAAGTCCCACGGCTGCATTTGGAAATTTTTTCCTTCCACACTCCTTGCCAACCTTTCAACGGCATCTATTTCCTTGGTCGCGGTGGTTTTGTAAGCTTCGATCAGATGGTCTAACAGGTGGAACACATTGCGGGCATTGCCTGCCATACGGCGTTTGAGCACATAGTCTGCATAGCTCTTAAAACCTAACAGTTGCGCTATCTCCCGCCGCAAATTGACTATGCGTTTGCATATATCCAAATTATTTTCCGTGTTGTCATGTATACACTCTGTGTTCTTGGCCATATACATTTGCTGGCGCAGCGCGCGCCGGGTGGAATAGGTCATGAATGGACTGTAGCTGGGGTTGTCTAGCGTAAATATCCACCCATCCTGTCCGCGCTCCTTTGCTGCCTGTGCAGCAGCATCGCGTGCAGTGTCGGGCAGCCCTTCAAGCTGCTGTTCATCGGTGATGTGCAAAGTAAAAGCCTTGCTCTCTTTTAATAAGTTTTGGGAGAACTGCAATGAAAGTATGCTGACTTCTTCAGTCAGCTTGCGCAGCCTTTCCTTGTCTTCATCACAGAGCAGGGCACCGCTGCGAACAAAGCTGTCATAACTGTCGTCCAGAAGTTTTTTCTCCTCTTGGGTCAGTCTGCGGTGGTGCAAATGCACGGCTCTTGTGCGCTCAAACAGTTTCTTGTTCAGCCGTACATCATTGGCATGTTGTGTGAGAATGGGCTGCATCTTTTGAGCAAGCGCATCCATCCCGTCACTTGTTTCGGCACTCAGCAAATTAAAGAACACTGTTGACACCCTGGACAGCAGGTCATAATATCCATCCCTGTTCTCGTCACCATTTATAATTGTGTTGTCAAAGGTGGGCTTGTCTGGATTGTTGACGGTTATGTCGATCAATTCATTGTCACGCCTGATTCCTTCAATAAAGGCTTCCTCGAAATCTTCAAGCCTGATGCGATTAAAGGGAACAGTATTATGCGGGGTGTTATAGGGTTCAAAAAACGGGTTCTTTCTGGCTTGATTATGCATGATGGTTTTGTGTTTCTGTTCGCAGATTTTTCGGGGTAATCATATTTCATGCAAAGATAATGCATGTCATTTATCCTACCTTATAAAACAACCTATTTTTAAGTTAATTTTTCGTTATCGCTTAAATCTTTGCTTTCTTTGCTGTGATTTTAAGGTTTGAAAGACTTTCTATTGCAGGTACTTTTATTCTTCCACGGCTAAGACAGATAAGACCCTCCGTCTGCATTCTGTTCAGTTCCCTCGACACATCAGTCCGACTGTCGTTGACCTCCAAGGCCAACTGGTTCATCAGAATGTGAAAGACCTTTTCTCCAACTGGAATCTGGCAATGTGTAACAAGGTAGTTGACAATATGGTCACGAAGTGTCTGTGGATGTGATAGGGTGGGAATGAGCAACAGGCGTTGGCTCTTGGCTGAAATCATGTTCAGAAGATTTAACTGAAACACACGGAATGTCTCACACAGATGGAGCACCTCATTTTTGTCAAGAGTGATAAAGTTGACAGGTGTAAGCGCAATGAATGTGCTGCGGAAACGCTGCGGAAGGCCAAACAGACATTCGGGTTGAAGAATGGATGGGGCTTCAACTTGTTCGCTAACGCTGATGCCATGACCATACGCTGTTGTCAGCTGCAGCTGCCCGTGTGTAAGAAAATGAAAGTGGTGACAAGCCTCACCAGTCTTGATAACACGCGTGGCACAATCGTATTTCACAAAATTAAACTTAGTGTGGGCTACGACCTGCACCAGTTCAGTTTGGCTCATGCCCTGAAAAAGGGGGAACTGAAGCAGCCGTTCAAATCCATGAAATGGTATGCTGACCTCACTTGCTGTCATTGTAACTTAGGGTGTTGACTTCATTTCACTGATGTTACTCCACACCTTGAATCGTCCTGTCTTGTCTGTATAAATCAGATAAGCTTGCAACTCTGGATGTTTTAGCAGCAAACGCTTGGCCTTGTCCAGTCCCATTACCATGAAAGATGTAGCATAGGCATCGGCAATGGCACATTCTCTGGCTATGACAGTGGCCGACAGGATAGTGTGTTCCACGGGCCGTCCAGTCTTTGGATTGATAGTGTGGGCATATTTTTTACCGTCTTTATAGTAAAAGTTGCGATAGTTGCCACTGGTTGCCATAGCCCTGTCGCTTAGTTGCAGGACAGTTTGAATGTTCTGGTTGGTGCATAGTGAGTCTTCTGTTGGCTTGGCTACACCGATATGCCATGGCTCCTGTCTGTGGTTCACGCCGGAGACGACAATCTCTCCACCTATCTCAACCATGAAGTTCTGTATACCTTTCCGGCGAAACAGTGCAGCTACGGCATCACAGCCGTAGCCCTTGGCAATGGCACTGAAATCAAGCATAGTCCGGCTGTCATCCCTTTTAAGATGATAATGCCCATCTTTAAGCACAAGGGCAATTTTACGGTAGCCAACAAACTGGCACAGGCTGTCTATGGCATGGTCTGTGGGGACGATGTTGTGCTTGAAGCCAAACCCCCAAGCGTTGACCAAGGGTGCTACCGTAACGTCAAAGGCTCCGTCTGTCTCTTCTGACACGCGTCTAGACAATTGGTAGATTTGGACAAATAAATCATTGAGTGGCGGATCGCCACCTTGGTTGATGGCCGATACGGTGGACAATTTGTTAAAGGTTGACATGGTTTTGTCTACCTGCCTTAGCACGTCTGTTATGGCGGCACCCAGGTCGGAGTCATACTGATAGGTGATGTGATAAACTGTACCAAAAACAAATCCCTGGTTGGTTTGATAGGGTGTGTGTCTGTGCTGGCGCACGATAAGCACCGTGCCTATCACCAAAAGAATCAGAAAAGGTATTTGCCAGATAAGTCGCCTTTGCGAGTGCATACGTGTTTGTGTTGAATTTTATGGATGCAATTTTGCTCGTAGTATTGCAAAAATCACAAGCAGGTGTTTAGATGTCAATAATCACATTGAAATTGGCTCCGATACGAGTGTCGCCGCATTTTCCGTAACCTGGTATATACCAGGTGTTGCCTTCCGGCAAGTCCCTGTGGGCAATACGTCGCTTGTAGCGCACTGCCCATCCCAAGTGCAGCGGCCCCCACATCTTTGCGTCAAGACCGACCACGACTTCCAGCCAATGTTGGTCGCAAGACCGTCCGTTTACACTAAATACAGTCATATTTCCCCATATGGGGTCAGGCTGAGGATTACGGCTAACGTCAACATTGTATGCAGTAAAGGCATAGCGCAGTCCGCCGTATAGACGATGGGGCGCATGCTTGTTCTTGAGCAGGTTCATGTCGCATCCAATGCGGAAATAAGGAGCCTGTGTCTTGTATGAAATTCCTGTAACTTCATCGTTCCTGTGATTGGCCATACCATAGCCCACCTCAACGATTGGGAAATACTGATTGTGCAGGTTTACGCGGATAGCCGCCTCATATTCGCCATAGTCACCCATGGCATGCATGGCAGGCCCCACCAGGTCAAACGACAGTGCAAAGCCATTGAGCAGAGGAACGGAGTCTTTCTGAATGGCGAATAGCTTACTTTGTGCATGGGCTGTCGCAAAGGTAAATGCCAGCAGCAGTAAGCTAAGGGCGAGTCTTGAAATATATGTGCAGATGGGGCGTTGATGTGTCATAATTTACCGATGGTTTGATAATGGCGATAGAGTCAATGTACTCTGTGGTCCAACGCACGGCTGTGATGGTGTGGAAAAAAGCCAACTGACAGTCGACCGACTCAAACTGCGGATGGTTCTCCTTGCTTACATAAACCGTGTCAATGGTCATCCACCCTCTGTTGTTCATTTTAAACACCAGTGTGTCTTCAGCATTAGTATAGCTGATGGGCAGACTGAACGTCTTGGTGTTTACACAGCGGTTGAGCAACAGACTGTCGGTTCCGTCTATCCTAATGGTAAACACGTTAAGGGTGTCCTCCAGCATTCCATCACTGCCATCAGTAGACATAACCTTATAGATACAGCTCACAGTGTTTTGCACTGGGCAGTCTATTGAAGTGCAGGCGACAACAGACAGCGTTGTACCTAACACCAGGGCTGCGAATCCGCATGTGTGTTCCCTGGTCATATTACCTCCTCAATCTGATAGTTGTTGCGGTCGTGAGACGAACGGCTAACCAAGTCGGCTATGAAGCCCGAAAGGAATAGTTGCGTACCCAGAATCATCATGGTCAAGGCGATAAAAAAATAGGGAGAGTCTGTGACCATGCGCTGCGGAATACCATGAGCCAAGGCATAGAGTTTGCCTATTCCTAAGATGATGGCCGACAGAAACCCAATTATGAACATAATGGTTCCTACAAAGCCAAACACGTGCATCGGCTTGCGCCCGAAACTGCTCAAGAACCACAGTGTGATGAGGTCAAGGTAGCCATTAAAGAAACGGTTTAAGCCAAATTTTGACTTGCCATATTTTCTGGCACGGTGGTGAACCACCATTTCACCAATACGGTCAAACCCAGCATTCTTAGCTAAATATGGGATGTAACGGTGCATCTCTCCATAAACTTCGATATTTTTTACCACATCCCTGCGATAGGCTTTCAGCCCACAGTTGAAGTCATGCAGGTTCTTGATGCCACTAATCCTACGCGCCGTAGCATTAAAAAGTTTTGTGGGGATGGTCTTCGACAGGGGGTCGTAACGCTTCTGCTTGTAGCCGGAAACCAGGTCGTATCCATCTGTTTTAATCATTTTGTACAGGGCGGGAATCTCGTCTGGAGAGTCTTGCAGGTCGGCATCCATCGTAATTACCACGTCACCCTTAGCCTCCTTAAAGCCGCAATACAGGGCTGGACTCTTGCCATAGTTGCGTCTGAACTTGATAGCACGCACATTTCTGTCTCCCTTGGCTAAGCGCTCTATCACTTCCCATGAGTGATCTGTCGAACCGTCGTTGATGAAAATAACCTCAAATGTGAAATTGTTGGCTTTCATCACACGTTCAATCCAGGCGTAAAGCTCAGGCAATGACTCCTCTTCGTTAAACAAAGGGATAACTACTGATATGTCCATTTTGGTTTTGTTGTTATTGCGTTTGTTGGTTGTTAAACTTGCGTTTTCCTGTCTTACGACAAACAAGGGCTACTGGAATGCTGAGTAAAATCCCAATGGTTATGTTCATCGACATTACATTGAGTGCAAACGACAATGGGGTGATTCTCTGCAACTGCGTGAGCATCTCGCCTATATCATACTTGGTCATTCCATATGCCTTGAGTATGGCTTGTGCCTCAGGACTGCTGATGGAACTCAGATACGTGCCCAGCAGATAACCGTTGTCCATAAAAGCCATATACACATATTGAACAACGGCGAAGAGCACTGATGCGTAGAAAAAGGTAAGGATGTAGTAGGCCGCCGCTCTTCGGAATGAAATAAATCCTCCACGGATGTTGTCACGAAAAACAACCAGTCGCTTTGCTGCAAAAAATGGACTGGCCATGGCTGACAGTGAGGAAATAATGCCAATTGTTGGGGATGATAGTCCGGCGACGTAGCAAGCGAAACTTGCCGTCCAAATAAGGGCTAAGTAAAGACCGTCAATATGGGCATATGCCCGAAGCTGTAAAAAATCTGCCGGGTTTATCATTGTGGATATTTGGCTTGTAACAATATATACCGTGTGCAAAATTAAGAAATTTAATTCAAAAACAGTTCACCTGCGTTTCTTTTTCACATTAAAATAAGTACAGAAGTTGTCCCAGAAGTTGTCCCAGAAGTTGTCCCAGAAGTTGTCCCAGAAGTTGTCCTAATGGTCTATGTACACGGCATGGTTGACTTTAAAGTGCTTCGGTCTGGCTTAAAAGGTCAGAATGTATATGGTGTTACAGAGCGCCTTTTGTGGAAGGAAGCTCGAAATGGTAGATGTCACGTCTGGCAGCCATCCTCAACGCACGTGCAAATGCTTTGAAGATACCCTCTATCTTGTGATGCTCGTTTGCTCCTTCCGCTTGAATGTTCAGATTCATCAGAGCACTGTCGCTCAAACTCTTGAAAAAGTGAAAGAACATCTCAGTTGGCATCTCACCTATTTTTTCACGCTTGAATGCCGTGTTCCACACCAACCAGGGACGCCCGCCAAGATCAAGAGCGACCTGACATAGACTGTCGTCCATAGGTAGGCAGTAGCCATAGCGTTCAATGCCTCTTTTATCACCAAGAGCTTTGCGGATGCACTCGCCAAGGACAATGGCCGTATCTTCGATGGTGTGGTGCTCATCTACATACAGGTCACCACTGGCATGGACGTATAAGTCCATCATGCCATGCTTTCCAAGCTGTTCCAGCATGTGGTCAAAAAATCCCAAACCTGTGCTAATATCACATTCTCCATTGCCATCAAGGCTGATTCTAACTTCTACTTTCGTCTCACGTGTTGTCCTTACCACCTTGGCAACACGTTCGCCCGCAAACAGTATTTCGGCAATTCGGTCCCATGTCATGCCGTCCTTTCCAAAAATAAGTGCTTTACAACCGATATTTCTGGCAAACAGCATATCAGTCTCACGGTCTCCAATTACATAGCTGTTTTTGATGTCAATCTCTGGGTCTCTGATGTATTTTCTAACCAATGCTGTGCCCGGCTTTCTTGTAGGTGCATTGTCTTGTGGATGGTGACGGTCAATCAGAATTTCGTCAAATGTGATGCCTTCACCTTGAAAGGTTTGTAGAATAAAGTTATGTACGGGCCAAAATGTATGCTCGGGAAAAGACGGAGTTCCCAAACCGTCTTGATTTGTGACCATAACGAAAGAGAATTCCGTTTTTTTACGGATAAAGCCCAAGTTCCTAAACACACCATCAGTGAACCTCAATTTCTCAAAAGAGTCAATCTGCTCGTCAGCCGGCTCCTCAATCAGTGTGCCGTCTCGGTCTATAAATAACACACGTCTCATCAGCAGTCTATCTTGTTACGCTGTTCAACAATTTCTATTTTTCTTCTTGTCTCAGTCTCTTAGCGTCAATAGTCCCATACAGAACAGCTATAATATAGACTACAGAAGACTTGACGTAATTTGCAAGGAAGAAGGTTAGAGTCCCGGCAACGAACATCAAGGCTGTGAAATAGCCCGGAAAGGTGACAGTGTCACCTAAAGCGTAGTCATTGGCAGCCTGTCCGCAGGCCAATACCAGCACCTGACATGGCAGTGTGACAAGCCAACAAGAGAGACCGACAAGAATAGTTGAGAGTAACACAACAGCAAATATAAGTCCGTAGTGCCTTAAGCTGGGCCGGTAATGTTTGTACAGCAAATAAAAGAGATTAGACTTTTTCTCTAACAAAAACTTTATCGCTATGTAGACCACAGGCAAATAGAGCATCTCTACTATAATAATGACTATGACAGTGAGTACCTTCGCGAATGGGACACTGGCCTGGTCTGTGATAGAGCTTCCATGAAAAAACAGGTGCCCGCCAATGGCGACAGCAATAGGAATCAGTTGCAGGGATAGCAGGTAAAGCACCAGCTTGCACACACGCAAAAACAGACGGGCGCATTTCCATGTCCTATCGTGTATTACTCCTTCTGTTGCCTGCCTAAAACATCCAGTATACATATAAAGTTCTGACAGTATTATCAACACGGCCAAGATTGCGATTGTAATACTGGCAGTCAACAGATGGCCGGTGGTATTCTGCTCTTTGACCAGTTTGAACAGCAAACAGAGGATGCCGGCTGAGCAGGCCGCAGAGAATAGTGCAAAAGGCCACAAAACTGTTATCGTTTTTTTCAAATTACATATGTATTGGTGAAGGCCAAGTTTGAAACACTCCCAAGCAGTGTTTGCTTTTGTGCAATGTCTTGTATCACGCGAGCCAACGGCTTTGTCTTTTGTCTTCATAACTGCAATATCCGTTAATTTCATTTTAAAAATACGTCAACCCTTTTCTTTGGCCAACAAAATTAGGAAAAATATATGATAATGCCACATAAAATACTGCCCTTTACAATTATTTTACTAACTTTGCACTCGCTTTGAGGCATACAAATTTGTAATATTATAATTCTTTTATGTATTTTATCTTGCTAATTACCGTTTTAGTGACGGCTATTGTGCTGGTTGCTGCGGCCTTTCTGATTGCCAAGATAGTGGGGCCGCGCTCTTTTAACAAGGTGAAAGGCGAGCCTTTTGAGTGTGGTATTCCTACACATGGTTCCTCTTGGCTGCCTGTTCATGTGGGCTACTATCTGTTCGCAATTCTGTTTCTCATGTTTGATGTGGAAACAATGTTTCTGTATCCATGGGCAATTGTAGTGAGGGATTTCGGTGTGGCTGCATTGCTGAGCATCGGATTCTTCTTGTTAGTACTTGTGTTTGGCCTGGCATACGCCTGGCGGAAAGGAGCGTTGGAATGGAAGTAAGAAGACCGCACATCAAAAGTATCCCTTATAATGAATTCAAGGACAACGAGGGACTTGAGAAAATCATCGAAGAGTTGCACAATGGTGGTGTCAACGTTATCACTGGCAACCTTGACCAGTTGGTCAACTGGGGTCGTAGTAACTCTCTCTGGTCGCTGACTTTTGCCACGAGTTGCTGTGGCATTGAATTCATGGCAGTTGGATGTGCCCGATATGATTTTGCCCGTTTCGGCTTTGAGGTAACTCGCAACTCGCCTCGCCAAGCTGACTTGGTTATGTGTGCAGGCACCATCACACATAAGATGGCACCTGTTTTCAAGAGGCTTTACGATGAAATGGCCGAACCTAAATACGTCATTGCCGTTGGCGGATGCGCCATATCTGGAGGCCCGTTCAAATCCAGTTACCACGTTGTGCAGGGTATTGACGAGATTGTCCCTGTAGATGTGTTTATACCTGGCTGCCCGCCACGGCCCGAAGCTATAATGTATGGCATGATGCAGTTGCAACGCAAGGTAAAGATTGAAAAATTCTTTGGTGGAGCCAACCACAAACAGAATACAGAGGAACGCAAGCTGGGCGTAAGCAACGAGGAACTGACCTACGGCAAAAAAAAGCCCATCATAGTAACAGATGTGCCTGATGATTTTGTCGCAAGTCTAAAGAAGGAGGAAACAGCAAAATGAAACTGAACAATCTTGTTTTTGACTTTGACAACTTTGCCACAGAAATGGCAAAGCTTAAGGAAGCCAGCCATTTTAAGCACCTTGTGACCATTGTAGGTGAGGACTTTGGCGAGGAAGGTCTCGGATGTATCTACTTGTTAGAAAATACCGATACGCACGAACGCACAAGCGTCAAGACTATTGCCAGGCAGATAGACAACGATTACATCATCCCCTCCGTGACGGGCCTATGGAAAATAGCCAATCTGTATGAACGTGAGGTCTATGATTTCTTGGGAATCAAATTCCTTGGTCATCCAGATATGCGCAGACTTTATCTACGCAGCGACTTCCAGGGATGGCCGCTTCGCAAAAGTTTCAAAGCTGCCGAGGGCTATACGCTAGATGATGACATCGAACCGAACTATGGATTGGAGTACAGCCTCAATAAGGACGGCAAAATTGTTACGAGACACAACCAGCTGTTTGACGATGATGACTATGTGGTCAACATCGGCCCTCAGCACCCTTCCACCCATGGCGTGCTTCGACTCCAAACTGTTATTGACGGCGAAACAATCCGTAAAATCTATCCCCATCTTGGTTATATCCACCGCGGTATAGAAAAGATGTGTGAAAGTTTCACTTACCCCCAGACACTCGCTCTGACAGACCGTATGGACTATCTGAGTGCCATGATGAATCGTCATGCGCTGGTGGGTGTCATCGAAGAAGCTATGGGGATAGAACTCAGCGACCGTATTAAATACGTGCGCACCATCATGGATGAGCTACAGCGTTTGGACTCCCACCTATTATATATTGGCTGTTGCGCCCAAGACCTCGGAGCTCTCACTGCTTTTCTTTATTCAATGAGGGATCGCGAACATGTGCTCAATGTGATGGAGGAGACTACTGGTGGCAGACTTATTCAAAACTACTATCGTATTGGCGGGCTTCAAGATGACATTGACCTCAATTTTGTGAAGAATGCCAAGGCTCTCTGCACCTACATGAAACCGATGTTTAAAGAATATATGGATGTGTTTGGCGAGAATGTCATCACGAAGAATCGTTTCATGAACATCGGTATGTTGTCAAAGGAGGACGCCATCAGTTACGGTGTCACTGGAGCCAGCGGTCGCGCTAGTGGGTGGCACAATGATGTGCGCAAGAATTATCCGTACGATATGTATGATAAGGTTGAATGGGATGAGGTAACTTGTGATTTATGCGATAGTTACGGACGCTATCTCAACCGTATTGAGGAGATGAAACAGAGTATCCACATCATTGAGCAACTTATTGACAACATTCCTGAAGGTGAATTCTACATTAAGCAGAAGCCCATCATCAAAGTGCCAGAAGGGCAGTGGTATTTCTCCTGTGAAGGAAGTCGTGGTGAGATTGGGGTCTACCTTGATTCGCGTGGAGACAAGAGTCCCTACCGTCTGAAGTTCCGTCCCATGGGACTTAACCATGTGGCCGCGATGGACCAGATGCTGCGAGGTGAGAAAATTGCCGATCTGATTACTGTTGGTGCCGCGCTGGATTTCGTTATTCCCGATATAGACAGATAGCAAGTGTTGATTTGTAATTATTTATAATATGTTTGATTTCAAAACAATAACTACATGGATAGACAATCTCTTACGTCTCACACTGGGTCTTGGAGATTTTTTGACTGTCCTGATAGAGTGCGTACTGGTGGGTGTTATGCTGCTTGTTGGCTACGCACTGATTGCCATTGTGCTTATTTTCATGGAGCGCAAGGTCTGCGCCTATTTCCAGTGCCGCCTCGGCCCTATGCGTGTTGGCCCATGGGGACTGCTGCAGGTTTTTGCCGATGTGCTCAAAATGCTCATCAAGGAGATATTCTTTGTTGACAGGGCAGACAAGCTGCTCTATCTTCTCGCACCGTTCTTGGTGATTATCGCTTCTGTGGGCACATTCTCGTTCCTGCCTTGGAACAAAGGTGCGGTTGTTCTTGATTTCAATGTTGGCTTGTTCTTAATGACAGCCATCTCAAGTATCGGTGTCGTAGGAATCTTTCTGGCAGGGTGGGGCTCCAACAACAAATACTCCGTTGTTTCTGCCATGCGTGGTGCCGTACAAATGATATCCTATGAAATGTCATTGTGCCTATGCCTGATAACAGCAGTTGTTCTTACTGGTACCATGCAGATAAGCAGTATCGTTGATGCGCAGACCGGTCCTTGGCGCTGGCTCATTTTTCAGGGACATATTCCTGCCATCATTGGTTTCCTGATTTTCCTCGTTGCCGGCAACGCAGAGGCTAACCGTGGCCCGTTTGACTTGGCAGAGGCAGAAAGCGAACTGACCGCCGGTTACCACACTGAATACTCTGGCATGGGCTTCGGCTACTATTACTTGGCTGAATATCTTAATCTTTTTGTGATATCCGGTATTGCCACAACTGTGTTTCTTGGTGGCTGGGCTCCGATGAACGTTGGACTTGATGCTGTTGACAGACTACTCAACTTCATCCCTGGTATTGTATGGTTTATGGGCAAGACATTCCTTGTGGTATGGTTGCTCATGTGGGTGCGCTGGACTTTTCCACGTCTGCGCGTTGACCAGATTTTAAAGCTGGAATGGAAATATATCATGCCACTTTCACTTATCAACCTAATACTGATGACTGTTGTCGTGGCTTTTGGTTGGCATTTCTAAAAGGATGAATAAACAGACATTGATTTTTTGAAATAAGTATGAGCAATAATAATTCCTATTTTGGTGGTGTTTTCAGCGGTGTCAAGTCATTGGCTACTGGTTTGAGGGTGACTTTGCAGGAATATTTCACGCCGAAATCAACTGAGCAGTATCCTGAGAACAGAAAAACTACCCTGCATGTGTCCAAGCGGCACCGCGGACGTCTTGTGTTCAAGCGTGATGAGAAGGGAGACTATCTCTGCACTGCCTGCACAATGTGCGAGAAAGTCTGCCCCAATGGCAGCATTAAAATTGTATCCGAGATGGTGGTCAATGATGATACAGGCAAGAGAAAGAAAAAACTTGTAGACTACCAGTATAATCTGGGCGACTGTATGTTCTGCCAACTGTGTACTAACGCCTGCAATTTCGGGGCGATAGAGTTTACTAATGATTTCGAAAACAGTGTTTTCAGCCGTGACGCCCTTGTGCTTCATCTTGACAAAGAACATTATGAAGGCGGATCGCTTCCTCAGTTGATTGACGGTGGATCACCACTTGAAATAGGCAAGTTTAACACCAAAACGAAATAATTTAATATGGCGAATATAGTTATGTTTGCAATTCTTGCTATTGTCATCCTCGGCTCCGCCGTGTTGTGCGTGACAACTACAAGAATCATGAGGGCAGCCACATTCATGCTGTTTGTCCTTTTCGGGGTTGCAGGACTCTATTTCTTGCTTGACTACACTTATCTGGGTGCTGCCCAAATCAGTGTCTACGCTGGTGGGGTCACAATGATTTACATCTTTGCCATCCAGTTGGTGAACAAAAGCACGTTGCAAGGCATATCCGAGCGGATTCATCTTGGAAGGATGCTCGGTGCTGTGCTGGTCAGCCTGCTCGGCTTCGTTGTCGTTGTCTGTGTGTTACTTAAGAACGAGTTTTTGTTTAGGGCCTATGACATGGCCGACAGCGAAGTTCCTATGGAAAAAATAGGCCATGCACTTCTTGGCAGCGAGAAATACCAGTATGTACTTCCTTTTGAGGTTATCTCGGTATTTCTGTTTGCATGTATTATTGGTGGCATCGTTGTAGCAAGAAAGGAGGAGAAAAAATAATTATGGTACCTGTACAATGTTTTATCGTGCTCAGCGCACTTTTGTTTTTCATTGGCGTGTTTGGATTCATCACCCGCCGCAACCTCATAGCCATGCTAATCTCCATCGAGCTGGTGCTCAATGCAGTTGACCTTAACTTTGCTGTATTCAACCGCGTTTTATTCCCTGATCAGTTCGAGGGCTTCTTCATGACGCTGTTCTCTATCGGTGTGAGTGCCGCTGAGAGTGCTGTTGCCATCGCAATTATCATCAACGTTTACCGCAATTTCCATAGTGACAGGGTGAACAGTATTGAAAACATGAAATTTTAATGAGTGTTATGGATTATAGTTATGTATATCTCATCCTTCTGCTGCCTTTCCTCTCCTTTGTGATTCTTGGCCTGGCCGGTATGAAGATGTCGCACAAAGCGGCTGGTTTGATTGGCACAATCTCCTTGGGGCTTGTCACGGCGCTGTCTTATGTCACCGCCTTTGCTTACTTTACAGCCCCTCGTTGTGCCGACGGAGCCTTTGCAACCATTGTGCCCTATAACTTCACATGGCTCCCGCTCGGTGCCTTGCATTTTGATATGGGCATCTTGCTTGACCCCATCTCGGTGATGATGCTCATCGTCATCTCTACGGTAAGTTTGATGGTGCATATCTATTCGTTTGGCTATATGCACGGAGAAAAAGGATTTCAGCGTTATTACGCATTCCTGTCACTGTTCACCATGTCCATGCTTGGACTGGTTGTGGCAACCAACATTTTCCAAATGTATCTGTTTTGGGAGTTGGTGGGTGTTAGTTCATATCTGCTCATCGGATTCTACTATCCTTTGCATGCAGCTGTTGCTGCATCTAAAAAAGCCTTTATCGTCACTCGCTTTGCCGACCTGTTTTTCTTGATAGGTATCCTTATTTTTGGGTATTACACCCAGTCGTTCAGTTTCTCATTTGTAGACAATCTACAGATGGGGGCCGGGACTACACCGTTTTTACCTGTTGATGTGGCCAGAGCTGTTTCAGCAGGCGGCTTTATCCTGCCAACTGCCCTTGTGCTAATGTTTATCGGTGGTGCAGGTAAGAGTGCCATGTTCCCCCTGCACATCTGGCTTCCAGATGCAATGGAGGGCCCCACCCCTGTCAGTGCACTCATCCATGCAGCAACGATGGTGGTGGCCGGTGTGTTCCAAATAGCACGTCTGTTCCCCTTGTGGATAACCTATGCCCCAGACCAGATGAGCATTATTGTATGGGTCGGTGTTTTCACCGCATTCTATGCTGCCTCAGTGGCATGCGCTCAAAGTGATATAAAACGTGTGTTAGCATTCTCCACCATTTCACAGATAGCCTTTATGATGGTCGCCCTGGGTGTTTGTATGCCTGGTCACGTACGGGTCATTGATGCCCATGGCTCTCTGGGCTATATGGCCTCAATGTTCCACTTGTTCACCCACGCAATGTTCAAGGCGTGCCTGTTCCTTTGCGCCGGTTGCATCATCCATGCTGTTCATTCCAATGAGATGTCTGCCATGGGCGGCCTTCGCAAGTATATGCCTGTCACCCACATCACGTTTCTCATCTCCTGCCTGGCCATTGCTGGTATACCTTTCTTTTCTGGATTCAGTTCAAAGGACGAGATTATCAGTGCCTGCTTTGCATACAGCCCAGCGGTAGGATGGATTATGACCGGTGTTGCGGCCATGACGGCTTTTTATATGTTCCGTCTTTATTATGGTATTTTCTGGGGAACAGAGAATAAGGAGCTGCACACCGAGCACACTCCCCATGAGGCTCCGCTTACAATGACCTTCCCGCTGGTTGTGCTTTGCATCATCACTGTCGGCGTTGGTATTTACACCACACTTGCTGGCTTCTGTGGATGGGGTGGGAGCTTTGGCAGTTTTGTTACAGCCAATGGCCAAGACTATACCATCCATTTTGATACACAAATTGCGCTGACCAGCACTGTAATCGCCATTATTAGCATCTGCCTTGCAACATGGATTTACAAGGGAGAGACCCAGCCTGTCGCTGACCGTCTGTACAAGACCTTCCCTCGTTTGCACCATGCTGCCTACAGGCGTTTTTATATAGACGAGGTTTATCAGTTTGTTACCCATAAGATTATCTTTCGTTGCATATCAACGCCTATTGCATGGTTCGACCGGCATATCATTGACGGAACTTTCAACTTTATGGCTTGGGGTGCCAATGAGGCTGGTGAAAGCATACGTCCATGGCAGAGTGGTGACGTTCGCTACTATGCCATATGGTTCATCACGGGTACCGTAGCACTCACCTTAATTCTGCTGGGTATTGTCTGCTGAAATCCTTAGCCAATATAATAAAGAAACAAAATCATTTAACACTTGAATATATTAAACTATGAGTATATTAAGTCTATTTGTCGTCATCCCCGTACTGATGCTGCTGGGCCTGTGGATAGCCCGCAATGTCAATCAGGTACGTGGTGTGATGGTGGCTGGCTCCACATGCTTGCTGGCCCTTTCCGTGTGGCTGACACTTGCATTTATCGATGCTCGTCAGGCAGGTGACACGGATCCCATGCTTTTTACTTACAGTGTGCCCTGGTTCAAGCCATTGAATATTGCATATTCTGTGGGTGTTGACGGCATTTCAGTGGTTATGCTGCTTCTGTCGAGTGTCATAGTGTTTACTGGAACGTTTGCCTCATGGCAACTCAAACCACTAACAAAGGAATACTTCCTGTGGTTCACGCTCCTTTCAACTGGTGTATATGGATTCTTTATCTGCACCGACCTGTTTACCATGTTCATGTTTTACGAGGTAGCCCTCATTCCCATGTATCTGCTAATCGGTGTATGGGGTAGTGGCAACAAAGAGTATGCGGCCATGAAACTTACGCTGATGCTAATGGGAGGATCGGCTCTTTTGATCATTGGAATCTTAGGTATCTATTTTTACAGCGGTGCCACGACGATGAATGTTCAGGAGATAGCCCAAATGCACAACATCCCCATTGATATTCAGAAAGTGTTTTTCCCCTTTATTTTCATCGGTTTTGGTGTGCTTGGAGCGCTGTTCCCATTCCACACATGGTCACCTGACGGTCATGCATCGGCACCCACCGCAGTGTCAATGCTTCACGCGGGTGTACTGATGAAACTCGGAGGTTATGGATGTTTTCGCGTGGCTATGTACCTGCTTCCAGAGGCAACCCAGCAACTCTCTTGGATTTTCTTAATCCTCACAACAATTTCGGTTGTCTACGGAGCCCTGTCTGCCTGTGTGCAGACCGACTTGAAGTATATTAACGCCTATTCGTCTGTGTCGCACTGTGGATTAGTGCTTTTTGCCCTCTTAATGATGACCAAAACATCCTGCACAGGTGCCATCTTACAGATGCTCTCACACGGTTTAATGACAGCGCTGTTTTTTGCCCTCATCGGTATGATTTACGGTCGCACCCATACCCGGGATGTCCGTAAGCTTGGTGGTTTGATGAAGATCATGCCATTCCTCAGTGTTGGCTATGTTATTGCAGGTCTGGCCAACCTCGGTTTACCTGGCTTTTCCGGCTTTATTGCCGAAATGACCATCTTCGTAGGGTCATTTGAGGTGCCGGGCACATTCCACACAGTATGTACAATCATTGCCTGTTGCTCAATCGTGATAACGGCAGTTTATATTCTTCGTGTTGTTGGTAAAATTTTGTTCCAGCAAGTGTCTGACCCTCATTACCTCCAGCTGACCGATGCTACATGGGACGAGCGCGTCTCCGTTTGCTGCCTCATCTTTTGCGTAGCTGCCCTCGGCATGGCGCCAATGTGGGCCAGCAAGGTTATAGAGAATGGAGTGGTTCCTATCCTCAGTGCAATTAATATCTAAATAGTAGACAAAGATGAATTACGGACAATTTCTCAATATGTTGCCAGAGGCCACTCTGATGGCCATTTTGCTTATTGTGTTCATCGCTGACTTTGCGCTGAAAAACAGTGCAAAGAAGCATGAAACACTCTATATGGTTACAGCCCTCCTCATGCTGGGCCAAATAGCGCCTTGTGCCATCGCACAGCCAGAGAGCGCCTTTGCGGGACTTTACATTACAACTACTGCCGTCAACGTGATGAAACTTATCCTTACAGCTGGCACACTGATTGTCATCATCATGGCCCAGCCATGGCTGGCACACGCCGATGTTCGCAATAAAGAGGGTGAGTTCTATATGCTGGTAATCTCCACACTGCTCGGTATGTACATGATGATGTCTGCCGGTCATTTTCTGTTGTTCTTCCTTGGCCTTGAGATGGCCTCGGTGCCAATGGCCTGTCTGGTTGCCTTTGACAAGTTCCGTCAGAACAGTGCTGAGGGTGCAGCGAAGTTTATTCTCACTGCCACATTCTCAAGCGGTGTGATGCTCTACGGCATCTCTTTTCTTTATTGCTCGGTTGGCACACTCTATTTTTCCGATGTGGCAGAAGCCCTTGCCACAACGCCGGTCACCATTATGGGACTTGTGTTCTTTTTCAGTGGACTTGGCTTCAAGATTTCACTTGTGCCATTTCACTTCTGGACTGCTGACACCTATCAAGGGGCACCCACAGCTGTCACCGGCTATTTAAGTGTTATTTCTAAAGGTGCTGCAGCATTTACGCTGATGACCATCCTTATGAAAGTATTTGCGCCAATGGTCGATGTCTGGCAGCCGTTACTCTACATTGTCATTGTGCTGAGTATTACTGTTGCCAACCTTTTTGCGCTTCGACAGAAAGAACTTAAGCGATTCATGGCCTTCAGCTCAATATCCCAAGCGGGTTACATCATGCTGGCCGTTGTAGGTGATTCGTCCATGAGTGTTTCTGCGCTTACCTATTATGTGTTGGTTTACATTGTCGCTAATATGGCAGTATTTACTGTGATCAGTCTGGTCGAGAATAACAATGGCGGTACTACGAGCATGGACAGTTACAACGGACTTTACGCCACCAATCCCAAGCTCTCGTTCCTGATGACCCTTGCCTTGTTCTCGTTGGCTGGCATTCCACCGTTTGCCGGTATGTTCAGTAAATTTTTCGTGTTCATGGCCGCAGCCGAACAAGGATCGTTTTGGGCTTATTTTGTGGTGTTCGTTGCCTTAATTAACACTGTGGCCAGTTTATTCTACTACTTGCTTATTGTCAAAGCCATGTATATCAAGAAGAACGACTGTCCATTACCAACATTTAGCAGCGATTTCGACTCAAAAGTAGCCCTTGCTCTCTGCACTGCAGGCATCCTTGCTTTCGGCATTTGCAGTTGCGTCTACGATTGGATAGCCTTGGCTGCAAATTAACGTAAGGTGCATATTTGCCTAATTACAAAATCGGGTAGGAAGAAAACTACTTCGTTTTCTTCCTACCCGATTAAACCACCCGATTATAAATTGAAAATGTTTCTTTGACAACAAGCCGAAGGCTCTTGTCGGTTACACCATTGAAAACACAAGACAGTTGAGCCTCTTCTAGAACGGCACATTTACATTGAGGAAATGTGCCGGTCGCCACTTAGGCCTGTTTTAGCTGTCAGAACGGTCGGAATTGGATGGCCATTCGGGCCGTTTCACAATGCAAGATGAACCGTTTGGCGGGATGAAACGCAGCGAATGACAGCACGAGAGTGCTCGGAAGCACTTGACGAGTGTGTACTCGTGTCAACGGAAGAATGATGCCAAGTTGTTGGTATGTCAAGTTGTTGGTATGTGCTAACAGCCCACATTTTAATTCATCGAAATCATACTACCTCAATACTTTTTTGTACTTTTGTAAGTAGTTACCCGGAATTATGATATGAATGTGTGCCTTGTTTTGGCTGTATGTTCGGACTCGAGATGGGGTGTAGCGGGCTGCACGACCGATGAGCGCCGTGCATACAGGCGAAAAGAGCGTGCAGAGACATGTCAAAGTATAATAAGCATCAGCAGACACAATGATATATACGAATAATTTTGAACACCTACTAATAAAATGACTGGATAATATGAAAAGACCTTTTTTACCCCGAATACTGACAACACTCCTGCTTGTGTGCAACGCTTGGTATCTGCAATCGGCCAATCCCTACATGCCCTTATGGGAGTTCGTTCCTGACGGTGAACCTTATGTATTTGAAGACCCAGACCATCCCGGACAGTACCGTGTGTATGTGTATGGCTCGCATGACACGCGGCAAACGGACTACTGCGGACTGGACCAAGTTGTGTGGTCGGCGTCGGTTAGCGACCTGAATCACTGGCGTTGTGATGGTGTGGCTTTTGTTTCAAGGCGTGACCGCGATGGCCAACAGTTGCACCCTGACGGTAAGGGCGATGTGCTGTTTGCACCTGATGTGGCAATGGTCACACTGGCTGACGGCCGCAAACAGTACTACTTGTACCCTAACAACCAGGCAGGTGGCCGCAATGGCATGGTTGCTGTGTCCGACCGGCCTGACGGCCCTTTCCGGGTGGTAAACTGGAGTGACAGCGCCGCAGACAAGTCCGAAGGTGTGCTGGGGTTCGATCCGGCCGTGTTTGTTGATGACGATGGCCGTGTGTATGGCTACTGGGGCTTTGAACGTTCGTATGGCGCGGAGCTTGACCCAAGCACGATGGCAACGGTAAAACCGGGGACGGCCATTGTGGAGGACATGGTGCCTGGCTGCAAGCAAGACGGAAAATTCCGCTTCTTTGAGGCTTCATCTATCCGTAAGGTCAAGGGAAAGTATGTATTTGTTTATAGCAGGAAAACATACGACGGAGAGTTCGGACTGCCAAGTTCGAACTACACTCTGGCCTACGCATGGGCCGATAGCCCACTGGGGCCATTCCGCTATGGAGGCACCATCATTGATGGCCGTGGGCGCGAGTATGGAAGTGGTGGAACAGTCCGCGCGACAGCTCATCCAAATGGGAACACGCACGGAGGCATTGTGGAAATCAATGGCAGGTGGTATGTTTTTTATCACCGCCAATGTGGGACAGACGAATATTCAAGACAGGCAATGGTTGCCCCAATTGAGGTGAGGGTGACAGCGGACAGCGTTATCATATCCGAGGCCGAATACACTTCCGAGGGCTTTGAGACCGACGGGCTTGACCCGCTTGTTGAGCATCCTGCAGGTATCGCCTGTTATTATACCCACCCAAAAGCAGCCCGCGAGGTCTATCCCAACTACACTTTCTATGGGTCATATCCGCAACCGGTGCGCGCGAGCCACTATGGAGAGGCAGAACCTTATGCGGCGGACAAGAGCCGCTCACCATTGGTCAACAATACCAATGGGTCTGTGGCAGGCTACAAGTACTTCAACTTTTCGGGAATCCATGGCAAGAAGGGACTTTCGCTGCACCTCACACTCAGGCCGAATGGTGTCAAAGGGGAGATTGGTGTTCATGCAGATTCACCCTATGGAAAGCGGGTGGCAACAGTAGTTGTTCCGCCAATTCACACCGAAACGGCAATTGAGGTGGTTACTGCTGTCAGACCGCTGGCGCGCCTATGGGGAAAGCATGCGCTGTACCTCTCTTTCAACGCCGGAGTGGAGGGCGTTTCACTATGTGAGCTAGAGAGTTTGAGATTCAGTGTAAAGGACTAAGCTAAATCTCAAACTCTCGTCGTTGTTTCTCTGTTTAACCCAAATCTAATGGCCGGTTTGGCTTAGACTATACCCTGGGCCATCATGGCCTTGGCCACCTTCATGAAGCCTGCCACGTTGGCACCTTTTACATAGTTGATATAGCCGTCAGGTTGGGTTCCATACTTCACGCAGTTGGCGTGGATATCGGCCATAATCAGCTTTAGACGGCTGTCCACCTCTTCGGCTGTCCAACTCAGACGCTCTGAGTTTTGGCTCATTTCCAGACCTGACACAGACACGCCACCAGCGTTGCTGGCCTTGCCGGGGGCATAGAGTATCTTGGCATCCTGGAACGTTTTCACGGCATCTGGGGTAGAGGGCATGTTGGCACCCTCGGCTACGGCTACCACTCCATTGCTGACCAGGGTCTGAGCCTCCTCGCCGTTAATCTCGTTCTGTGTGGCGCAAGGCAGAGCGATGTCCGCCTTTTCGCTCCATGGGCGCTGGCCTGCGTGGTAGACAGCCGATGGATATTCATCAGCATACTCCTTGATGCGACCACGTTCGATGTTTTTAAGTTCCATTACGTAGTTGAGCTTGGCACGGTCAATGCCCTCAGGGTCATAGATGTAGCCGTCTGAGTCGGACAGTGTGAGCACTTTGGCACCCAGCTGGATACATTTTTCGGCTGCATATTGCGCAACATTTCCAGATCCAGAAATCAGCACACTCTTGCCCTTCAGACTGATACCGCGTGTCTCAAGCATGGACAGCAGGAAGTAGACGGTGCCATAGCCGGTAGCCTCGGGGCGGATGAGCGACCCGCCAAACTCGCGGCCCTTGCCTGTGAGCACGCCACTCCACTCGTGGGTGAGCTTCTTATACTGGCCGAAGAGGTAGCCCACCTCGCGACCGCCAACGCCAATGTCTCCCGCCGGCACGTCAACATCGGGGCCGATGTGGCGGTAAAGCTCGTTCATGAAAGCCTGGCAGAAGCGCATCACCTCGCTGTCGCTCTTCCCGCGCGGAGAGAAATCAGACCCACCTTTTGCTCCGCCCATTGGCAGTGTGGTAAGCGAGTTTTTGAAAGTCTGCTCAAAGGCGAGAAACTTCAGAATGCCAAGGTTAACCGATTTGTGGAAGCGGATGCCGCCCTTGTATGGGCCTATCACATTATTGTGTTGGATGCGGTAGCCCATGTTGGTCTGAACCTTTCCATTGTCGTCCACCCATGTCACGCGGAATTCAATCACACGGTCTGGAATACAGAGGCGCTCCACCAAGTTGTACCTCTCAAATTCGGGGTGCTTGTTGTACTCTTCTTCAATCGTGGGAAGAACTTGACTCACGGCCTGGATATACTCAGGCTCGTTTGGGAATCTGCGCTTGAGATTCTCCACTACTTGGGCTGCATTCATTTCTTTTTGGTTGTTTGTTTAACTTAATGTGCTGTTTGTTCTGTTTTCGATTGCAAAGGTATGCATTATTCTTTGAATAACAAACAAAATGACAGCCTTTGTGTTAAATACAAAGAAAAATGATATTTGTCAAATCATACTAAATCCGGAATTTGAGTAAAAGAATCAAATCCCGGTTAAACAGAAAGAGTCCGGTGAAATACCGAACTCTTTCTATAATTGGATAATGTTTAACTGGTCCAACTTTTTGGGGGCACTTCAAAGAAGTGTCAACCCAAATTTGTTTTGCTTGTAAATGTTTTTACCGGACAGCAATAATAAATAAGCCGGTAAAGTTGACTTCTCTCTGGGCAAATGTTTCTGGTATGTTTGCTTAGAGAATGGTCTTCACTGCCTCAAGCATACCTTTCTCCTGAATCAGGTCAAGGTCGGTCTTCACCATGGCGTTGAGTCCCTTGATGGCATTAAGGTCCTCGTTCCAGATGAACTTGGCACCAAGTACGCCATCGGTCACTTTCTGCGTGTCACCTGTCGCCCACAGTTTTTTGAGCAAGTCCATGATGTCCTGGGCATCATTGGGTACAATCTCTGTTCCGTCGGCGCGCTTGCCGCCTTTGTAGTAGGTGATGATAGCAGCAAGGCCAAACACAAGACCCTTAGGCAGCTCGCCCTTGCGCTCAAGGTAGGTCTTGACACCTGGCAGGTCGCGGGCGCAGAATTTGGGGAACGAGTTGAGCATGATGCTTGTCACCTGATGGTCAACGTATGGGTTGTCGAAACGCTCAAGCACATCGCTGGCAAACTTCTCAAGCTCGTCCATCGGCAGGTCCAAAGTCTGCATCAGTTCGTCAAACTGCACCTTGTGAATATACTTGCCTATGATTTCGTGGTTGCAGGCATCGCGGACAATGTTAATGCCGCTGAGGAAAGCTACTGGCGAGAGCACTGTGTGCGGGCCGTTGAGCAGCGTTACCTTGCGCTTGTGATAGGGTTCTTCCGAGGGGACGAAGAGAACGTGGAGCCCAGCCTTGTCTGCGGGAAATTCCTCGGCTATCTCTTGAGGCGCCTCTATGACCCACAGGTGGAAGTTCTCTGCCTGGACAACAAGATTGTCGCGATAGCTTATCCTTTTCTGGATGGCGGCAATCTCCTTGCGGGGAAAACCGGGAACTATGCGGTCAACCAGTGTGGCATAGACACCGCAGCTGTTTTCAAACCACACCTTGAATTCCTCAGGCAGGTTCCACAGGTCAATGTATTTGTAGATGCACTCCTTGAGAACGTGACCGTTGAGAAAGATGAGCTCGCAGGGGAAGATTATCAGTCCCTTTGTGGGGTCGCCGTTGAAAGTCTTCCAGCGGCGGTAGAGCAGTTGAACGAGCTTGCCCGGATAAGAGGATGCCGGAGCGTCATCAAGCTTGCAGGCTGGATCAAAGGCTATGCCCGCCTCAGTTGTGTTGGAAATGACGAAACGAATCTCAGGCTGGTCAGCCAAGGCCATGAAAGCTTGGTTCTGGGTGTATGGGTTGAGCGCACGGCTGATGACATCGATACGCTCCACTGTGTTCACAGGCTTGCCGTCCTCGCGGCCTTGCAGGTTTACGTGGTAGAGACAGTCTTGACCGTTGAGCCAGTCTACCATGCCATGCTCAATGGGCTGGACAACAACCACAGAACCATTGAAGTCTGTCTTTTGGTCCATATTCCAGATAATCCAATCAACGAAAGCGCGAAGGAAGTTACCCTCGCCAAACTGAATAACCTTTTCAGGCATGACGCTCTTCGGAGCGAAGTGTTTGTTTAATGGTTTCATAAGCACTTATGTATTTAATTTTAATAGCTTTCAAAAATTATGTGCAAGATTGTGCTAACAAGAACCATTTGAAAGCATACCCCCAAATAGCCTGGCGCAACTGTGCAGTTTAATCTTTATGCAAAGGTAAAATTATTTCCCATATTGTGGAATGAAAAACATGAGAAATATCCGTAAACGTTTGCACTTTCCGCCACCTGTCACTATTTCTTTTGGCATATTTCTGCCGTCAGTGCCTCGCCATAGCCCGTCATGGCTTCAGCACTGTCGCCCGCAAGCTGCTCGAGACAAAAGCAGCCTGGGACGAAACCTGATGGCCGATTTGGGATTAAACACGTTTTTTCTTGTCAGTGTGCTGCAACTAACAAGAGATGGAGATATTGTGCAATGGCTTATCCCAGGCCACAGAATCTGCGGTAGGGACAGTAGGCACAGGAAGCTTTGTCGGCTGCGGGACTGAAAGGTATGTCGGGGTTAAAAATGTTATTTACCACGTCCTTGAGTGCCTCCATGAACTCCTTTTCACATCCGGCCACGTCGGTTACACGCTGTCTGTCAATGCAAAGTGTCGGGTCGTAGTCGTCACCGGCTGTATGCTGAATGAACAGTAATGCTGGGCTTACCGCATCATTGGCAGCATTGTGCTGGCCATTTCGCACGATGTGACTGTAAAGTATGGTCTGAAGATAATAGCCAGCCTGTTGGCTCCGGTTCTCGCTGGAGAATATCTCTTTGATGTTAGGTATTCCCTTCTTGTCATGGTGACTGCCAGTCTTGTAGTCAATCACTCTGATACGCCTGACACCGTGATCTGTTACCAAATCAAGCCGGTCAATACGCCCACCGATCATGGTCTTTATCTTGCGCTCGCCAAACTTGACCTCCAACTCTTCGCGCACGTCGGTTTCCAAGCCAAGAATCTCAAATGGCGCCAGTTTCATGTCAATCTCCAGTAGCCTTCGCAGGTAGGTGACAATCACCTCGCGGTTGATGAGCTGCAGGCCGTTATACTCTGGCGCGAAGCCTCTGTCGCCAAACACATTGAACAGCACCTTTCGGAAAGCACTGTCTACGGCCGCCTCAATCTCAACTTTCGACGAAAGCAATCGTGCGAGCGCTGCTTTCCCAATGTGGCTGGAGTGGCGGAGCAGAGGCTCGTAGACAAGCTGTGATGCCTCGTGGAAGATGTTTCCAAATGCGCGCTGGTCCATCGTGTCGCCATCGGCCTCGTCTGGCTCCCTCACACCCAGCACATAATTGTGGAAAAACTGAATACCACAGCGCAAATAGCTGTTGATGGCTGTTGGGGAGAGTAGGGGGGCAGAGGTGTCAAGTTCAGCGTTACTTTTGGTAAAACGCCTTACCAGCAGATCCATGATATGGCTGTTCTTGTTGATGGGACTGATATCCCATGTGACTGGCTTTTGGCCGCCTTGCAGTACCTTGCGCTTGATTCGGAGGTGGCTCTCGACCATGAGCTGGAGAGCAAACCGGCTCAGCTCTCCCGTTTTTCCATCTTCGGATGAGCGGTTGTAGACTATGGTCACGTCACTCGCGCGCTGGATAAGCCTGTGGAAATAATAGGCATAGATGGCCACTTTGTTGTCAATGGTGGTGAGATCGTGGGCCTTGCGCACACTGTAAGGGATGAATGATGTGTCGTTTACTCCCTTGGGCATATTGCCCTCATTGCAGGATAAGATGAGAAGGTGCTCAAAATCAAGGTTGCGTGTTTCAAGCACCCCCATAATCTGCAAGCCAACAACGGGCTCACCGTGAAATGGCACAGAAGTCTCGCGAATCAGTTGTAGCAGGAGTCGCTGAAGGGTGGAGCAGCTGATGTCAAGTTCACCGCTGGTCATCAGTGCGTTCAGACGGTTGACGATGGTGTAGACCCGAAATATAGCTTCCTGTAGGAAAGGGTCATGGTGGGTGGTCATGTGGGAGGCTATCAGTCGGAGTACGCGTAGCAGCCATGCGGTGATGTCGGTGGGAGAGGGGGCTTTTCCTGTGGAGCCAAGTTCTTCAAAAACGATGGCTGCACCACCGTCAATTGCCAGCTGTGAAGCAGTAGGATAGTAGACTTTTGCAATAATGTTGATTTGATTGAACAAATCTCTGTAATTGTCTATGATATATACTATATACGGATGTTCAAGTAAACGGTTTACGAAGTTAAGTCTAAAGCGTTTATGGCGCGCCATATAGCCATCGGTCTGCAAGGCAAACAGCAAGCTGACAAGTGATGTCAGCGGCGAGACAGCCATGGGGTACCCGGTGGTGATATTCACCTTGCTGACTTCGTTAGGCAGACAGTGGATGACCGTGGGCAGAAGCTTCTCGTTGCAAAGTACAATGGCCGTGCGTCGTCCGGAACTTATACGACCTTTCTCGCGCAGCCACTGCGTAATATAGCGAGCCTGTATGTCCTCTGTGGTCGCAGCTATCAGGCTTACCTCCTTTTGTGGATTGTCAAAGTTGTTGTAAATGTCATTGCGGTTGGTGTCCAACTCATTCGGGAAGTCAGCCAGGTAGCTGGCTATGTAGTGGCCGGCCTCGTGAAAAACATCCGTTCCACCCTTAGTTGGCATGTAATACCGGTCAAAGTCCCAGTAGAACATGGCGCGCTGTTGCTGCTTGAGTCGTGAGAAGAGGCGCTGTTCCACTTTCTGAATCATATTAAACCCTACAAACACATAGGTGCCATAGTCAAATTCCACGGTGTCATCGTTGGCCACCATTCGGTAGAGCGCCCCCTCGTAAGCAAGGCCCTGAGCGGCCAAATGCTCGTTGAAGCGGCGGTATATGTCGCTGAAATGGCACCACAAGTTTAGGAACCTCCTCTTTATCTCGGTCGGTGTGTCGTTTGTAAAGCAGCTAAAAAAGTGCTTCAGCAGCTCCCTTTGTTCCGCCGTGAGATAGGATAGGTCATCCATTTCGTGGAGGTCTGTCACGTTGGCAAGCACCTTTTCCGCATCTGCCATATTCTTATCAATATCATCGAAGTCGGCCAGCAACAACTGTCCCCATCCATAAAAGTGGTCAAGCGTTTCGCTCGATCCTGTACATTCGGCAAAGGTGCGGTGGAGTTCTGCTACCAGTTTAATGCTGTCTGCCACCTCCAACCTGGCATGCTTTCTGAACAGTTCGCTAATAGTGATATAGGTCGGGCTCCACAGTGGCCGCCCGACGGCCTTGGCCAAGTATTCATTGAAAAACAGGCTGGCGCGCTTGTTGGGGAACACTACCGCTACTCGTGACAGGTCATGCCCAAGTTTGGCCACCATATCCTCAGCTACATATTGCAAAAAATCTTTCATTCTCTCATTGTCTTTACTTCCAACAGTTCTTTTTATCCCATTCCGACATTACATTAAGGGTGCAATTCTGTCACTTCGATCACACGCTGTTCGTACACATACCACAGATAGCCGCTCACGCTACAGGAACCCATCTGTCTGAGTAGCTGTATGTATTCGGCAACTTGCAGACGGTGCTCGTCTCGTTGTTGTCCGAACTTAAAGTCAACGACTACCGTTTGCCCATCCTTGGTCATTACGCGGTCTGGTCTGCGCTCGCAAACTTCGCCTGTTTTGTCATCAGTCGTGATGATGGAACATTCGTTGTGTAACTGCCAGCTGCCGTCAAACCACTCGGCCACTTGGGGATTGTGCAGGTTGCATTCAAACATTTTTTTGATTCGTTCTGCAGACATTGGTCCACCATCAAGCAGGCCATCTCGTACAGCTTGTCGTATTGCGCAGTCAAGGTCTGTCGCTTTCGGGATGCAAGCGAACAGGTTGTGCAGCAAAGAACCAATAGTTATATAACTGTTATTCTGTTCACTGTCATCATCATGTTCAACAAATGCTTTACACTTATTACTCTGTTTGTATTCCGTCTTGTTCTTGCATATCTCAATGCCGACGGGGACTGGCTCATACTTCTGTAAAAACACATTGTTGGAATGTGCGACATTCTTGTCGCCCTCTGTCTCAACAGTCTCTTTATTGCCATACGTGAGCACCAATTCCTCCTCTTTTTCGTGCTCGCCTGAAATTGACGCACCAACCTCTCCTGCTACTTGTGCCAGCACCTTTTGCAGCGCGGTCGACCGGGAGTTGGTTGCATCGCGTTTGCCAAATACATAAAGGTGTTTTCCTGCGCGAGTCAGTGCCACGTATAGAAGATTCAAGTTGTCAACGACATTTTGCAAGTGCTCTTGCCGGTAGTCCTGCTCGTAGACTGTGCCTTGCATGGCAGCCAGCCCATAGTTAACAGGAACAAGGGGCAGGGCACTGAAAGGCTGTTCATGGGGGCTGCACCAGATAACATTCCCTTTTGTACGTTCAAGCTGCCAGTCGCAGAATGGAACAATCACATGGTCGAATTCCAATCCCTTGCTCTTGTGGATGGAGAGAATCCTCACACCGTCCTGCTCGTCACTCTGGATGGTCTTTGAGGCATAGGTATTCTCCCATTCTGCGATGAAATCGTCAATTTTGGCAGATACGTTGTTGTCTATGAATTGTGACAGACAATCATGAAAGGCGGACACATAGGCGCATTCGCTATGGAGGCGTTCAAGTTCAAACATGGCAAAAAGCGCCTCAGACAGATCGGGCAGTGGCAGCTCTCTCAGTCGCTTGGCATTCTCTTCGAAAGTTTCAGGAAGGAGCCCTTTTTTTGCAGCCAGATTCCACTGGGCTAACAGGGTGTCAAGGGGCCGGGTGTCGCCAACGACACCATATCTGTAGGCTTTTACCAAGTCGGTATGTGCTAGCGGGTCATCGGGATGGGCCAGCAACCGCATGGCTGTCACCAGAATGTTGACTGCAAGCGAGGCATCAAGTCTGAAAGCCTCGTCGGACACTACCTTCAGTTGCGGAATCATGGTTTCAAGGATGTTGGCTATTAGTGGAATGTGCTTGTTTGAACGTACCAGTATGGCTATGTCACTGGCACGCACGCCTTGCCCAACAAGCTGGCTAACAGTTTGCACTACACATTCAAATGTTTGTGTCTCGTAGTCGCGGCGGGGCAGCAGCCGCACTTCTACATACCCCCCGTCAGGCCTTCCTTTTGGAATGGACTGGCACACATCGGCATAGGCTTTAGCCAGCTGTGCGGCACCTGCAGGGTCACTATCCTCCAAGGTCTCGCGCTCCAGCGTGGCCAGCCTGGAGAACAGATGGTTGTTAAAGGTCACCACTTTCTGGCTTGAGCGGAAGTTCACAGTGAGGTCTCTTATGTCAATGTTCCATCTTGTTCCGAAGGTTGCGTCAATGTCATTGAGCAACCGCCAGTCGCCCGACCGCCAGCGGTAGATGCTCTGCTTCACATCGCCAACAATCAGGTTGTGCGGCTGCTCGTGACTCATGCACTCCTTGAGTAACACCTTAAAGTTGCCCCACTGGACGGTGCTCGTGTCCTGGAACTCGTCAATCATGATGTGTTCAAGACGAGTGCCGATTTTCTCAAATATGAACGGCGAGTCACTGCCCTGCATGATAGAGTGGAGCAGGGTTTGGGTGTCACTGAGCATGAATCGGTTGGCTTCCTCGTTAAGTTTGCTCACCTTGCGGTCAATACGTTCAAGCAGCCTCAGCAGACCAAGATGTCTCAGAGTGAGCTTTGCTGACTGGTAGCGGCGCCACTGGGATGGGCGCAATTCCACGGCCTGGGTGAGCAGTGGCAGTAGGTGTTCGTTTACAACCTGTATCATTGTCGCGCGCCGAGTGCAGGTCTTTGGCACCCATTTTCCGGCATCGTCCATACAGTCAAGGACGCGCTTGCCTACAATGGACTCGCTGAAGTCGCCCTCCTGCAGCTTCAGAAAAATGGAGCATACCCCAGAACGCCGGTAGGCGAAGTCGTTGATGGTAAGTCCCTCGCGCTCAATAGCCGTGAAAAACTTCCGGGCCAGATTACCCATTGTGTGTTGTGCCTCATCACATTCGCGTCGCAGCGACTTCACGTACTCCTCATAAAAGCCTTTGCGCATTAACAAGGCGTTCAGCCTGTCCCTGTTAAGCTTGTAGAAATCCTTGAAAATGGTTTGGCCAAACTCTTTCACCGTCCGAATGACGTTCCACGACTTGTCCTCGCTGATGCTCTGGTTGATGCAGTTCATCATCCAGCCAAGCATCTCGTCACCAGGTTCAAGCTCGTCAATCAGCCGGTCGACAGCCAACTCCATTACCTGCTTGTCGTTGAGTGCCACATTGAAATTGGGCGGCAGGTCAAGTTCGCGAGCCAGGTTGCGGAGCACCGTTTGAAAGAACGAATCAATGGTTTCTATGCGAAAATAGCTGTAATGGTGGAGTAGCAGTCTAAGCGCAACGCCTGCCCTTTCGCGCACCACCTGTGTGGGAAGCCCTGTCTCGCACGACACTATATGGAGATAGGCATCCGAGTCGCTCAATTCTTTCCAGATGCCATAAAGTTGTCCGAGAATACGCATCTTCATTTCCTCTGTGGCTTTGTTAGTAAAGGTCACGGCCAGTATGGTGCGGTAGTTGTGGGGGTTATCAACCAATAGCTTGATGTATTCTACCGCCAGCCTGAAGGTCTTTCCGCTGCCGGCACTTGCCTTATAGACGGTCAGGGGCGCATGTTTTTTTCCCATTGTGCAAAATTTGTTGTTGTGTATAACCAAATTGCGGCGGCTCACGTATGGACAGGACGTCCGTGATTACCATCTTCTGAACAGTTCGAAGGTAAACTTACTTCCAAACTCATGGAACTTACGGTTGACAAAGTTGGAAAACAGACCGATGGAGAAATACCTGTTTGTGAAGCCATAGCCAAGCTCCACATACGGTGTTGAGATGTGCTCTATCTGTAGCACGCTGGCATAGATGCGTTCCGTTTCAACCAGCCGCCCCACCCATGGCATCTGTGTGAGCAGAAACATGGGAGACTCATATGTGGCATTGGCTCTCACGTAATATTTCGAAGCGTTATACCAGTCGCTGTTTAGCAGTTGGAAATGTCCGGTCCAGTCATCGTCCCAACCATCTGGAAGATAGTCCTCGTGAAAGTTGTCGTAATCAACAAAGAAGTCGGTTGACTTGTCTGTGTAAAAGCCGCCGCCAACCCTCACGCTGTATTGCCTCAGTTGCCGCAGACGCTTCTTGTAGGAGGCGTCGAATTCAAATCGCTCATACCGGGTGTCAGACATTAACAGGTGGGGAATGGCTCGCTCGTAGCTGGCCGTTAGCACTGGCAAGCTGGGTGATGGACAGTATGTGAGTGTGACAAACGGAGCACAACTGCGGTAGACGCTTGGCTTGCCCAACTGCTTCATGGCCTGTCGGTTAACTGCTATGCGGCGGTGGAATATGCTGCCGGCATTGGCTGTCCAGTGGCTGCCTATTTGATAGTTGACAGACAGGCCGTACATGGTATCGCGGAAATAGTCAAGGTTAAGGTTTGAGAAATTGATGGTGTCCATCCGCTCGCTCTTAACCTTTTCAATCACACTGGAGTTGGTGATACGGTTGCCATTGGCCAATGTGGCCTCAATCCAACCTCCTTGGTGCTCACTGAACGTATAACGGAGCGGAGCAGTGAAAAAAAACTGGCCTTGCTTGAAGTTGTAGCCAAGCTTGGGAGTGAGGCTCAGCCCCCTCTGTGACGAGATTTTGTAGTAAGCCCCAGCGGTAAGCTTGTAGGACAGGCCGCGCTTCTGGCTGTAACTGAAGTAGAGAGGGTTCATCAGAGGGGACAACCTAATGTAGGCATTGTCAGAACGGACAGACTTACTTGACAGCAAGTGGTCGCCAACAATGTCCCAGGCTTTGTCTACTATGGAGTTTCCTTGGATGTTCGTGTCGGCTTTCCGAAGCGAGTCGTCGCGAACTTTCTGGCTGTAAACGGCACGCTCGACAGTTGTTAGGGGCTCCGGCCTCAGCCTGTCCATCATGGCCATGCTGTCAATATTGGCCATGGAGTCGGCAAGGTGTTTGCCGCAGTTGAACACGGCTACCAACTTGGAGTCAATTCTGTTACCGATAAAGCGGAATGTCGAGAGCACCTCGCTACGGTTTGGCAGCACGCTGTTGGAGTTGCTGTCCATTTCCACCGTGAGACGGAAGTCTACCATGTCGTAGTTACCTGAAATCCTGGCGGATAGAATCTTTCCGCTTGCCTTGTCAACCTTTGCGTCACCCCTGACCAACTGTGTGTTGTCTGTCCGTGGGGAAAAATCAAGTGTGGCAGTCCTGCCCTGGTCTGCCTTCACCTTGTAAGTGTAAAATTTGCGGTTGTCCCGGCTGAATGGCGAAAGCAGAAAATTCCCAATCAGTGTATTGCCATAGAGGTCGGGGGTGATATACTGCACCATAATGGGCATAATCTTGCGGTGGTTACGAATTGTTCCAACTGTCACTTGGCTTTTTAGCAGATAGTCTCCCACATCTGTAAACTTGATGCGCCCGTAAGTTTCACCCGTATAGTTGCGCTTGCCACGTGCGATGGCATACATGGTGGGCACGAGCATTAGAGCGGGGTTACGTCTGGCTGTGCGGAAATCGTACTTGAAGTAGAGGTTGCGCTCTTCGTTGCAGATGGGGGTGGCGTATGCCATAGCGTAACCGAACACCTTGTCTGCCAGTGTGGCAGTCTGGGAACGGGAGGAAAGTGTAACTGCACAGAACAAGAAAAACAGTGCAAACCGCAACGTGTCACTCTTAGCCATCAGCCCCGACAGTGAGGTGCAAGTTTTCTTGACGATGGTCATTGTGTTTCGGTTTGCACTGTCCGTGCTCCCATGTCAGCCGCCGGGGCTTGTCAGGGGAGTTGTATTTCTCTTCTATTATCCAAGGTATTTCATCAGAATTTTGGCGTTGCCGCTGTCGCGCAGTTTGGCGATGCTCTTCTCCCTAATTTGCCTTACACGTTCACGAGTGAGACCAAGTTGGTCGCCTATTTCTTCCAATCCTTTCTCGTGGCACCCTATACCAAAACATTCGCGGATGATGGTTATCTCGCGGTCTTTCAGCACCTTGCTCAGCACAGAGTTGAGTTCCTGTGCCATCGATTCGTGGTCCACTTGACGGTCTGTTCGGCTGTCATCACCACTTGCCATCACGTCAAGCATACAGTTGTCCTCTCCGTCCTGGAAAGGTGCGTCAATAGACACATGGTGCCCATCGGCCATCAGGCTCTGCCCAATCTTTTCCTCGTCAAGGTTGGTTGCCTCACTGAGCTCGGACACCGAAGGATGCCGTTGGTTCTCCTGCTCGAACTTGTTGATTTCGTGGTTGATTTTATTGAGTGAGCCAACCTGGTTCAGTGGCAGTCTGACGATACGGCTCTGCTCGGCGATGGCCTGCAAAATGCTTTGGCGAATCCACCATACAGCATACGAGATAAATTTGAAACCGCGTGTCTCGTCAAACTTCTGAGCCGCCTTGATCAGCCCGATGTTGCCCTCGTCTATCAAGTCGGTCAGTGTTAGTCCCTGGTGCTGGTACTGTTTGGCCACCGACACAACAAACCTAAGGTTGGCTGTCACCAGTTTGTCCTTGGCGCGCTCGCCCTCCGGACCACCTTTGCGGATTTTCTGGGCCAGTTCAATCTCCTCGTCAATGGAAATGAGCGGCGCACGTCCTATCTCCACAAGATACTTGTCCAGTGCCTCACTTGACCGGTTTGTAATACTCTTTGTTATCTTCAGTTGTCTCATCTTAACAAACTTCCGTTTATAAATTCCTGATAATCAAACGAATAAAAAAACTTTGCAAAATCGTTGCAAAGTTACTAAAATTATTCTCTTATTGTACCCGCTTTTTGTGTTTTTTAAGAAAATGTTTTTGCCCCGTAACTATTCAGTTGTTGGTACATGCCAAATCATCAAGCCCCAAATAGGGCTTAAATAGCGTTGAAAGGTGTCTTGCTCTCGTTTCATCCTTTCCGCCCTTTGTCTCTGTTTCTTCTGGTATCTTGCTGCAGTCAGTGTCTAGCCATAGCGGGCTACGGCTTCAGCACTGCCGTTGCAAGCTGTCCAAAACTAACAGCAACCCGGGACGAAGTCCGATGACTGATTTGGGTAAAATGAGCCGACAGGAGTGGGCTGTGCTATTTTT
>CALBLK010000076.1 GCA_937895845.1 uncultured Prevotella sp. | reverse complement strand
ACCAGACAGAGCAGAACCATCAAACAAATATTTGGCATCATGGTGTACAATATTGTGCCCACAAACGAAATCAACCTTTCCGTTTTTCAAGAATGCCACCAGCCCTTGTTTGGAGGCTTGGTGGAAGATGGCACCATCATAGCGCACCGCTCCTATATCATGAACCTTGTGGTCGCGCAGCCCCACCTCTGCATCAACAAAAGCAAACCTTGAGACATTCCACGCGTTCCCTGCCGTTTTTCTGCCGGCAGAAGACAACAGTCCAAGGTTTTCCTGTCGCTTTTTGAAAATGTGGTCAATGATAGACATAATTCACCTTTTAAAGAACTGTGGGCGGCCGTCCGCCCACTCTCTTCACGGTCACTCCTCTTTCGTTATCTCGGGATGCGCCAGCCGCTCCGACTTTTTCAGCTTTCCGGCCACCTCACTGTATGCGTGGCGCAGCAGATGGCGGACGGTGTCATCGGACAGCGAGCCGTTGAGAAGCACCAGGTTCCAGCATTTCTTGTTCCAGTGCCAGGCTGGCTCTACCACCGGGTGGCAGTCGCGCAACAGCTGGGCGCGACCGGCATCACACTTCATGGCCACCCATTCGGGATGTTCCATGTCAACACAGGCGAATACCTTGCCCAGTCCGCTAAACAACAGCGATGCCTCATCAAAAGGCAAGTCCTCGGTGACAAGGGGCAGAGCGAGACAGTATTCGCGCACGGACACTATATTCATACTGGTCAGGTGGTTTGGTTGTAAGTAGGTGCAAATGTACAAGTAAATATTTGTAACGCCAAGACTTTGCATGGCTTTTGCCGGCAAAAGGGCTGGGATTAGACTGTGTAGATTCGTTAATCTGCGAGATATGTCTTACTTTTGCAGTTGCGAAACACCGCGCCCCACACAGGAGCGGAGGTATGAGAAGAAGTCATGAAGTTTCAAGTGTACACCAACAGAAAAGCCAACGGCACAGGGCATGCCGGCGGCAGTATGGGCAAGTCTGTCATTATCGAACCGGCAACAGCATTCTATGCCCAGCTGGAGCGTGCCTGTACTGAAAGGACAGACATCCATCTCAGGTACGAGATGCTGAGGAGCGTGTTCAAGCGGGTTGTCGAGCAAAGCATCCGGGACAGCAGGATAGCCTTTTCTGGGCTTTTCGCAAAGTTAGACTACTGCATCAAGGAGTTCCGCGTGCCCTACCGGGTGGCCAGTCTCATCCACCAGTCACGCAAAGACCTGTTTTCGGAACACAACAAGAACGGCACACTCACGGCCAGTGACCTGGCACGGCTCTTCCCACACAATCTGAAAGCGGTGACCCTACTTGTCTACCATCTCTGCGGCAGGGAGAAAATACCGGCCTGCCTGGAGGCTCACTTCCCCATTGCCGACAGGGTGCGCACATGGGGCGCGTTTGACGAGAGGGCCGTGCGCGCCATCGTGGAGCGGTGGGACGACAGGTACATCTGGGCAACGGAGGAAGTGAACGGCACCACCCTGAAGATAAGCTACGGCACGGAAAACAAGATACTCACCCGCGATGGCAGTTTCAGCTGGGACTATCTGAGCCAGGTGCTGTGGACCGGGGCGCAGCTCGGACTTGTCCGCATCCGCAAGGACGAGCGCGGAGAAGTGTGTCTGCCCGAACTGATTATCCTCGAGCCAGACTACCTTGTAAATGTCACCACCATAGCCAACTGCTTCGAGAGCTATGCAGAGTCTCCGTTTGTCAACCTGGTCAACAAGCTGAAGCCCCGGCCCAACTCGCTGAGCATCCACATGGGTAACCTTGCCGGAATGCTGCTCAGCGATGAGGTCTGCGGAGGCGGCGACTTTGAAAAAACGTTCGCTTCGTTCATCTCCGCCAATATGCCAGACCTGCTGTCGTGCCCCGGGGCAAGTCCGGACCTACTCCAGTTCAAGGAAGAGGCCAAGCTCCAGAAGCGCAACATCAGCCAGCTCATCGGCCAGAACCTGCCCGAAGCCATTGCCGGCTACGACAGCCGGCAGGTGATGCTCGAGCCGTCCTTCTTTAGCGAGGTGCTGGGCCTCCAGGGGCGCTTCGACTTTTTGTTTGAAAAGGAAGACAGGAAAGGCATCTGCAGCGAAGCCACCATCATTGAGCAAAAGTCGGGCAAGGGGGCCTTTCCGCCCGGCAAAGACCCCGGCACCCCCAAGCCACGGGAGCCGCACATGGTGCAAGCCCTCCTCTACCGCGCCCTCTACCAGTATGACTTCAACCTGTATGCCATGCAGCTGTCACACGTCATGCTGCTCTACTCCAAATATCCCAACGGCCTGATAGGCATGTCGCCCAACACAGGCCTCCTTCTGCGAGCTGTCAAGATGCGCAACCTGATAGCCTGGACAGAGGTGCTGTACGCCAAGGAAGGCCTGGATTTCATCAAGACCCTGACCCCGGAGAAACTCAACAAAAAGGGTGTGGGAGACCGGCTGTGGGAGACGTACACCCGCCCGCAACTTGAGCGGCTGCTGGAGCCGGTGAGGAAAGCGTCTGAACTGGAGCTGGCATACTATCTGAGGTTCATGCGCTTCATTGAAAACGAGCAGCTCCTGGCAAAGGTAGGCAACAGGGTCAAGGACAATTCCGGCTTCGCTTCGACATGGCACGACACCCTGGACGAAAAGAAAGCGGCCGGCAACATCTACGACATGCTGACCATCGCGGACTACGGCCATGCCTCCGAAGGAGGGCGGGTAACCGCCGTCACACTGGACTTCGGTGACAAGGGGGCGGCCGAGGCAGCCAACTTCCGCATCGGAGACATTGTGATCCTCTATCCATACAAAAAAGGTGATGTGCCCAACGCCTGCGCACAGATGGTGTTCAGAGGCTGCATCGAGGACATCCGGGAGCACTGTGTCAAACTGCGGCTGCGCGACAGCCAGGCCGGTCCGCGGGTGTTCGAAAGATTCAAGGATACTTGGTGGGCTGTCGAGCACGACATGTACGAGTCGTCCACCAACAGCCTTTACAGTGCCATGCACAGCTTCCTCTCAGCGCCGCAGCGCAGACGTGACCTTGTGCTCATGCAGCGAGAGCCAGCTGTCGACACCTCACGCACCCTCAAGGGCGACTACGGGCCGTTCAACACGCTCGTCACCCGGGCCAAGCAAGCCCGGGACCTGTTTCTCGTCATCGGCCCACCCGGAACGGGCAAGACATCCTACGGACTTGTCAACCTGCTGAAAGAGGAGCTGTCAGAGGAGAACACGTCCGTGCTCCTGCTGTCGTTCACCAACAGGGCTGTCGACGAAATTTGCAGCAAGCTGGTGGAGATGACAGTACAAGACCCCACATTCGACTTCATCCGCATAGGGTCTGAACTTTCCTGTTCCAAGGAATACCGCAGCCATCTGCTCAGCACGAGAACCCAGGCATGCGGAAGCAGCGAGACCAGAGAGCTGATACAGCGCACCCGCGTGTTCTGCGGCACCACAGCAGCCCTGAACAGCAGTCTGTCGCTCTTCTGCGTCAAGCAGTTCAGCCTGGCCATTGTCGACGAGGCTTCCCAGATACTCGAGCCACACCTTGCCGCACTGCTGAGCGCCCACGACAAGGGGGCGGAGGCCATCGGCCGCTTTGTGCTGATTGGCGACCACAAACAGCTGCCAGCCATTGTCATGCAAACGCAAGACGAGTCTGCTGTCGCCGAGCCCATCCTGCGCAGCATACACCTCACCGACTGCCGCGACTCCCTGTTCGAACGGCTGCTGCGACAGTTCAAGACCGGCAGCGGCTACGATGCGCGCTTTGTCTATACGCTCACCAAGCAGGGCCGCATGCACAGGGACATTGCCGAGTTCGCCAGTCACACTTTCTATGGCAACAGGCTTGGCATCGTACCGCTGGAACACCAGCAGCTGCCAGCCCCGGAGGTCAGGTCGGGCAACGGCATCGCCAGGATGCTCGCCTCGCACCGCATCGCATTCGTGGCCTCAGAGACTCCGCAGGGCACGCTGTCGGACAAGACCAACGAAGTGGAAGCCAGGATGATTGCCGCTACGGTGTGCCAGATATACCACCTCACGTCACAGAACTTTGACAAAGACCGCACGGTTGGGGTCATTGTGCCCTACCGCAACCAGATTTCGGCCGTGCGCAATGCCATTGACACCTTTGGCATCAGTCTGCTGCACAACATCACGATAGACACAGTGGAGCGTTACCAGGGCAGCCAGCGCGACTACATCATCTACGGCTTCACGGTTCAGCACACCTATCAGCTCAACTTTTTGACCAACAATGTGTTCGAGGAAGACGGCATACTTATTGACCGCAAGCTCAATGTGGCTATGACACGGGCGCGTCTCAACCTTGTCCTCATTGGCAATCCGTCTCTGCTCAACAAGAATTTCATGTTCCGCAAGCTCATGACATTCGTCAGCAGCAAGGGCGGATATGTCGACGTGCCGTGCGATGCATATTGCCGAGGGGACTTCAAGATGGCACGACAGAACGTATAGCCAGTGCCAGCGCGCCGGGAGCAGTCAGGGCAGGGTGCCAATGCGCCCTGCCCTGACTGCATTTCAGCCACCTCCCAGTGCATACACCTGTGTGTATGCGCCGGGCGAAGATATCATTTTCTTACCACCTTGCGCGTATGCCCGCTCTGGAGTTTCTCAACCAGCAGCCCTCTGTTCAGCCTGGCCAGAGCGCCGTCCACACGATAAGACAGCCTGGCTTCTGCGCCATCAGCAGTCACAGAGGTGATGCCCGTCGAGACAGGAGCCGGCTCGGAGAGCCGCGACTCACCGGCGGTGTAAACGGCGGTCACTGCATACACTGCGCCGGCACCAGCGGCCACAGCGGCATCTGTATAGCTGAGCGATGTGCCGGGCACGGTGGCCACCAGCACATTGTCACGGTACACGTTGTAACCCCTCAGCCTGAGCTGCTGGCCCTCGTAGCACACATCGTCAACCATCAAGGCAAACTGGTCTTCGGAAACCACCTGCAAGGCGAAGCGCGCCGCCCCATCAGGGAGGTCGAAAGCATACTGTGTCCACACATCGGTAGCACTCACGGGCGCGGCTGTCAGCAGTTTGAAGTCAGACATCTCCTTACCGCCGGCCGAATAAAGAACATTGAACTTCTCGACAAAGTTGCCCGAGGCAGTGCCAATGTTCTTGGCAAAGAAACTCACTGTCTGAGCCTTGCCCGACAGAACTGGCGAGACGAGCCAGTCGTTGCTCTTTGAGGCTACAGCGTCAAAGCAGACGAGGCACTGCTCGCCCGAGCTGGGCTTCAGGTTAGAATAGGCCTGGGCGTTGACATCAAGCCCCAGCTCACCGGGGTTGAACACGATGAAGGCATAGGGGTCGCCTGTATGGGGGAAATAGGTACTCCCGATGCCGTACGACTGCTTTCCGTCGCCATCAAACACACTCCAGTCGCCAATGTGTCCAACTGTCCAAGAGGCATAGTCTTCCATGTCATCGGTCACAACATTGTCAAGCGTGGCCGGTGCGCTCCAAGTCAGTTGCACATGGCCACCGTCTGTACGTTTCGCAGTGAGCGAGACAGGCTGCGCAAAGTTGTTGTCGGCCAGACGGAGGGTGGCCTCGTCGGTGTTGTCGGCCATGTTCTCGTCATCGGCCAGCTCGACAGCGGCCGTCAAGTCTGCCGTTGTCCCGGCTGTGACTGCCGGCACATAGGCAAAGACATAGGCAGAGTCGGCCGACACGTCCAGCAGTCCGCAGCCGGTGCGGGCCACCTCGCGGCCACCGTCGCGGAGCACAACGTCCGCCGACTGTTCGGCGAACTTGCCCTTGTTGGCCACACTCACCACAACGTTGTTGGCCTTGCCCTTGCGCAAAGTCTTTGGTGCGGTCATGCTCACAGCCAGGTCGTGGCCGTTGACATCCCTCACCTCCACATTGTCAAGGAACATACCGTGGTTGTCAGTCTGGTGGCTCGTGGCCTTGAACCTGACAATGACAAACTCAGAGGCTCTGAATGCCGACAGGTCGACATTGGCTTTCTCCCAATGGTCATAGCTGTCCACAGTGCTGAAGTCGAGCGTCCACACCGTGTGCTCACGCACGCCATTCTCCAGCACACTCACCTGCCACTGGCCGTCAAACTTCGGCACCACAAAGTAGTCGAAGCTGAGTTGCGGGTGCTTGGCACCGCTGAGGCTGATTTTTCCGGTGCACACCTCACCTTCGTAGGTGCCGCTTGCCGGGTACCAGTAAATGGAGCCGTTGTCGTTGTCCGATGACACCCCAAGGTTGAAGCGGAACGAATTGTCAGAGGTGGCATGGTCTCTCCACCACAGTGTTTCATAGTTGCCGCTGGGGAACGACTCGGCGAAAGGCAGTGCATAAGGCTCTCCCTCAACGACAAGGTTCGACTCCACAAGACCGCTCTCACCGGTCGCCGTTGCGGCCTGCACATTATAATAGAGGTTGCTCTGCATCCCCTCAACACGGATGGGTATCTCCAGTTCGGTCTTTCCCACCAGCACAGTGTCGGGGAAGAACTGTGTGTAGTTGCCATAATAGACCTTGTAGCTCACCCGCGCGCTGTCCACATAGCCGCCATTCACGCCCAGTGTGTCTGGAGCGTTCCAAGCCAGCGTGGCCGTGCCGTCAAGGTTGTCGGTAAGCCGCAGGTTCTTCACGCTGCAGGGCTGGTCCTGACCGATGAACACGGTCACGGAGTCGCGGTCGCCCTCGCCCAGTCCGTTGAACGGAACAACCGTATAGGTGTTGAAGCCGTTGTCGGGCGCATCGTCAAGAAAGACAATCTGCTGTCCGGGAGCGAGGTCGTCCAGCTGTTTGATAACTGCTGTGTTGCGGCGCACCTCAACACGGCTGTCCGTCGTCAGCGGCCGCCCGTCGTTCGTGACGGTGGGCATGGTGAACCTCACCGCACCGGCCAGCCCGGCCTTGGGCGCCGGGGTGACGGCCAGTCCGGACACTTTCCCGGGCGCGCCTTTCACCGAGCGTTGTTCAATCCGCACATTGTCCAGATAAAGCTTACCCTTGTTCGGGCCGCTCACGGCATGGAAGGCAAACTTGTAATAGCCAGCCTCGGCCACCTCGACCTCCTTGTTGATGACCGTGTCGGTGGCATTGTGCAGTTCGGTAGTCTTCACCACCACCTTGTACTGGTTACGGTCTGTGGGGTCTGCGCCCTGGCCGAACTTCACCTGGATGCGGTTGCCGTCCTTGCCACTGGCCACAAACGAGAGGTTGTAAGTGCGCCCCGGCTCCATCTTCAGCAACGGAGTGAACAGCCAGTCGTCGCCATACACACCGGTGTTACCGCTGTTGTAGACGGCCTTTCCGCCGTTCTCGCTGTCCCAAACCCATGTGTTGTTGTCCTTGTTGCCATCCAGCACAGTGAAGAGCTGGCCAACGGTGCCCTCAGAGCCAAAGGTCTCCATATAGGGCAGGCTGCGGTATGAGCCACATGCCAGTTCCGCTGTGACAGCCTGTTCGCTCGCCATACCATGATTGTCGGCTATCACCCCATAGGAGTAGAGCGAGATTTCGCCCTCTGGCAACACCTCCTCGAAAGTGCTCTCGCGGGTGCCCTGGCTCACAGCCACAGCGCCCGGGTAGCGGATAACCTTGTAAGTGATGTTCTGATGGTCAATGTAGCCGGTGTGGGTGCCTGCGCCCTGCACGCTCCAGGAAAGTGAGGCGCGGCGCGTATCGCGGTCAATGGCAAACCGGCTGACCGTCAGCACCGGGTTGTCAAAGCCTACCCAGGGCAGTTTGCCGCGGCAGGGCTGGCTCATGCCTGCAGCATTGCGCACAAGCACATCAAAGCGGTAGGCACCAGCCTTGGCCACAGTCACGCCAACGCTATTAGCCGCTCCGGGCTGTGTCACGCCCGAAGCGAGCGTGTCGCCGTTGGCCACCACATAGTAAGTGAGCGCGCCATCAAGGCTGGCTCCGCCCATGGTCTTGGTCGGTGCGGTGAACACCACCTTGCCGGAAAGCTCGCCCTCGCTGAAAGTCAGTCCCAGACCGGTGGCCATGGCCGGCGAGCCGGCCGTGACACCCCGCTGGGGCACCATCAGGCCGCACACCTCCTGGTTGTCGTCAAACATCTTGATGAGCGACGCCTTTCCTGTGGCGGTGTCTATCTGATACAGTCCCGAGGTGTTGTCTGTTGTCTGTGTGGTGAAATAGAGCTTGTCGGTCGACAAGTCGAATGTGGCGCTCTGGCGGTAAGCGGAAGGCTTCAGCCCTGTGGCGCCAACCAGGGAGTAGGCGCCGGTGAGCTTGTCAATGGTGTAAAGGTTGCCATCGATGTTGATGCCATAGAGCACACCCTTGCTGTTAAATGCCAGCCCCACGAAAGTGGTATCCATGGGTATAACCTCCTTTTCAAGCGTGCTGAAGTCAATGGTTCCGAAGCCTGCCATCCCGCTGTCGGTACTGCTGAACTCGCCATACACCAGTCCGCTGACAGGGTCGAGGGCCAGGTCGAAGGCCGAGAGGCCAAAGTCGCCCGTGGCCTTTTGGTCAACAAGTGTCCAGCTCTTGGTGTCGTATGCCGAATAGACCACCCAGTGGGAGCCGTACCCATAGACATCATGCACCAAGTGGAGCGTGTCATTGAGAATCACAGCGCCGCCATCGGCCTGCATGGCCTCATCGAGGGCCAGGTCTTCAAAGCGGCTGTCGGCACTGGCCTTGAAGGCATAGTAGCCGAAAGGCACGTATTCGCCTTTCCAATAGGCTTCGTTCCAGGAGTCTGCATACACAATGCTGCCCCACAACTCGGTGCCATCGCCTGTGGTGGCCAGCAGCTGCGGCCGGCGGGACGCAGGTCTCTTGCGTCCCAGCCGGCCGGTGAGTGCCGGCGCGTTGTTACCCTTCATACGTGTGGATAGCCAGTTGCGGCGCGGCGTGTCTGCGAGTGCCTTGGCACCGGCCGGCCTGGCTGTAAGAATGTCACCGCGCTGTCCGCGGGCCGTCTGTGCCAACAGGCACACCGGACAGCACATCAGCGCAATGGCAAATAGTGTTTTTACCTTATTCATCTTTTGACTATATAGTTACGTTCATACGGTCTCAATCACATTCGTGCGCCCTCTGCCTGTATGCGGTCAGCGCGCCACCACCTTGCGGTTCTTGCAGATGAAGATGCCGTGACTGGGGGTGGCTGCTGCGCGGCCATCCAGCGTGTGGTAAAGTTCGCGGGCCTCGCATCTGAAAGTGTTCACACGCTTGACAGCCGTAGCCACGCCGTTGAGTGTGAGCGCCAGCGTGTCGGCCGGCGCCAGGTCGGCCCTAACTGGCAGGTAAGCTGTGTTCTGGCGGATGTAGCGGCGCCACGGGTCAGCGTCACTGAACAGGGTGAAGTCGGTGTCGCAGAGCACGTAGTTTTTGCTGTCGCCATCAGTCGCAGCAAGCGACATGCGTGCCAGCGTTCCCTTGAGACAGTTGCTCACGCCGAGCTGTGCCGTCTGGTCGTCGGCAATCCGCGCGTAATAGGTCTTGTCTTTCTCGCCGTTGAGAATCACGCCCTCGCCGGCAGGCAGCACAGAGCCTGGCAGCGACACTGCCTTGACGGTGTTGCCGGCAACGGCTTCGACATAGTAGACTGTGAGGCCTTCGGCTGCGGAAAGGTCGAGAGCCATCGGACTGCAATAGGTGGTGACGCCCGTTGAGGGCTTGGCGCTGAAAGGCGCATACACCGGGAGCTCGCCCGAGGTGGTCAGAGGCACCTTGTCGGTGAGCGCATCGGCGTAGCAGTTCCATGCCGAAGTGTAGTCGGCAAGTCTCGAGGCCTTGACAACGATATGGAAGCCCACTGACTTCAAGTTCTCGTCCTCGCCCGACACATCAAGGAAAATGTCGTCACCCAGCGTGCAGGGGGTGTCGCCCAGCATATAGACATAGGACAACCCTGAGCGCGAGAAGGCCTCGGTGCCAATCTCCTTCAGCGTTGACGGCATCACAACGGTATGCAGGTTGCGGTTCACCTCAAACGCTTTCTCTCCGATATAGGTAAGCCCCTCAGGCAGGTTGATGGCAGTGAAACTCTGGTAGTTGAACGCGCCGGCGCCGATGCGGCGGACAGTCTTGGGGAGAGTGACATTCCCCGTGATTCGCGCACCGTCGGCGCCAAACAGGGCAAAGGCGTTGTCGCCAATTTCGGTCACCGTGTAGTCAAGGTCTTCATCCTCATCATACACGGTCTCCGGGATTACAAGTGAGGACCCGCTGATGGTTCCCCCTGTCACCCGAACCTCGGTGTCACTGATGGGCGCATACTTGATGTTGTTGACCACAAAGTCGGCGAATGTCGCCGTGGGCAGACACATGGCTGCCATAAGAATCAGCGTAAATCTCTTCTTCATAATCTTTAAAACAGGTTTTCAAATGTTTATATATGTCTGTCTGCAAGCAGATGTACAAGCAGGCCGGAAGCCTTCCAGGGCAGGAAACGCTTGTGCATGCCGCAGCGTCTCCAGCCCTGGAAGTGGCAGGGTTATCTGACATTGAGATGCAGCACCTTGCTGCCCTCGGTGGTGTTGACACGCACCATCACATTGCCTCGGGCTCTCAGGGGCAGCCGCAGCGGCTGCCCCTGGACAACGGGCGCAGACTGCTGCAAGAGCCGTCCGGCTGCATCGTACACCTGGACACTGCACACAGTCAGGCCACTTGCGCCAGCCAGCCTGAGCAGGCCGCCCTCAGCAGTGACCGAGAGGTCGGACAGCGGAGCACTGATGGCTGTGGGCAAGCCGTACTGCACACCGACGTTCTTCAGCGACAGGTTGCTGTAGCTTCCACCCTCGTTGACAAACAGGAGGCCAAGACGCACCTTGCCGGTATAGCCCAGGAGCGAAGCCTTGTAGGTTCCTGTGGCCACGGCATCGTCTTTCAGCACCATCACGGTGTCATTGGCATAGAAGTCTTTGCCGTCTTTGGCCACAACCAGGTAGAGTGCCGTGCTTTCAGCGCGCGAGTAACCGCTCTCGATTTCAAAGAAAGCATCGTAGCTTGCACTGCCGTCACCCAGGTCGAACAGAGGGCTGATGTACCATCCGTTGCCATCGGTGTCGTAGGTGGTGTAAATGACTGAGGCAGACCAGTAGCCGGCATTGAACTTCCAGTTGCCGCCATCGGTCAGCACGGAGGGTGAGCCCAGTTCGCCGGCCTTGGCTTTCCAGCCGGCAGGCTCGGCCTTCTCGGCAGTGAAGTCCTCGGTGAACGGAACAGCCAGGCCGCTCTTGAAAGTTACCTTCTCCGACCACTTGGAGTGCTCGGTCTCTGAGCAGAGCGCCCGCACCTGGGCAACATAGCCGGTCAGACCGTCGAGCCCGGTGAGCTTATAGGGATTGGTGCGCACGGCACCGGTCTTTGTCCATGACGTGTCACCACTCTTCTTGTACCAAATCTCCCAGGCGTCCTCCTCGCCCTGCGACTGCCAGGCCACGGTGGCCTCGCCACCGACAATCGAAGTGTCGGGCACAGTGACATTGACGGGATAGTCGCACGAGCCTTTTTCCTCAAGCGCGAGGTCGCGCAGACGGATTGTTACCGACTCGTGGGCCGAGCGCAAGCGTAAGAGCAGCCGCATACGCACCTTGCTGCCAGCGGCCTCGTAGAAGGTGACATAATGCTTCTTGTAGTCATCCACGCTGCCTGCCGCCGGCATATCGGCCTTGCCGAGTGTCTGCACAGTGGTGTAGTTTTGGCCGTCAGTGGTCAGCTGCACCAGCAGCTCGTCACTGTCGCCAAGCGCAAGGGGCTGCTTGGTGTAGCCCACATACTCGTTCATCTGGAGCGCGAAAATCAGACGGTTGGCCGTCCTGGCAAGGTAGACATCGGGCAGTTCAGCCCAAGCCTCGCTCACCTGACCGCCGTCACACTTCACGTCAGTGGCCTCGAGATAAGGCGCGGTGTCGGTGGAGCCCCAGGAATTATCCGTGGCCACCACCCACTTGCCGCCGCCAAAGCTCCAGCCGGCCGGTGCGGCCTGCAACGGGCAGCTTGCCAGGGCTGGATTCCATGGCATGGTAGCGGCCGTCCTCGTGCTGGCCACCGCGGCGGTTGTAGAGTAGCGGCCATCGCTGCCGACAGTCCAGGCCTTGAGGTGGCAGACGGTGTTTTTCTTCAAGCCGTCAAGTGTGTTGAAGTCTTTTGCCGGCCCTTTATAAACCACTGTGCCGCCACCTGCTATTCTGTCACCCACGGCATAGTCTCCCTCAGGCGTGCCAAACTGCGGGTCGCTCAGTGTGGACCCGCTGCCACTCACGGCATACCTGTCGGTCATGGCCACCAGAACGGGGTCGCTGGAAGAATTGGGCTGCACGGCAAACTGCACGGCTGTGCTGTCAACGGCAGTCACTGTGATTTCTGCCGGGGCCTCGGGCTGCGTAGAGACAGTGCCCGTGAGCGGCGACACCTTATTATATTTGGGTCCGCCCAGGCACGATGAATTGGCCGCCATCACATAGACATGATAGGCTGTGGCCCCAGAGAGGTCGGAAGCGGTGGCAAAAGAGGCGCCATCCGTGAGATAGCCTATCACGCGCGCCGTGCCAATGGAGTCTCCGGCGGCATAGGTTGTGCCATCGGCAGGCATACGGCCAAGTGTCTCGGCCCGATCGATGAGCACCAGGAAGTGGTCTCCTTCGGCCTGAGCCGTGAAACTGCCTTTCACGGCGTTGCTGCTGCTCTCCAGCTGAAGGCCTGACGGCTGAGCCGTCGGGGTCTCGCAGCTCTTGGGTGCCGACCAGGTATAGGTGAGGCCGTCGGCAGGATAACTGTATGAAGACCAGCTAACCCCATAGGCGTTCGACGACACGGCATCATCGTCAAAGTAGCCGTCCTTGAGCAACACATCGCCCGGGTTGCCGGCCAGTCCTATTTTGACGGTCTGCGGGCGGAAATAGCTGTCGGGGCTGGGTGCAAAGTGATTGAACGCAAAATCAATGTTGCCCGTGGCCTCATACAGGCGGTACTGCACGGTGACCGTTGCAGTGACACTGCCCCAGCTGACCACGTCAAGGTTGCGATACTCGATGGTCAGCACGCGGTTTCCTGCCTCGCCGGCCAGCTCATAGCCTACCTCGGTGCTGTCACTCCGCCCCAGTTCGCAGCCCAGCACCACGCCGAACACGTTGCTGTAACTGCTCAGCACGTTGTCAATGCTGTAGCTTGAAGGCACACTGAAACTGATGCCCTCGGCCTTGCCCAGCACCACATAACCGTTGGCGGCCAGGGCAAAGCGAGTGAATATCTGGTTGTTGTACTTGAAATCGAAGCCAATGTTGAAGCCACTCCCATCAAGTGCGGTCGACTGTGCCCCCTTGTCATCAAACACCAGTCCGTTAAAGTCTGCTGACTTGTCCTGCGGGAGCACGCTCACTAACGCGGGTGAAGCAGTGTAATTGTGTGTGGAAACGGCCATTTCGTAGTAGCAAATCACCTGTGCAGAAAGCCGGGCACAAGTGGCCAGCAGAACGAAAACGGCCAAAACGATAGTAAATCTGCGCATAAACTTTTAATTTTGTGTTGTTAACCACGGCAAAATTACCAAATATTCGCATTACGATTTCAACCGCACACCGCATTTGCTTTCTGTTTTAAAAAAATAGAAAAAAACACGCAACAAAGCAGTCTCATTCCCTTGTTTCGCGTTTATTTTTGTAATTTTGTTTCCTCAAAACAGAAATCACAAGGATGGCCAGACTTTTCTTCACTTTCATTTTGTGCGTCTTTTCAGTCTGCTGCTTTTCATCAGAGGACGGAAAGCGGCGCGACAGCATCCAGAAAGTCACGGAAAGAGGTTTTTTGCTATACGGACAGGAGCGTTATTCTGAAGCCTTGGAATGTTATACAAAAGCTCTGGAATGGGCCTCTGCCGCCAACGACTACAAGAGCCAGATTGTATGCTTGGGCAATATTGGCAACATCTTTGCCATTTATGGGGACTACGACCGCAGCATCTATTACAACAGGCTGGGCTACAACCTGGCCTGCGAGCACAAGGACTCCGGCATGCAGACGCGCTTTGCCTGCATGCTGGTGGAGATTTCGTGCTGCAATGACGACATAAAGAGCGCGGACACCTACTACAAGCTGCTGATGGGCACGAACGGCAAGTGGTCGCAGGGCGACAAGTATCACTGGATGATTTGTCAGGCCAAGCTGGCCAAGGCCAAGAAGAAGTACAGCGAGGCTGTCTTTTATTACAGGAAAGCGCTGACCTTCGCAACCGACCACGGCATGAACAGCAAGTATGTCATCACGACCCTGCACGAGCTGGGCAACACCTACCTGTCACTCCATCAGACAGAAAAGGCACTTGCGGAATATGGCAAGGCCCTGCAACTGGCCAAGAAAATCAAGAGCGGCGAGATGATTTCAGAGACCTACCAGCTTTACTCAACGGCTTACCGCCTGAGCGGAGACGCCGGCCTGGCGGAGAAATACAAGGCCTGGGCAGTGCAGATATCAGACTCGCTGTTCAACAAGAAACGCTTCAACTATGCAAAGAACAAGCTTTTCGAGTACGAGGAGAAAGTGAAGAACGACCAGATACTGGTGCTCAGCGAGCGGGTAAGCGCGCAAACGGCCGTCATCGCTTTTATCTCGGTCATCGCGGTCATGCTGGTGGTCTTCGCAGCTGTCATCTTCAGAAAGAACAAGCGGCTGCATGAGGCGCACAACCTGCTGCTTGACAAGATGAGCGACCTTGAGCGCCAAGAGAAGAGAAACAAGGAACTGAGAAAGGACATCATTGACACCAGGGCGCGAATAGCCACCGGCACGCCTGGAAACAGAACGCCCGAAGAGGGGGCCAAGCCCGAGAAAAGGGCCGACGTGGGCATCGGCGAGGAGCAGGAAGCCAAGCTCCTGGACAGCATCATGGCCATCATGGAGGATGTGGAGACCATCTCAAAGCCCGACTTCAGCCTGAACACGCTGGTCAACATGCTCCACTCCAACACCAGCTATGTGTCATGGTGCATCAACGACTCGCTGGGCAAGAACTTCAAGACCCTGCTGAACGAGTACCGCATCAAGGAGGCATGCCGCCGCCTGTCAGACACCGCCACCTACAAGCGGCTAACCGTTCAGGCGGTGTATGAGGACTTGGGATACAAGTCGGCCAGCAATTTCATCAAGGCTTTCAAGAATGTGATTGGCATGACTCCGTCACAGTACCAGCGCATCATCAAGGAACGCAAGGAAACAGCTACAACAACTGAGATATGAGAGACAAACTGATCAAAAACCTATTCATCGGTACCGCCGCCCTGCTGTGTGCGGGCCAGGCCGTGGCCGCCAGCAGGCAGCCCAAGTACATCGAACACAGCGTGACCGCCCCGTTTGCCATGGAGCCTGTCAAAGAGTACGTGTTTCCCGACAGGCAGTTCCCCATCACGCGCTATGGGGCCAAGGCTGGAGGGACAGTAAGCAACACACAGGCTTTCGCCAAGGCCATCAAGGCTTGCAACAAGGCCGGCGGCGGCAGGGTGACCGTGCCCCGCGGCGAGTGGCTGACAGGGCCTATCCACCTGAAGAGCAACGTGAACCTGCACTTGGAAGAGGGCGCAGTCGTGGTGTTCTCAGACAACTACAAGGACTATCTCCCTGCCGTACAGACCTCGTGGGAGGGCATGGAATGCTTCAACTACTCGCCGCTTGTCTATGCATTTGACTGCGACAACATCGCCATCACCGGCACCGGCAAGCTCCAGCCACGCATCAAGGGGTGGGCACCCTGGTTCAAAAGGCCCAAAGGGCACCTTGAGGCGTCAAAGCAACTCTACACCTGGGCCTCAACCGACGCACCCGTCGAGCAACGCCAGATGGCCGCAGGCGAAAGCAACATGCGCCCGCACCTCATTCATTTCAACCGCTGCCGCAACGTGCTGCTTGACAGCTTCCACATCAACGGCGCGCCGTTTTGGACTATCCACCTGTTCCTGTGCGACGGAGGCATCGCACGCAACCTCAAGGTGTACGCCCACAACCACAACAACGACGGCATAGACCTGGAGATGACAAGAAACATGCTGATCGAGAACTGCCAGTTCGACCAGGGCGACGATGCCATCGTTATCAAGTCTGGACGCAACCGCGATGCCTGGCGCATAGGGCAGCCCACAGAGAATGTGGTCATCAGAAACTGCAAGGTAATCAGGGGGCACTGCCTCCTCGGCATCGGCAGCGAGATGAGCGGAGGGGTGCGCAACATCCTGATGGAACACTGCGAAGCGACCGACAGTGTGTTCCGCATGATGTACCTGAAAACAAACCACCGGCGCGGCGGATTTATCCACCATGTCTACATGAGGAACTGCAAGGGCACCTGTGCAGGGCGCATGTTTGAAATTGACACCGACGTCCTCTACCAGTGGAAGAGCCTGGTACCCACCTATGAGACCCGCATCACGCCCATCCACGACATCTTTATGGAAAACTGCGAGATAGGGCGCACTGACGCAATCTACGAGATCAAGGGTGACGCACGACTGCCCGTGCGTGACATCTACCTGAAGAATCTGAAGGCCGGACTGGTTTACCGCTTTGTCAACAAGAGCGAAAACACATTCAACGTCTATACGGACAATGTGACCTACACTGCCACTGCATTCTGAGGACTGGCAAGGGCACGGATGCCGGGAACCGCTTTCCGGCTCGACCGTCTCACGCACCAAGGCGCTTAGCGGCTTCCGCTAAGCGCCTTGGTGGTATAGCCCCTATCCAGAACTGACTGCCGATGGCAGGTGGGGCAAGGGTGGCTCACCTCGCCAGCCAACCGGCGGGCCGCCTTGCGGCGCGCCTCGCCCCTTGGCCAAAAGTGCGGGCTTCCAAGCTGGCCCCACGGGGTCAAAGGCTATATGCCTCATTGTCAGAGGCTCCATTCATACCTGTCATAACACACGCCGCGCCCTCCGAAGCCCTCTTTTTGGAAAATCAGCGACTCGTTGAGCACATGCCCGTCACCCTCGGTCGACTTGCCGAAATCGAAATAAGGGGCATTCACGAAATCGTGGTTGAGGATAACGTCATAGATGGCGTCTATCACCCGAAGACGCTTCCCCTCGGGACTGGCCGAGATATACTGGGCATGGACTACCTGGGGGGTGAGATAGAGCACGGTGCCACCAAGCACCTCGCCCCCTCTCACGGCCGTATAGAGCAGGATATTGTCGGGAAAGCGCGATTTCAACAGCAGGATTTCATCAAGCGTATGCACGGCCCTCACGCCATAGTTGGTCATCAGGTTACCGTTAAGCACCTGCCAAAAGCCCTCGAAATCGTCACTTCGCTGCACCGTAACGCCATCTTTCCGGCAGCGGTTGACGCCGCACTTGCGGCTATGGTGCCACTTCAAGCGTCTTGACATGACAATGGCAGAAGAGATGTCACGCGCCGCCAGGTGAACACCGCACACCTTATAGATGGCATAGATATCCTCCTCGGCCGGCACACGGTGATAAATCCACGGAACAGCCTTGTAGACGACCTGCCGGAACCCGTGCTCCCTCAGAAGTCCGTTGAGCAGTGTGAGCACCGTAACCATATCGCCGGCAGTAGCCACCGTGTCTGTAACGAACCCGCCATAGGTCAGCCCCTGGTGCGAGCAGAAACGGTCACCGTCCCTGTTGGCAGGGAGCAATGCCCACAGCGCACCTTTACGGCAGACCATCAGCGAGCAGTCCTCGAAGCGGCTTTTATGATAGTCCATGTAGTTGCGGTCAAACAGGAAAGTCCCGTTCTTCGACTTTTTGACAAAAGCATTCCACGCCTCCTTGTCAGCCGGAGTGTACCGCCTTATACTAAATGTGCCGTCACCCATCACTGCGCCTCCCTTGTCTGCCCTTGGAGATAGTCAAGATACTCGTCATAGTCGCGGATGTAGTCTTCCTCCTCAAAGGGGTCAGAGGCCAGGACAAGGCAGACGGCTCCCGAGGAGAAGTCATCAAGCGTGCGCCACACACCTGTCTCCACCAGAAGTCCCTGGTAGGGATGGTTCAGGTGGAACGGCTCCCGCTCGCGCCCGTTGTCAAGCGTCACAGTGAAGCTGCCGCTCAGGGCGATGATAAGCTCCCTGCACTGCTTGTGGGCATGTCCGCCACGGCTCTCGCCCGAAGGCACATCATACACCCAATAGACCCTCGCAACATGAAAGGGCACCTGCACGTTACTCTCAGCAACGGTGAGGTTGCCGCGGGGGTCGAATATCTTTGGCAGCTCGATGACGCTGCGCTGGGAAGAGTCCATCACACCATTTATTTATGAAAACTGGCATAGGGGTCTGTGCCCAGCACCGTCTTGGCCAGCCGCCTGGCCTTGTCACGCAGTCCTGTCGTGTCGGCATCAGTGGCACCGTAGCAGAGCACAACGCCCATGCGGCGGCCCACATGAGCCTGCGGCTTCCCGAAGATGCGGATGCGGGTGCGGTCTTCCCTGAGCGCGTCGACCAGATTATAGTCGAGCGGCCTGTCCGACTCCTCGGGCGAGAGAATCACCGCGCTGGCTCCGGCATGTTCCAGGTGGATGCCCGCTATGGGCAGCCCGAGCACAGCCCGCAGATGCAGCTCGAACTCGCTGAGGTTGGTGGTGTGACCCAGCGTGACCATGCCGGTGTCATGCGGGCGGGGTGACAGTTCGCTGAAAATCACCTCCCCGCGCTTGGTCAGGAAAAATTCCACGCCCCAGATACCGGCGCCTGTCAGCGCCCGGGTCACCTCGGCGGCAATGTGCTGAGCCTGGGCCAGCGCCTCATCGGAAATTCTGTAAGGCTGCCAGCTCTCGCGGTAGTCACCGCCTTTCTGCACATGCCCGATGGGCGGGCAGAACAGTGTGGGCCCCGCTTTCTGGGTGACAGTGAGCAGGGTGAACTCGGAGTCAAAGTCAACAAACTCCTCGATAATCACCTCTTTCACATCGCCACGGCTGCCTTCCATAGCCTCTCGGAAAGCCTTTTCCAGCTCATCGTCATTGTGGACATAGCTCTGTCCGTGGCCGGACGAGGACATCAGCGGTTTCACCACACAGGGAAAGCCTATCTCGTCGGCCGCCGCCTTGAACTCTTCAAACGTCTTGGCGTAGAAATACTTGGCCGTGCGCAAGCCCAGCTCCTTTGCTGCAAGGTCGCGGATGGCCCTCCTGTTCATCGTGTAGTTGACAGCCCGGGCACTGGGCACCACCTGGATGCCCTGCCTTTCAAAGTCAAACAGGCGCTCGGTGCGGATGGCCTCTATCTCGGGCACGATAATGTCGGGCCGGTGCTTCCGCACAACAGCGTCAAGTGCCTCGCCGTCAAGCATCGGGAACACCTCGCACGCATCGGCCACCTGCATGGCCGGCGCGTGCGCATAGCGGTCACAGGCTATCACATACTGTCCCACACGCTTGGCCGCAATCACAAACTCCTTACCCAGCTCGCCTGAGCCTAAAAGCAATATCTTCTTCATCTGTCAGTCACTGCATATATGGCTGGCCCATCCCTGCGCAGCAAGGTGCCTCACCGTCCTTTATACATGTTCTCGTAATACTTCTGATAGTCTCCGCTTGTCACGTTGTCAAGCCATTCCTGGTTCTCAAGATACCACTTCACGGTCTTCTCGATGCCCTCCTCAAACTGCAGCGACGGCTCCCATCCCAGCTCGCGCTGGAGCTTGGTAGAGTCGATGGCGTAGCGCGCGTCGTGGCCCGGACGGTCGGCCACATAGGTAATCAGGTTCATGTCCTCGCCCTCCTTGCGGCCCAGCAAGCGGTCAACGGTGCTGATTAGCACCTTGATGATGTCAATGTTCTTCCACTCGTTGAAACCGCCGATGTTGTAGGTTTCGGCCACCTTTCCCTTGTGGAAGATGAGGTCGATGGCTCGCGCGTGGTCCACCACATACAGCCAGTCTCTCACGTTCTCGCCCTTGCCGTAGACCGGCAGCGGCTTGCGGTGGCGGATGTTGTTGATGAACAGCGGTATCAGCTTTTCCGGGAACTGGTACGGGCCGTAATTGTTCGAGCAGTTGGTCACAATGGTCGGCATGCCGTAAGTGTCATGGAAGGCGCGCACAAAGTGGTCGCTCCCCGCCTTGGATGCCGAGTAGGGCGAGTGGGGGTTATACTTTGTGGTCTCGCGGAAGAAGTCCTCGCCATACGCCTCGTGGTGCCTGGCCGACGAGGCCTTGGTTGTAAACGGCGGCTCTATGCCCTCCGGGTGTGTCATCCGCAAGGCTCCGTACACCTCGTCGGTCGAGATATGGTAGAAACGCTTGCCCTCGTACTTCTCGGGCAGCGACTCCCAGTAGAGCCTTGCGGCCTGCAGGAGCGACAGGGTGCCCAGCACGTTGGTTCTGGCAAACGTAAACGGGTCTTTGATCGAGCGGTCCACGTGGCTCTCCGCAGCCAGATGGATGATGCCATCCACACACTCATCCTGCATCAGCCGGCAGAATGCGTCAAAGTCACAGATGTCCATTCGGACAAACTTGTAGTTGGGCTTGTCCTCGATGTCCTTCAGGTTGGCCAGGTTTCCGGCGTACGTCAGCTTGTCAAGGTTGATGATACGGTACTCAGGATACTTGTTCACGAAGAGGCGGACAACGTGCGAACCGATAAAGCCGGCACCGCCTGTGATAACGATTGTTTTCATTTTGACGATTTGTTTGATGATTTCTTACGGGTAAACCAATAGACAACAGCGCTTACAAGAACCCCCTGGACAAAGGTAGTCACCAGCTCCTGCCGGCCTATCTCGCGCTGAGCGACTGCATCTATCAGCAGTGATACCGCACAAAAGACCACGGTCAGCACGGTGTAAGCAATGAGCGGGTGCCTTTTCTGTTCGCTGTCCATATTTACACTATCCTATTGTTATAACTTCACAATCAGTAAATTTGCTGCCCTCAATGGTCAGTCTGACGAGTGTCCGCTCGCGCTGCCAGCCCTGGAGGCCGGCTGCGCCGGGGTTGATGTTCAACATGTTGAGCGTCTTGTCATACTTCACCTTGAGGATATGCGAATGGCCGCAGACAAAGAGCTGCGGCGGCGAGGCATACAGCATGCCCCTCACCGAGGGGTCGTAGTTGCCGGGATAGCCGCCTATATGCTTGATCAGCACATCGACATCCTCGCATTTGAAGCGGTTAATCTCCCGGAACATCAGTCTGAGGTCGCCGCCGTCGCAGTTGCCATAGACCGCGCGCAGGGGGCGGAATGCCGCCAGCCGCTCGGCCACCTCAACCGACCCTATGTCTCCGGCGTGCCAAATCTCGTCACACGGCTCGAAATAATGCAGGTACTTGTCGTCCCAGTAGGCGTGGGTGTCGCTCAGGATGCCAATCCTCTTCATAGGCCAAGGGTCTTTTCAACAAACTCCTTGACAAAGGCAACCGTGCCCTCCAGCCCCAGTCTCGACGAGTTCACACAGAGGTCATAGCTCTCGCTGTGCCCCCATTTCTTGCCGGTGTAGTAGTTGTAGTAGGCCGCGCGCTCACGCTCGCCGTTGGCAATGAGTTTCCGGGCCGCATCGATGCCGCATCCATCACGCTGGCACACTGTCTGCAAACGCTGGTCAATGTCTGCGGTGACAAACACGTCCACCACGTTCCTAAAGTCACGCAGCACATAGTCGGCGCACCGCCCCACGAACACACACGGCCCTTTCGTGGCCGCCTTGCGGATGGCGTCGCTCTGAAACTTGAACAGCGACTCCTGCGACATGGCGTCGTTGTAGAAGCTGCCGTCACTCACATGGGGTGCGTGCAGGTGGAAGAGCGAGCGGAAAAAGCCGCACTGCTCATCGTTCTGCTCAAAGAACTTTTCACGGAAGCCACTCTCCTTGGCCGCGAGGTTCAGCAGCTCGCGGTCGTAAAACGCGCATCCGAACTCCTCGGCCAGACGCTTGGCCACCACATGTCCGCCACTTCCAATCTGGCGGCCCACATTGATGATGATTCGCTTGTCTGCACTCTCCATATTCAGTTTTCAGTTATGCGGGTGTCAATTATTGTTCATACATTATTATATAGCGGTTGCAGGATGACTGCCCGTCACTCCTATGCCGGCTTCCACCCCAGCCTCTTCATATACCGCTGCATCATCACCAACGTGACAAGGGCAGACACGGTGTCAGACGCAGGCATGGCCCACCACACGCCCTCCACGCCAAAGATGGGCGGCAGCACAAGCACCAGGGGCAGCAGGAAAATCATTTGCCGTGACAGGGAGAGAAAGATGCTCACCTTGGCATAGCCGATGCTCTGGAAGAAATTGGTGACCACCATCTGGTAGCCCACCAGCGGGAAGGCCGCCATCATGATGCGCAGACCGCCGACAGCAAGGCCGGTAAGTGTCTCGTCGGTGGTAAACAGGCGCACGCAAGGCTGCGGCGCCAGCTCCGCCACAAGGAATCCCGTCACGGCAATGGCCGTGGCAGCCAGTATGGAAAGCTTGACCACACGCATCAGACGGTCTATCCGCTGCGCGCCAAAGTTGTAGCCGGCAATGGGCTGCATGCCCTGGTTCACGCCCATGTTAATCATGACAACCACAAAGGCGATGCGGTTGGCAATGCCATAGGCGCCAACAGCCAGGTCGCCCCCGTAGCTCTGCAGGCTCTTGTTGATGAAAATCACCACCACACAGGCACACAGGTTCATGGAGAAAGGTGACAGTCCGACGGCAATGATGTTGCGCACAATGTCACCGACAAGCCTGTAAGTGCCACGCTGGAGGTGGAGCAGCTGCCTGCGGTCGGCAAACAGGCGCATCTGCCACGCCAGGGCCAGTGCCTGCGACAGGACGGTGGCATAGGCCGCGCCTTGTATTCCCATGTTGAACGAATAGATGAACAGGGGGTCAAGCGCGGTGTTGACCAGCACCGTAAACATGGTGGCATACATCGCCTGGCGCGGCTTGCCGGCGGCACGCAGCACGGCGTTCATTCCCAGATACATGTGCGAGACGACATTGCCCAGCAGGATAATGACCATATAGTCGCGCGCATAGGGGATGGTCTGGTCGCTTGCGCCGAAGAAATAGAGTATCGGGTCAAGAAAGACAAGGGCAAGCACGCTGAAAGCGATGCCAATGATGAGATTGAGCGTCACCGTGTTGCCCAGGATATGCCGGGCCGTCTGATAGTCCTTCTGCCCCAGCTTGACCGAGATAAAGGTAGAGGCGCCCACGCCCACCGCAGCGCCAAAGGCTGCCGACAGGTTCATAAAGGGAAAGGTAAGGGCCAGTCCGGCTATGGCAAGCGGGCCAACGCCCTGCCCGATAAATATGCTGTCTACCATATTATATAAGGAGGAGGCCGTCATGGCCACTATCGCCGGCAGGGCATACTGCATGAGCAACCGCCCCACAGGCTTGGTTCCCAATTCTAAAGCTGACTGGTTTGCGGTCATAGTCAAATCGTGTTCATTCGCTTTTTCGCGCCCTGCAAAGTTAACAATTTATTTATTGCCATCACCAAGAAATGGCCATTTTATTTGGATTTTAGCGGAATTAGCAGTAAGTTTGCACCCCAAAACAGCCTGAAACAAAAATGAAACAACGCCTTGTTTTGCTCCTTTCCCTGCTCTTCGCCACGGTGCTTGCCGTCAGGGTGCAGAGCAAGGATATATCAGAGAGCCAGGACTATACCGGCACAAGGGACGGACTGTTCCGCCTGACCTTGGGCGACAAGCGCGGAACGGCCTGTTCACCGGAACACCCCCAGAAGTTTCTGTCACGCAAAGCCATCGAGCGCCGCGAGCGCCAGGGGCTCCGGATTGACTCTACCGACCTGCCCGTGAGCGGCCGCTACCTGGATGCCATCCGCAAGGCGGGAGCTCACGTGGTGGGCACGAGCAAGTGGCTCAACAGCGTTTTGGTGAGCTGTCCCGGCTCCGGCGTGGAGCGTGACTTGCAGAGCCTGCCCTTCGTTACAGGCTTCGAGCAGGTGTGGCACGCGCCCGACACGGTGCCACGCCCCCTGCGCCACAGAAGGGTGCAGGAGGCTTTCAACCCATGGGACTCCATTCCCGCGTCGCACTATGCCGCAGCGGCAAGCCAGACAGAGCAGCTCGGAGGCCACAAGCTGCACGCAAAAGGGTTCACCGGCCGCGGCATGACCATCGCCGTGCTTGACGGCGGCTTTGAGAACGTTGACCGCATCAGGGCATTCAGGAAGACCAAGATTCTGGGCACGCACGACTTTGTGTACCCACTCTCGCCAGACATCTACCGGGAGACCGACCATGGCACCAAGGTGCTGTCGCTCATGGGGGCGTGGGCGCCCCATGTGTTTGTGGGAACCGCGCCGGGCGCGGGCTACTGGCTGTTGCGCTGCGAGGACCAGCAGACGGAGCAGCCGGTGGAGGAGGACTACTGGGTGATGGCGGCGGAGTTTGCCGACTCGGTGGGGGCCGACATCATTAACAGCAGCCTTGGCTACACAGAGTTCGACCACCACGTGGGCGACCATCGCTATGAGGAGATGGACGGGCACACCGCCTTCATCTCGCGGGCCGCATCCATGCTGGCCTCCAAGGGCATCGTGCTGGTCAACAGCGCCGGCAACAACGGCATGGGGCCGTGGAAGAAAGTGTCGTTTCCGGCCGACGCCGACAACATCATCACCGTGGGGGCGGTCACCCCCACCCTGAGCAACGCGCCCTTTTGCAGCGTCGGCCCGACGCAGGACGGGCGCATCAAGCCCGACGTGATGGCGGTGGGCAGCCCGGCGTGGCTCATCTCGGGGCGCGGCTCGCTCACCCAGGACATGGGCACTTCGTTTGCTGCGCCCATTGTCTGCGGCCTGGTGGCCTGCCTGTGGCAGGCTTTTCCCAACAAGACCGCACTCGAAATCATAGACATGGTGCGCCATTGCGGCAGCAACCATAAGAACCCTAACACCATTTTCGGCTATGGCATACCCGACTTCTCATCCTTTGTCACTCCTTGAGCTCAACGGCCTGGTGCGCCAGGCCATCGAGCTGACCATGGACGGACGCTACTGGGTCGAGGCCGAGGTGTCCGAGCTGCGCGAATCGCACGGCCACTGCTACATGGAGCTGGTACAGAAAGACCCTCACGGCAACGTGCCGCTGGCACGCGCATCGGCCAAGTGCTGGCGGCAGGCATGGGCGGTGCTGCGCCCCTACTTCACCCGCATCGCGGGCAACGAGCCGCGCGCCGGGATGAAGATGCTGCTCGAGGTCTACCCGCAGTTCCACGAAACCTACGGCTTCTCGTGGATAGTCACTGACATCGACCCCACCTACACGCTGGGCGACATGGCCCGCAAGCGGCAGGAGATTGTCGCACGGCTGAAAGCCGAGGGCGTGTTCACGCTCAACAAGGAGCTGCCCCTCTGCGCCATTGCGCGGCGCATAGCGGTGATCTCCAGCGAGACAGCGGCCGGCTACGGCGACTTCTGCGACCAGCTGCTTCACAACGACTACGGCTTCGGCTTCTCCGTCACGCTGTTCCCTGCCGTCATGCAGGGCGAGCAGGTCGGGCCAAGCATCATCAACGCGCTCAACCAAATCAACGCGCGGGCCGACGAGTTCGACTGTGTGGTGATTATCCGCGGCGGCGGCGCCACCAGTGACATGGCGGGCTTTGACAGCCTGGAGCTGGCCGAGAACGTGGCCAACTTCCCCCTGCCCGTCATCACCGGCATCGGCCACGAGCGCGACGAGTGCGTGCTTGACATGATTTCTCACACGCGGGTAAAGACACCCACGGCGGCCGCAGCCTTTCTCATCGCCCACCTGAAGGAGGCGGCCGACGCCCTCGACAGCATCGGGGAGCGCATCACGGCGGCCGTCACCCACCGCATTGACCTGGAGAGGGGGCGGCTTGACCGGCTGGCCGAAACCATACCAAGGCTGTTCTCACTGGCAAGGACGCGCCAGGAGGCGCGCCTCAGCATGCTCGCCACCAGGCTGTCGGCGGCCACAGCACGGGCTGTACAGCAGCAGTCAGCCGGCCTTGACCGCCTCTCGCAGCGGCTGAAAGCGGGGGCGCAGGCCATGCTCACAGGCCAGCAGCACCGCATCGCCCTGCTCGAGCAGCGCGCGCTGGCCCTCGACCCGGCACTGCCGCTCAAGCGAGGTTACAGCATCACCCTGTTCAAGGGCAGGGCCATACACAGTCCGTCCGACATCAAGCCGGGCGACACCATAGAGACCCGGGTGGAGCGGGGCGCCATCCTGTCAGTAGTCAAACCACAAGAATCCGCAGAAATATGAACATCACTTACGAAGAGGCCATGCGCCAACTGGAGCAGATTGTGCGCCAAATGGAGAACAACGAACTGGACGTCGACCAGATGGGAGAGCGACTGAAAACCGCCCAGCAGCTCATCAAATACTGCCGTGACAAGCTCGCCAAGACGGACAAGGAAATCAAAAAGGCACTTTTAAACGCATAACCATTGCAAAATATCAATAAATTCACTACTTTTGCAACATATTAAGGTTTCACACCGGAACGTACAACATAAAACAAGAAGATATGAAAGCATTAGACTGGTCGAATCTCTCGTTTGGCTACCTGCCAACAGACTACAACGTGCGTTGCTACTACCGCAACGGAAAATGGGGTGAAATCGAGGTTTGCTCCGACGAATACATCAAGATGCACATGGCGGCCACCTGCCTGCACTACGGCCAGGAAGCCTTTGAGGGGCTGAAAGCCTACCGCTGCCCCGACGGCAGGGTGCGCCTGTTCCGCGTCGAGGAGAACGCCGCACGCCTGCAGAGCACCTGCCGCGGCATCCTGATGCCCGAGGTCCCGACCGAGCTGTTCACCGAGATGGTCAGGAAGGTGGTGCGCCTCAACCAGGAATACATCCCCACCTACGAGAGCGGCGCCACCCTCTACATCCGCCCGCTGCTGGTCGGCACCAGCCCCCAGGTGGGGGTTCACCCGGCCAAGGAGTACCTGTTCATGATATTTGTCACCCCGGTTGGCCCCTACTTCAAGGGCGGCTTCTCCACCAACCCCTACGTGATTGTGCGTGACCACGACCGCGCCGCGCCCCTCGGCACCGGCAGATACAAGGTGGGCGGCAACTATGCGGCCTCGCTCTACGCCAACAACATGGCTCACGAAAAGGGCTACGCCTGCGAGTTCTACCTTGACGCGAAGGAGAAAAAATACATTGACGAGTGTGGCGCAGCCAACTTCTTCGGCATCAAGAACAACACCTACATCACCCCGAAGTCCACGAGCATCCTGCCGTCCATCACCAACAAGAGTCTGATGCAGGTGGCCGAAGACCTGGGGCTCAAGGTGGAGCGCCGCCCCGTTCCCGAAGAGGAGCTGTCTACATTCGAGGAGGCGGGGGCCTGCGGCACGGCTGCTGTCATCTCGCCCATCTCCTATATTGACGACCTTGACAACGGCAAGCGCTACACTTTCAGCCACGATGGCAAGCCGGGCCCCGTCTCGACCAAGCTCTACGAGACCCTCCGCGGCATCCAGTATGGCACCATCGAGGACAAGCACGGCTGGACATCCGTGGTCATCGGCTAAGGGCTGCACCGCAGCACCGCAGCGGAAAACAGTCCGTTTCATCCACTTAACACTTCACCAATATGATTTCAAGTACTTTCATCAAGAACGAGGCACTCAAGCACCTCAAGGGATTCTGGGCGCAGGCCGCCATCATCACCATTGTGTTTTATGTCATCTCCTTTGCCGTGTCCGGCACCAGCTCGCTCTCGGCAGCTCCGGCGTTTGTCATAGGCAGCTCGCTGCTGTCTCTCCTGATCCTGCCCTTGTCATGGGGCTTCATCGTGCTGTTCCTCGACAAGCTGCGCGGCGGCGCTGTCGACGCGGGCAACCTGTTTGACGGCTACAAGGACTTCTGGCGCGTGTTCGGCACACTGCTGCTCAGAGGGGTGTACACCTTTCTGTGGACGCTGCTGCTCATTGTCCCCGGCATCGTCAAGAGCCTCTCCTATGCCATGACCCCATTCATCCTCAAGGACAACCCCAAGGCAAGCTACGACAAGGCCATCATTTACAGCATGCGGCTGATGCAGGGGCACAAAATGGACCTTTTCGTGCTCTACCTCAGCTTCATCGGCTGGTTCATCCTGTCGTGCCTTACGCTGGGCATCGGCTTCGTGTTCCTGGTGCCCTACTGCCAGATGAGCCTGGCGCGCTTCTACGAGGAAGTGAAAGCCGATTTCGAATCGGACGACTCCCTGCTGGACACTGACGAAGAAGACGAATGACAGCAGCACAACGCAGGCCGGCCCGCGAACGGTGCCAGCTGGCATAGCGACCGACACTGATCTATTTTGAGCACCAACTTATGAGCAAAGGAAAGCTGGCGAAGTTCGCCGACATGGAGCGGTATGGCAATGTGTTCCAATACCCCTACTCTGTGGCCCGGCAGGTGCCTTTCGAGATGAAAGGGCACTGGCGCGAGACGTATTTCCACAACTGGCACCCCATCGTGCTGGAGCTGGGCTGCGGCAAGGGCGAATACACCGTGGAGCTGGCGCGCCTCTACCCCGAGGTAAACTTCATCGGCGTTGACATCAAGGGGGCGCGGATGTGGACGGGGGCCACCATGGCCCTTGGCGAGAAGCTGGAGAACGTGGCTTTCCTGCGCACCAACATCGAGATAATCGACCGCTTCTTCGCTCCCGGCGAGGTGCAGGAGATATGGCTCACCTTCAGCGACCCGCAGATGAAGAACCCGCGCAAGCGGCTGACAAGCACATACTTCATGAACCGCTACCGCCACTTCCTGACAGACGGGGGCACCATTCACCTGAAGACCGACTCGAACTTCCTGTTCACCTACACCACGTATATGGTGGAGCGCAACCGTCTGCCGCTCATCTTCCGCACAGAAGACCTCTACCACACCGGGGGCATCGACGCGGAGACCGCCCGGATTCTCGGCATCCGCACCTACTATGAATCAATGTGGATTGAGCGCGGGCTGAACATCAGGTACATGAAGTTCCAGCTGCCCCAGGCCGGCGAGCTGGCTGAGCCCGAGGTGGAGATACCCCTTGACGACTATCGCAGCTATCACCGCAGCAAGCGCAGTCCGCTGGACAAGCGCGTGTGAGCCGGCTTCCATCACAGTGACCGCCCCCGGGCCAGACTTTCTGACCGAGGGGCGGTCACTTTCCTTTGCGCGTGCCTGCCAGCCAGGGGCTGCACCTGCAGGAGACCGACCTGCGTCCAAGCTGTGATTGCACGGCGTTAACAAACCTTTCATTTCTTAATTTTTCAGGCAAAAAGTGGCTTGAAAGTCGCAAAATACAGCGTTTCTCCCTGTGCAAGGCCCGATGGCGGCAAATACGCCATCCTCGCTTGTGCATTCGCAAGCCGCTGGCTCACAGCCCGCCACCTGCTTTATTCAACCCGATGTGCAATCATACTGCTTGCAGAAAGGGCCGTGCGAGAGGACGGAACTGACCGTTTGGAGCGGCCAGACAGACCAGATGGGCACACCAAACGAGCCGGATGGCGCAGTCAGACGCGCCGAGCAGGCCGCAGAAAGGCACCACCCGATGGCCGGCAACTGGCAAAGCGCCCGTTTCAGAAAACCTGGCCTGCCTGGACAAAGCCGTTCCGCGGCCTTGCAGCCAGCGACCGGAAGCTATCTGAAGCGGAAAGGCAGTGTTAAACAGAAACGTTCAAAAAGTTAATAATTCCTAACACAAAGAAGACTGGATGCCGCCGCGCCCCTGCTGCCGGACAGGGGCATTTTGGCCGCCAGCGCCCCCCGGCAGCCAAGGCCAGGGCCTCAGAAAAAAAGCCCCGGAAAAGGTGGCGGAATAGGCCGAAATTGTGTAACTTTGCCAGCTAAACGAACCAAATCACCAAAGCAATGACACTCTATCCCAAACTGATTCTCGACGCGCTGGCCACAGTGACCTACCCCGGGACCAAGAAGAACCTGGTGGAAAGCGGCATGGTGGCCGACACCCCGAGCATCAACGGCATGCAGGTGCGCGTGACACTGACGTTTCCGCGTGACACAGACCCGTTTCTGAAGTCAACCGTCAAGGCTGCCGAGGCGGCCATACACTACCACGTGGGCAAGGATGTGGCGGTGACCATTGAAACGGAATACAAGTCGAAGCCCCGCCCGGAGCTTGACAAGCTGCTGCCCGGGGTGAAGAACATCATCGCCGTGAGCTCGGGCAAGGGCGGCGTGGGCAAGAGCACCGTGGCCGCCAACCTGGCCATCGCGCTGGCCAGGATGGGCTTTCGCGTGGGACTGCTTGACACCGACATCTTCGGCCCCTCCATGCCCAAGATGTTCCATGTGGAGGACGCGCGCCCGTATGCCGTGGAGAAAGACGGCCGCCAGCTCATCGAGCCGGTAGAGAAATATGGGGTGAAACTGCTGAGCATAGGCTTCTTTGTCAACCCCGGCACGGCCACGCTGTGGCGCGGCGGCATGGCCTGCAACGCACTGAAGCAGCTTATCGCCGACGCCGACTGGGGCGAGCTGGACTACTTCGTGCTGGACACGCCGCCGGGAACCAGCGACATTCACCTCACCCTGCTCCAAACGCTGGCCATCACGGGGGCGGTCATCGTGAGCACACCGCAGAAAGTGGCACTGGCCGACGCGCGCAAGGGCATCGACATGTACCGCAACGACAAGGTGAACGTGCCCATCCTGGGACTTGTCGAGAACATGGCGTGGTTCACGCCGGCAGAACTTCCCGGGAACAAGTACTACATCTTCGGCAACGGCGGATGCAAGGCGCTGGCCGAAGAGATGGGCACCCCGCTGCTGGCACAGATTCCGCTGGTGCAGAGCATCTGCGAGAGCGGCGACGCCGGCGAGCCGGCCGCCACCAGGCCCGACACCGTGACAGGACAGGCATTCCTCAGCCTGGCACAGGCGGTGGTAACGGTGGTAAACCGCAGAAACAAGGAACAGGAGGCCACGAAGCGGGTAACCGTGAAATGAACCACTTATGCACAACATAAAGAGACAAAGCGACATGACACCGACAGAGACAAGAAACGAGCGGCTGGCCGGCCACCTCATCAAGAGCCTGAAGCGCCGCCACATCGAGGCTTTTTACTGCGCCACGGCCCGGGAGGCCGTCAGCAAGGTGCTGCAACTGATTCCCGAGGGGAGCAGCGTGACCTGGGGAGGGTCGATGACCATCCGAGACATGGGACTCACCAAGGCCCTGCACGAGCGCAACGCCTACACCCTGCTTGACCGCGACCTGGCCACCGGCCGCGACGAGGCGCAGGAAGTCTACCGCAAGGCCTTCAGCGCCGACTACTACCTGAGCAGCGCCAACGCCATGAGCGAGGACGGCGTGATCGTGAACATCGACGGCGCGGGCAACCGCGTGGCCGCCATCACCTTCGGCCCCAAGCACGTCATCTTCGTCGTAGGCCTCAACAAGGTGGCCCAAAACGTGGAGGCCGCACTGGCCAGGGCACGCTCCACGGCAGCGCCCATCAACGCGGCGCGCTTTGACATCGGCACGCCCTGCCACGCTGACGGCGTGTGCCACAACTGCAACTCGCCGGAGAGCGTGTGCAACTATGTACACTTTCTGCGCAACTCGCCCAACGGACGGCACACCGTGGTACTCGTGGGCGAGAGCCTGGGCTACTGACGCGCCCCACAGCCAAGAGCACAGACACACGACAAGAAGCAAAGGAGCAAGAGAAACGGATGATTGTTTGCATCGCAGAGAAACCCAGCGTGGCCAAGGACATCGCCCGCATCATCGGGGCCACCGCGGCCCGCGACGGCTATATGGAGGGCAACGGCTACCAGGTGACGTGGACCTTCGGGCACCTCTGCACCCTGAAAGAGCCTCACGACTACACCCCGATGTGGAAGAGCTGGAGCCTTAGCGCGCTGCCGATGATTCCGCAGCGCTTCGGCATCAAGCTCATCAACGACAAGGGCATAGCCCGGCAGTTTGCCACCATCGAACGGCTGATGCAGGCCGCCGACAGCATCATCAACTGCGGTGACGCCGGGCAGGAGGGCGAGCTTATCCAGCGCTGGGTGATGCAAAAGGCAAAGGCCAAGTGCCCGGTGAGGCGGCTGTGGATCTCGTCGATGACCGACGAGGCCATCCGCGAGGGCTTCACGCAGCTCAAGGACCAAGCCGAATACCAGCCGCTCTACCTCGCCGGACTGAGCAGGGCCATCGGCGACTGGATTCTGGGCATGAACGCCACACGGCTGTACACGCTGAAATACGGGCAGAACAGGCAGGTGCTGAGCATCGGACGGGTGCAAACGCCCACGCTGGCGCTCATTGTGAACAGGCAGAAGGAGATAGAGAACTTCAAGCCCGAGGCCTACTGGACGCTCTCGACGACCTACCGCGACACGGTGTTCAGCGCCACCAAGGGCAAGTTCTCAGAGAAAGAGAAGGGCGAGCAGTTTCTCCAGACCATCACGGGCAAGCCCTTCACCGTGACATCGGTGCAGAAGAAGAACGGCAGCGAGGCGCCACGGCAGCTCTACGACCTGACATCGCTCCAGGTGGACTGCAACAGGAAGTACGGCATGAGCGCTGAGATGACCCTCAACACCATCCAGAGCCTGTACGAGAGGAAGCTGACCACCTACCCCCGCGTGGACACCCAGTACCTCAGCGACGACATCTATCCCAAGTGCCCCGCCATCCTCGCGGGCATCAAGGGCTACGAGCCGTTCACCCAGCCGCTGGCCGGGAAGAAGCTAAGCAAGCCGAAAAAGGTGTTCGACTCGTCAAAGGTGACCGACCACCACGCCATCATCCCCACCGGGGTGCCGGCCACGGGGCTCTCCGACATGGAACGCCACGTGTACGACCTCATCACGCGCCGGTTCATCAGCGTGTTCTATCCCGACTGCAAGTTTGCCACCACCACGGTTCTGGGCAAGGTGGAGGACGTGGAGTTCAAGGCCACCGGCAAGACGATTCTGAGCCTGGGGTGGCGCGAGGTCTACGCCAAGGACGCGAAGGCGGGCGACGACGAGGAGGCCAGGCGCGACGACGAGGAGCGCACCCTGCCGGCGTTTGCCGAGGGGGAGAGCGGCGACCACGTGCCGAGCCTGGCCGAGAAGTGGACCACACCGCCAAAATACTATACCGAGGCCACGCTGCTGCGGGCCATGGAGACGGCGGGCAAGTTTGTGGACAACGAGGAGCTGCGCGCCGCGCTCAAGGAGAACGGCATCGGGCGGCCGTCGTCCAGGGCAAGCATCATCGAGACGCTGTTCAAGCGCCACTATATCAAGCGCGAGCGGAAGAACCTGGTGGCCACGCCCACCGGCACCGAACTGATTGACACCATCAAGGAGGAGCTGCTGAAAAGCTGCGAGCTGACAGGCATCTGGGAGAAGAAGCTGCGCGACATCGAGCACTGCAAATACGACGCGGGCCAGTTTATCGAGGAGCTGAAACAGCAGATTCGCGAGATTGTCCACGATGTGCTGGCCGACAGTTCCAACCGCCACGTGGCTGTGACCACCGACGCGGACCTGAAGAAAAAGATGGCCGCGCGGCCATCGGCGCCACGGCCCAAGCCGGCTCCCAAGCCAAAGGCGCCGGCCGCCCAGGCACAGCCGGGCGGCGGCACAGGCAGCACGGCTTCCGACAGCATGGTGGGGCAGCCCTGCCCCCTGTGCGGAAAGGGCACCATCATCAAGGGGCACACAGCCTACGGCTGCTCGCGCTGGCGCGAGGGATGCCAGTGGCGCAAGCCTTTCTGAACGGCGCCGGCACAGCCCCTTACAGCTTTCCACACCTTTGCCTTCACAATAAACAGCCGCCAACAGCGTTATATAGAAAGATGCGCACAACTGCTTTTCTCACCCAACTGCTGCTTGCCGCCATCCTGCTGACAGGGTGCGGGGCTGACGCCGCCATGAAAAAGGGCGACAGGTTTTACGCCCTGGGCGAATACTACGACGCCTCCGTGCAATACAAGAAAGCCTATGCGGCCACGCCGGCCAAGGAAAGGGCCACCCGGGGGCAGCGCGCCAAGAGGCTGGCGGAGTGCTACCGCCGCATCAACTACACGCAGAGGGCCATCGCCGCCTACAACAACGTGGTGAGATACCACCAGGCCGACAGCACCACACACCTGCGGCTGGCCCAGCAGCAGATGAAGGCGGGCAGCTACAAGGAGGCGGCCAAGAACTTCAGAGTGGCGCTCGACAGCATGCCTGGCAGCCAGCTGGCACGCACAGGACTGCGGTCGGCCCAGCTGGCGCCGCAATGGAAGGAGGCCGGCTCGCAATACACGGTGAAGCGCGAAAACTTCTTCAACTCGCGACGGGCGGACTACTCGCCGATGCTGGCCGGCGACAACAACGACCAGCTTTACTTCACCTCGACACGCAACCAGGTGCAAGGGGACGAGCTGAACGGCATCACGGGCACCAAGAACGGTGACATCATGGTTTCGACCAAGGACGAGAAGGGCAAGTGGACCAAGCCCGAAGTGATTGACACCGAGCTGAACACGGTCTACGACGAGGGCGCATGCGCCTTCTCGCCCGACAGCAAGACCATGTATCTCACGCAGTGCACGACCGATCCCTCGTACCCGCGCTACGCCACTATCTGCACGTCAAACCGCTCGGACGCCTCGTGGGGCAAGTCGTCCCCGCTCGAAATCACCAAGGACACGCTCTCCAGCTATGCCCACCCGGCGGTGTCGCCCGACGGCGAGTGGCTCTATTTTGTGAGCGACATGCCCGGGGGCATGGGCGGACTCGACATCTGGCGCGTGCGGATGAACAAGAACGGCATGGGAGGCGTGGAGAACCTTGGCGCGCCCGTCAACACGGCCGGCGACGAGATGTTTCCCACCTTCAGGCCCAACGGCGACCTGTATTTCTCATCAGACGGGCACCCGGGCATGGGCGGACTGGACATCTACATCGCCAAGCCCGACACCGCCGGGCAGGGATGGACCATAGAGCACCCGGGCTATCCGCTGAACTCGCAGGGCGATGACTTCGGCATGACCTTCGAGGGACTGCTCAACCAGGGCTATTTCAGTTCGAACAGGGGCGACGGAAAGGGCTGGGACCACATTTACAGTTTTGTGAACCCGGAGATTGTACAGACGGTCAAGGGCTGGGTCTACGAGCAGGATGGCTACGAACTGCCTCACGCACTGGTGTACATGGTGGGCAATGACGGCACCAACCTGAAGCTGAGCGTGAAGGGTGACGGCTCGTTCACGCAGGCCATCAAGCCGGGCGTTGACTATGTGCTGCTGGGCACCTGCAAGGGGTATCTGAACCACAAGGAGCAAATCAGGGTTGAGCCTGTGACGCAGTCGCAGGAGTATGTGCTTCAGTTCCCCCTGGCCTCCATCACGGCGCCGGTGCTCATTGACAACATTTTCTACGACTTCGACAAGGCCACACTGCGTGACGAGTCCAAGAAGTCGCTCGACGAGCTTGTCAAGCTGCTCAACGAGAACCCGAACGTGACCATCGAGCTGAGCGCGCACTGCGACTACCGCGGGCCGGCGGCCTACAACAAGGTGCTGTCACAGAAGCGTGCCGAAGTCGTTGTGGACTACCTCATCGAGCACGGCATCGCCCGCGACAGGCTCACGCCCGTTGGCTACGGCAAGGAAAAGCCGAAGAAAATCAAGAAGAAGCTGACCGAGAGATATCCGTTCCTCAAGGAGAACGATGTGCTGACCGAAGACTTTATCAAGCGGCTGAAGCCCGAGCAGCAGGAGATTTGCAACCAGCTGAACCGCCGCACGGAGTTCATCGTGCTGCGCACCACCTACGGCATGAAGTTCTGACCTGAATCTTGCGCCAGCAAGTCACCCGGCAGCCGGGGGCAGCGCAGGCTGACCGGCCAGTCGCAAAGTTCTGTCCGCCGGCGCTTACCAGCTGGTGCGCCTTGGGATAACCAGCCAGAGCACAAGGTAAACCAGCACACCGCTGAATGCCGTGAACAGCGTGAGCACGGCATAAACCACCCGGACTACCGTGGGGTCAATGTCCAGATACTCGGCCAAGCCGGCACAAACACCGGCAATCACGCTATTGTCAGAACGTGTTAGTCTTCGGTAACTCATAAGCAAAAAGGTTGCGTTCAAAACTGTTCTACATATTGTTGCAGTGCCAGCACACTCACACCCATACAGGCAGGCTATACGGCCTCGTCGTTATTCCGTTCTTTTTTCCTGGAAGACCTCGCGACAATCATCTTCCCGGCACCAACGCACACGAGCAGTGCACCGAAGCCAATGCCAAACTTGATGTCAACGATGGCGAAAAAGGCCATCAGCCCTGCGCCAAGACAGCACTGCTGCACGCCGGCGGCCCACTGGCCGCCGCTGCCTCCAGGACGGCTGGCTGGTCGTTCATGAAGTGTCTGTCCGGCTTCCTGTGCCGTTCCCGCCACCTGCCGTTTCCGCTGCCTGTACCTGTACAGCAGAATAAAGAGGACAGCCAATCCAATGACAGGGGCCAAGAAAACCAGGCCGATGAGGGCTATAACTAACCAAAACAAAGCCTCTGTCCCCCAGAAGGACGGCCAGAGGCCAAAGGGGAACCCGTCATCGTCGAAGTTGGCGCTGGCACTGAAGGCCGAGGGGGCAGGCAGGGTGTCGGCGCTGGCAGCGGGCGCGGCCGAGGTGGTGTCGGAAAAGGCATCCACGCCAGTGGTGTCTGTGGCAGCGGAGGCTGCCCGCTGCTGCCCCCCGGCCGACTGCGAAAAGTTCACTGTGGCCGGGCGCGGCGTATGCCTGTGCTGCTGGGCGGCCGCCCCTGCGGTGACCGTGGCGGCCAAAGCCACGGCCAACAGGCCTGATTTCAAGATGTTCATTCTGCTGTTCTGTTTTGTCGCTCAGTCCGCTTGACATGTCAAAGCGGCCATTTTGTTGCAAAGGTGCGATTTTTTTTTTAATTTTGCATCATTATTCTTCCAAAAAGAGATGAATCTTCCCGAACAATTTGCCGCCAATATGCTCACGCTGCTGGGCGATGAGGGGTTCAGACGGTTGCAGGAAGCGCTGGACGGGGAGCCGTCGGTGAGCGTCCGCCTCAACCGCGCCAAGTGCGGGGCGGCCACGGTGGCGGGCACGCAGGTGCCGTGGTGCGGCGACGGGTTCTACATCAGCCAGCGTCCGGCCTTCACCTTCGACCCGCTGCTGCACGCCGGCTTCTACTATGTGCAGGAGGCCTCGTCCATGTTTCTCCACCACGCGCTCAGCGAGCACGTGAGCGGCGCCGTGGCCCTGCTCGACCTCTGCGCGGCGCCAGGAGGCAAGACCACGACGGCCCTGGGGGCGCTGCCGGGCGGCAGTGTGGTGATGTGCAACGAGCCGGTGCGCCAGCGCGCGCAGGTTCTGGCGGAGAACATCGCCAAGTGGGGCGCGCCCAACGTGGTGGTGACCAACAGCTATCCGCGCGACTATGCGCGCAGCGGACTGGCCTTTGACATCATTCTCTGTGACGTGCCCTGCTCGGGCGAGGGAATGTTTCGCAAGGACGCGGAGGCCGTGGCGGGATGGTCGGAAGCGGCTGTCGACAGCTGCTGCGCCCTGCAACGCGAGATTGTGGCCGACGCCTGGGAATGTCTGCGGCCTGGGGGGCTGATGGTCTACTCCACCTGCACATTCAACACCCGCGAGGACGAGGAGAACGTGAGGTGGATAGCCGGGCGCCTCGGAGGCCAGCTGCTGCAGGTGAGCACCGACAGCAGCTGGCGCATAGTGCCGTCGCTCCTTCCGGGATTCGGCGGACCGGTGTACCGCTTTCTGCCCGGTTTCACCCGGGGCGAGGGACTGTTTATGGCTGTCATCCGCAAGGAGGGTGACGCGGGGCCGGACAGGAAGCCCCCAGCGCCACGGAAGAGGCGGGCCAAGGGGGGCACACAGGGCCGCTGCCAGCACGGTGCAGCGGCACAGGCGGCCGGACTGCTGTCCTGCCTGAGGGAGAGCGACACATTTGTCCCCGTCACCCTGACGGGCGGCCGTGAGCTGGCCGCACTGCCCGCTGCCATGGCCGATATGTACGCCCGGGCAGAGCGTCACCTGAAGATTCTGGCAGCGGGTGTCCCCCTGGGCCTGGCCAAGGGGCATGGCTATACACCCCACCCAGCACTGGCCCTGTCAACGGCACTGGCCCCGGGGGCCTTCCCCCGGGCGGAACTTACCTACCCGCAGGCCGTCAGCTACCTGCGGCACGAGGCCATCACACTGCCCGACGGGGCGCCACGCGGCCACGTTGTGGTGACCTGGCAGGGTGCGCCGCTGGGATTCGTGAAGAACATCGGCAACAGGGCGAACAACCTGTTTCCGCAAGAGTGGCGCATCAAGAGCAGCCACCTGCCCGACAGCCCGCCCGGCATCATCCGCCCATACATACTGACGGACAGCGGCACAGAGGCCGCACAATGACACCGCACAACAGCACAACACATCCGACAAGACAAACAGAAGACAATGAAACAATACTTAGACCTACTCAACCGCATCATGACCGAGGGTGTGAAGAAAGGCGACCGCACAGGAACCGGCACCCTCAGCGTGTTCGGCCACCAGATGCGGTTCAACCTGGAGGAGGGATTCCCCCTGCTCACCACCAAGAAACTGCACCTGAAAAGCATCATCTACGAGCTGCTCTGGTTCCTGCAAGGCGACACGAACGTGAGGTTCCTGCAAGAGCACGGTGTGAGAATATGGAACGAATGGGCCGACGAGAACGGCAATCTCGGACCGGTGTACGGCCACCAGTGGCGCGCATGGCCCGACTACCGCGGCGGCGCCATTGACCAAATCAGCAACGTGGTGGAGCAAATCAGGCACAACCCCGACTCGCGCCGCATGATTGTAAGCGCGTGGAACGTGGCCGAGGTCGACCGGATGGCCCTGCCGCCATGCCACACCATGTTCCAGTTTTACGTGGCCGACGGGCGGCTGAGCCTGCAGCTCTACCAGCGCTCGGCCGACACCTTCCTCGGCGTGCCGTTCAACATCGCCTCCTATGCGCTGCTGCTCATGATGATGGCGCAGGTGACGGGGCTGAAGGCCGGCGACTTTGTTCACACCACGGGCGACACACACCTGTACCTCAACCACCTGGAACAGGCCCGGCTCCAGCTCACGCGCACGCCGCGCCAGCTGCCTGCCATGCGCATCAACCCGGACGTGAAGAGCATCTTCGATTTCAAATACGAGGATTTCCGGCTGAAGGACTACGACCCCTGGCCCCATATCAAGGCCGACGTGGCGGTGTAGGCGGCCATTCGTCACCCAACATTTCAAATTCAACATTATCAGAAAAATGCTCTCTATCATTGCAGCCGTGGCCCGCAACCGCGCCATCGGCTACCAGAACAAGCTCATCTACTGGCTGCCAAACGACCTGAAACGCTTCAAGGCACTCACCACAGGCCACACCATCATCATGGGGCGCCACACCTTCGAGAGTCTGCCCAAGGGCGCGCTGCCCAACCGCCGCAACATTGTGCTCAGCCGCACACAGGCCGCTTTTCGCGGATGCGACACCTACCACTCGCTCGGCGAGGCCCTGTCACACTGCAAGCCCGACGAGGATGTTTACATTATCGGCGGCGCAAGGGTGTACGAGCAGGCCCTCCCGCTGGCCGACAGGCTGTGCCTGACCGAGGTGGACGACACGCCGGCGCAGGCCGACACATTCTTCCCGCCTTACGACACATGGAAAGAAACCGCCCGTGAAGAGCACGGCACGGACGAGAGACACGCCTTCCGCTACGCCTTTGCAGACTATGTGAAAGCGTAGGGGCATGGGGAAAAGAATGTAAAATTTGTCCATTTTTTCCGTATTATTCTTAATTTTAAAGACCTTTACAAACTCGGAAAGGCCATTTACTTTGCCGTCTCGCTGAAAAGGCCTACATTTGCAGCGCGTAAAAGCGTGTCAAACCGATTCACATTTTTAGAACTATAAAGTAGCTGACATGAATAAAAAGATTGTTATCCCACTGGCGATTGTCATCCTCCTTCTGGCCGGAGGCGTTGCCTATCTTCTGTTTAGTCTGAGCGAGCAGCGGCAAGCCAACAAAGAGATGCAGGAGCTGGCGGCACTCGACAAGAAAGAGATGGAAAACGAGTACGAGCAGTTCGCCCGCCAGTACAGCGAGATGAAAACCCAGATTAACAACGATTCCATTGTGGCACAGCTCACCCAGGAGCAGCTGCGCACACAGCAACTGCTTGCCGAACTGAAGCAAGTGAAGAGCAGCGACGCCCGCGAGATAGCCCGGCTCAAGAAAGAGCTGGCCACCGTGAGGGCTGTGCTGAGGAGCTATGTGCTGCAGATTGACTCGCTGAACAGGGCCAACCAGAACCTGGCAAGGGAGAACACGCGCATCAAAGGGCAGTATGCACAGGCCACGCAGCAGATACAGGGACTGAGCAGCGAGCGGGCCTCACTGTCGGAAAAGGTGGCCATCGCCGCCCAGCTTGACGCAACCAACATCAGCATGGCCACGAAAAAGAAGAACGGAAAGAGAGCCAAGAAAATCAAAGACTGCAAGACCATAGAGGTGACCTTCAACGTGGCAAAGAACGTGACGGCCGCCAACGGCATGCGCACATTCTACGTCCGCATCGCCAAGCCCACCGGTGAGGTGCTGAGCAACGGCGGCACCTTCAGCTACGAATCGCGCAACATCGCCTACTCCATGAAGAAAAGCGTGGAGTACACCGGCGAGGAAATCAGCGTGACCACCTACTGGAACGTCACCGAATACCTCAGCGCCGGCACCTACCACGTGAGCGTTTTCACAGACGGGAACATGATTGGGTCGCGCACGTTCACGGTGAAATGACACCGCGGCGCACCGCGTCAGCCGCAACAGCCAAACAGAAGAAAGGCAAGGACAAATGAGAACAAGAACAGGAATACACAGTGCCAGCGGCATGGCCATCCTGCTGGCGTTGCTGGCAGCCCCAGCCACAGCCGTGGCACAGCGCCAGCTGTCACTGGACAGCTGCCTGGCCATGGCCATGAGCAACAACAAGCAGCTCGGCACAGCCAAGCTCAAGCAGGAGGCAGCCATGAACCTGCGCAAGTCGGCCCGCACCAAATACCTGCCCCAGGTACAGGTGATGGGCGGCTACCTCTACTCAAGCAAGGAGATTTCCATCCTCACCGACGAGCAGAAGGCGCGCCTCTCGGGCATAGGGACTACCGCCACGCACGGGGTAGCACAGGGGCTCCAGGGCTTCGCACAGTCGCTCACGCCCGAGCAGATAGGCAAGCTTGACAACGCCCTGGCTCCATTCAACACCAACACACAGCAGCTGATGGGCAGCATCCAGGGCCAGGTGGGCAACCTGGCCGGGCGGCTCAACGCCGAGGGACAGAGCATCGCAGACGCCTTCCGCACCGACACGCACAACATGTTCGCCGGTTCGGTGATGCTCACCCAGCCCATCTATATGGGCGGAAGCATTGCGGCCATGAACAAGATGGCCGACCTGGGCGAGCAGCTGGCCGCCAGCAGCGCCGACGCCGCCGCCCAAGCCACACTCTACAATACCGAACAGGCCTACTGGACTGTGGTGTCGCTGAAGCACAAGCGGAAGCTGGCCGAACAGTACCTGGAGCTGGTGAAAAGATTTAACGGCGATGTCAGCAAGATGATTGGCGAGGGCGTGGCCACCCGGTCGGACGGCCTGAGTGTCGCCGTCAGGGTGAACGAGGCCGAGATGGCCCTCACACAGGTGGACAACGGGCTGGCCCTGGCCAAGATGCTGCTGTGCCAGCTGTGCGGGCTTCCGGCAGAAACGCAGATCACACTCGCCGACGAGGACAAGGAGGAACTGGCGGGCAAGAGCGCGGCCGCACTGCCTCAAGACAATGGCAGCGTCACGGTGGACAACCGGCCCGAGCTGAAAATGTTACAGGCCACAGTGGAGCTGAGCGAGCAGGCCACCCGGCTCATCAAGGCAGGAAACCTGCCCAAGGTGGCTCTCGTGGGCGGATACTCCGTCAGCAACCCCAACCTGTTCAACGGGTTCCAACGGAAGTTCAGCGGAATGTGGAACGTAGGGGTGCTGGTTGCCGTGCCCGTGTGGAACTGGGGCGACGTGACCTACAAGGCACGCGCGGCCAGGAACGCCACAGCCATGGCCCGGCTGGAGATGGACGACGCACGCGAGAAGATGGACCTCCAGGTGAGCCAGAGCCGCTTCAAGATGGGAGAGGCCGCCAAGAGGCTGGCCATGGCCCAGGCCAGCACCAGGCAGGCGGAGGAAAACCTGCGCTGCGCCAGCATCGGATTCAAGGAGGGCGTGATGCCCACCACCAACGTGATGGAGGCCCAGACGGCCTGGCTGAAAGCGCAAACCCAGAAGATTGACGCCGAGATAGACGTCAAGCTCAGCGAGTCGAGCATGAGAAAGGCATTGGGAACACTGCATATCGGCAACTAACACATCAGTATCATGTCAACAAAATCACAGAACAGCAATATCCTGATGGCCGCCGCCGGCTTCACGGCTGTGGTCGCCACCGTTGCCGCCATCGGCTACTTCGCCTTGGGTAACGAGGATGAAACCATCCAGGGACAGGTCGAAGTGACCGAATACCGCGTGTCAAGCAAAGTGCCGGGGCGCATCCTCGAGCTCAGGGTCAAGGAGGGCGACTACGTGAGAGTGGGCGACACGCTGGCCATCATCGACGCTCCCGACGTGCGGGCCAAGATGCAACAGGCCCGGAGCGCCGAGGACGCAGCGTCGGCCATGGACGAGATGGCGCGCAACGGCGCGCGCGCCGAGCAGGTGCGCGGCGCCTTCCAGGTGCTCCAGCAGGCCAAGGCCGGGCTGGAGATAGCGGAGAAGTCGTACCGCCGGGTGCAGCGTCTGTTTGACGCCGGGGTGATGAGTGCCCAGAAGCGCGACGAGGCTTTTGCCAACTACAAGGCCCTCGAGGCCCAGGCGAAGGCAGCCCAGAGCCAGTACGACATGGCGCGCAACGGCGCGCGGCTCGAGGAGAAAAAGGCCGCTACCGCACAGGTGAACAGGGCCAGGGGTGCCGTGGCCGAGGTGAGCAGCTATCTCCACGAGACCGTACAGACGGCCCAGATGGAGGGCGAGGTGAGCGAAGTGTACCCCAAGGTGGGCGAGCTCGTGGGCACAGGCTCCCCCATCATGACCGTGTCCGTGCTCAAAGACCTGTGGGGAACGTTCAATGTGCGCGAGGACCAGCTGAACGGCATGAAGGTGGGCGACCGCTTCACGGCCTTTGTCCCGGCCTTCAACAAGGACGTGCAGATGAAAGTCACCGCGGTGAAAGACGAGGGCAGCTACGCCGTTTGGAAGGCCACCAAGGCCAACGGGCAGTATGATCTGAAGACCTTTGAGGTGAAGGCGCTCCCCACCAGCCACATTGACGGACTGCGCCCGGGCATGTCATTGGTGTTGAAAGGCAAAAAATGAGAGCCATACTGACCATAGCCGGCCGGGAGTGCAGGCGCTTGGCGGGCACCCCAATATACACCTTCTGCATGGTGGTGTTCCCCGTGGCAGTCATCTTCTTCTTCACCTCGCTGATGGACAAGGGGCAGCCGACGGATATGCCGGTGGGGGTTGTCGACCTTGACAACACGGCCACAAGCCGCAAGCTGGTGCGCCTGCTCGATGCCATGCAGTCATCGCACGTGGTGGCACACTACCCCTCGGTGGCCGAGGCGCGCAAGGCCATCCAGCGCAACGAGATTTACGCCTTTCTCTATTATCCCAAAGGCACCACCGACAAGCTCCTGTCCTGCCGCCAGCCCCGCATCTCCATTTACTACAGCATGACCTCGCTCACGTCTGGCGCGCTGCTTTTCCGCGACCTGAAGACGGTGAGCACGCTCGGCGGTGCCGGCGTTGGCCAGGCCACACTGACGGCCAAGGGTCTCACAGCCAGGCAGGTGAAGGCCTTTCTTCAGCCCATCACCATCGACCTGCACCAGATTTCCAACCCCTGGGCCAACTACAACATCTACCTGAGCACCATGCTGCTGCCGGGTGTCATCATGCTGTTCATCTTCCTGGTCACCCCCTATTCCATCGGCACCGAGCTGAAAGGCGGCACCAACCGCGAATGGATCAGCTGCGCCAACGGAAGCATGGTCAAGGCGCTCGCGGGAAAGATGCTGCCGCAGACGCTCATCTTCCTCGCCGTTATGTATGCCTACATGTTCTATGTCTTTGACATCCTGCACTTCCCCCACCCCGGAGGCGCCGGCCGCCTGCTGCTGCTGGGACTGCTCTCCGTGCTGGCCTCGCAGGGCTTCGGCATCTTTGCCTTCGCGCTGATGCCGTCACTGCGCTTCAGCATGAGCGTCTGCTCGCTGTGGGGTGTGCTCAGCTTCTCGATTGTAGGCTCGGCCTATCCCGTGCTTTCGATGGACACTCCGCTTCAGGCCTTGTCGTGGCTGTTCCCCCTGCGCCACCATTTCATGGTTTACCAGGTGAGTGTGTTCAACGGCTTTCCCCTTGTCTGCGCGTGGCCCCACGTGGCCGCGCTCGTCGCTTTCGCCCTGCTTCCGCTGCCGTTCCTCTCGCGGCTGAAGCGCGAAGTCACCGAATATGTCTACCTTCCCTGACGCAGGGGAGAACCACTCTAACTCCGTCCGTGATGAAGAACCGTATCAGAATGATTTGCGAAGTCTGGCACAACGAGCTGAAATACACGCTCCGCGACCAGGGTGTGCTCATCTTCTTCATACTCCTGCCGCTGGGCTACCCCCTGGTCTATTCCTGGATATACAACAACGAGGTGGTGCGCGAGGTGCCCGTGGCCGTTGTCGACAACAGCCGCAGCTCAGGCAGCCGCGCCTTTGTGCAGCAGTGTGACGCCTCGCCCGACGTTCGCGTGGCCGCGAGGGTGGCCTCCATGGACGAGGCCAAGCTGCTGATGAGCAAGGGAGAGGTGTATGGCATCTACTACATTCCGTCCGACTTTGCACTGCGGCTCAGCCGTATGGAGCAGACGACCGTGAGCGTTTACTGCAGCATGAGCCTGATGCTCTACTACAAGGCGGTGTTCCAGACAGCCAGCAACGTGGCTTCGGCGATGAACGGCCGGTTGCAGATAGCCCTGGCCGGCAACCAGACCGCCCGCGAGGACGAGCTGACAGCCCATCCGCTGACCATTGACGAGGTGCCCGTTTTCAACCCCACTGGCGGCTATGGCAACTTCATTCTTCCCGGTGTTCTGATACTGATTATCCAGCAGTCGCTCGTGCTCGGCGTGGGACTGGCCGCCGGCACGGCCCGCGAGCGCAACAACTACGGCTTCCTGGTGCCGCTGACGCGCCGCAGCAGGGGCGTGGGCTGCATCGTAGCCGGCAAGGCGCTGTTCTACCTGATGGTGTATGCCGTGATGGGGAGCTACCTCACCATCGTCGTCCCCCGCCTGTTCCACTTTGTCACGCTGGCCGGATGGCGCGAGCTTCTTGGTGTCCTTCTGCCTTTCACCCTGGCCAGCATTTTCTTCGCCATGACCATCTCTTGCCTTGTACGCTACCGCGAGAACGTGCTGCTCCTGGTGGTGTTCTTCTCCGTTCCGCTGCTGTTCATGTCGGGCGTGTCGTGGCCCCAGAGTGACATCCCGGTCTTCTGGCAGTCGTTCTCGTGGCTTTTTCCCTCCACGTTTGGCATCCGCGCCTTTGTGCGCACCAACAGCATGGGGGCCACCCTCAACGATGTGGCCACCGAGTATGTGGCCCTTTGGATTCAAGTGGCCGTGTATGGCCTGCTGGCCTGCGCCGTCTACCGCTACCAGGCGGCCGTCGCCCACCGCTACGCCCTTGGCCGCATCCGTGCCCTCAGGCGCAAGCGCGAGGTGCGTGCGCGGTTCAAGGCCCGGGCCAAGTTGTGACGCGCAGCCCGCGGCCCGCAACCCCTGTCGGTCATCAGGACGAGATACAGACCTGCTTAGGTTAAAGCAGCCAGGGGAGACAGTCGCTTTTTAAAGCCTGTCTCCCCTGGCTGCTTGGATTTCTTTTAGCCTGTGGCGCCCAAGGGGCGCACATCCAGCCCCGCTCAGTCCTCCGCTGTTTCGGCTGCCGGGATGTCCATGATGGGCAGCTGGCGGTCAATGGCCGAGTTGAACGAGATGATGGTCTCGCTGCGCGACAGGCCCAGCGGCTGCAGCTTGTCATGGATGATGTTGAGCAAGTGATGGTTGTTGAGCGCGTAAATCTTGATGAACATGTCAAAGTCGCCTGTGGTGTAGTGGCACTCCACCACCTCGGGGATGTGCCTGAGCTCGTCGACCACCTCGTCAAAACGCTCCGGGTTCTTGAGGTTCAGCCCGATATAGGCACACGTCTCATAGCCTATCTTCTCGGGGTCAATGATAAACTGCGAGCCTTTGAGGATGCCACTGTTGGTCAGTTTCTGGATACGCTGGTGAATGGCCGCGCCACTGACATTACAGACACGGGCCACCTCAAGGAAAGGAATGCGCGCGTCATCAGCGATGAGGCGCAAGATTTGCTTGTCGAGCTTGTCTAATTTCTGGTATGACATAATGTATAGTTTATGCCACAAAGGTACATAAAAAAAATCACACGCACAACAAACCAAAACCAAATCAAATTGTTTCAATTACAGTTTGACATTTTTTTTGCTTCGGTGGGGCCGGTTGTTGCCAGCATTTGCTTTCTGTAAAAAAGTCAGTGCGCCGGCTTGGCCTTCTCGTCAGCGGAGTAATGGACGCGGAGCGCGTTGGCCTGGCGCAGCGCCTGTTTCACCTCGGCGATAACTGCCATGGGTGTCGCGCGGTCGGCGCGGATGCTCACCGTCATTTTCTGCAAGTCCTCCGGAGTCATTCTGGCCCGTTCGGCACTGATGTAGCCCGCTATCTCCCCGGCAGTGGCAAAACGGTCGTTGAGCTGGATGACCGTTTTCCCCGACGCGTCGCCCTCGCGCGTGCCTATGTAGATATAGCTCACGGCCGAGCGCTTTGCCAGCTTGTCCAGCCGCTGCGCCCGGGGTGCCTGGTAGTGTACCTTGACCGGCACCTCGCGGAGGTGGGTGACAATCATGAAGAAAAAGAGCACGGTGAACACCAGGTCGGGCATGGAGGCCGTGTTAAGCCCCGGCATTCTGTTGCTGTTGCGACGGAAAAGGCTCATTTCCCACCCCCTTTCTCTGTCCCCACAGTGTCGGCTATGCGCTGCGGAAACCGCTTGGCCACCGCTTCGCGCTCTTCGTCCGAACAGTCGCTGAGGGTGCGGCCGAAGTGCTTTCGCGCCCACTGTTCACGCAGGTCGCGGTAGGCCGTCACCACCGTGTGTTGCAGCTGGAAATAAGCGGCATACGAAGTCTGCGGCATGGAATGGATGGCAATGACGTTCTTTTCCGGCCTCTGGGCCACAAACTCCATCACCCTGCGGCGCAGCTGCCGGCGGCCGATGGGCTGTCCGTCACAGGTCAGGCGGTCATTGCCGTCAAGCGACAGCGTGAGCACCTGGTCTTTGGTCACCTCGAGGGCGTGCTCCTGTTTCTCGTCGGACAGAGGCGGCAACTTGCGTCCCAGGCCCCGGTCCGTGCCCAGCGAGGTGGTCACCAGGAAGAACACGAGCAACATGAACGAGATGTCGGCCGTCGATGTGGTGTTGAGTTCGGGCATCCGTCTGCGGCGGAAGTTGAATCGCCTGGTCATGCAGTCCGCCTTTTGCGGCCATTCCACCTGCGGTTGAGCCCGGTGGCGGTGAAGACAGCAGCCGCCACAGCCACAACGGCAAGTACGATAGCCGTGTTGATAAACATGTCCGTGAGGCGGAGCCAGACTGCCTCAGTGTAAGTTGCACCGTTGACCTGCAAGGGCTTGTCGGAACCCAGGGCGAGTGTGAGCGCGATGGTGAGCGCCCACAGTCCGGCTACCGTCCAGGCCACGCGCCCGGCAGGCACACCATTAGCGGCCACCGGGCCGCCTCCGCCTGTACGGAGGCTGCGCACCACACTGGCCACCGCCACCACAATGGCGGCGAGCAGCGCGAGGTACATCACCCAGAGCAGGATGTCTACCGGGAAGTCAGCCATTGTGACGCTCCTTATAGTTGGTCAGCGAGTCAAGCAAAGTGATGGCCGACTCCTCCATCTGCGAGGTGAGGTGGTCAATCTTCGAGAGGATAAAGTTGTAGAAGAGTTGCAGTATCAGGGCCACAATGATGCCGAAGATGGTGGTGATAAGGGCCACTTTCATGCCTGCGGCCACAATCGAGGCGTTGATGTCGCCGGCCATGCGGATGTCGTCAAAGGCCATCACCATGCCGATGACGGTGCCCAGGAAGCCGAGCGACGGTGCGATGGTGATGCAGAGCGTAATCCACGAGCACCCCCTGTTGAGGTTGGCCGCCTGGACAGAGCCATACGAGGCGATGCTGCGCTCAATGCTGTCAAGCCGCTCGTGGATGCGTAGCAGCCCCTGGTAGCAGATGGAGGCCACCGGACCCCGGGTGTCACGGCAGAGCGCCTTGGCCCCCTCCACGTCGTCGGCCGCCAGCCTGGCATCTACCTCGCCCAGCAGTTTCTTGGCATTGATTTCGGAGAGCGACAGGTAGACGATGCGCTCGATGCAGAACCCCAGGCCAACGATGAGCGCCATGGCCACGAGCGACATGAACCCTGCGTTGCCCTCGATAAACTTTTCCTTCAGCACTTGGTGGAAGCTCCCGGCGGGCTCTTCGTCCTCAAGGCCGGCCAGCAGGTCGGTGTCGGCCTCGTCAGCGAGGGGCAGCGAGTCGGGCCCAGCCGTTGCTGCTGCCGAAGTGTCGGCGGGAGCAGCAGCCTTGGGTGCCGGCGAAGCGGCCTGCCCCCACACTGCCAGCGTGGCGGCGAGCCAACCGGCAAGGAGCAGCAACATGATTTTTTGTTTCATAACGAATACGCCTTTTCTATCTTTAGTCGGGGGGCAAAGATAGCAATAATAATCCACCCTCGCAAATGCGTTGTGCTTTATTTGCAGTCGTTTGTACTCGTTAATGGCAGACACAAAAAAAGGTTGGAATGACCAACCTTTTCTGTCGGGATGACTGGACTCGAACCAGCGACCTCACGCCCCCCAGACGCGTGCGCTAACCAACTGCGCTACATCCCGATTGCGCCGCTTTCAGCTTTGCGGATGCAAAATTACGCATTTCTTCTGAACGTTCCAAATTTTCCACACTATTTTTTGATTTATGACGAAAATTAGCGCGAGATGCCAAGCGAACCGATGGCAGAGGCCACTCGCTGGCATCCAAAGGACAACCGCCGATGATGAAAGGAATTCAGTTACAGGCATCGACAGATTTAACATTCATAAACGGAAAAGCGGCATTAAATTGTTAAAACGACAGCCGATAACCATTGAAATTCTGCGATTTTACAGATGAGCACAAGTATCTGACTGAAAAATCGGAAAAATTCAACGAAACAGGTAACACGCTGATTATATGCCAATTACACATCATTGCACCACATTTAAAGGAATTAACACTGTTAAAAATGGCCATTTCGCCCCACAATAACGGCCGGATTGGTGGCTAAAACGGCTGGTTTCTCACTGCAAAACGCACGAAATGGCACGCTCAAACCGTGCATCTGAGGCTAAAGAAGCCGCTAATCAGCTATTTTGCACGCCAAAAACCCTACGCAAAAACAAGACATACGGCTTTTCAAGCGGTTTTTCATCTCTAAACGAGCAAGTTTCAAACTGTTAATACAGGTCTGGCATACTGTTAATATAACTAAACACATACACGGAAAATATCGCCTGGCCACCACAGTCATTCACGCCGGAAACAGCAACAGCAGCCATCATTTGCTGATGCTTTTTGGCGGATAGCAGCTGTTCTCTCACCCAAAACCATTAACTTTGCAGTGGTTTCTCACAATATTAAATATTGATATGACTGAAAAGACCCAAGCATACAGCATCTCTGTTCCGCGGCGGCTGAAGGCAACAGTGAGCCTGCCAGCCTCGAAGAGCATCAGCAACCGCGCGCTCGTGATCAGCGCCCTGGCCGGCGGAAAGACCGTGGACAACCTGTCGGACTGCGATGACACAGCAGTCATGGTCAAGGCCCTGGACGGCATGCCCTCCACCATCGACATCGGAGCGGCCGGAACAGCCATGCGCTTTCTCACGGCACTGCTCGCAGTGACCCCGGGCGAGCACACCATCACGGGCACCGAGCGCATGCGCCACCGCCCCATAGGGGTGCTGGTGGATGCGCTGCGCGCCCTCGGGGCCGAGGCTGACTACGCCGGCGAGGAGGGCTTTCCGCCCCTGCACATCAGGGGCAGGCGGCTCAGCGGCGGCACGGTGGACATACCGGGCAGCGTGAGTTCGCAGTACATCTCGGCCCTGCTGATGGTGGCCCCCACCTTCGGCGGCGGACTGACGCTGCACCTCACGGGCGACATCGTGTCGCGCCCCTACATCGACCTGACCCTGGGCATGATGAGGGCGTTCGGTGCGGAGGCCGGATGGGCCTCGGCCGACACGCTCCGCGTGGAGGGCAAGCCCTACGAGGCGCGCCCCTACCGCGTGGAGAGCGACTGGAGCGCGGCCTCCTACTGGTTTGAGATGGTGGCCGTGAGCGCCGACCCGCTGGCCGAGGTCACCCTGACCGGGCTGGCCGAGCAGAGCGGTCAGGGCGACGCGGCGGTGGCCGACATTTTCAGAAAGCTCGGCGTGGGCGCGCAGTTCACTGCCGTCGGCCCCGCCGGCACCCCCACCGTGCGCCTGTTCAAGCAGGGCGCGCCCGTGGCACAGCTAAGCCTTGACTTCGTGGCCTGCCCCGACCTGGCCCAGACGGTGGCAGTCACCTGCGCCCTGCTGGGCGTGCATTTTCACTTCACCGGCCTGCAGTCGCTGAGGATAAAGGAGACCGACCGCATCGAGGCGCTCAAGCGCGAGCTGCGCAAGCTGGGCTGTGTGGCAAGCGACGCCGGCGGCAGCGAGCTGCTGTGGCACGGCGAGCGGTGCAGCGCAGCAGCGCCGCCGGTCATCGACACCTACGAGGACCACCGCATGGCCATGGCCTTCGCCCCGGCGGCGGCGCTCCACCCCGGACTGGTCATCAACCGGCCGATGGTGGTCACCAAGTCGTATCCGCACTTCTGGGACGAGGTGTTCAAAGTGAGGGAGGTGTGAAATGCTGTGGTTAGTGTTGGCCATCGCCCTGCTCGGCGTGATGACCGCCGCCGGCGCAAAGCTGGCCGGGCACGAGGCGGAGAAGCCTGTCAGGCAGTCCAAGGGCTGCGCCACCTGCGACGGCGACAGCGGCAAGTGCGAGCAGGAGTGCATGATGGAAGCGGCCGTGAACGGCGCCAAGTATTTTGACGACGAGGAGCTGGACGCCTTCAAGGGCCGCCCCTCCGACAGCTACACCGACGAGGAGGCCGAGCAGTTCCGCGAGGTGCTCTACACCATGCGGCCCGGCGAGGTGGCGGCATGGTGCCGCAGTCTGACCCTGCGCGGCGTCGAGCTGCCCGACCAGGTGAAGGACGAGGTGATGATGCTCAGGGAGGAGGGCGCGGCCAAGCGCCCCGAGACAAACGGATAGGGAGCGGAGATGGACATACTGAGTTACAGCTTTTTTCAAAACGCGCTGCTGGGCAGCGTGCTGGCCAGCGTGCTCTGCGGCTTTGTGGGCACTTACATTGTGAGCCGCCGCCTGGTGTTTATCAGCGGCGGACTGACCCACGCCTCGCTCGGCGGCATCGGCCTGGGCGTGTTCTTCGGAGCCAGCCCCCTGGTGTCGGCCATGCTCTTTGCCGTGGCCAGTGCCTGCGGCGTGCAGTGGATGTCACAGCGCGGCAGGGTGCGCGAGGACTCGGCCATCGCCCTGTTCTGGACCTTCGGCATGAGCGTGGGCATCATCTGCTGCTTTCTGACCCCCGGCTTCATGTCCGACCTCGGCACCTATCTCTTCGGCAGCATCCTCACCATCGGCCCGGGCGACCTGTGGCTGCTCGGCGTGATGGCCGCGGTGGTGACGGCGCTCTTCGCCCTGCTGGGGCCGGTCATCGTCAGCGTGGCTTTCGACCCCGTGTTCGCCCGGTCGCAGGGGCTGCCGGTCACGGCCATTGAATATCTGATGATGGTGGTCATCGCGCTCACCATCGTGGCCACGCTCCGCATCGTGGGCATTGTGCTGGCCCTCAGCCTGCTCACCGTACCGCAGACCACGGCCTCGCTGTTCACCCACCGCTTCAGGCCCATGGTGACGCTGAGCGTCGCTCTGGGCTGCGCCGGCTGCGTGGCGGGCCTGGCCGTGTCCTACTGGCTCAACGTGCCCTCGGGAGCGGCCATCATCCTTGTGTCCATCGTGATTTATGTGGCGCTCAAGACAATAAAAGGGCTTTGCAAGGAGTTTAAGAAGTAATGGAAACGATGAAAAAGCGGCCTTGCCGCCCGCACTGGCAGTGGCCGGCCCCCGGCAGGAGGCTGGCAGTGGCGGTGTGTGCAGCGGCCGTGGTGCTGGCGGCGGCCACAGGCTGTTCGACCAAGAACAACACCGGCCGCACGCGGTGGTGGCACGCCTTCAACGCGCGCTACAACACCTACTACAACGGGAGCCAGGCGTTCATCGACGGCTCCATTGAGAAGGAGAACGCCAACCAGGACAACTTCACCGACATCATCCCCCTCTACACGGTGGGCAACAAGAACAGCGTGAGCATAGGCCGCGCCAACTTTGACCGCGCCATCGAAAAGTCGGAGAAGGCCATCAAGCTGCACAGCATCAAGCGCCGGCCCGTGTGGGACAAGAGCCGGCGCAAGACGGCCAAGGACATCGAGTGGCTGGGGCGGCGCGAGTACAACCCCTTCCTGTGGAAGGCGTGGCTGCTGATGGGCAAGTCGCAGTTTCAGACGGGGCGGTTCGACGAGGCGGCGGCCACCTTCTCCTACATGGCGCGCCTCTACGCCACGCAGCCGGCCATCAACGGCATTGCCAGGGCATGGCTCGCCAAGAGCTATGTGGAGCTGGGATGGCTCTACGACGCGGAGGATGTCATCACGAAAATGAGGCGCGACACCATGCACTACCGCGCCCGGGCCGACTGGGACTACGCCATGGCCGACTACCATGTGCACTCAGGACACTACGCGGAGGCCATCCCCTACCTGCGGAAAGTCATCAGGCACGAGCGCCGCAGGAAACAGAAGGCGCGCGAATGGTACCTGATGGGGCAGCTCCAGGCCCGGCTCGGGCACCGCGACGAGGCCTACCGCGCGTTCAGGCGGGTGGTGAGGCTGAGCCCGCCCTACCAGCTGGAGTTCAACGCGCGCATCGCACAGACGGAGGTGATGGCGCAGGGGCGGTCGAAACAGATGGTGAGACGGCTGAAGCGCATGGCCGCATCGGACAACAACAAGGAATACCTTGACCAGGTGTACTATGCCATCGGCAACATCTACATGGCACAGAAAGACACGGCGCGCGCCATCGCCGCCTACGAGCAGGGCTGCAAGAAGGCCACGCGCTCGGGCATAGAGAAGGGGGTGCTGCTGCTCCGCCTGGGCGACATCTACTGGGAGCGCGAGCGTTACAGCGACGCCCGGCGGTGCTACGGCGAGGCCATCGGGCTGCTGGACAAGGAGCGGCCCGACTATGCGCAGCTGTCTGAGCGGTCGAAGGTGCTCGACGAGCTGGTGCCCTACACCGACGCGGTGCACCTGCAAGACTCGCTGCAGGCACTGGCGGCCATGCCGGAGGAGGAGCGCAACAAGGCCATCGACCGCGTGATAGAGGCGCTGAAAGAAAAGGAGAAAGAGGAGAGACGCGCCGCACAGGAGGCGGAGGCGGAGAAGGTGCAGCAGCAACAGGGGGCCATGGGCAACCGAAACATCCAGAACACCAACCGGCAGGCCACCCGGCAGAACGCCCGGGAGACCACGTGGTACTTCTACAACCAGATGGCAGTGAACCAGGGCAAGGCGACATTCCAGCAGCAATGGGGCAAGCGCGAGAACGTTGACGACTGGCAGCGCGCGAACCGCACCGTGGTGTCCACACACCACACAGGCCAGGAGGGCGAGGCCGCCGACTCTGCAGCGGTGGCCGGAAACGGCGACGCCAACGCCCGGACTGCCGGCAACGACAGTGTGAAAGCCGAGGGGGCTGCGCCCGACTCGGCGGCAAGCGACCCGCACAGGCGCGAGTACTACCTGGCGCAAATCCCGTTTACCGAGGAGCAGAAGGCCGAGAGCGACAACGCCATCAAGGACGGACTGTTCTACTCGGGCGTCATCTTCAAGGACAAGCTGGGCAACCTGCCGCTGGGCGAGAAGGCACTCACCAGGCTCACCACGCAATATGCCGACTACGCGAAGAACGACGAGGCGTGGTATCACCTGTACCTGCTCTACTCGAGGGAGGGACTCACCGGAAAGGCCGCCGAATGCCTGTCCAAGCTGAAGGGACTGTACCCGGAGAGCAAGTGGACCGCACTGCTGAGCGACCCCTACTTTGAGGAGAACGCAAGGTTTGGCGAGCACATAGAGGACTCGCTCTATGCGGCCACCTACGAGGCGTTCAAGGCGGGCAGGATGCAGGAGGTCAAAGGCAACGCAAGGGTGTCGGCCGACCGCTTCCCCCTGGGGGCCAACCGGGCCAAGTTCGTGTTCATCGACGGACTGGGACTGCTCGGCGAGGGCGACGCCAGGGGTTGCGTGGCCAACATGAAGGAAGTGGTGGAGAAATACCCGGAGAGCGAGGTGGCCACCATGGCGGGCATGATTGTCAAGGGCGTGCAGCAGGGCCGCACGCTCCACGGCGGACGGTTCGACATCGGCGACGTGTGGTCAAGGCGCGCGGCCGGCACTGAAGCCTCCGACTCCGCCGCCACCGACACGCTGAGCCGGGAGCGCAACACGGGATTTGTCTTCATACTGGCTTACAGGCCCGACTCGGTCAACGTGAACCAGCTGCTCTACGAGATGGCCCGCTACAACTTCACCAACTTCATGGTGCGCAACTTCGACATCGCCACCGGCGAGGACAACGGCATCGGACGCATGATGGTGAGCGGATTTCTGAACTATGACGAGGCCCTGCAGTATGCGCGCCAGCTCTATGCCCACAAGGGCATGGCCGGATGGCTGGCCGGATGCCGCCGCATCATCATCAGCGAGGACAACCTGAAGCTGCTGGGCACGAAATACAGCTATGCGGACTACGAGAGATTCTTCGAGAAGTCGCTCGCACCGCTGCACATCAGCAGCGAGAAGCTGCTCAACAACCCGAAGCCGGCGGACATCGTGACAGGCGAGGAGGCTGGTGACAGCGGAGACGGCAGCACGGGAAGCGAAGACAGCGACGGCGGCGACCGGCCCGAAGAGGGCAACGGCGCCGGCACGCAGAACACGGATATTGACTTTGACGACGACTTTTACAGATGACCAACGGACTGTTACTGTGGGCTGACGACGAGATAGAACTGCTCAAGGCCCACCTGATGTTTCTGGAGAAGAAAGGCTACGGGGTGGTGACCGTGAGCAACGGCACCGATGCCATCGAGCAGGTGAGGCAGCACAACTTCGACCTGGTGCTGCTCGACGAGATGATGCCCGGACTGAGCGGGCTGGAGACGCTCCAGCGCATCAAGGAGATCGCCCCGGCCGTGCCGGTGGTGATGGTGACCAAGAGCGAGGAGGAGAACATCATGGACCAGGCCATCGGCTCGAAGATAGCCGACTACCTCATCAAGCCGGTGAACCCGAACCAGATTCTGCTCACACTGAAGAAGAACATACACCGCAGGGAGATTGTGACCGAGGTGACTCAGACGGGCTACCAGCAGAGCTTCCGGCAGATTGCCATGCAGATAGCCGCCTGCCGCAACTGGCGCGACTGGACGGAGGTGTACCGCCGCCTGGTGCACTGGGAGCTGGAGCTGAGCGGGACGGACAGCAACATGACGGAGATGCTGCAGGCGCAGAAGGAGGACGCCAACAACGGCTTCGCCAAGTTTGTGCGCAACAACTATATGCAGTGGGCGGGCGCCATGCAGCCCGGAAACGAGACGGATGACAGACCGATGATGAGCCCCGAGGTGTTCAAGCGAAAGGTGTTCCCCGCGCTCGACGCTGGCGAGCGCGTGTTCCTGCTGGTGCTTGACAACTTCCGCTACGACCAGTGGCGCATGATAGCCAGGGACCTGGGCGACAGCTTCGACATCGACGAAGACCTGTATTTCAGCATCCTGCCCACCGCCACGCAGTACGCCCGCAACGCCATCTTCAGCGGACTGATGCCCAGCAAGATCGCGAAGATGTATCCCGGCCTGTGGGTGGACGAGGACGAGGAGGAGGGGAAAAACCTCAACGAGGGGCCGCTCGTCGGCACCCAGCTGGAACGCTACCGCCGCCACGACACCTACTCGTATCACAAAATCAACGACTCCAACAGGGCGGAACGGCTGCTGCAGCAGCTCAGGCAGATGGAGAAGAACGACCTCAACGTGGTGGTGTTCAACTTCATTGACATGCTGAGCCACGCCCGCACGGAGTCAAAAATGGTGCGCGAACTGGCCAGCAACGAGTCGGCCTACCGCTCGCTCACGCTCAGCTGGTTCCGCCATTCGGTCATCTCGGAGCTGCTCAGGCAGCTGGCACAGACCGGATGCCGGGTGATGATCACGACCGACCACGGCTCCATACGCGCCAGCAAGCCGGTGAAAATCATCGGCGACCGCAACACCAACACCAACCTGCGCTACAAGCTGGGCAAGAACCTGGCCTACGACAGCAAGGATCTGTTTGTCATCAAGGACCCGGGCAAGGCACAGCTGCCCTCGCCCAACCTGAGCACAAGCTATGTGTTTGCCACGGGCAACGCCTTCTTCGCCTATCCCAACAACTACAACTACTATGTGTCATACTACAAGGACACGTTTCAGCACGGCGGCATTTCGATGGAGGAGATGATCATCCCGTTCATCAGCATGAAAGGGAAAAAGCGGTGAAAATGTCAACCTAAAGATATTCAGACAACTATGCAAGAAATCAGAATCAACAGTCTGGAGAACATCCGCGAGGCGGCCCGGGAGTTTGTCAAAGCCATGGGCGGGGCCAAGGTGTTCGCCTTCTACGGCAGCATGGGCGCAGGCAAGACTACCTTTATCAAGGCGGTGTGCGAGGAGATGGGGGTGGAGGATGTCATCACGTCGCCCACCTTTGCCATTGTCAACGAGTATCAGTGCGCGCAGTCGGGCGCGCCGGTCTACCATTTCGACTTCTACCGCATCAAGAAGCTGGAGGAGGTCTACGACATGGGCTACGAGGACTACTTCTTCGGCGGCGCCACGTGCTTCATCGAATGGCCCGAGCTCATCGAGGAGCTGCTGCCCGGGGATGCCGTGCGCGTGACCATCAGGGCCAACGGCGACGGCAGCCGCACGGTGTGCATCGGCTGAACGGAGGGCAGCAGCCGCCAGCCCCGGCCGGCAAGGCAAGAAAAAGGCACTCGCCGCTGCGTTGCGAGTGCCTTTGCTATTGGTTGCGTCACAGTGGGCTATCCGTAAATCACCTTGCCGTTCTCGTCCTCATAGGGGGCGAGATCCTTGGCATACTGGTTCATGGCGCGCAGGCTCATGCCCATCGAAGAGAAGCCGCCGTCGTGGAAAAGGTTCTGCATGGTGACCTTGCGGGTGAAGTCAGAGAACATCATCACGCAATAGTCGGCGCACTCGTCGGCCGAGGCGTTGCCCAGAGGCGACATCTTGTTGGCGAAGTCCATCAGGTTTTCCATGTCCTTGATGCCCTTTCCGGCAGTGGTGGGCGTGGGCGACTGGGAGATGGTGTTGATGCGCACGTTCTTCTCGCGGCCATAGATATAGCCAAAGCTGCGGGCGATACTCTCGAGCAAGCTCTTGGCGTCGGCCATGTCGTTGTAGCCAAAGAAGGTGCGCTGCGAGGCCACATAGGTAAGCGCCACCACCGAGCCATATTCGGCAATGGCATCCTGCTTCTTGGCCACCTGCAGCATCTTGTGGAATGAGACGGCCGAGATGTCAAGCGTCTTCTGCAAATAGTTGTAGTCAAGGTCATCGTAAGTGCGGTGCTTGCGCACATTGAGACTCATGCCGATAGCGTGGAGCACAAAGTCAACCTTGCCGCCAAGGAGCCTCACAGACTCCTCGAAAACTTTCGCCAAATCCTCCACGCTGGTGGCGTCGGCGGCCACAATGGGAGCGCCCAGCTGCTTGCCCAGTTTGTCAAGCTCGCCCATACGCAGGGCCATCGGCGTGTTGCTCAAAGTAATCTTCGCGCCCTCCCCAACGGCTTTCACAGCCACTTTCCAGGCGATAGAGTCTGAGTTAAGCGCGCCAAAGATGATGCCGCGCTTGCCTTTCAATAAATTGTGAGACATTGTTTATTATCCTTTTTTGATTTGTATTTCGGCACAAAATTACAAAAAATGTGCAGTACCGGCAAATCATTCTCCCTGTTTTTGCCACAAAAGGGGGCGTTTTGCGGAATTATGGCTACCTTTGAAACCGGTTAGCCACGGACACCAGCAGTGCCGCAGCGGCCACAGACACACAGCAAAGGCATGACACCAACATCCATATCTCCGGCAGACACCATCTGCGCCTTGGCCACCGCACCGGGCGGCGCCATCGGCATCATCCGCATATCGGGCCCCGGGGCCATCACCATAGCCGACAGCATTTTCACGCCAAAGGGCGGAACAGCGACACTGGCCGCGCGAAAGGCGAACACGGTCACCTTCGGGACGGTGGCCGACACGGACGGCACGGTCATTGACGAGGCGCTGGCAAGCATTTTCCGCAGCCCGCACTCCTACACGGGGGAGGACTGCGTGGAGCTGTCGTGCCACGGCTCGGGCTACATCCTCAGCAGGGTGCTGCAGCGGCTGACCGACAGCGGATGCCGGCAGGCCAGGCCAGGCGAGTACACACAGCGGGCCTTCCTCAACGGCAAGATGGACCTGAGCCAGGCCGAAGCCGTGGCCGACCTCATCGCCGCCACCAACAGGGCCACCCACCACATGGCCATCGGCCAGCTGCGCGGAAACTTCTCAGGCGAACTGTCAGACCTGCGCGGCCAACTGCTGAGACTCACCTCGCTGCTGGAACTGGAACTTGACTTCTCCGACCACGAGGAGCTGGAGTTTGCCGACCGCACAGAGCTGCTCGAAATCTCGCAGGCCATCGAGCGGCGCATCGCCACACTGGCACAGTCGTTCAAGACGGGGCAGGCCGTCAAGCAGGGCATCCCCGTGGCCATCATCGGCAAGACCAACGTGGGCAAAAGCACACTGCTCAACCTGCTGGCGGGCGAGGAGAAGGCCATCGTGAGCGACATCCACGGCACCACGCGCGACGTGATAGAGGACACCATCGACATCGGCGGCGTGGCCTTCAGACTGACCGACACGGCCGGCATCCGCCACACCGACGACCGCATCGAGCAGCTGGGCATCGAGCGCACATACCGGAAAATGGCCGAGGCGGCCATCACACTCTGGATGGTTGACGCACTGCCCTCACAGGACGAAACAGCCGACATCACCAGCCACAGCAGCAACGGAAGCCTCATCGTGGTGAACAACAAGACCGACCTGGCCGACCTCACCCCCACCCTGCGCCAGCTGCTGCCCCAAACGCCCGTTGTGGCCATCAGCGCGCGACAGGCCAAGGGCATCGAACAGCTCAAGTCAGCCCTTCTGACTGCCGCCAACATCCCGCCATTCCGCGAAAACGACGTTGTGGTAACCTCCGCGCGCCACTACCAGGCTCTCCTTCTCGGCCAGGAAAGCATCGCCCGCGTCATCTCAGGCCTCCACGATGGCACCCCCTCCGACCTCATCAGCGAGGACCTCCGCCTCTGCCTTCACCACCTGGCCGAAATCACTGGTGGCGAGATTTCAAGCAAAGAGACCCTCGAAAACATCTTCAAGAACTTCTGCGTGGGGAAATGAAGCGGTTTTTTGGAAAGTGAAGTATAGGGTAAAGGCAGAGTAAAGACTGCAAACAACCACTCTGATTATCATATATGTAGCGAATGTTACTTTATAGCTCTATTTTTGCAGCCTTACCTTTGGCGTTGTCATATTTTTGTTGTTATTTTGTTGCTCGTTAATTCATCAGCAACAAACAGCAACAAAAATATTATATGGCAGATGCAAAAGAACCAATCAGATTAAGAAAGCGTAAAATGGCATCGGGGAACACCTCCCTGTACCTTGACATCTATCTTGATGGCAGACGCTCGTATGAGTATCTCAAACTCTATCTCATTCCCGAGACAAGCAGAAAGGACAAAGAAAAGAACAGACAGACCCTCCGTCTTGCCGAAGCAATCAAGGCAAAGCGAGTGGTTGAAGTTCAGAACGGCAAGTTCGGTTTCGAGAGTGAGTATAAACTTGACACCAACTTCCTTGATTACTATCGCCACCTGTGCGAGCAACGGCATAACACAGAGGGGTCGCTTGGTAATTGGGGCAATTGGTGGAGCGCACTAAAGCACCTCGAAAGGTATTGCCGTGCCGATATGACATTCCGAGAGGTAACGCCCGAATGGGTACAGGGTTTCAAAGATTACCTTGACCACACGGCAAGAGTAAAGGATAAGCGCAAGCACATAACAACGGATTATGACTTAAAACCGCTCTCACAGAACAGCAAGGTCAGTTATTTCAATAAGGTGCGTGCCTGTATCAACCAAGCCTTTGAGGATAGAATAATACCGCACAACCCTCTGCGTGGTGTTGAGGGCTTCAAGACGGAAGAAAAAGAACGTGTTTACCTTACAATAGAAGAGGTCAGAGCCATGGCAGAGGGCGAGTGCCGTTACCCTGTATTGAAACGAGCGTTCCTGTTTTCCTGTCTGACAGGTTTACGAAAGAGCGACATCGAAAAGATGCGTTGGTCAGAGGTCAGACAGGAGGGCAATTTTACGCGCATCATCTTCAAGCAGAAAAAGACAGGCGGACAGGAATACTTGGATATAAGCCCCGAAGCTGTGCCATACCTTGGTCAGAGGGGCGAAGATGACGATTTGGTATTCCGTGGTTTCCAATACTCCGCATACTTGCTGACAGAGTTAAAAGCGTGGGCTATGCGGTGTGGCATCACGAAACCAATAACATTCCATTCGGGACGGCACACATTCGCTGTGCTGATGCTTGACCTTGGGGCGGACATCTATACGGTGCAGAAATTGCTCGGTCATAAAGAGCTTGCCACCACCGAGGTTTACGCCCACATTATGGATAAAAAGAAACAGGCAGCTGTAACAATGATACCACACGTTACGCTGTCTGTTAATCAGTCATCAGACAAAGATGATAAGTAAATCAGAGAGCACAGGGTCGTTATTCGGCTGTCTGTGCGCTTTTCGTATCTTTATTGATAAACATATTACCCTTGCCTGTCAAAAGCCAATTTGCGCTGATACCAAAATCTTCAACAAGATAAGTCAGCCAAGCCGTTTGAAACATATCGCTCGCAGGGTTCTTTTCGACCGTGTTCATATTCCACCGATTGATGCCGTGCATACGAGTGAAAGTCTGCCGACCACGAATAACCTTGGCTTCTTTAAGAAAGTCCAAAGTCTGAAAGAACCGCTTGATTATCCTTTGGGTGTCTTCTGTCTGCATAGACTGTCAGATTTTGCCGTTGCTTGGGCGAATTTGGCGTTTACATTCTCTGTGTGCTCTGCCGATCGTTTCTGTAAATCAGAGAGCGTGTCGGGGCTGAAATTGGGGTAACGACCATTCTTAATTGCTTCCTCGAACTCTCTCACCTCCTCGCCTGTCATCACAGGTATGTATTTGTCAAGGTCAAGCAACGACTGAATATGCGACAGTGCCTGTCTTTGGAGGTCAAACATCATTCCGACTTCTAACATTGAGCCTTGACCAAACAAAAACCACCGAGCGTTGATTTCGGGGAACGCAGACAGGATAGCCAACACAGGCTGTAACCCGAAGTTATCTCCCTTTACCAACTTGGCAAGGTATTGGGGCGACCACCCCATCAGTTCGGCAAAAGCATTCTGTCTGCCGCCTGTCTTATATCTGATTATCTCTAAAAGCCTTTCGTTCATTGTTCTTCTCTTTTAATAAAGTATATAGGTTCTATTGGCATTCTCGCCTTGTCATCTTCTGACATCTTATTGAAATACTTAATCCAAAGTTCAGAGAACTCATACCCATCAATAAGTCGCACATTGAATTGCCGTGCTTCCTGTCTTGCAGGTTCAGCAAAGCGTCCCGAAGTAACCACTATTGCGACATCGTCTTTTGCAACGCCGAAGATGCTTCTTATTACATCAACAGACACAGGGTTATTCAGATTATAATGCTTTACTTGAACTTTGAGTATCGGCTTGGTTGCACCGAGAGGGTCACTGTATGCGATTATATCAATACCTCCGTCCTTACCCTTTGGGGCGATAAAAGGCGTATAATATCCCATTGCCCGAAGCAGGGCTGCAACCATATCTTGAAACTCATACGGTGTCCGTGATTGGATATAGTTCATCAAATCATCATCAGCCTGTGCCTTGATGTCGGCAAAGCGATTTATCTCCGCATCGTCTGTATTATCCGCTCTGACCGTGCCTGTTACGTCTTCCTGTTTCTTTGACCAATCAAGATATGCTTGATGCGCGACATCGTATAACTCCTCCGCATTATGCTTGGATAGAGCATCCTTTCCGTCATCCGTAAGAAACCACCGACCTTTGTTTTTAACGATAAATCCTGCCTTGACAAGGTCTATTGAATAGAAGTGCATATAAGAGAGCCAACGAAAGCCGCCACTCTCGTATTCATGGCTTTCCCATTCGTCAAATGTCAGTCTTTTCTCTATATTCGTTTCAATATCAGCCGACCGCATTTCACCTCCATTCTCATTCAACAAAACAAGAATTTCGTATTCTAACTTGGTCGCAAGCCGTTTGCTTCGTCCTTTTTTATTTTGTTCCATTATATACTGAATAGGTTATATCAGAGAGCGACAGAAACACCCTGTGACTATTAAACTTTAGTTCTGATTACTCAATTTTTCAATCACACCGACAAGTCGTTCCACTTGCTCTAACGCTTTCTCTGTCATTTTGCGTTGAGCAGCCACCTCGTTAATCATTTCTTGAATGGCACGGAACGAGTTTATATCGTTTGCGTTACCACCCACCGCTATGCTGTTATGGGTAGCGTGAACCGAGCGATTGTCTGCGTCCTCAAAGAAGAAACAAGGGCTGACATTGAAGAAGTTGGCTATCTTCTTTAGCGTGCTGATTTCGCAACTATCCCTTGCATACATCTTGCGGACAGCGGTGTCGGTCATATCTATGTATGCGCACAAGTCTTTGACCTTTTTGTTTTGCTCTGTCAAGAGCATTTTAATCCGTTCTTCCAACATACTATAATTCGGTTTATTTCTTAAATAATCTTAAATAACAGATGAAAACAAAACTATTATTATGTTTATTCAGAATTATAGTTTTATCTTTGTCATCAGTTACGGTTTAATAACCGAACAAAGATATAAAATAATAATCAAAATCGGAAATAAACCGATAAGTAAATTTTAAGAAACTGCAAAAATGAACAGATTTATAGTGAAATTGAACGGTGAGAAGATTGGCGCATATTGCTATCAAGTGGCTATGAATTGCGCCTGTAACATCTGCGATGCAATGGCTGACAACAGCGACTTCACAGAGAGTATGGTAACGATTAACAACAAGCCCCTTGCCTTTTGGTTGGGACGATAAACTGCATAGGATATGAAAAGAATAGCATCTATCAAAGCCCCATCATCACAGGGCATCACAATCGCCCACATCATACACGATGACCGCCAAACAGGAGAATATCTGTTACAGGACGATTTCTCTGCACAGGGTGTATGGTTCAAGACACTTGACGACCTCAAAGCCGAATGGCGAAGCGTAGGTTTTATGGTCGCACATTGCCTGTCTGCCAAATGCAACACCCCGACACTTGTATTTACAGGCGAGCAGTTCGGGGGCATCGTCTTGGGCTATCACGAAGAAGAACTAAAATAAATACATTCAAATATGACAGCAGCAATATTGAAAACAGAATGTGCCGAGGCACGTGAAGCACGCGACCTCGCAATTTACAACGATTGGTGCGCCATGACCGCTATTGAGGGTCAGAGCAAAACTCGTGTAACCGAATATCTTATGCAGAAGTACGGAATACACAGCCAAGGAACAATCTATGTTATCAGACAGAGGGTCGCAAAACGGCTCGCTGACCAAAACAAGAAGGAGGGTTAGCCATGAACGAACTGAAAGATATTTTTCCCAAAGGGACTATCAAGCAGTGGTCATGCCTTGCAGCCCTATTTATGACAGCATTCATCGGCTTTCTGATGATGGCAGGTGAAGATGACATAAACAACCCTATGCCTTTCATAAAATGGATAGTCATAAAGACTATTGGAATGGCTCTGTTTGTCTCGTGTTTCAAACTTGGGCAAGTGCTCGAAAAGAAAGGCTTGCTCCCAGAATGTAAAGAAGATTAGGAGGTTAGGTATGAGCAACGATGAATTTACAGCAATCACAGAAAGGCTTGACCGCATCGAGCAGTTGGCTCTGATTAACACCAAGCCAATACTTGACGTGAAAGAAGCCGCCACCTTTACAGGCTTCTCCGTGAAGCACCTTTACCGTCTGACTTCAACCAAGCAGATACCGCACTTCAAGAAGAATGCGAAGTTGCTTTTCAAGAAGTCAGAGTTGGAAAGTTGGCTAACAGAGCATAAGGTGCTGACTGAAAACGAAATCAATCAGAGAGCAACAACTTACACCGTAACCCATAAAATATAGGCGATATGAGCGTAACAGAACTAACAGCAAGATTTGACGCTTGGATAACCAAGGAATACAAGCGACTGCGTGAACGCCTGTCTGTGACAGGGGCTTTTGATGAGGACGCTTTTCACGATGCTTATATCAGTGTTCGGTCGGCTCTCACTGATGAGAGTTTCAGCACGGCATTCTGTCAAGCGTATAAGAAGATAAGCAAACGGCACGTTAGCGAAGCCTTTGCGGTTTACAACCCCGACAGCCTGTTTTTCAATCAGTTGTCAGACAGAGCACCCGAACCAATGGCTGAACCCGAAATACAGCAAGACAGAGGGCTACTTGTCAGTGAGATAAGGCAGCACGTTAAGCGCAACTACTCTCCTATGTATGTGTTGATTTGGGAAAGCCGCACGCTCCGAGATATGAGTTATTCAGACATCAGCGCAATGTCGGGAATGGGTTACAGACGAGTGAAAGCAAGTATAGAAAGTATTAACAGCGATGTGCGAGAGTGTTTCGCATACGCATAAATCATCACAGGTTATGGGAATGAAGATATACGAAAAAGTAAAGCCACAGCCAAGCGGCAGTGTTTCAAAGATACGCCTGTGCAGCATCAACAAGAAATACTCTTATTTCTCATTCAACGTTTGCACAATCCGTGATTTGGGAATGGAGGGTAATATGAGAATGCTCTTTGCCCAAGACAGCGACACAAACGCTTGGTTTTTCGCTTTCGGAGAAACCGACAATATGAAGAATGGCTGTCTGTTAAGACCGTCAACGAAAAACGGACACGTTGTTCAAATGAGAGTTCAAAACAAGGTCGTGATTGATAAGATATGCGAGGAAATCAAGGCTGACCGAGCGACATTCAACATATCAATGCACCCCAAACGTGAGGGTGGCAGAGAATGGTATAGAATAATAACAACGACCCCATACAGGGTTGAAGAATACTAACATATATAAATCCATAAGACAATGGAAACAGAAATCATCGAAGTAAAACAGGCTGATATGCTGACCGCTATCAACCGTGCGGAGGTTGACATTCAGATTGCAACCGCCAAGCAGTACCCAAGGGACTTATCCCGAGTGTTGAACCAAATCAAGACCTATGCCACAATGGATATGGAGACAGCCGAAGACTGCTTCTATGCCTTGCGCAGAGGTCGAGGTAACGATGCAAGCGTCATTGAGGGTATCAGCGTGCGCCTTGCTGAAATCATTGCAGGAGCGTGGGGCAACCTCCGTGTTCAGAGCCGCATCATTGGTAACGATGGGCGCACCATCACCTGTCAAGGCATTTGCCATGACCTCGAAACAAACCTCGCTGTCAGCGTGGAAGTGAAGCGCAAAATCACAGACCGCAACGGCAAGACTTATAGCGAGGATATGCAAGTGGTCACAGGCAATGCAGCATCGGCAATTGCATTCAGAAACGCAGTCTTAAAGGTAGTGCCGAAAGCGGTAACGAAAAAGGTCATCAACGAAATAAAAGAGGTAGCCCTCGGCAAGTCCATTGACCTTGAAACTCGCAGACAGAGAATGGTCGGTTACTTTACACAGATAGGAGTGACACAATCAGAGTTGCTGACCTATTGCGGAGTGAAGTCAATAGAACAGATTGACAATCAGATTGTATTTGAACTCCGAGGTCTCGCCAATGCTATTAAGGAGGGAACAACCACCGTTCAAGAGACATTCAAGGCGCACACCGCTGACAGCAAGAGCATCGCAGACAAGGCTCGTAAGGCTGTGGAAGCCAAACAGAGCAAGGTCGCAGCGGCAATGACACAGGCGGTCGGCTCTGACCAAGCACAGGAAGCTGAAGTGGTTGATGAAGCCACAGGAGAAATCATCACACAGAGTAACACAACATCAAAACAACCCTCAAAATAAAAGATTATGGAGATTGACGTAAAGAACATCAAGGCTGCATACAGAACAGCCACAGAGAGCGAAAGAACCCTGTTATTCACTTTATTTCCCGACCTTCATCTTGGCGAGGAAGAGAAAGACAACCGCCCTGTCACAGAGCGCATCAAGACTTTTGAGGATGCTTGCCGAGAGCTGGGAGAGGACAACCCAATGGTCTGGGCATACTGCTGCATAGAAGATAATATGCCCGACATAACGGCATACATGAAGCTCCGCATCATCACAGCCGCCTTGAATGAGGGGTGGCAACCTCAGTTCACAGAAGAAGAATGGCGTTGGTATCCTTGGTTCTGTCTTTGGACTGATGAAGAGTTGTCAAACAAGAGCGATGAATGGAAGCAGGAACACGCTCTCAAAGACTTTGGTAACTTCCAAGGAGAATGGGCGGGCTTCGCTTCTGCGTCTTCGTCTTACGCTCCCTCGTATTCGCTTGCGCGCTTCGGCTATCGCCTCTGCTATAAGAGCGAAGCGTTAGCCGATTACAGCGGTCGGCAGTTTGCCGACCTGTGGGCTGACTTCTATCTTATCAGAAAATAACAAGTTTAATCCTCAAAACCATGGACGAAATTTGGAAACAGATAAAAGGGCATCCCAACCACTATGTAAGCAACTTGGGACGTGTCAAAAGCATAGACCACATTGTAAACGACAAAGGACATTTATCGCATCGTAAAGGGAAAATTTTTCACCTAACAGCCAGTGGGGGCGGCTATGTTCGTGTTGTGATTGAAAAGAAATGTTATACAGTCCATCGGCTTGTAGCTTTATCTTTTTTACCCTGTGTTCAAGGGAAGACAGAGGTCAATCACAAAAATGGAGTTAAGATGGATAACAGAGTTGAAAACCTTGAATGGGTAACACACTCTGAGAACGGGCTACACGCTCATGCAACAGGTTTGAATGGTATAACAGCTGCAGGAAGAAAAAGATTATCAGATATACACAAAGGCATGAAATTATCAGATGATGCAAAACGAAAAATATCATTGCATCATGCAAAGGGCTATAAACATTCTGAAACCACAAAGCAAAGAATATCACAATCAATCAAAAATTGGCACAATGAGAAAAAGATTAACATTCAATAGTAGAGCCGAATGGCTAACAGCGAGACAAGATGGTATAGGAGCTTCAGAAGTTGCGACAATCCTCGGTTTGAACCCTTGGGAAACGCCTTATCAACTATGGAGACGAAAGAAAGGCCTTGACACCGCCAAGGAGGAGACCTTTGCGATGAAAGCAGGTCATTACCTCGAAGACGCGGTTGCGCAGTTTTGGCATGACGAGACGGGTAACGAAATCATCAAGGCAAGTGTTAAGGACTTTATGTTCGTTAATGAAGCAAAGCCGTATATGCGTGTCAGCCCCGACCGCACCTATTGGCTTGCAGATATGCCAAAAAACGATGACAACAAAGGAATCTTGGAATGCAAGACCACACAGATGCGCATTGATGAAGATGACCTCCCCAAGCATTGGTTCTGTCAGGTTCAAATGAATTTGGGTGTTGCTGAACTGACACAGGGAAGCCTTGCATGGCTCTGTTCGGGCAGGGAGTTCGGCTATAAGGACATCGCATTAGTCCCCGACTTCTTCACTTGGATAGAAGAGGAGATTACCAAGTTTTGGGTTGATAACATACAAGGTAATGTTGAACCCGATGCACAGTCTGTGGCTGATGTCCTATTGAAGTATAACAGACACACAGACGGCAAGGTTATCGAAATATCAGATGACATCTTCACAGCCTGTAACGACCTCAAAGCTCTCAAAGAGCGCATAGCCGAACTTGACGAGCAGAAGAGTGAGTTGGAAGAGAAGATAAAACTCGGCTTCGGTGATGCGGAAGCCATCAGTTACGGAGGTCAGACTATCGCAACGTGGAAAGCCCCCAAGCCATCGGAGAAGTTCGATGCAAAGGCTTTTGCCAAAGCCCACCCCGATATGGCTAAGGAATTCACCACATCATACCAAGGAGCAAGACGCTTCTTGCTTAAAGTATAACACAACATAACAGGTCATCAGACAGAGAGGAAACAATATGTATATTATTAGCAACGCAGATATGAGTAAAGCCATTGAATACATTGAAATGATGATACAGGTGCTGACAAAAACAGATTTGAAGACATACAACAAAAAGCGTATGGCTTCTATCCTATTGCGTAAGTTGAAAGCCAAACAGCCGCTCTCACAAGACTCTTTGTCTGATGACCTTAAAAAACGCTTGCGTCAAAAGTGATTGCGATACAACCGTATAACCATAAAATGAAACAATGATTGAGTTAAGACCAAATCAGACAGAGCCTGTTAGAAAGGCTATTGAGTTTTTCAATGAGAGCAAGCCGAAGCCTTCATTAATAGTATTGCCCACCGCTTGGGGTAAGTCTATTCTGACCGCTTTTGTTGCTAAGAGTTGCACAGACAAAATGATTGTTTTGCAGCCGTCAAAAGAGTTGTTGGAACAGAATTTCTTAAAGTATAGTAACCTGTGCGGTGATTTCGGGCTGAACGCCGGCATTTACAGCGCAAGTTTCGGTCGAAAGGAGATAATGCCTATTACTTATGCAACCATAGGGTCAATAAAGAACCTCGGGGCTGAATTTAAGCGATTGGGTTTTACAAAGATGCTCATAGATGAAGCACACCTTTATCCGAGAGAATCAGATAGTATGCTCGGACACTTCCTTGAAGACAGCGGTATCACGCACGTTTTGGGTATCACCGCCACCCCTGTCAAGTTGCAGACGAACCGAGACAGAGAGGGCGGCACATTTTCAAAACTCGTTATGCTGACATCAAGAAGCAAGAAAGGAAACTTCTTTAAGGACATCATTCACGTTGGGCAGGTCAGCGAAATGGTGCAGTTGGGCTATTGGTCAAAGCTGTTATATCAGACATCAGACTTTGACGATAGTATGCTTGTGTTCAACACATCCAAGTCAGAATACACAGAGGAGAGTGTACAGAGGGCTTACGATGCCAACGGAGGTAACAGCGGTATCATACAGGCTCTCAATGCCCACCCCGAACGCAAGCATATTCTCGCCTTTGCGCCATCTGTTCAAGACGCAATAGAATTATCAGCCAATTATCCCAATTCTGCGGTCATCTATGGCGATATGGATAAGCGAGAGAGGGCTGACATCATAGAGCGGTTCAGACAGGGCGAGATAAGAGTAATCTTCAATGTGCGTGTTCTCTCAACAGGTTTTGACTATACAGGTATTGACTGCATAGTGTTGGGTATCAGCACGGCAAGCATCGCCCTGTATTATCAGATTATCGGACGAGGAACACGTATTGACACATGCAAGGAGGATTGTCTGATTATAGACCTTGGAGGTAATGTTGACCGCTTCGGTAAGGTGGAGGACATCACGTTTGAGAAAGGCAGACAATGGAGAATGTTCGGCACAGAAGGACGGCTGCTGTCGGGTATTCCAATCCATGACATCGGGAACTATACACGAAAAGACACAGAGATAATAGACAGACAGGCAGCGCAGCCAATCACGATAATGCCTTTTGGCAAGTATAAGGGTACTCCCCTGTCACAGATACCAACAAACTATAAGCAATGGATGATACGCAGTTTTGATTGGAACTCACGAAATGAGAAACTGCGCAAGTCAATCGTTGCTTCAATGTAAAAACATCATCACTTATGGCACGACCAAATAAGAACAGCGCAGACTATTTCACACATGATTGTGATATGCGCAACGACATCAAAATTAAGGCTCTAAGACGCAAATTCGGTCATAAGGGCTATGCCGTATGGTGCTTCATTCTTGAGACACTGACAGACAGCGAGGACTTTTACGCTGACTATACGGATATAAGCCAAGAACTGATGGCTGCTGACTTTGATATTAGCGTTGACGACTTACAGACAATCGTTGCGTTCTGTGTCCGCATCAACCTCCTGCAGATGACTGATGACAACCGTCTATACAGCGAAGCCCACCAACGCAGATTTGAGCAAATGGTGGTCAGACGAGAAAGACGGAGACTGCTATCATCAGAAGAGCGCAGCAGGATAAACCGACTGAATGGCATGAAAGGCGGTAACCCAAACTTCCAAAAAGATAAGCCAAATCCGTATTATCAGACAACCGAAAATAAAACAGAGATAACCAAAACATTACCAAACATAACCGAAGATAAGCCTAAATTAGAAGAGAAGAAAAGAGAAGAGAATAGAACAGAAGAAAAGAAAGATAGAGAGATAGTATATCCCTATCGGGACATCAGCCGCCTATGGAATGAGATATGTGGCGGCAAACTCCCAAAGGTAAAGGCTCTCAATGACAGCAGGCGACAGAAAATCAAGTGCCGCCTGTCAGAGAGTGGCGCAAAAACCGCTGATGAGATGACAGCGTGGGCGAAAGAACTCTTTGAGAGAATAGCCGCTTCATCATTCATGTGTGGAGAGAACAACCACCAATGGACGGCAACCTTTGATTGGATTTTCGAGAACGAAAAGAATTGGGTCAAGGTCAGCGAGGGCAACTATGACAATAAGCGTGGCTCAAATACAGGGTTCACAGGGGTTCAAAATAAGTTGGGTGTTGGTGAATACATTACACCCGATGGAAAGCGCACATACGGGTCGGGACGCGCCAATATACCGCTGTCAGCACCGCCACGCCCATCAGAAAAGTATCAATGGAGTGCAGAAAGCCAAAATTGGATAATGTTATGACACAGGAAAAGAAACTCTCGCTCTCAATGAAAGCCAAGATTGCCAACGGACGCAGCCGTGCGTGTGCTAAGTGTAATCATCGCCCCTGTGGGGCTGCTCTGTCAGCAATCTGTTCACAGGCTTTCATTGAGGGGTTCAAAAAGGGTTACAAAACCCACAATAAGGAGATAAACAGATGACAAAAGATTATAGCGATTTCGGTATTCAGATACCATTCGGGAAGCGGTCGGGCAAGGTCAAGACCTATTGCCCCCAATGCCACGAGACACGAAGAGACAAGCGAGATAAGAGCCTGTCCGTTGACCTTGACAAGGGCGTATGGAATTGTCATTATTGCGGTTGGGGAGGAACAATCCACGTTTCAGACTTTGACGACAGCCCCGAGGGGAAGCGCAAGTGGATGGAACAGCAGCCGTGGTATAACCCACACAGACTGCGCAAGCAAAAGCCTGTCTATAAGAAGCCCGAACACAGACAGGTAAACGGCTCTCTGTCTGACAAGGCTCTTGCTTGGTTCAAAGGGCGTGGTATCAGCAAAGAAACCCTTGAAGCCTGTAAAGTCACAGATGGTATGGAGTGGATGCCACAGAAGAACGGGCAGGCTAACACGGTGCAGTTTAACTATTTCTTGAACGGAGAACTGATAAACACCAAGTTTCGCACAGGAGACAAATGCTTCAAACTCTGTTCGGGCGCACAGCTGATACCCTATAACATTGATTGCATTAAAGGACAGAAAGAGTGCATCATCACAGAGGGCGAAATGGACGCTCTCTCATTCTATGAAATTGGCTATCATAACGTGGTCAGCGTTCCAAATGGAGCGAATGCAAATCTTGAATACCTTGATGACTTCATCGAAGATTACTTTGATGACAAGGAAACGATATACATTGCTTCTGACACTGACACCAAGGGAACGGAACTAAGGGATGAGTTGCTTAGGCGGTTCGGTGCGGAGCGTTGCCGTGTGTTGGAATACGGAGAGGGCTGTAAGGACGCTAACGAGCATCTGCAAAAGTTCGGTCGTGAGAGCCTTAAACAGGTCATCACATCAGCCCCCGAAATCAAATTGGAGGGTGTGTTCACGGTCAGCGATTTTGAGGAGAGCCTTGACACGCTGTTTGAACACGGTATGCAAAAAGGTGTTACGATTGGGCATGAAAACTTTGACCGTCTGTGTTCTTTTGAAACGAAACGCTTATGTACCGTGACAGGTATTCCAGGCAGTGGTAAATCAGAATTCATTGACGAGATAGCCGAGCGGTTGAATATGCGGTATGGATGGAGGTTTGCATACTTCTCTCCCGAAAACGCTCCGCTTGCCTATCACGCATCAAAACTGATTGAAAAGTTCACAGGCAAAAAGTTCGACAAACAGCATCTGACATTTGGGGAATACAAGCAAGTCAAGCAACATCTTGAAACCAACTTTTTCTTCATCAGCCCGAAAGACGATTATCGGCTTGACACAATCCTTGAAAAAGCAAAGTTCCTTGTCAGACGAAAAGGCATCAAAGCTCTTGTCATTGACCCATACAACAGGCTTGAAGATGAGAGTGATGGTATGAACGAGACAAAGTATATATCACGACAGCTTGACCGTCTGACCAACTTTGCCCAACAGAACGATGTGCTTGTTATCCTTATGGCACACCCCACCAAGCAGACGAAAAACAAAGACGGTGTGATTGAAGCACCAACACTTTATGACATCAGCGGTTCAGCGCACTTTTACAACAAGACGGACTTCGGTATAGTTGTCCACAGAAACAGGGTTGAGAACACGGTGGAGGTTCACGTTCAAAAGGTTAAGTTCCGACACCTCGGAGAGGTTGGCACAGCCCTGTTTAAATACAACCTCAATAATGGTCGCTATGTTCCATACACAAATGGCATTGAGCCTGTGTGGGACAACACCAACCACATAATAGAAGACTATAAACAGAAAGAGAAAGATGCTATGGAGGCTGCTCAATTTGATTGGGACAACATCTTGGAACAGCCGACAGAGGATTGCCCTTTCTGACATCATAAACCAATAAATTCCACAGACAGATGACACGGAAGATTACAGCAGACGAGGTCAGACACTTCATGGAAGCGTGCGACAAGCAGTTCAGAGAAGCAGGGTTCTTTCTGAATAGTATTCATTTCAAACGAATAAACAACGAAACGCCACCACACATACTACTCAACTATGAGGAAAAAGAAACAGACAGCAACCAAACAGACGAAAACAATACAAGCGAACAAAATATGTAACGCTTGGTTCAAAAGACTCTCTGACATAAAGACTTATCGCAAGCCTTACTGGTATAGAACTCGCTCAAAAACAGACTCTCACAGAGGGTGCAAACGCAAATATTTCAAACCTCGGTATCAGCTTACCGACAATAAAAAATCATAAAGTATGGCAAATTACAGCATTAAGACAGACCTCCTAAAGGTAAAGGGGGCTTTCGTTACGAACATCAAGGGCAAGACCGCCACCAAGCGATGCCTGTGCATCCCGATTGATGACAGCGGATTGTTCCTTGGCAAGCAGGGTTGCTATCTGAATATGACAGCAATCGAAATGCAGAACCCCCAATTCAGCGACACGCATTGTATCAAGGTATCGTATGACAAGGAGGTTTACGAAAAGATGACAGAGGAAGAGAAAAAGGCGCAGCCTATCATCGGAGGGCTTCATCAGTTGGAGCGCAAGCAGGAACAGATGGCGGTCAGTGGCTATATGACACCCGAAGACGAGGACTTGCCGTTCTAACACTCTGGCATCATCACAAGAGAGACTGACAGAACAGGGCGTAACAACCCTGCTCTGTCTTTAAGCGATTTAGAACCCCACATTAAGCGTTCAAGATGACAGACAATAAAACATACACCACACGCAAAAGAACCCGACAGAGCGCAAATTCGCTACAAATAAAGGACGTGTTTACAACTATCTGTAAGACCGACCTCAAAGTGGAGTGCGTGAAAGAGCATAAGTTTCATCCAAAAAGGAAATGGCGGTTTGACTATGCAATACCCGAACACAAGATAGCGCTTGAAGTGGAGGGCGGTGTATGGACAGGCGGTCGGCATATCAGAGCGCAGGGTTTCCTTGGGGATATGGAAAAGTATAACACAGCAACACTGATGGGGTGGCGAGTGTTCAGAACAACGCCCGATGACCTGTATAAGATGGCGACCATTAACTTGCTCCGACAGGCTATCAACGAAGATTACCAACCCGAAAAGTGATTGCAATACAATCGAATAACAGATGACAACAGCAGAGATACTGACAGGCTTACGCCCTGTGACAATGGAGTGCTTCGAGGTATTCGCCCCTTACTATGAGGAACGAGCCAAGCACTATGTTTACCCTCGTTATATGCAGTCCGTGTGCGTTCTGCTTGATATGGGCAAATGCTATTATAACATCATCAGAGCCAACCACGGCAATGTATTGGTGGTGTATAAGCGCACACAGATATTCGGCAAGACAGGAGTGCAAATGCCTATCTGTCCTATCTCTCTGACAGGTTCTATGCAAGACGAACTATCCGTAATGTTGGCGGCTCTCAAAGTCGGCATATCACTCCGTGTTACCACAGAGGACATCGCACGATACAGAATACCACGCAATATCTGTTCAGACGGCACAGGACCTTTTGTTCCTGTCAATAACGAATACTTATACCAAGCACAGAGCGGAGCTGCACAGAGGGGTTCTAAATACCGAAAGCAGCGCAATCTTACCAAGCGCATAACACAGACAAACGGTTACTCTCTGATGACAGGCGCACACCCACAGATAGAGAGCGTTGTGCGTGATTGGGCAAGACGATACAAGGAAGCCTATAAAGAGAGCGCAGACCAAACAAACCTGTGGCACGTTTGCAAGGCTGCACCCGAAGCATACGTTACCACCCGAAGCATTGTCATTGGCAAAACACTGCAATGCTTCTCTGTCTTGGAACGGCTCGCCCCTAAGCAATACATCATCGTGCAGCGTGTGCGCAACTATCACAGCGGACAGAATGATGTCGGGGCTGCAATGCAATGGGTTGATTGTAACGCTGTCAGTGAGAGAGCCAAAGAACCTGTCTATCTGAATATGGGTTTGGCTGACACGGACGGACTTATCCACGCAAAGGAAGCCTTACAGCCCTGCGCCCATCAGAAGATTTATACGGTCAAGACCAACAAAACGAGTGACAAACTAAAAGCATATTTCAAATGAACACAGAAAGCGTAAAACTCTCACAGATAGAAGTGAATAGTGCGAACCCTCGCATCATATCTGATGACAAGTTCCATAAACTTGTAAACTCTATCCTCGCGCTCCCTAAGATGTTGGAGTTGCGACCTATTGTCGTGGATAACACGATGGTTGCCCTCGGTGGCAATATGCGTTATCGTGCATTGATGGCTATTGCTGATATGCAGCCCGATGAATTGAAAGACCGTCTTTCCTCGGTAAAGGACTTTCAGAAAAAGACACAGGCGGAGCAGGAAGCTCTCGTTGAGTATTGGGAGCGTTGGCAAGACAACCCGACAGCCCCTGTCATCAAGGCATCGGAACTGACAGAAGCCGAGCAGCGAGAGTTCATCATCAAGGACAACGTTGGCTTCGGTGAGTGGGATATGGATATGCTCGCCAACGAATGGGACACGGACGAGTTGAAAGATTGGGGTATGGACTTGTGGGACACTAACCCCGATTGGGGTGGCTCTGATGACACAGGCGCAGGGGGCGCAAGCAGCGGCTCTCAACCCCAATCATTGAACGACATATTCATCATACCACCATTCTCAATCCTTGACAGCAGACAGGGCTATTGGCAAGCACGCAAGAAGATGTGGCGCAACACTATCGGAGACATGGGGCAAAGCCGACAGGGAAAACTCGTTCAGAGCGTGGAGTTGCAATACAAAGACCTATACACCAAGACAGCCGTGCATCGAAAGACCCTCGGCATCAGTTTTAAGGAATACTTGGAAAAGTATGTTCCCGAAGAGGTCAAGCAAAAAGAGAGCCAAAAGGTTCTCTCAACAGGCGTGTCGCTCTTCGACCCTGTGTTGGCTGAAATACTCTGCAAGTGGTTCACCCCATACAAAGGGGCAAAGATATTCGACTGCTTTGCAGGAGACACACAGAAAGGCTTGGTGTTCGGTATGTGTGGCTATGAGTTCAAGGGTGTTGAGTTAAGACAGGAACAGGTGGACATCAACAACGAGGTCATTGCCGACCGAGGACTGCCTATCAGTTATGTTTGCGATGATGGTCAGAATGTCGCCAACCACTTTGAACCCGAAAGTCAAGACTTACTCTTCTCCTGTCCGCCATACTTTGACTTGGAGGTTTACTCTGACCTCCCCAACGATGCAAGCAACCAAGGCTCATACGAGGAGTTTATTGACATTCTTGACAGGGCTTTCAAGGCTGCATACACCTGTCTGAAGCCTAACCGCTTCGCTGTCGTTGTGTTGGGTGATGTCCGCAGCAAGGCTAACGGAGTTTACTATGATTTCGGTGGCGATGTGAAGCGCATCTTTAAGGAAGCAGGGGCGCACCTATATAACGAGCTTATCCTTATCGAAATGTCCTCTTCTGTGGCATTGAGAGCGCAGAAATACATGGAGAGCCGTAAGGTCGCCAAGATGCACCAAAACGTGTTGGTATTCTATAAAGGAGACCCAACACAGATACGCAACGAGTTTCCACCTATCGAAATGACAGGTGACGAGCAAAAGGCTCTCAAGGACATCATAGACAACTATATCCCCAAGGAGGAGGACACAGACAATGCAGTTTCTGAATAACATACCGAGCGACTTCAAATTGACGCAGTATTTCAAGACATTCTATGAACTATACAGCGTCAAGACCTTGCCGACACAACTATCTGTGGACAGGGCTTTCGCTCGTGTGTTGAATATCGTAAACGCAAAGGCAAAACAAAAACTGCTTACCGTTGCCCCCGACAGGACTGATACAGACCTGCAATTCGAATTCAGACACCTGTCGGGGTGCAGTGGTAACAAGGCTTTCATCGCTTTCAGTGGCGGAAAAGATTGCCTTGCAACAGCCATACGAGCGGAGCAGGAGGGATATAAGCCAACCCTCGTATATGTGAGTGGTGTGAACAAGTCCTTGCCGTCTGAAAGGCGACACGCATACGCTGTGGCAGAAGCCATTGGCTATTCCATTATGGAAGTCAAGATAAACATCAGCGGAAACAAGGAATACAACGAACACCCACTCAAAAACATTCTCATTCTCTGCCTGTTGATAGACCTTGGCGCAAAGCACGGAGCAACCGCCTTTGGCTTGGGCAACATCTTTGAAGAGAACAGCACCCACGGCTCGCTTGATTACGACCTGTCTGACAGCTTCGATATGATACGAGCGTTCAACCGCTTCTGTAAGGGCATCATACCGCATTATCGGTATCTGACATACATTCACGATAACCTCCAATCCTTTTACACCGTGTATAAGCGCGATAAAGGGTTGGTCACGCTGTTATCAACGTGTATTACACCAGATTATCGTAAGCCGATGATACACCGCTCTAACGTGAGAAAATACGGCTCTGATTGTGTGTTGGACGATTGCTGCGGTTCTTGCTATAAGTGCGCTGACCTGTATCTGTTCCGCAGGGCTTTCGGTATGGTTAGACACAATCAAGCATACGTTCAGCGATGTATGGAAGCTAAGCACACTTTCGACCGACACTATGTTATGGATTTCGACTTTGACCACAAGAAGTATAACAGGTGGGGCGGCTCTGACACAGACGAGGTGCAGGTGCTGTGCGACAGGTGCGGATATTATATCGGTCGGCTGATTTATGACAGAGAGTTATACAGGTGGTTCGTGCAGGACTGCTTCGGCAGCAAGCACTATCCGAGCCGAGCCGTTGCAGAGAAGATATGCAAGCGTTTCAAATCAATCTATAAGTTACGATGAGTAAACCACAGAGAAAGAAACAATCACAGATAAAACTCGCCCGACTTGAAATCGTGGCGGCTATGTATAAGCGAGGTCATTCATACCGACAGATACAGGCGGAGGTAATGAAGCGGCTTGACTTGAAAGCCTATTCGTTGCAAACCATTCATGCCGATGTGAAGACCCTATTGGAAGAGTGGCGTGAGAGCCGACTGAATGACATGGACGATGCCTTGCAGTTGGAGTTGGTGCGCATTGATGACACCGTGAAAGAGCTATGGTCGCAATGGGAGAAATCCAAAGAGGACTATTTCCGCTCAACCAACACAAGACGAGGTGCTCCAAGCAAGAACAAAGACAAAAAGCAGGGTGATAGTTCCATTGAGACATACAGCGTGGAAGAACAGCGCACAAATGTAGTCGGCTTGGGCAACCCTGCCTATATTTCCGAGATACGGCAGCAGTTAGCCGAGCGCAGAAAACTCCTCGGTCTGTATGCGCCCGAAAAGAAAGACATAAGCGGTGGCGTTTCATTCAGTTCCTTCTTGATTGAAAGTGGACTATTAGACGAAGCCGAGCAACAGAGCGGTGGGTAGTCGTGGCATATAGACCCACTAAGGTTTACTTACTCTTACGAGTTTGTAAACCATATAGGGTCTAACTACGAGGGGTGCACTTCCTCTCTGTCTGTTGGTTATAACATCAGACATTAACAACCCCGATTTGCCCGATTATTCGCTCTCTGTTGCGTTTTATATCTGTGCGGTATAAGTTATCACAACCTACAGAGAACGACCCACAGAGAGCCGTAAAATGAGTTTATTCTACGAAAGTTTGACAAATGACACGAAAAAGCGACATAGAACACAAGGCAGGCATAAGTCTGATGAATGCTTGGCGCAAGGATTGGGTGCGCTTCGCACAGGAAGCACTCGGTGTTACTCTTGACACAGAGCAGCAAGCCATTCTTCACTCCGTGCAGTTCAATAGGCGAACATCGGTTGCATCGGGAACAGCGAGAGGAAAGGATTTCGTTGCAGCCTGTGCCGCTATGTGTTTCATGTATCTTACCCCTCGTTGGAGAAGAAACGCCAACGGAGAGATAGAACTTGCCGAGAACACAAAGGTTGCTCTGACAGCGCCGACAGACCGACAGGTTCTGAACATTATGATGCCCGAAATCAGCCGACTATTCAACAGAGCCAAGGCAAAGGGAATTGACCTTATCGGACGGCTCAACGCATACAACATACGCACCGACTATGACGAGTGGTTCCTTACAGGCTTCAAAGCCGATGAACATAACCACGAAGCGTGGTCGGGCTTTCACGCTGTGCATACGATGTTCGTTGTTACAGAAGCGACAGGTATCGGTGACGATACATTCGCTGCTATTGAGGGTAACTTGCAGGGTGACAGCCGTATTCTGCTTGTGTTCAATCCGAACACTCCAGTCGGCTATGCGGCACGCTCTCAAAAGGGCGACCGATGGACGAAGTTCCAACTTAACTCTCTGACAGCACCCAACGTGACAGAGAAACGCTTGGTTATTCCAGGACAAGTGGATTACGAGTGGGTTGTGGATAAGATACACAATTGGTGTACGCCAATATCAGAGAGCGACAGACAAGAAGAGTTGGATGACTTTCAATTTGAGGGTAAGTGGTATCGCCCCGAAGACCTGTTCCGAAAGAAAGTGTTGGGCAAGTTTCCCAAGGTCAGCGATGATGTGCTTATCCCGATGCAGTGGTTGGAGTTGGCGCACGAAAGGTGGCGTTTAGCTTCGGGCAAAGAACCTCTGTCATCAGAGCCAAGGGTTCTCGGTGTTGATGTGGCAGGAATGGGACGAGACAGCACCTGTTATTGCGAGCGCAAAGGTGCTTGGGTTGCTCCTTTCAGTGTTCACAATTCGGGAGGACAGGCTGACCACATGAAAGTGGCAGGTCAGATAGTCCACAGACGCACCTTTGACCCAACTATGTTTGTCAGCATTGATACCATTGGAGAGGGCGCAGGGGTTTACTCTCGCTGCCTTGAATTGGACGATGAACAGCACATCATTTCGTGTAAGTATAGCGAGGGCGCAAAGGCGCATAATGACAGAGAGCTTACCGACCTCACAGGTCAGTATCGCTTTCAGAATATGAGAGCCTATCTGTTTTGGTGTGTCCGTGATTGGCTCAACCCCAAGAACGACGCAGGTGCAATGCTTCCACCCGATGATAGATTTGATGAGGAAGCCACGGAGATAAGGTGGTCATTCCGTTCTGATGGGCGCATACTGATAGAGCCAAAGGACGACATAAAGAAGCGTATCGGACGAAGCCCCGACCTATTCGATGCCCTCGCCAACACGTTCTATCCTGTCAGCACCCGAAAGAAGATAGACCTTGACAGGCTCGCACGAATGGTAAGACGATGACAATAAAACCAAATAATACATTCTGATGACAATCGAAGAAATATTGCAAGCAAGCAACTCTGCGGAACAGAAAATCTCCGCATTGAAAGAGAAGACAATCTGTGTCCCTCTGTGGGGCGGTCGCTATGGGTTGAACCGAGAGTTTGACCCACGCAAACACCCTGTTATGAACAAAGCCAAATACCCCGACATTGTGACAGACGAGGGTGTGGAACACGTTACACGCATCACTTGCGACCTTCAAAGGCTTGCAACAAAGCGTATGACCGAGTTAATCTGCGGTATTCCTGTCAAGCGGATATACAAGCCCGAAAATGACAGACAGAAAGAGATTGCATCATACATTGAAGCCATCTATGACCGCAACCGCATTGACAGCGTGAACAACGAGCGTTGCAATATGCTGTTTGCAGGGTGTGAGGTGCTGACCCTGTGGTATGCCACGGAAGACCGCAACAATCAGTATGGCTTCAACAGCCCGTTGAAGTTCCGCTGCCGCAACTTTTCTCCGATGCTTGGCGATGACCTTTATCCTCTGTTCGATGAATACGGAGATATGACTGCAATGTCGGTGGGTTATACACGCAAGACAGGGCGTAAGTTGGTTCAATACTTCGATACCTATACTGCCGACCGCCACATCAAGTGGTCAACCCTCACAGGTGAGTGGCAAGAGGTAGAGAACGAAACTATCACCCTCGGGAAAATCCCCGCTATCTATGCTTGGAGACCAACGCCAATATGGGAGGACACTTCAAAGACCGTGTATGAGATTGAGTGGGCATTGTCCCGAAACGGCAACTATCTCCGTGAGAACAGCAAGCCTTTGTTTGTCGTGTTTGCTGATGAAGCTATCAACTATGGAGACGAGAAATCGCCCAACAAGGAGTTCCGAAGCATTATGCAATACCCCAAGGGAAGCACGGCTCAATATGTGACTTGGACGCAAGCCGTTGAAAACCTCAAATTCTTTGTTGAGCAACTGCGATCCTTGTTCTTTACCCAACTGCAACTTCCCGATTGGTCATACGACAAGATGTCGCAACAGGCACTATCGGGTGAGAGCCGCAAACAGATGTTCATTGATGCCCAACTCAAAGTAAAGGACGAGAGCGGCAGACTGATTGAGTTCTTTGACCGTGAAATGAACGTGGTCAAGACATTCTTGAAGATTGCGCTCGGTCAGAGTTATGCAGCCGACATTGACGCTCTCAAAGTGGATATGCAGATTACACCTTTCGCCATCACAGATGAAGCGGACGAGATTAACAATCTGATGAATGCAAATGGTGGAGAGCCTATAATGTCGCAGCGAGAGAGTATAGAGCGTTACGGACACTCTGATGATGTGGATAAAACGCTCCAAGAGATTGCCGAGCAGAAGCAAAGCAAGGTTGATATATTCCAACAGATGCCGACAGAGTGATGACCAAGAAGATTTTAACCTGTCTGTTGCTCTGTCTGATGATGGCAGGGTGCAAACATGACAACACAATCAAAGGTGGTGTGTGGGAAAGGAACACAAACCTGCCTATTCGATTGTTCAGCACAACCCAACACGAAGAGTTGTTTATCCCGAAACGTGGAACTTATGGATTGCTGACAGCGTTATGGTTCACCATGTATGCGTTTCAGAGCAAACGTATAACAACATCAGCAAAGGCGAGTATGTAAGACTTAAACATTAAACCAACTATGGCAAGACAGAAACGAGCCGTAAAGAAGACCATTGCTCAATACCATTGCTCCGACTGCAAGCACTCGTATGATTGGCACAGCGAAGCATTGGACGGTCATCTGATTTTGTGTCGCTGTCCGTTCTATTCAAACGGCAAGTGGTGTAAATTCTTGAATGATTGGCAATGCGAGAATTTCGTTAAACGAACCAAGAAAGACGATGCCCCGACTGAATAAATGGGAACGACAGCATCTCAAAAACCTCCTGTCATATCAAGCGATGGTAGACGAGGTTTACAATACAGCCGCTCGCGAGGCGGCTGCTATTGGTGTATCTATACACAAAATCAACCCTAACAGAGCGTTTTCTTTCGCAGACTATCCGTCAACCGCAAGACGCATCAAAACGCTGTTAGAGAGCCTAAAATTGGGGTTACAGGCGGTAATTGTGAATGGTGTGCGCTCTGAATGGACGCTTGCCAATAACAAAAACAACGAATTGTGCAACCAAGTGTTCGGTGACAATGTGGGAAAACTTCCACAGGAAGCATACAAGCGATACTATTCATCGACCCCCGAAGCATTGGAAGCGTTCACGAAACGAAAAGTTGCAGGGTTGCGTCTGTCTGACAGGGTTTGGAACTATACCAACCAATTCAAGGACGAAATAGAGATGGGGCTTGATGTCGGCATCCGTGATGGGCTGTCAGCAGATGAAATGTCGCGACAACTCCGCACGTTTCTTATATATCCCGACAAACTCTTTCGCAGAGTAAGGGATAAGGACGGCAACCTCCAATTATCCAAGCGTGCAGCTGCTTTTCATCCTGGGCAGGGCGTGTATCGAAGCAGTTACAAGAATGCCAGAAGACTTGCTGCCACAGAGAGTAACATTGCATATCGCACGGCTGATTATCTGCGGTGGCAAGAACTTGACTTCGTTGTCGGCATACTGATTGAGCCGTCCAAGACCAATCACGAACCCGACATCTGTGATGACCTCAAAGGGCGTTATCCCAAGGATTTCAAGTGGACGGGGTGGCACCCTCATTGCCGCTGCCATGCTCTCACAATCCTAAAGACGAGAGCGGAAATGAACAGGGACACACAGCGCATCTTACAGGGCAAAGAACCGCTGTCAGAGAGCGAAAACGAAGTGTCTGCCATTCCCGATGTGTTCAACAAATGGATTGACGATAACAGAGAACGAGCCAAGGGGTGGGCATCAATGCCTTACTTCGTTCGAGATAACCCACAATATGTTTCAGACTTCCGTGTCGGGATATATTCAGCTGCAGAAAAGAAGTTTACGAGAGCATACCACACAAGCCCTGCAATGAAACAAAGCCTTGCGCTGTTCCTTGACAAGAAGTACCCCGACATCAAGAATACAGAAAAGGCTGCGCTGATAGAGTACACAAGGGGCGACGTATCAGACTTTCGCCATCTGAACAAAGAACTGATGCAAGACAGCCTGTCAGAGTTCAATGTTGCGTTCTCTGAATTGCTGTCTTCGGCTCTCTCAAAACTCCCAACCGAGGAAGCAACCGTGTATCGCACTATCCGTCTGAATAAGACAAATCTCGAAGCGTGGAAGCAACAGGCGGTCAGCAAAGCCGAGACAACATTTCAAGGGTTCACTTCAACGAGTGATGACCCCAAGGTGGTATTGAAGATGATTGCCGACAAACAGGCAAAACGTAAGAACAACGAAACCGATGTTCTGCTTGTCATAAAGAGCAAGACAGGACATCGGATAAGTGAGTTCTCTATGTTTCCCGAACAGCGAGAGTTGCTATTCGACAAGGGTATGCACTTGAAGTTTGATGGTGTCAGAGAAACAAAAAGCGGACGGATTATTTTTCAGATGACCGAGATTTAGAATTGGTCACAGGGTCACAATCAGTCCAATCTTCCCAAAGCCGAGTGTCTTTTGATTTCTCGGCTTCTTTCTTTTTGTCTTCCTCTGACAATGAGTTCCACCATTCATTGACTTCTTCTTCGGCTTTCTCAATTTTAGCCAAATTTCTATCCATTTCTTCGTCTGTCATATCGTTTTCGTTTTAAGCACCCTGCAAAGGTAATCAAAATATGGCTTATTTGCTCGTTATTTGACCGCTGTCGGCTTTTCCTGTGCAGGATGGTATAAGTTATCACCAAAAAGATTTTCGACCCTCACAGGGGTTCTTTTGCGTTTTTGCCGTTATCTCTTCCTTGGTTATCTGACAGAGTCGCCCCACATAAGGCTGACCCTGCGACACTCCGATGTTCCATAAGCGAGACACCTTGCATCCCACTTGGTCGGGCGTGAATGTGTCGTATATGGCTGACAGGGAGGTAAAGAAGAACTCCGTTCTGTCATCATCAGACAGGGGAGGTGCTTTGAACGCCACTTTGTAAATGCTTGATTTCGTCATTCTTCCTCGTCTGTTATCAGTTCAACATTGCCTGTCATGGGAAAGCCCCAATTAACGACATTCTCATCGCCACTATCCGTGACTTCTCCGAGTGTTGCGCCCATCATGTGTTGCACAAGGCATTCGGCTTTCTCTTGGTCATCAGCCAAGACTTCAACACTGCCCACGAATACAAGCCGTGTCGGAATATAAAACGTTTTCTTTGCCATTTTATTGTGAATTTAGTTGTTCAAAATCGGCTCGCCCAAGTCTTTTTGGGTTTCGCCATCTGTTTTTGGCTCTAACCGCCTCTGACATATTGGCGAACATAACCGAACCCAAGATAAACTCTTGGCGGTGTCGCCATAACCCTGTTAAGGGTTTATATCCTATCTTCTCTTCTACTCTCTTCTACTCTCTTCTACTCTCTTCTATTCTCTTCTCTTCTAAGGGTTATCTTTGCTTATGTTTGCTAATGTCGGTTATCTTTAATTTGGTAATCAACATAAACAAATCGGTTATCGTTTTCGGTTATCTGTGATTATCTGATATAAGGCTTTCGACAGGGTAAAAAGCAGAGAAACGCTTGATGCGTTTTGCGGTGTCCCAACCCCAATAATCAGCAACCAATCTGATTGCGTCCACATCGCCATCATAAGCAATGCAACTCTCATAGTTGTTGTATTCGTAACAATACACCTCCTGTGGGTCGCACTCCTCGGTTATGCGCTTGCTGATGCTGCGAGAGAAAGCCAAATACTTCTCAATGCCATCACGTGTGCCATATACCCCTGTTCCAAAGGCGACATACTTCTCTCCCTCTCTGAGTGGGCGAATAGTCTTGCGGTTCTGTTCAAATTGCTCATTGCTGAAAGCACAGAACATATCGTACTTTGACAGGTCACAGGTGTTGCGAGCGTTGCATAGTTGCATATACAGGGCGATAGTCTTTGCGTTATGCCATTTAAGCATGCCGTCATTCTTCCAATCTTGCTTGAATATGAAATCTTTATTTTCCATTGTGTCTGATGATTAAAAGATGACCCACAGAGCAATTTACAACCCCTCTGTGGGTCGTTGGTGGTGTTATGCGTTTACTCTTACACGATTAAGTAATTGACCCGATAATTCGTGAAGTTCACGGCTTCGCTCGGGGGTGAGTTCTCTTGCGTGGGCTGTGATTGCTTGTGTCAGCTTCCACAGGGTAGCCCCACCTTGCACTCCGTCATCGGGGTTGTTGCGCATCAAAATCTTCTCAACCTCTTTACCCTCCTGTTTCAGAAGTCCTCCGTTGGATGTAAGGCGTTTCAGTTCCCTGTCGAAATCAACCTCAACCTCGCTTGCGCCCTGTATCTCAACAGCCTTTGCCATGAGGTTGTCTTTTGAAAATAAACCCTTGGTAAGGTCTTTGACAGCGGACACCGTAGTCTTTGTATCAAGTTCATAGGTCTGCTGTGAGAGGGCAAGATTATCGGGCAACTTGCTTCCAAGATGCACTTGCTTCATTACGCTCTCTCTGACCATGCCGTTCAAGCATGCTCCGTTCAAGAGGAACGCTCGCATATCAACCGCTCCATCCCCATAGTCAGAAGTGCTGAACCTTGCCCCTGCAAAGATGATGACATCGCCATTGTTCTTGGTTGGCACGGTTATCGGTGTCGGGAGGATTGTTTCAGCCCAAACCTTGGTGTCGTTCATGTAGGCATCACTGATGACAGCCCCTTGCCCTGCTGCTTCCTGCACAAAGGCGGTCAGTATCTCAACAGAGTTCAGTCTGCGGTAACTATCCGAGAGAATACCTCTGACCTGTGTGCCGACCGTGCGAACCAATACACGGCTGCGCTGCGTCCAATCCGAGTGTTGGTTAAGCAGATAAGCAGCGAGGGCTATTGCCCAAGGCTCGCCCGATGCGAGTTGACGGAGGTATCTCTGCGGAATATCCATTCGGTCAGCCATCTGTCCGATAGCGTTGTCATGCATCGTGAACTGCCCATCGGGCATATTCATCGTCAGATGGTTGTCGCCTGTAAAGGTGATGACAGGCTCGTGGTCTTGCGCCTTGAGGTTCACCCCAATAGGTGCGATGTAATCCTGCGCCATCTTGCCCTCGTTGATAAGGCGTTCCATAGTTGCTTGCACACCAACGGCTTTGCCGTCAATCATTCTCTGCACTTTGTTCATTACGACCTCGTTCAAGCCTTGCTGAATGGTCGGCTCTGTCTGAATTGTGTTCATACGCTTGTTATTTGAAAGTTATTGTGAATAAATACTCTTCTGCTTCTCTTAACAGGTCTTCGCCTGTCAGATTATCATTTGATGGTTCAAAACCTGCGAGGTATGCGCCCTCTATCGTTGTGTTGTCTGTAATCATTGTACGTTCCTCCTGTGATTAAAAATTATAGAATGTTACTTTCAAACCTCTGCGCAACTTGCACACCGTCTTATCTTCCCACATTGAGTTCTCAAATGCTCGCTTGATAAACTTGTTTGCGAGTTCCTCTCCGATGAGTTTCACAAGACCGCTGACCCCAACCAAGGTGTTGAGTTTCTTGGTGTCGTTATTAAACCCTGCAACCTTGATTTTGAAGTTGCGGTTAATCTCTGTTGTGCTGTATGCAAGTGTTGCGTTCATTTTCTTATGTTTTAATCGTTGATACTCACTGATTTAACTTTGATGACACAAAGATAAGTGAAGTATTTTACATATAACACACTTTTCAGAAGAAAAATTAACTGTTTGGTTGATTTGTACCCAATTTTAACATTATATAACATTACAGGTTTGAAATGTTAAACAAATATATATATTTCAAGATTAAGAAAGATTTAACGATTGCAATACAAACACTTTGTGGAAAATTTACGATGTTTGCAATGTAAACTATTTAGTTAATTCAAACACATAGCTATGTTCCAAGAAATTCTAAACTCGCTGAAAGCCAAATTTACGGGGGTCAGCGATGCAGTATTAAGCAGGATAGCCAAGAATTTGGCAAAGACTGCAACGACAGCAGAGCAGGTAAAAACCGCTGTGGACGGTGTTACCTTGCAGCAAGTTATTGAAGGCTATGCTGACAGCCGAGCCACGGAAGCCGCACAAACTGCAGTTCACGGCTACGAGACAAAATACGGCTTGAAGGATGGCGCAAAAGTTGATAACACAGGGGGCGAGCAAAAGCCGAACCCTACCATTCCTCCCACAGGAGGGGGTGCAGAACAAACTCCCGAATGGGCAAAGGCTCTATTGGAGCAGAATAAGGCTCTGACAGAGCGTATCGCCAAAATGGAGGGTGCAAACATCACCTCAACCCGAAAGCAGCAAATTTCATCAATCGTTTCAAAGTTGCCCGAGACACTTCGCAAGCCGTATGAGCGTATCTCGCTTGACACGCTGACAGATGACGAGTTTAATACGCTCGTTACAGACATTACGGCAGAGGTGGACGGCATCGCAAACGACATTAACTCGAAAGGTGCTGTGTTCGGCAGACCGTCTGCAAAAGGCGGAAATCAGAATGAGAACGAACTGACAAAGGAGCAACAGGAAGCAATCGCTCATCGTGAGAGCGCACCTGTGGGCGGTCAAGGTCAGCCGTTCTAATCGTTTCACTATCTAAACTCTCTCAATTATGGGAATGACAGTTCAAAGACGTAAGGACACACGAACTCCTCGTGTATTCATGCACAAAATCGCAGACATCAGAGGTGGCGTTTCGGTAAACTCTTCCGAACTCGGCTCTGATTGGTTGCCCGAGGGTGCTGTGATTAGTCAGCCTGTGAACGGCATCTGTCATGTGGTAAAGGTTGCGGAGGTTTCGGCTGCTGTTGATGCAAGCGGCAAGACCATCACCGTAAAGAAAGGCTCTCTCTTCAATGTTGGCGACTTCGTATTGCTCAATGTTGGCGATAAGGCTTCCAAGATTACCGCAATTGACAGGTCGGGAAAGACCGCTGACAAGATTACCATTGATGCCGCTCTCGGAGTTATTGGTATCGGTGGCTTCATCACAGAAGCGAGTGCTGCTTCATCAACCACGACCTCGGCTCTGAAATACGAGCCTTTTGCCGTTGTTGGAACAGGTAAGCCAATCCTCCCGAATGACAACATCAATACCGATGCTTGGGTCATCGGAGTAACCAAGGGCAACCCACTTCCCGAGTGCGTTGCATCTAAACTTAAAGGTATCATCAACTATTAAACAGACGAATTATGGCAACTATCACAAACACCCTTATCCAAGGATTGACAGCGCAGATGGTACAGGCTCGTCTGAATACCGCTGATGCAAAGCCTTTCCTCTTCGCCACCCACTTTCCTGTAAAGAAAGTCAATGGCTTCATTTGGCGCACCTTGCAGAACCAACTCGCAAAGTCCAATGTCGCTGCTGACCTCCACACAGACAATGGTACTATTCTCCGCAAGCGCAGACCAATCTTCGAGAGCGCAAAGGGAGATATTCCTTTTATCTCTATATCGCGCGAGCTGACACGCTCGGAAATCAAGGACTATCAGACAGCCCTTGCTTTCGCACAGGACGATGACGCTATCAAACTTGTGCAGTATTGGGGCGAAGATGTGGACTTCTGTTTCAATGGCGTTCAGTCAGAGTTGGAGTACATCGCTTGGAAACTCTTCTCAAACGCAGGAAAGTTGGAGTTCTCAACCACCAACAATGCCACGTATGCCAACGAGTTCGACCTTGATTACGATGTATATAGCGAACTGAAGTTGAAGACTTCTACCGATTGGAAAGACAGCAATAATGCAGACATCATCGGAGACCTCGTTAAGCTCGTAAAGACAGCAAAGGACTTGAACTTGAACCCCAAGTTCGCTTTCATCAACCTCAATGAGTTGTATAAGATTTGCTCTTCCGAGCAGATTATCAAGGCTTGCGCATCATATCTCGCCAATGCTGTTGGTATGGCACAGACTCCAGACCTTACGCAGGTCAACTCTATGCTTGCAAAACAGGCTTGGCTGAATGGTATTCAGTTGCGAGTTATTGACCAAACCATCACTCGCGAGTTTGCGGACGGCTCTCAAACATCGGGCAACCCATTCGAAGACTGCCGCATCATCATCACAGAGAGCGAGCGACTGGGTACAACTCAGTATGAAATTCTCCAAGAGAATAATGATAGTATCATTCGTGCGGAGCGCGCGCATACCATCATCAAGAAGTATGGTACAGCAGAGCCGCAGTCCGAGGTAACAATCGGACAGGCAGATGCCGTTCCTGTTCTTGATACCGCGTATCGCAATCTGTATATCAAGACAGACGCAACCGATTGGTAACTCTCATTCGTCAGTGGTTATGGCTACAATTCAAAACGCACTCATAGGTATTACGTTATATCCTCTGCCGAGCCGAACAATCGAAGAGATTGCGGCTCGCAGGGGTTGCTCTCTGTCAGAGCAAGCAACACAGAATGTTTTGTCAAGCAGGGCTTTCAACCTTGCCAAGGCTGACCTCCTTATGTGGTTGTCTCTTGCCCCCAACGTGACACAGGGCGGACAATCATATTCTTTCTCTGACGAGCAACGGCTGCAATTCCGAAACCAAGCGAACAGCCTGTATAAGGAATTTGCCGCTGATGACAGCGCAACACCTAAACCTGTTTATGGATATAAAGGAAGCCGACTATGATTATTCCAAATGGAACTATACAAATAAAGCGGAAAGCAAGCGGTGGTGGCATTGACCCCGAGACAGGTTATACCAAACGCCCTGCTTCCGTTGATTGGGACGAGCCTATACCTTGTCAGTATGTGGTAAACAAGTACAACGCACTTGCCACCTCGAACAGCGAGCATATCACATCGGTATCATACCAAGTGCTGATAGACGAGCAACCGTTTGATGGGCAGCAGGTCAGGCTGACGGACAGCGAGGGCAAGGTATTGGGCGACTTCTCAATTATTCAGACAGAGCCATTGGAAGCGGTGTGCGAAATCAGACTTTGGGTGTAAGACGCTCTGTGAGGGTTGAAAAGTTTTGTGGTGATAACTTATACCAACACAGACAGAGAACCCAAAATACAGCGAATTTGCTACAAATAACTGAATACGATGCCTATCACACAATTAACTCCACAAGAAGAGATTGATGCTTACATAGAAGAGCAGATAAAGCGGTGGAAAACCGCTCTGATTAGGTTGCTCGGTTGGGTTGGAGAGGAATGCAGAAATGCTGCCATCACAAGCCACAGATACCAAAATCAGACAGGCAACCTTGAAAGCTCAACTGGGTATGTGATAGCAGACAACGGGCACATCGTAAAGATTGGTGGTTTTAATCCCATATTTGAGGGCAAGAAAGGTGCAACGGAGGGCAAGGCTTATGCTAAATCATTGGTCAGTCAGTTCCCGACAGGTATCTGTCTGATTGTGGTTGCAGGAAAGAACTATGCTTCGTATGTATCAGACAGAGGATTGGACGTATTGGATAGTGCCGAACTCACGGCAAGGCAACTGATATCCGACATTCTTAAACAACTAAACATCTGACATCAGAGGTTATGGCAAAGACATCAAAAAAGATTGAAGGTGACATATACAGACTGCTCCGAGATAGCACCCTTTTCACGATGATTTCGGGGAATGTGTATCGCGAGCGCATGCGCCCAAAGGATAGTGTGTTGGAAGATGCCATTGTGATATTCACGACTGGCTTGCCGACACAAATTCAGACAGGTGTCGTTACCATCAATATTTATGTTCCTGCCAATGACCCTTACGAAGATGGCACGCTGACAGAGGACGGACAGCGTTGTGAAGAGATTGAAGCCCTTGCGCAAGCGTGGGTGGACTCTCTGACAGCAGAAGTCTCCTGTTATCAGTTTGAGTTGTCGCAGACGATACACACAACGTGGAACCCCGACATCAATCAGTCGTTTGTCGTTGTGAAGTTGGCTTACCGATACTTTGGCGATGACAATGAACCGCTGATGACACCGCAACAGGCTATGATTGATGCCACCGATACAGACACAGACAGAGGGTATTTGCCGCTGTTGGAAACGGAAGATGGCGATGAAATCATCATTCAGCCTGTCATTGAGAAGAAGTAATTTTAAATATCACAATCAAATATTTTAGACTATGGCTATATTATCATGGGGTAAAGGTCTTTTGGAGACCACCACATCACAGGATGGTGCGCCCGACAAGTCGGCTACTTGGAAAGCCATTGACACGCCTAAAACCGACACTCTTAAACTGACCCCAACGGCAGGAACGGAGGTAACGGCACAGGAAGAGGGTGGTGACATCGTTGATACACGTGTCGGCAAGACCACCTATCAGTTGGAGTTCGACCTATTCGTAAAGAAAGGTGTTGCCCGACCTTGGGAGGACACGGACGGCATCATCAGTGGCGAACACGCATTCCGCTACACACCCGAAGATGACACCAATGAGGGCTTCCTCATTGAGCGTGCAAACGTGCGCTGCGAGGAGAGTTATTCTGTCGCTGATGGTAAACTCCTCCACTATGTAGTGAAGTGCTTGAAGCCCAAGACAGGCAAGACTGTAAAACAGTACACAAAGACAGGTGGTTAAGAATGATTGACTATTGGTCTTTGCGGCTTAACAATGATGGAACATTAAGACTTAACAATCTGCCGTACACTTTGTGAAGCCGATTTCTCCAAACACAGAGAGCGTGCCACACACGCTGACACGCTCTCGCTATATCGCAGGGTGGAGCAGTTGGTTAGCTCGCCACACTCATCATGTGGAGGTCAGAGGTTCAAGTCCTCTCCCTGCAACTCATATATAATTTCATCATTTGATTATGGACAACAGGACGCTTGAACAAAAGGCTGCTGATACAATCCTCCAAAAGGCAGCGAAAGTGAACATAGGAGGAAAGGAATATGAAGCAGCCCCACCAAGCATAGCAACACTGATACTTGTGTCGGAGGCTGTTTCGCGTTTACCGCACCGCAGACTTGACGATAAGAACCTCGTTTTAGAAAGTCTGAACGTGGCAAAGCATTGTAAGGTTTTGGGTGATGTGGCGGCTATTCTTATACTTGGTGCTCGTCACTTCAATGAAAAGGTTAAGAACCCACAGAAAGCCGAAAAAGGGTGGCTTAGACGGTTATTCAGCCGTAAACCAAAACTGACACAGCACACACAGGGAGAAATACTCTCACAGGAGATATTGGAGACATACTCGCCACAGAAGCTGTATGACCTTATCGCTATGTTATTGCAACGCATGGACTTGTCAGATTTTTTCGCTCTTACCACTTTCCTTACCGAGGTAAATCTTCTGCGACAGACGAAAGTGGAGACCGAAACGACAGTGTTTGGGCAATAGTCGCAGGTGTGGTAAAGGGCTTCCGTTTCCCGATGGACTATGTCCTATACGACCTGTCCTATGCCAACCTAATACTGCTTGGAGCGACCCTGCCGTCTTATAACTCCGAAAAGAGCAAGACCAGTGGCAATATAAGCGACCAAGAGGTCATCAGAGCCGATGACCCAAAGAATAAACAAAAAGTAAAAGACTTCTTCAAATCGGTACATTGATGCAAAGCGATAATGGAAGATTGAACTTCGGAGCGAGAATTGACAACTCACAACTCCGAACAGACGCACAGGAAAGCAGAAACATCTTACATGGTATCGGCACGACCGCCAAGCAAGAGGGTAATAAGATGGACACAGCGATGAAGAACATCGGCAAGTCTATCGCAGGAGTTTTTGCCGTTTCCAAACTCAAAGACTTTGCAAAGCAAGTCGCTGTTGTGCGTGGCGAGTTCCAACAATTGGAGATTGCCTTTCAGACAATGCTCGGAAGCAAAGCCGAAGCCGACAAACTGATGTCGCAACTTGTCCAAACGGCTGTCATCACGCCTTTCAATATGTCCGATGTCGCCAACTCTGCCAAGCAACTCTTGGCTTATGGTGTCGAAGCCGACAAGGTCAATGAAACGCTTATCCGCTTGGGAGACATAGCAGCAGGTCTTTCTATTCCAATCAATGACCTTGCCTATCTGTATGGCACGACAATGGTACAGGGACGAATGTACACGGCAGACCTTAATCAATTCTTGGGTCGTGGTATTCCATTGACCGAGGAGTTGGCTAAGCAGTTCGGTGTGACCAAAAACAAGGTCAAGAGCCTTGTAGAAGAGGGAAAGGTTGGCTTCCCCGAAGTTGAGAAAGCCATTATCTCTCTGACATCAGAGGGTGGCAAGTTCGGTGGACTTATGGAAGCACAGAGCAAGTCTATCACAGGTCAGATTTCCAATATTGAAGACCAAATCGAACAGATGTTCAATGAGATTGGTAAGTCATCAGAGGGGGCTATCGGTGCGGCTCTCAATGGTGTATCAAGTATCATTGACCATTGGAAAGAAATAGGCAAGGTTATTCTGATTGCAGCGACAGCATACGGCACATACAAAGCAGCCCTTATCGCTATGAATGTGATACAGAAGATTAGCAACACCTTGACAGCCGAAGCCGCCTTACAACAAAGGCTTGCTGCTATGTCGGGTATCGCTCTGTCAGAAGCAGAAGCCGTTGCTGTCACCCGTACAACCCTTTTGACTGCCGCTTGGAATGGTCTAAAGGCTGCAATTATGAGCAACCCTATCGGCTTAATTCTTGGTGTCCTCGCAGGGGCAGCGACAGCAATAGGCTTATTCTCTTCTGAAACATCAGAAGCCGTTACAATGTCCGAGAAGTTTGGAGAGAGTGCAGCCAAGGAAATAACTCGTTTAAATACTCTTGCGACAACTTATAAAGGGCTGACAGAGGGAACGAGCACCCATAAGAAAGTCTTGGAAGAGTTGAACGGCATCCTCGAAGAATACGGTATCACCCAAATCAAGGAGGGAGATAACATAGATACCGTAAACGCCAAGCGTGAACAGGCTATTGAACTTATCAAGCGTGAAGCCATTGAAAGGCAGAGAGCCAATAACCTTGACCAAGGCGACCAAGACTATTCATCTGCATTAAGCAATGCAAGAGGAACATTAAAAGATGACCTTGAAAGCACTTGGATTGGAGACAAACTCGGTCTGACAGCCTTGCACAAGGAATTGAAAGCAAACTCTGCCGCTCTGACAACTATCGTTGGAGATTACGTTGAAACAAACATATCCAAGATTGCAGGGAAGACAGGAGAAGAGTACCAAAAGGGCATAAAGGAAATCAACGATGGTATCAAGAAGCAACTCAAAGCAGCAGGGTTTAGTGACTTGGTTGTAAATGAGTTTGACTTGTCGAAAGTCAATTCTACAGGTTGGAACGAATACATTAAGTTGGTAAAGGAAGCAGCCGAAGCCCACGATACTTATACAGACAAAGTAAACAAAGCAGCTGATGCCGAGCGAGCAGCCGCAGAGGACACGATGACATTCTCTGACCGTGTATCAGCCACACAGCGGTCTTTGCAGGGTGCGGCTAATGATGTTCACGGATTGTATAAGCGCATCAAGGAATTGATGTCGAAATACAATCAGAATACTATTGGCTTCACTATCACATTCAATGCTGAAGTTCCAAAGTGGATGACAAATATGAAACTCCCCGAACTGCAACGATTGGCTGCACGTTTCTCTGCGTTGGGCGACCAAGCAGCAAAAAGTGGCAAGGGCGGTTTGAATGTAAACGGCAAATGGTACACCACACAGCAACTATTACAGCGTGGTGCAGACTATTCTCAAGCAGCGGAAAACAAGCAGAATAAAGCCGAGCAAAAACAGCGAGACCTTGACGCAACAGAAAAGGAGCGCAAGCGTAAGGCTGAACAGGAGAAAAAGAAAGCGGCAGAGGAGCAGAAACGCATTGCCGACCAAACCGCTGACCGCAACAAGGCTATTCAAAAATATAAAGAGAGCGTTATTGAGCAAAACAAGCAAGCCGAACTTGACATTGCCCAGCAACAGCTCGAAAATTTGGAGGACGGCTATGAGAAGCAGCGCAAGCAGATTGATATACATTACGAGCGACTGATAGAGGAAAACAAAAAGAGAGAAAAGCAGATGATTGAAGCCCTCGCTGGAAACAAAGTAAACGAGTGGTTAAATGCTAATCCAAAGGCGACAAAGCAACAGCAGGTTGATTATCGCCAATCTCTTCTTGACCCTAAGAGTAAAAGTCATCTAACACGGACAGACCTGTCTGCCGACCAGCAGGAAATGCTCGCTGCATACGAAGACATCGCCGACAAGATAAAAACAAAGGAACTTGAAACCCTTTACGGAACAGGTCAGCAAGCAATGCTTGATTATCTTCAAAAATATGGTTCTTTCCAAGAACAGAAATATGCCATTGCAGCTGAATATGCAGAGAAAATTAAAGCGGTTCAACGGTCGTCTGACACAGAGGAACAGAAAGCATGGAAAATCAAAAATCTGCAAGCCGAGCAGAAAAAGGAAGAGCAGACCATTGAGACCAATGTCATAATGTCGAAGATAGATTGGTATCAAGTCTTTGGTAATGTCGGTGGAATAATGAAAAATACGCTGACACCGCTCCTCGAAGAGTTGAAGTCGTTTACCAAAACAGACAAGTTCCAATCTCTCGAAGCCGACCAACAGAAACAAATTGTGGACGCTATGGAAAAGATACGTTCACAGGTTGGAAGCACCGCAGACCTTGGTTGGAAAGACCTCGCTCGTGACCTTACAGATTATCAGACGGCTTTACAAGACGCAACACAGGCAACTCTTGCATACGAAAAGTTACAGGCTGAATATGCGCCTAAAATTAAGGCTGCACAGGAGAAACTTGATAAGGCTAAGAAGAATAACGATCAAAAGGGGGTTAATGAAGCAAACACGCAGTTGAATGACTTTGTAAAAATCTTATCAGAGGGAGGAGACAAAGTAACACAGGCTAACAAAAAAGTCACAACAAGTGGTCAGCAATTAGCACAGACCACCAAAGGCGTAACGCAGCCTATTGATGACATTCATAATTTCCTGCAAACCACAGGACTTTCTGAATTGCAATCTCTGTGGGATAGCTTCAATCAAATCAAGGGCGCGGTTGATGGAATAAAGGCTCTCAAAGACGTAGCCAATGGAGCAAAAGAAATATCAGAGGGTACGAAAGAGACAGCAGATGCTCTTGGCGATGCAGGAAAGGTTGTTACAGACTCTCTGTCAGAAGGTCTTTCAAAGGCAGGATTCATAGGACAGATAATTGCTGCTATTCTGAAAATTCTTGATGTGCTAAAAGATGGTATCGGACCTATTATTTCATCGTTGATTGATAGTATTCTCGGAGCTGTGGCAGGCATCATTCAGAATATATTGTCGGGTGACTTCTTGAAGCAGATATTCTCTTCACTGATTAAAGGTGTTGGGAATATCATAAACAGCATCATAGGTTCTCTCGGTCATCTGCTCTCATTCGGTGCTTTATCAGGTAATATGGGTGATTGGTTTACAAACTCTAACGCCAAAGAGGTAGCCGAGACTACAGAGCGTTTAACCAATCAGAATGAAGCTCTTCAGCACTCTATTGACAAACTAAAAGATAGCATTGATAAGAGTTATGGCGGCAAGGCTATTTCTGACTATAAAGCAGCCAAGGAAGCGCAAGAACTGAAAAACGAAAACCTCCGAAATATTCTTTCAACACAGCAGGGATATCATGGGGCGCATCATTCCAATGCTTACTATTGGAATATGTCGGATGATTTTACCCAAAAAGTAAACGACTTGTTGGGGACGTCTCTTCGAGGGGATAATTGGGGTGATTGGGCGCAACTGACAGCCGAACAAATGGATAAAATACGAACATATTTACCACAAGTTTGGTTATCCATGCTTGACCAAGGTAAGTATGATAAGAGTGACTATTTTAATCAATACGCAGATGAAGCAGGGAAATTGAAAGAATTGACCGACCAAATCAGAGAGAACCTTTTGAATACATCGTTTGAAAGTTTGCGAGACAGCTTCATAGACAGCCTTATGGATATGTCGAAGTCTGCTGAGGACTTTACAGATGACTTTTCAGAAATGATGCAAAAGGCTCTGTTACGTGCTGCAATCAGTAACAAGTTTGACAAACAAATTAAAGAATGGTATGAGAAGATTACTGATGATATGCAAGACGAGGACGGCAATTATAAGGAACTGACAGAAGAGCAAATCAATTCCTATAAGTCACAATGGGACGCAATGACCAATCAGATGATAGCCGAGCGTGATAGAATTGCATCCATCACAGGTTATACAGGTGATACAGACAGCGAACGTGAGGCTTCATCGAAAGGCATTGCGTCCGCATCACAGGAGAGCATAGACGAACTGAATGGTCGAATGACTGCCATACAGGGGCATACATACAGCCTAAACGAGAACACAAAGATGTTGGTGCAAACCACAAACCTAATACTTAGGAGCGTGCAGAACATTGACAGACACACGGAGGAACTTCCCGACCGCCTGTCATCAATGGAAAGCAACATTAAGAGTGTAAAAGATACGGTCAATGACATTGCTCTGAAAGGCATTAAAATCAAGGCATAATGACAGGTGATTTATACATAGACGGAAAGGATGCCTATACCGTGTATGGTGTTTACATCTTGGAGGGTGGCTATAACGAGTTAATCGCTATGCCGCCCTTGAAGAGTATTGAGACAAACGATTGGCAGGAAGAGGACGGAATAGAAGCCGACCTCTCCGACCCAGTTCTGAATACGAGAGACATTCAGATGCAGATAGCATCGGACAACCGAAGCAATCGCTATTTCTCACTCATTGAAAGGTTGTCAGACGGCTCTTACCACACATTTGATGTGCGGAATATCGGTCGTGTGTATCGCTTGCGCCTTGTATCTGTAACACCATCATCAAGCGTTGGGGACTTTGCTCTGATGACTTTGAAGTTTGCCGATGACTTTCCGTTGAACGATTACCAATACGCTGCGCCTGTCGGCTATTTGTCATCAGACGATAGTTATACCATTGACGGCAAACCGACCACAGATTACAATGTGCGTATCTTGCAAGGTACGCTGTCAGAGATAACAAAAACGCCCGAGGTTAAGGCGAATATGTTACGCAACATAAAAACGGCACAGGGCGCAATCTACGACCCTCATACGGTCACATATAAGAGCAAGGATATTAAGTTATACTGCTTGATGACCGCAAAGGACACAGAAACGCTGTGGCATAATTGGAATGCTCTACTGTATGACCTTGTGCGTCCCGATGAAAGGTTGTTGTGGGTGGATAGCATAGAGCAAGAGTTCCCCTGTTACTATAAGCAGTGTGCCGTGTCGGAGTTCTATGCCGAGGGCAAAATATGGCTGAAGTTTACGCTGACACTGACACTAACCCACGACTTCCGCATATCAGACGATGATGTTGTTCTGTCATCAGAGGACGGCATAACGGTGTTCACGCAGAACAATCTGTATGCTATTGAAATGTTGGAAGAAAGATTCTCTCAAAAGACATTCCGTTTCGTGAACAGCGAGCAGTCGCTTCGCCTGTCATCAGACGGCAATTTCCGATTTAACGATTAACAAACCCCATAAGCAGATGAAAAAGGTAAAGATTTCAGAGTTGCCGTTGCATGATAGTCTGAAAGGGCTATACACCATCGGCACAGATGACCAAAATCGCTCTGTCAAGGTGTCGCTTGAATTTGTGGAAACCAAGACGGAACAGGCGGTAAAGGACACCGAAAAGGCTACGGCTGATGCCATTGCCCAAAACAAGACAGCCACGGACACCGCTGTAAAGAACGCAGAAGCCGCCACTGCAAAGGCTCTCACAGCCAAGGCACAGGCTGACACCGCTACACAGAATGCGACCACAGCCACGCAAAAGGCAGATGCCGCAACAGCAAAAGCCAATACCGCTGCATCCAATGCTGACACGGCAACGAGCAAGACGAACACAGCGACAGACCGAGCCAACGCTTCGGCTGTCAAGGCAGACAAGGCTACCACTGATGCGCAAGACGCAACGAAACAAACGCTTGATGCAAAAGCGAAAACGGAAGAAGCGACAATAAAAGCAACTACCGCAGCAAAAACCGCAAATAATGCAGCAAAAGAAACATTGACCGTAAAACTTGACATCACGGATATGCTTCAACGGCTGATACCCACAGGGTTAGCGGTCTCCAGTATCAAGCGTATAACGGTCAGCAATCCACAGCCTGTGTATATAAAAGCTGTATTAACGCCCACAGACGCTTTACAAAACATCATCTTTATAAGTGATAATAGAGCGTGCTTTGTGACGCAGGACGGGCGAATAAGGGTGCTATCAGAGGGTATTAGCACTATCCAAGTAATACCGACCTGTAACACGGCTCTTGCAAAGACCATCACTATTGAGGTAGGCAAACCGCTCGCTCGTCTGAACACATTGAAGTCGTTGCGTCTGTCATCAGACAGAGCCTTTCGACTGACATAAACGACAAATTGAAACGTATAATATAAACCCATTAAAGATTTTCAAAGATGGCATTCACAAGTGAACAGGAAGAAACCTTGAAGTTGGTGGCTTCCGCTTTTGAGAACGGCAAGCGATTGTCTGACTTGCCTTACGCATCGGGAACGAACCCATACAATATGTTGGTTGAAGTCCTTGATGAAGACGGAGAGAGTAAAAAGGCTGCTCTCGCTTCCCTCCTCCCCTATGCAGAGGACAGTTGCTCATACGGTGTGGAGTTCGATGTTACGGTCAGCTCGCCCTCCTGCACTCGCATTGGTTCAACAGACCTCCATAAGTCGCTGCCTATTCAGAGCCGTATGCGTGGCTGTCTGCTTGACGATGACGGCAAGGTTGTAGAATACCTTGACCCGACAGATTGGACAGGTAATGTGCGTGATGGCTCTCGTGGACAGGTAATGGTGGAAATACCGCTTCACTATCGCAAGTGCGAGACAGACGGTAACAAGCGCAGAGTGCTGTTGTCTGAACTGCCGTTGCCAGGCTATGAGGTAGTGCCTCTCATGTATGTGTCGGCATACGAAGCATCGGTGCAGCGTTCAACCAACAAACTTTGCTCTGTGGTTAATGATGATGTGGACTACCGAGGTGGTAACAATCAGTCAGCCAACGATGCCAAGAGTAACACCTTGCTTGGTCGCCCTGCAACATCAATCGGCCGTACCAATTTCCGTGAATATGCTCGCAAGCGTAAGGCTGACAGCACAGAGTGGAACTGCATGATCTACGATGCTCAAAAGGCTATCTATTGGCTGTTCGTGGTTGAGTATGCAACGCTTAACTCACAGGCGACCTATAACAGCGAGCCGACAGCCGAGGGCTTCCGTCAAGGTGGCTTGGGCGCAGGTGTTACCACAATTGCTGGCGATAAGTGGAACACGTTTAACGGATATAACCCATTTATTCCCTGTGGCTATACCGATGAACTCGGCAACCGCACAGGCGTGGTTGAATACACGATGCCGACCGAGTATAACGAAACAGAAACCAAAGTGAGTGTTCCTCGCTATCGTGGTATTGAAAATCCATTTGGTCATATATGGCAGTGGACAGACGGCATCAACGTGCGCATATCAGCAACCAAGGCTAATGGTAGCGATGACCTGTCACAAGTATTCGTCTGTCACGACCCTGCCAAGTTCAACGACAGCAACTATGAAGGTTATTCTCACGTTGGCAATGAAGCACGCAATGAAGGTTATGTAAAGGAACTTATCTTCGGAGAGGGTGGCGAGATAGTACCAAAGATATGCACAGGCGCAGGTTCAACGACTTATATCTGTGATTATCACTATACGAATATCCCATCATCTGGGGCAGTCCTCCGTGGGCTTTTGTCCGGCGGTGGTGCGACTGACGGTGCGCGCGCGGGCTTCGCTTTTGCGCGCTCGCATCACGCTCCCTCGAATACGTCTGCGTACTTCGGCTCTCGCCTCTGCTTCTTGCCGAAAAGCGAGTAGCCCGATATTCGGGGAGCGTGCGGCTCTGCCGCTCCCCCCCATGACAATGAGTAAACGATAAAGGTTGGTCGCTCTTGTGGGCTTTTGTTCAGCGGTAATGCGAATAACGGTGCGAATGCAGGCTTCGCTTATGCGAACTCGAATAACGCTCCCTCGAATACGAATGCGAACATCGGCTCTCACCTATGCTTAAAATTGTATGAGGACAGGCTTAAAGTCTGACATCATAACAGAGAGCGACAACCCTGCCCCTTGGCAAAAGATTTCAATAACAGAAAGGAGTTGGTAGAAACGCCTGTTGTATGGGCTATCGAAGACCCCGAATAAGTAAAGCAGAGAAAACAATGAAACGTATAGGACATTTATACGACAAAATCATATCAATAGAGAACTTGCAGCGTGCTGATGAAAAGGCACGCTGTGGGAAATCTCATACATACGGTGTCCGTGTTCACGATAAGAACCGAGAAGCGAATATCCTTGCGTTACACGATGCTCTGCTGACAAAGACATTCAAAACCTCGCCTTATGACATCTTCACGATACATGAACCAAAGGAGAGAATAATCTATCGTTTACCATACTATCCCGACCGAATAGTCCATCACGCCATTATGAACGTGTTAGAGCCTATTTGGATAAGGACATTCACATACAACACCTATTCCTGTATCAAGGGTCGTGGTATTGAGGGCTGTGCAAGACGAGTTGAACGGCTGATTAAGAGTTACGAGGGCAGACCGCTCTATTGCTTGAAGATTGACATCAAGAAGTTCTATCCGTCCATTAAGCACCACGTTTTGAAGGGTATCGTAAGACGGAAAATCAAAGACAATGATTTGCTTTGGCTTCTTGACGAAATAATAGACAGCACGGAGGGTTTGCCTATCGGCAACTATCTGTCGCAATTCCTCGCCAATTTGACCTTGTGTTACTTCATGCACGCGGTCAATGAAAAGTTGCATTTGGACAGCACAGAATACGCTGATGACATCATTTTCTTGTCTGACAGCAAAGAGAAGTTGAGAGCCGCCTTTACACAGGTCATCAGACCATACTTTGAACAGGAGTTGGAGTTGCAAGTTAAATCAAACTATCAGATATTCCCGATAGCCAATAGCCGCTACGACAAACACGGCAGAGCATTGGACTATGTGGGGTATAAATTCTATCGCAATCAGAAGTTGATACGCAAGAGCATAAAGCGCAACTTTTGTCTGGCGGTGGTCAAACAAAAGAAACGTGTGCCGCCTGTCAGCCCTGCGGATTTCAAGCAAGGTATCGCTCCGTGGCTCGGTTGGGCGAAGCACAGCAATTCAAGACATTTATTAAATTCAATAATCCCGAAAGAATATGAAAGCATATTACGATGAGAAACCCTCCGTAATCTCGGAGGTCGGTAACGGCTCTATCCTTTACCGCTATGGCATCACAGAAGTTGAAACCACACAAGGTCAGTCACAGACAGACACAGACGAGACCGAAGAACAGACAGAGACCAAGAAGCAGTTTGCCTGTCAAGAGGTGGTTGTGTGGTCGCCTATCACATCGAACCGCATCACTGAAGCAGTCATCACGAACAGATGGGACAGCAACTATGAACAGAAACTTATCAACGAGTTCAACGCTGCCCAGTTGGGCTTGCTTGGTGGGGCTAAGTCATCAGACGAAGCCAAGGCTTGTATTGCCGCCTATACTGATTATCTGACAGAGCGTGCCGCCCTCAAAGCACAAGTGGACGCTGATTGTGTAACCCTCGGTATAGAATAAACTCTGATGGTATGGCAAAGCGTTTTAGCGAACTCGGAGTGACCGTTGACGATGGACGCAAGATATTCAATTGTCAGCAGGTCAGTATCACGGACATTCTCAACAGCGAGATAGAAGTGCTTGACTTCCTCCCCGATGTAAAGACCAAACACGGAGAGGGAAGATTTCTTGTTCATTACCGCACCACAGACGAAAGTGGGGAGGGTAAGTTCTTTACCAACTCACAATCGTTGAAAAGTGCGCTGTCACAGGTCAGCAAAGAGGATTTTCCTTTCATCACTATAATCAAGGCAACCAAGTGTGGTAAAGGCAAAATCTATCAGTTTACTTAAAAATGCGGCTCTCTAAGGGTTGAACTGCTTATGATTGGTATAAGTTATCATCACAGACATGACAACCCGACAGAGAGCGCATTATGCGTTTATTCAACCCTCTATTAAAAACGACACACATTGCGATGATATTTTACAGACAAGACGGAAGCAAACTTATGGAGGTGTTAATGGATGACAACTCCTATCGCTTCAGAGAGATAATGGGCGACAATACGCTGACTCTGTATTTTTCTCTGTCTGAACACGTGGAGATACCATTGGGAGCTTATGTGGACTACCAAGGCGAGCGTTACACGCTTCAAAGACCCGAAGCTCTTAAAATGAACCATACCCGAAACTTTGAATACACGGTAACGCTTGAGAGCGACCAAGCAAAAGCCAAGATATGGAAGTTCCGCTGCATGTATTCCAAGGAGAAACAGGCTCTCACAGACGGCAGACTAAAATTCTCCTTGACCGCCAAGCCAAAGGAGCATCTTCAGATGTTCGTGGATAACATGAACCGCAGAGATACAGGGTGGACTATCGGAGAGTGTATTGACGACACGGAGAAGTGTATCAGTTACGACCACGCCTATTGTTGGGCTGCTCTCGGTCAGATGGCGGACGAGTTCAATACA
>CALBLK010000075.1 GCA_937895845.1 uncultured Prevotella sp. | reverse complement strand
CAACGCAGTCCTTTCTGGCGTTTGTTGACCGCAATCGGGAATCCATCCCGGTTTACACCGGCAACCTGCATGACAGTATCGCCGCGTATGTGTCGAAGAGCGGCCGAGTAATAAGGGCCTGCTATATGCCACAGCTTGCCTCAAAGCCGCAGCACGTCACGAAGATAAGCGCCCCGAAGACCGACAACGGCGAAAGCCGCTACAAGAAAATCTGGGGTTATCGTGAGGCCATCAAGGCTGTCCGGGACAGCAAGCCTTTGTCGAAAGGCATCGGCTCGACGCTTATCGTCGCCGTGCCTTACGCCGGAGCCGCTGACGAGGACAGCTCGAAGCCGGGTTATCTGGATTGGCTGCAAGAGACGTTCAACAACACACTGGAATCAAGGCTTCCTGCCCTTGGATTGTCAAAAGACGGTAATATATGATGCACGCATCGCACATAAACCCGGACACGGAGCTGAAAGCGCTGCTTGACGGCAAGATAAGCGTTGGCCAGCCCGGCGGCAAGACGGAGAAGGTCACTGTTTACAGCGACTGGGAGCGCCCGACCAACGGACTGCCCGCGGATTTCATAGTCATCTACGTGAACGGCGACATCGAGGGCGTAGGTGCGAAAGTGGACTACGCATCGGGCTACCTTCTTGTGAGTCTCTACTCCAAACTGAATGATGACGGATCGGTCAAGGCCAACCGCGTCAAGAAGATTCTGGAGCAGTTCGACAAACTCGTGGAGGGAGCGGTGACGGAAAACTACGTCTACCGATACGACATGGAGCGTTTCATAACCCCTACATCACCGAACCAGACTTCGGGCTATTCAGTCACAAGCCTCAATTTGAGGTGGCATACGAACAACAATTTTAACAAGCAATAATTATGGCAGTAAAAAATCTTGGAGGCTCACAGCAGCTTCTTGCCGGACAGGGCGACATCATCGTGTTCAGCGCGCCAGCCGGCGGTTATACCTCCTCCACCACGCTTGCCAACGTTCTGACCAACGGCGCGAGCCTTGGGCAGGTCGTACAGGACTCAACCTCGTGGGACGGCGAGCAGGTGTCTTTCAGTCAGATTCTTGACGAGCAGGGCGACGTAATCACCTCAAGGGCTACCAACGGAACCCATCAGGTGTCCTTCGACCTTGCCGACCTTGAGGCTGACTTCATTGCGGCGTTCCTTGGCGCGGAATCAATCACCGTGGCTACTGGTGGCGCTACGGCTGTGTTCAAGGACGGCACCGTTACCTGCTACGGCTTCGGACACAAACTTCCGGTCAAGGTGCGTCCTCTCATGATTACCAACGACGAGGGCAACAGGGCAATCTTCTTCCCTAAGGCGAAGATGGCGGCCTCCCTTTCTTGGAGCGACAACCTTTGGAGGCTTCACGTTGTGGCCACAGCTGAGTTCATGGACAGTGCGACCCTCAAGACCTGCATGATTCTGTCTTCTACAACCAGCGTTGACTACGCTGATGGCAGCATCACTGCGGCGACCCTTGACGGCACAGCAGGCGAAGACGGCGGTTAATGGTATCCTTCTTTCGAGGAGCGAATCGCGGGGACGGAATGTTTTGTTCCGTCCCCTTTTTTCGATAAAAAAGGAAAATTAGAACAATTATGGAAAAATCGGACAAATTCATATCCGGCGAGTACGAGACCGTGATGCAGGCGCCGTGCGTGATAGAGGCTGGCGGTCGGAAATACAAGGTCAGGCAGGTGGCGCAGGCGGTCAAGGAGCGGATAGCCTTGCTTGAGCAGGAGGCGCAGGTGCTTGAGGCGAAAGGCAAGATGGGCGTTGACAGCAAGACGGCGAGGCGGCTGACAAAGAAACTCTATTCGCTGCACTCGAAGAAGGCGGCTTACTACCTTTTGGGTAACTGGGCGATATTCTGTCCTTGGCTCTGGGCTATAAAGTGGCGGCTGTTGCAGCTCCGTGGCGATGAGGTGACGTTCAAGATAAACGGGGCGGGGGCCGTGAGCGAGGACGTGGGTTTTTCCAAAGCCAACTGGCAGCTCTCAAGGCAGGAACGCGAACTGTTTATGAGGCCGGTTGGCGAAGCCGCCAAAGAAGCGCGCGAGCGGCTGGAGAATACACTAAATATGTTGGAGAAGGACGGTTTGGGGATAAAAAAGGAAGACAAGTAGGGTCTGCCTTTGAGACCTCGACGCACAACGAGCGGATAAAGAACGTCTACGGGAACTACAACTTCTGGTCGTGGCTGCGTTACTGGTATCTGGACTCCGCCAACCTCGTGACGATGTGGATGGTGGACAAGGGGTATTACGACTACGACTATGAGCAGGAGGACAAGCTACTTACCGTTTCGGGAACTCGCAAGTCAAAGGCCGAGGTTAACAATATTCTTCGTAACTTTGGGTTGCCGACAGGCGAAGAGGATTTACAGTCATACATAATCAAGGAGGAACAAAAAAATGGCGGTGGAGATACCGGTAGTCATTGACATTGACAAGGCGTTTGACGACGCCATAAAGAAGCTGCCTTCGGCGATGCGTCCGTTGAAGAACACGATAGAGCAGCTGTCACAGGAACTGAACATGGCGCGTCAACTTATGGCCGAGGCGCCGATAGACAGTCAGGACTGGAAAGACGCGACAAAATGGGTGCAGGGTCTTGCGCAGTCGCTTGACGTGGCGAACGACAAGATGCGGCGTTTGTCTGCCAACGACGGAAGCATTAAGCAACTGACCGCCGACCTCGCCTCGGTGAACCGCAGGTGGGAGGAAATGGGCAGCGCACAGAAGTTCACGGCGAGGGGTGCATTGACCGCTGAGGCCAAGGAGCTGTACAATGAATACAAGCGGATAGCGAAGGCGTTGGATAAGAACGCATCGCTGACCTCGCGCTGGGCGGCGGAGCAGGACAAGCTCGCCAAACGTGCGCAGGCTACACGTGACAATAAACTCATGATGCCCGCTAAACTCATGATGTCCGCTCCGGCAAATACGCTGAATGAACTCCGTAAGCAGGAATCTTTGTTGTCGGCGGCTATGGGGCAGGTGGCGATAGGTTCTACGGCCTTTAAGGATTACGATACCCGTCTGACGGATGTGCGTGCTAAGATAAAGTCAGCTACAAGTGAGCAGAAGACCTATAACACGGAGTTGTCAAAAAGCCATTCACGGCTCGGCACCTTGATAAAAAGTACAGCAGCCTATTTTGCGTTGCATCAAGTGACGAACTTTCTTCGTAACATCCGTGCCGTGACTGCCGAGTTCGAGATGCAGAGGGTAGCCTTGGGCGGCATCATACAGGATAGTGACAAGGCGAGCGAACTCTTTAAACAGATTAAGGCCGCAGCTATCAAATCTCCTTTTGAAATCAAAGACTTGGTGTCTTACACCAAGCAGCTTTCTGCGTACAGAATAGAGACAGACCAGTTATTTGAGACGACACAGCGCTTAGCAGACATATCTTCCGGTCTCGGTGTTGATATGGGGCGTATAATCCTTGCCTATGGTCAGGTCCGTGCTGCTTCTGTGCTTCGTGGACAGGAACTGCGGCAGTTCACCGAGGCAGGAATCCCATTAGTGGAGTTGCTGGCCGACAAGTTCACACAGCTTTCCGGGCGTATGGTGAACACGGCAGAGGTTTTTGACCTTATATCTAAGCGCGCCGTGTCCTTCAAGATGGTCAAGGAGATATTTGAGGATATGACCAATGCCGGCGGTATATTCTACAAAATGCAGGAGAAGCAGTCCGAGACTCTGCAAGGCCAATGGATGAACTTGAAGGATTCCGTCGCTATCATGTATGATGAGATAGGTAACACAAAGGTTGTTCATAAAGCCATGGAATTTATGATTTCATCTGCAAAATCATTGATGGATAATTGGCAAACGGTCAGCAAGGTTCTTGGCGGGGTTATCGCGTCTATGACGGCATATAAAGTGGCGGTTATTGCATCCACAACGGCAACCAAGGCACTGACTGCTGCGGAATTGGCAGAATTAAAAG
>CALBLK010000074.1 GCA_937895845.1 uncultured Prevotella sp. | reverse complement strand
ATGGGTAAATCCAAAGAGCAATGCGTATGGCGGTGAAAATCCAAATAGTGCCATACAGTTTTATGACGGTTTGGATATGAAAACTGCAGTTTATCTTATGGACACATGGAAAGTGACAAGACGTTTGACAGTAGACCTTGGCGGACGTTTCGAGTGGCAATACATTGACGGATACTGGGCACCTGCATCAACACGCAAAACAGCTCCAGATGGTGTGGGAAAGGTGCTTGGAGGCAAGGAGGCCATTGTCAAGAACTGGTGGAACAAGAGCTTAACAGGGAACTTCGTTTACAAGCTCTTCAAGGGAGGTGGCCTAACTGCCGATGCCATGATGGCGCAGGTGGGTGCGAACCTCAGCAATTGGGCACAGGCTGTGGCACCTGAAGCAAAACAGAGCACAACAATTGCTTTGTCAATCGGCGCTTATTATAACAGTCACAAATTCAACGTCACTTCTAAAATCAACTATATCAAGCGCAACAACTATCTGTTTGCAGGTAATTTTGAAAACCCCAATAATGTCACCCAAATTGAGCGTGCGACAGTCAACTATGATGTGCATACGCTGGGTTGGACTACTGACTTTACATGGAAACCTTTCCATGGATTCCAACTCCATGGACTGCTCACACTCCAAGATCCCAAATATGGCAACTTTGATTTCACACTCTTTGGAGACCAGAATTTCAACTATACCGACAAAACTGTGCGTGGAGTGTCAAAAATTCTTGTTGAAATCGACCCATCTTACACCTACAAGAAATTCCGTTTCTGGGGCAATGTCCGCTATTTTAGTAAGCAGTATGCATGTTTCTCTGACGCACTCTATTTCGCACCACGTTGGGAAACGTTTGCAGGCATAGATTTCAAGTATAACAAACAGGTTAATTTCTCTGTAAGTGCTGTAAACCTCCTTGGGCAAACAGGTGCACAAGGGAATATCGCAGGGGCCAATACCATAAAACCAGAACAAGCGTCAAAGTATTACGACAAACCCTTGTCAGGCACATTTATCCGTCCCTTTACCATAGAATTCAAAACAGCTGTTAAATTCTAAAGAATATGGACAAAAAACTTCTAACACTACCGTTGCTCGCGACTGCAAGCTGTATGGCGCAGGCGCAAACCGACCCCAATCACCCCAACATCGTGTTCGTATTGGCCGACGACATGGGCTTCTCCGGCATCCACGCTTATGGCGGAAACCAGATACCATCGCCCAACATTGACTATCTGGCCGACAACGGCGTGGTGTGTGACAACTTCCGCGCTACTCCGCTGAGTTCCACCACACGTGTGTGCCTGATGACGGGCTGCTACCAGCAGCGCGCCGGACTGAACCATATCTACTCCGAGGTTGACCCCATGGACGGTCTTGACCCCGCTACGCATCCCTCGTTTGCCGGCTTGCTTCGCGATGCCGGATACCGCACAGGGCTGATTGGCAAGTGGCATCTCGGACAGGACATCAAGTTTAATCCGTTGAACCACGGATGGGACGTATGGCACGGCTACACCATGGGCAACATCGACTTCCAGTCACACTACAACACCATACACGAGATTGACTGGTGGGACGGCAAGGAGCGCAAGGACGAGCCGGGATATGTCACATACCTCATCAACAAGCACTCGGTAAACTTCATCAAAGAGTCGGTGAAGGCGAAGAAGCCTTTCTTCCTCATGGTGTCTGAAAACGCTGTGCACGTGCCCATGCAGGGACCCAACGACCCCGCTCTGCGCACAGATGACGCCTGCCCCTACCGCAACGACGAGAACATGACCGACCAGGAGTACCGCCGCGTGTACCAGGACATGGTACAGGCCATGGACGAAGGCGTTGGACAGATTATACGAACGCTGCGCGAGCAGGGCGTGCTTGACAACACCATCATCATCTACACATCGGATAACGGTGGCGAGAAAGTGGCTGCGGAGAAATATCCCGGCAACAACGGCTATCTGCGAGGATGGAAGGGCGGAGCCTACGAGGGCGGCTGCCGCGTGCCCGCCATTTTCTATTATCCCAAGGCATGGGGACACCGCAAGACCTCGGAGCCTATGCACTGCATCGACTTTATGCCAACTTTCCTTGACATGTGCAATGTTGAGAATCCCCGCAAGGTTGACGGCGTGTCAATGCTGCCAACTCTTGAGAAAAATGTGCCGATGCCACAGCGCAAACTCTATTCGGCCGTGACGGGCTTCATGTCCGTAACCGATGGCGACTGGAAGTGCGTGTGGGGCAAGAACGGCAAGATGGAACTGTTTAACCTGCTGACCGACCGCAACGAGGAGCACGACCTGTCGGCAATGTATCCGGAGCGCGTTGATGGATACAAGAGAGATATGCAGAACTGGTGGACAGACTGCACCAAGGGCACGCGCCTTGAGGGGCGCACAGCATGGAACTCGGGATGGGTTGTTGAACTGGTTGAAAACCTGGCCAAGGAGGGCAAGACGCTGCAAGACCTCCCATTCTTCAAGCAGGCTGCCGGAAAGGGCGTAATGAACCCCGTAAAGAAGAACAGCAAGAAAAAGGGTAAGAGGTAAAAGTACTTGAAAACGCCGTTGAAGGTAACACGGCAAATGTAAGGTAAATAGATTGTGTGTTGCGGCCCGGCACAATGCTCACGTCATCCATTGGCGGAGCGGTGCCGGGTCACTTTGTGCGCAGAAAAAGAAAATCAGACAAGGAGATCGGGCTTTTGTTTATCGGGAGAGCACTTATGCCATTAAGTCAAAATAGGTCATTAGAGATTTTTCTGTACAAAAAGTCAAATTATGGCAGATTGTACTGTCGTTACAGTATCTACATACTAACACAACATGTTGATTTTGTTCTATTTCAAGACAAAATGAAAGCAACATTTTCTAATGGCTGATTGTGGTTCAACAAGGCTTTCACAAAAAGAGAGTTGCTTTCACGGTCAGTCCCTTACAAAAAAAGTGGGTTGCCGTCCCCCCTCGTGGCCTTTGGGCGTGGCGCTTGCGCGCCGCCTGGGGCGAGGGGGGACGGCAACCCGTCGGCGTAATGGAAAAAAAGAGGCGGCCTCCTA
>CALBLK010000073.1 GCA_937895845.1 uncultured Prevotella sp. | reverse complement strand
CTCCTCAAACACCTCCTTGGCAGTCTTCAAAATAACTTCCTTCTGCTGTTTAAGTTCATACAGAATACCGATTAGCGGAACCATGATTTCGGGAATGGGGTTCTTGCCTTCCTTCTTCAGCTCACAGGCTGCGGAAAGGATGGCACGTGTCTGCATGGCCGTAATTTCAGGGAACGTGATGCCCAGACGGCAGCCGCGATGGCCAAGCATAGGATTGTTTTCAGCCAGAGAAGCGACACGGCGCTGGATGGTGGCCACATCAACCCCCATCTCCTTGGCCATCGTCTCCTGACCGGCGAGATCATGGGGAACAAACTCATGGAGGGGCGGGTCAAGCAGACGGACATTAACAGGACATCCATCCATGGCCTCGAGGAGTCCCTTGAAGTCCGCTTTCTGATAGGGAAGCAACTTAGCCAGAGCCTTTTTGCGGCCTTCAACCGTATCAGCGAGAATCATCTCCCGCATGGCCACAATCTTCTTGTCCTCAAAGAACATATGCTCTGTACGTGTCAAGCCGATGCCCTTGGCACCAAAAGCACGAGCCACCTGCGCGTCATGTGGAGTGTCCGCATTGGTACGAACCTGTAGTTTGGTATACTTGTCACAGAGGTCCATAAGCTCTTTAAAGTCACCACTCAACTCTGCGGCCTTTGTAGGCACCTCACCGGCATATACCTGTCCGGTAGAGCCGTTCAAAGAGATGTAATCACCCTCTTTGTAGACCTTTCCGTCAATCTCGACTGTCTTTGTCTTGTAGTCTACATTGATGCCGCCTGCACCAGACACGCAACACTTTCCCATACCACGGGCCACTACGGCAGCGTGTGATGTCATACCGCCACGCGCTGTCAGAATACCCTCAGCAGAAGCCATGCCGGCCAAGTCCTCAGGACTGGTCTCAATGCGCACCATAATCACCTTGTGGCCATCGTCATGCCATTTCTGGGCATCGTCTGCGTGGAACACAATCTGTCCGCACGCTGCGCCAGGTGAAGCCGGCAGTCCCTGGGTAATGACCTTGGCCTTCTGTAAGGCGAGTTTGTCAAACACGGGGTGGAGCAGCTCGTCAAGTTTCTGAGGCTCACAGCGCATGATGGCTGTTTTCTCGTCAATCATGCCCTCGTGCAGCAGGTCGATGGCAATTTTGACCATGGCAGTTCCTGTGCGCTTGCCGTTGCGTGTCTGCAAGAACCACAGCTTGCCCTCCTGGACGGTGAACTCCATATCCTGCATGTCGCGATAGTGCTTCTCCAGCTTGTCCTGCAAGTCATTGAGCTGGGCATAGATTTCGGGCATGGCCTCCTCCATCGAAGGATACTTTGCCGCACGCTCTTCCTCACTGATGCCAGCGCGCTCGGCCCAACGCTGCGAACCGATTTTGGTAATCTGCTGCGGTGTGCGGATACCTGCCACGACATCCTCGCCCTGCGCGTTCACCAGATATTCGCCATTAAAGAGGTTCTCGCCGTTGCCGGCATCACGGCTGAAGCACACACCCGTGGCGCTGGTGTCGCCCATATTGCCAAACACCATGGCCATCACACTCACGGCCGTGCCCCACTCGTCGGGAATACCCTCCATCTTACGGTATAGGATGGCGCGCTCATTCATCCAGCTGCGGAACACAGCGCAGATGGCCCCCCAGAGCTGCTCTATCGGGTCATTGGGGAAATCCTTGCCCGTCCGCTCCTTGATGGCCTTTTTGAACAGGGCCACCAGCTTCTTCAGTTCTTCGACCGAGAGGTCCTTGTCAAGCTTGATGCCACGCTCCGCTTTCACACACTCGATAATCTCCTCGAACGGGTCGATATCCTCCTTGTTCACCGGCTTCATTTCCAGCACCACATCGCCGTACATCTGTACAAAGCGGCGGTAGGAGTCGTAAACGAAATGGGGATTGTTGGTCTTGGCCACCATACCTTCGGCCACCTCGTCGTTAAGGCCCAGGTTGAGAATAGTATCCATCATGCCGGGCATAGAGGCGCGTGCGCCCGAGCGCACGCTGACGAGCAGGGGGTTCTTGGTGTCACCGAACTTAGAGTTCATCAAGGTTTCAATGTGTTTCACGGCAGCGCTCACCTCATCCTGGAGCATCTCCTTGATTTTATCCTGCCCCACTTTATAGTATTCGTTGCAGCAGGTTGTTGTAATGGTAAATCCGGGAGGCACGGGCACACCAATCAGGTTCATCTCGGCCAGATTGGCACCTTTACCGCCCAGTTCCTCACGCATTTTGGCATTACCCTCGGCTTTTCCATTACCAAAGGTATAAACTCTCTTTTCAATCATAAGTTAGTGGTATTTTTGATTAATATTAAGATATTGTTGTTTCTATTTGCAAATATAGCTCATTTATTTAGAAAGCGCAAGAAAATGGAATAAAAACTGATTCCTGTCTTGAATATTTTTTTTACTTTTGCAAACTAAATTAAGACGCGATATGAGTAGAAAGAAAAAGCCGCTGCCGATTCTGGAAAACGTCACTGTCACAGATGTCGCCGCAGAAGGCAAGTCTCTTGCCCGGGTCAACGACATTGTTGTGTTCGTCCCTTTCACGGTTCCCGGCGATGTGGTCGACCTCCAGGTCAGACGGAAGAAGCACAGTTACTGCGAGGCGGAGGTCATACGCTTCGTCAAATATAGCGATGTACGGGCCACGCCCATGTGCAAGCATTTCGGCGTGTGCGGAGGATGCAAGTGGCAGAACCTCCCCTACGAGGAGCAACTCAAGGCCAAGCAGCGCCAGGTAGAGAGCCAGCTGCGCCGCATAGGCAAGGTGGAGCTGCCGCCATGCCACCCCATCATCGGCAGCGTCAAGACAAGCGAGTACCGCAACAAACTGGAGTTCGGCTGCTCCAACAAGCGCTGGCTCACCCGCGAGCAGGTGGCCTCGGGTGAGGTTTACGACAACATGAACGGCATAGGTTTCCACATCACCGGTGCATTCGACAAGATTTTGCCCATAGAGAAATGCTGGCTCATGGACACCCTGCACAACGACATCCGCAATGCCATCCGCGACTATGCCTTCGACCATGGCCTTACATTTTTCGACCTGCGCGAGCAGCATGGCTTGCTACGCGACATCATCATCCGCAACTCGAGCACTGGCGAATGGATGGTGATTGTTCAATTTCACTTTGAGCACGATGGCGACCGCGAAAAGGCCATGGGGCTGCTCAGTCACATAGGCGACCGCTTTCCGCAAATCACCTCGCTGCTCTATGTGGACAACCAGAAATGCAACGACACGATTGGTGACCAAGAGGTGATTGTGTTCAAGGGTAACGACCACATTTTCGAGGAAATGGAGGGTCTTCGCTTCAAAGTGGGACCAAAGAGTTTCTACCAGACCAATACCGAACAGGCCTACCACCTCTATTCCGTGGCCCGCAGGTTTGCCGGACTTACAGGCAGCGAGCTGGTTTACGACCTATACACGGGCACAGGTACCATTGCTAACTTCGTGGCACGCCAGGCGCGCCAGGTCATTGGCATTGAATATGTACCCGAAGCTATCGAGGATGCCAAAGTCAACGCCCGGATTAACGGCATCGGCAACACGCTGTTCTACGCAGGTGACATGAAAGACATTCTCAACGATGACTTTATAGCCAGCCACGGGCGGCCGGATGTCATCATCACCGACCCGCCACGCGCCGGAATGCACACTGATGTGGTGCAGACCATCCTGCGCGCTGCGCCGCGCGTGATTGTCTATGTGAGCTGCAACCCGGCCACCCAGGCACGCGACCTGGCCGACCTTGACACCGACTATGCAGTCACCGATGTGCAGCCCGTGGACATGTTTCCCCACACGCCGCACGTGGAGAACGTGGTGAGACTTGAGAGGCGGCAGCCCCCCACCCCAGTGTCTCGGAACCAGGAGCAAGAGGGTGACCAACCTATTTAACCCAAAAGCTAAATGACAAAGAAGGCACTGCTTTCACTTGCCTTGCCGGGGCTGCTTGTCACAAGCGCACCGGCGCAAGGCGAATGGTTCAAGGGCATAAAGTTAGGAGGTTATGTCATTGGCGAATACCAGTACTCATCGCAAAGGGACAAGACACCAAAGGACAATTTCAGCACGCGTCTTGTGCGCGTGTCAGCCGACGGGAAAATCCTCAACGACTTCAGCTACCGCGTGCAGGTTCAGCTCAACGGCACTCCAGGCTCGTCAAGCGGGCCACGCATGGTTGACGCCTTTCTGGAATGGCAGAAATACAGTTTTGCCAAAATCAAGGCCGGCCAGTTCAAGCGTCCGTTCTCTTTTGAGAATCCCATGCATCCCATTGACCAGGGGTTCATCAGCTACGCCCAGGCCATCAACAAGCTGACAGGGTTCAGCGACCGTGCGGGCGAACAGGCGAGCAACGGGCGCGACATCGGCATCCAGCTACAGGGTGACCTGCTGCCCGATGCCAGCGGGCGCAACCTGCTTCACTATCAGGTGGGCGTTTACAACGGACAGGGAACGAACATGAGCGATCTGAACAACAGCAAGGACCTGATTGGAATTTTCTGGCTGATGCCTGTCAGTGGCCTCCGTATCGGTGCCTCCGGCTGGCACGGTTCGCTTGCCCACGAGAGAACGGACGATGGCAAAGCCAAGCGTCGGGTGAGCGTTGCGCGCAACCGCTATGCCATCAGCGGCGAATACAAGCGTGACGACTGGACTTTGCGTTCGGAATACATACACAGCCAGGGACAGGCATTCAGCAGTTCTTCCAGTTCAGACACCAGCCTCAAAGGTAACGGCGACAAGGCAGATGGATGGTATGCCGCACTCATTGCGCCCGTCAAGAAGAATGTATGCCACATCAAGGGCCGCTACGATGTCTACCGCGACCGCGCTGACTGGGCTTACAGCAAGAGCCAGTATGAGTTGGGAGCCGACTACATTTTTCTCAAGCGGATAAAGGTGCAGGCCCACTATGTATTCGTGAACGACCGCACCTCAGACAAGCATAACTACAGCATGATAGACTGCCAGGTGAGCGTGAGGTTCTGAATGTGAGAGTCCACCAAAAACACGAGTGGCCCCAAGCAGCACAGCTGCTTGGGGCCACTCTGTATTTCCCCGTATAAGTTCGGCTTATTCCTTGCCAACCAGTGGCGGAGCCTGAACGTATGTGCGCGCGCTGAGCTCTTTGTCAAGCACATACAGCCCATAGCCATTGTCCTTGACCATCTTCAAGTTGTCAATGATGTTATGGGCGTTCTCCTCTTCCTCTACCTGCTCGTCAACAAACCACTTGAGCATACTCTGCGTGGCAAAGTCGTTCTCAGCGGTTGCCAGAGCCAGCAGACTGTTTATCAGCGAGGTCACTTTCTGCTCGTGTGCAAGCGTTGCCTCAAACACGGCTAGCGGCGAATCCCAGGTGGTGGGCACGGCATCAATGGCCTTCAGATCTACCCGGCCATTGCGCTGGATGACGTAGTTGAACAGTATCTTTGCATGGTCCAGCTCCTCACGAAACTGCACCTGAAACCAGTTGCCTATACCGGGGTTACCGTTTGCATGGGCGTACGCAGCCATTGACAAATACAGATAAGCCGACCACATCTCGGCATTGATTTGGGCGTTGAGAGCCTCTTCAACTTTCTTATTCAGCATAGTCTTTTTGTTTTATTGGTTGTTAAACTTAATTGCAGCGGCCGACCTTTCAGCCGCACATACAAAATTATGGAAAATCTTCAATACAGCAAACTCCAGCGGCTTTATTTAGCAATATTTATCCATAAAAAAGTCTCTTTAGCCAAAACACACTAGGGATTGTGCATGACTGAAATGTCCCTCATAGCCGGACGAGCCAAACAACAGTCGCTTTTGGCAAGCCATCCGGCCCATATCGCAGCAAGAAACGCACCGTTCCGTCACGCCACTTGGCCCATATCGCAGCACGAAACGCACCGTTCCGTCACGCCACTTGGTTCGTATCGCAGCGCGGTATGAACCCGCAGCCAATGACCAGGCGGAAAATGGGACATTCCCCATGTGCTCCTGCTGACCTACTTTTTCTTCTCTACCTCTTTTTTCATCGTGGACTTGTAACACTTGTTCAGTCCGTTGATGACATCCTTAGTGATGTCATGGTGCTTCTCTGCGTAAAGGATGTTGTCGCCAGCCTTGGAAAGAATCAGGTCAAAGTGCTTGGCCTTATTATACTGTTTCAGGAAGTTCTGGAGCGAGTCACGCAGAGCTGCATTATATTTGGCAGTCTCTGCGTCCAGCTCACTGCCCAAGCGGTTTTGCAACTCCTGCAGGTCTTGCTGCTGGCGCTGGATGGCGGCCTGCACTCTGGCGGCCTCATCGCGACTTGCAAAGCCGTTGTTCTGGAGCTTGCGCTCAAAGTTGGCGGCAGCGGCCTGCAACTGCTGCCCCTTCTGGTTCAGCGTGTTGCGCGCATTGTTGCTCTTTTTCTGCAAAATGAGCGAGTACTCCTTGCAGAATGTGTACTGCGACATCAGGGAGTCCACCTCCACATAAGCGATTTTCATCCCTCCGGTCTGCTGTCCTGCCTCTGCCGGTTTCTCGTCCATTTGAGGATTCGCCTTGTTGCACGAGACTAACAAAACACCTGTCAGAGCTGCCACCGACAAGGCACATAAAAACTGTTTTTTCTTCATAATTTTATTTGTATTTTTGTTCTTTTCATTGCGGGCTGTCCGCCCTGCCCTGGCGTTCACTGACCGCATGACTGCTGGCCGAGCGCAGATCCCGGTCCTGGTCCAGCACGCAACGGATGCCCCTTGCCCTCAGCCCCGGATTGTCATGGATGTGCTGGGAGGAAAAGCTTCCCTGTCGCATAAAAATGATTTTTACGCACAAAAAAACCATACCAATAGCAATTATTAACGCTGTAACGGCCAATATCTCAATCATAATCAGTACTTTTGCGGTACAAAGGTAATGCAAATTCACCAAATAAGCAGGTTAATCATTTAAAAAAAATAGTCAATAATGGGTAAAATAGAACTGAAGCCGAAATGCGTTTTTGAGCAATTCGCAAAAATCAACGCGATTCCACGCCCCTCCAAAAAAGAGGAGAAAATGATTGAGTACCTTAAAAACTGGGGCGAGAGCCACGGGCTGGACACCCGGGTGGACAAGACCGGGAACGTGATTATCCGCAAGCCGGCCACTCCGGGCTACGAGAACAGGAAAACGGTGATTCTGCAGAGTCACATGGACATGGTGTGCGACAAGCTGGTTGACGTTGACTTTGACTTTGAGAAAGATGCCATCCAGACCTATGTCGACGGCGAGTGGCTCAAGGCAAGGGGAACGACCCTTGGTGCCGATGACGGCATCGGTGTGGCCATTGAGCTGGCCATCCTTGAGGCCGATGACATCGAGCACGGCCCGCTGGAGTGTGTTTTCACACGCGACGAAGAGACCCAGCTCACTGGTGCCAACGGCATGGAGGCTGGGTTTATGACGGGTGACTACCTCATCAACCTTGACAGCGAGGACGAGGGACAGGTGTTTGTGTCGTGCGCCGGCGGCAAGACAACGACAGCGACATTCACTTTCAGCCGCGAGGATGCCCCGGAAGGCAGTTTCTTCATCAAAGGGTCTGTCAAGGGGCTCAAGGGCGGGCACTCAGGCGATGACATCGAGAAGAAGCGCGCCAACGCTATCAAGATTCTCGCACGCTTCCTTTATCTTGAGACCAAGAAATACGACATCCGCCTGGCCGCATTCGACTCCGGTCGCATGCACAACGCCATTCCGCGAGACGGCAGCTTTGTGATAGCGGTGCCCGGCAAGGACAAGGAAAAAGTCAAGGCCGACTGGAACGTGTTTACCGCAAATGTTGAGGAGGAGTTTCATGTGACCGACACCGAGATGGAGTTTGCCATGGGCAGCACAGACAGCCGGCAGGTTATACCCGCCGCTACCGGCCTGAACATCATCAGGGCCCTTCAGGCTGTTGACAACGGGGTGTTTGCCATGTGCCAGGACGAGGCCCTTGCATGGATGGTCGAGACGTCGAGCAACGTGGCCAGCGTGGTGACCGGCGACAGCACGGTAACAGTGGTGGCCTCGCAACGGAGCAACGTGATGAGCAACTTGGAGAACGAGTGCAATACGGTTGCCGCCGCATTTGAGCTGGCAGGCGCCAGCGTAAGCCAGAACGACGGCTACCCGGCATGGAAGATGAATCCCGACAGCAAGCTGACCGCCATCGTGTCGGAGACTTACGAACGGCTGTTTGGCAAGAAGCCCGAGGTGAAAGGTATTCACGCCGGTCTGGAATGCGGACTGTTCTCCGAGCGCTACCCCAACCTCGACATGGTGTCGTTCGGCCCCACTCTCCGGCATGTGCATACCCCTGACGAGTGTCTGCTGATTCCCACCGTAGACATGGTTTGGAGGCACTTGATTGAAATACTGAAGAACGTATAACAAGTATATGATAAGAAAACACATCCTATACCTTATATTATGCTCCGCCGTACTGCTGGCCACTTCATGTGGCCAGCAGTATAAGGCCAAGCGCATAGCAGAGGATTTCATGAAAAGCAACCTGAAGGATGCCACACGGCTGAAAGTGACCAAGTTGACCAGCCTGGATTCAACCAAGGTGCTCAGCGACTCCGTCATCAGCGACCTGCGCCAGCGTGCGGAGAACACCTCCCACTACAAGCGCGGCATCACATACTCCCCAGGCGGAATGACAAAAAAGCTCTTGCTGTCGCGCGTGAGCTACGAGCTGAACGGCAAGAGACACCAAGACACCTATTATTTTGACGACAGCATGACAAGGGTTGTCGCATTTAAGATTAACGAGGAATAGGTACACATTCATTTTGCAGATTCATTAAACCCCAATCGGTCATTGACCGAAATAAGCACATTGACCAAATCAACGCTCTGAAAGAAATATGAAAAAGACGATGCTTGCTTTCTGGCTTGCAATCACCCCCCTATGGGGATTTTCACAGCAAGCCACAACATTCCAAGGCTATTTTGTCAATAACGAGTATAACGTATATTTAAAAATCAATCTGCAAGATAACAACATTACCATCCCAGGTCACGAGCTGTTCGGAGAACTTCCCGGTTATCTGGGCAAGACGAACAACAGTTTTGTCTGGATTGTCACATCTGGCAAGCAGAAACATGATAAAGCAACGCTGTCACTAATCAACGACTACGGGAGCGAAGACCTCACCGCCGAGATTGCGCTAAAAGGCGACTCCGTATTGGTGTTCAGGCAATTGGAAGGCAGTGCCCTGAAGGTACCGAACAAAGGCAAGTGGCAAAAACTCCCCAAGGAATTCACCTTGACAAG
>CALBLK010000072.1 GCA_937895845.1 uncultured Prevotella sp. | reverse complement strand
CCTCCCGCCCCGCGTCCTTCTTGCGGACAATCACAGGATAGCCGGCGGTTACCCGCCTGGTTTTCAGCTCTTCAAGCGTGACACTGTTCTCGCCCACCTCTGACAGCGCATAGAACAGGCAGTTGTCACCATCAAATTCGGTACCAATGGCATAGGGGAGGCAGAGCGTGCCCCACTCCGCCTTCATCGGGCGGGTGTACGCGGCGTCCTTCACCCGGCACGGTTCGTAAAGGATGAAAGCCTTGCTGTCGTCCAGCTGCAGAGCCTCGACAACGAGCTGGTCGCCCGTGGCGCCGATGATGTCGCCGCCGTTCGTCCCCACCTTCTTGGTAAGGTAGCCCGAGACGTAGCTGGCCATGTCCACGCCGGTCTTTCCGCTGTCAAAGGCAATCGCACCGCGCAGGTTGTCGCAGCCACGGAACATCTTGTTGCCTTCCTTCAACTCAAAGGAATCGCCGACATAGATGGTCTGAAGGCTCTGGCAGTAGTCGAACAGCTGGCCTCCCGACACGCCATTTTGAAAGTTCATTTCCTTTAGGTCAAAGCTGGAGAGGTCAAGTTTGGTGAGGGCCGAGCAGTTCTGAAACATCTTGTCCATATACTTCAGCTTGGGTGTGTCAAACTGCGCAAGGCTGACCGCGGCGAGACTTGCACAGCCCGAGAACATCAATTCCGTGGTGGTCACCCGGCTGCCGCTGAAGGATGAGAGGTCGAGCGCGGTGAGACTGCTGCAATTTGCGAACATCTCTTGCATACTGGTTACGTTCCCGGTGCTGAAGCCCGAGAGGTTGAGCGCGGTGAGACCGCTGCAACCCTTGAACATCGCTTGCATACTGGTTATGTTCGCGGTGCTGAAGCCCGAGAGGTCGAGCGAGTCAAGCTTCTTGCAGCCATTGAACATATACTGCATGTCGGTGGCCTCTGAGGTGTTGAGATTTTCCATCCCATCGATGCGCGTGAGGTTCTCACATTTGTAAAACCACATGGAGCAGTCGGTGGGGCGCACGTCCCTGAAGCTCCTTGTGAAGGTCACCGTCTTGATGTCGCCGGCCTTGGCGTTCCAGCCGGGAGTGTCACGGCCCTCGTTCAGACTGTAGTCGGTGGCGGCGTCAGTCTTCGCTGTGCTGCAGTGGAACGTGAGCGTGCCCGTGCCCTCGTCGAAGCGCACCCAGGCCGGGGCCACGGTGAAATAGCCGCCCTCTCCGATGCGGGCCAGTTCCTTGCCCGTCTTGTTACTGTCGTAATTCGGAAGCGAGGTGCAACCATCAAATGCCTTATCAGCTCCATAAGACTGATTCAAATTGGCTGTCGTGAACGCAGAGCTGGCATAAATGGTCTTTAGGTTTACGCAATCTTGAAACATAGAAGCCATATTTTCCAATTTGTCGGTGACAAAGCTGGAGAGGTCGACGCTGGCCAGGGAAGTGCAGCCATGGAACATATAACTCACATTTGTCAGGCTTGCCGTGTTAAAGTTCGACAGGTTTGCCACCTGCAAGGATATGCAGCCATCAAACATACCCTGCAACTTATCTACTTTTTCAGTGTCAAAACCGGACAGGTTGAAGCGTTCAAGGTGTGTGCATCCATTGAACATATATTGCATTGACTTCAAGCTCTTTGTGTTGAAGTGGGACAAGTCTATCGAAGTCATGGCACACCGGCTGAACATAAAAGCCATGCTTTCCACCTTCTCTACGTTGAAGCTGCTCAGGTCAAGGCTGTCCAGACTCGTACACCCACTGAACATAAAGCTCATATCGGTCACGTTGCGGGTGTCAAAACTGCTCAGGTCAAGGCCGGTCAGGCCATTACATTCGTAGAACATAGACTGCATCGTTGTAGTACGTTCAGTAATGAAAGAGTCGAGATTGAGCGAGGTAAGACCACTGCAATAGTAGAACATCCAGCCCATATCGGTCACGTTGCCGGTGTCAAAACTGCTCAGGTCAAGGCTGGTCAGGGCTTCGCATCCGCTGAACATACTATTCATAGAGGTCACTTTGCGCGTGTCGAAGCTGGACAAGTTGATATCATTCAGTTTTTCACAATAGGCGAACACCGCACGCATATTTGTCACATTAGATGTGTTGAGGTTCTCCAGGCCCTGAATATGCTTGAGATTCGGGCAATACTGAAACATTTCCTCCATACTTGTCAAATTTCCTGCCGTGGAACCGGGGAGCTTGATGCTGGTCAAGTCTTTACAGCCATTAAACATGTACGCCATTGTTGTCACCGCGCTTGCGTTGCAACCGGACAAGTCAATCTCGGTCAGCTTGTTGCAAGAAACGAACATACGATCCATGCTTTTCACCTTTTCCACATTGAAACGGCCGAGGTCGAGGCTGGCAAGGCTCATGCATCGAAGGAACATATTGCTCATATCGGTTACTTTGCCGGTGTTGAAATGGCTGAGGTCGAGTTTCGTGAGACTCTCGCACCTACAGAACATATTGGACATATCGGTCACATTGTCCGTCTGAAAGTGGGACACGTCAATCTCAGCCAGCTTTTTGCAGTAATTGAACATGTATCTCATGAAGCGCACCTCGGAAGTGTTTAGATGCTCAATGCCTTGAATGTGCTCAAGATTCTCGAACAATGAAAACCAACTATCGCAACTCGTGGGGCGGGCGTCCTTGAAACCGGGGTCAAATACAACGGTTTTTGTTGTGGCGCGGACTTGGTCGTTTAGCCATTCCGGGCTGCCGAAGCCGCTACCTTCAGCGTTGGCCGGATAGTCACCCTCCTGCCTGTTCGCGTCATAATACAGCGTGAGGGTGCAGTCTGCCGTGTTCAGTCGTCCGTACATTTCGCGCTGGGCATGGGCCGCCACTGGCAGCAGCATCAGGAGTCCCAGCAAGAAAGGGATGGCGCGCAGCCTGCGCGCCGCCCTGTTTCTGCTTGTCATAAAATAAGTATTCATTTCACTTGTTACTTGTCTATAAAAATATCTTGAAATCATTTTCCCTGCCACCTTGCGTGGCAAGCGCACAGGCGCCGCGGGAGGTCAGTCTCCCCAGATGAAGCCCTCCTCGTCACGTTGGAGACCGGCATTTTCCAAATCCTGCTCATTCTGCGGTTTTGATTGATCCACTTGAATTGAGCACGAGGCCAGGATGGCATCCC
>CALBLK010000071.1 GCA_937895845.1 uncultured Prevotella sp. | reverse complement strand
GTCGCGCAGCATGCGCTTCATGGCCCAGTCAAAACGGATGTAGTTAACCATATCTTATAAAGTGATGTTGTTTCCGGCCTTATGCAAAGGCAGTGCCAGCGCGTGCAATGAGCGCTTGATCTCTGATTGCCGAGCGCAGCCTGCCTTATGCAAAGTTAGTCTGTTTGGGCTGAACTTCAAAATAAGTCAGCCCTTTTTTGCGCCTTCACCCTCGTTTGCCGGTGCGATGCCCCTCAGAATGTTGCGCAGCAGGTGCGATGCGTTCTGGTTGCGTGCCACCCCGGGCGTGAGCTTGTAAGCGTAGGTGATGGTGTCAGCCAGACTGATTTCAAAGCAGATGTTGTGGAAGCGTTCGGGGTGCTCTTCCGCCATTTTGGACAGCTCGAGGTCATGTGTGGCAATGATGCCCGTGACCGGCAGCCGGGCGATGGCCTCCAGGAACATCCGCGAGCCGTTGAGCTTGTCAAGCGAGTTGGTGCCTTTCAGAATCTCGTCGAGGATGATGAGTGTGTGGCTGGCGTGCTTGCAGTGGTCGATGAGCTGCCTCAGCCGCAGCAGCTCCGCGTTGAAATAGCTGATGCCGTGCCCCAGGTCGTCGCTTGTCCGCATCGAGCTGAACAGCGTGAACACCGACAGGCGCAGCCGGCTGGCGAACACAGGCATGCCGTTGGTGGCCAGGATGATGCTGACACCCACGCTGCGCAGGAATGTGCTCTTGCCCGCCATGTTGGCCCCGGTCACGATATAGTAGTTGCCCTCGGTGGCGGTGAAGTCGTTTCCCACGGCCTTTGCGCCCAGGAAAGGGTGGGCGAGCGCCTCGGCCTCGAACAGCACCCCCGGCGTTTCCGCAATCTCGGCCTCTGCGGCCTCCGGCTCGTTGAAGCGGAAGGTCGCCGCCGACACCAGCGCGTCAAACAGGCTCACCCTGTCCACCCACCGGGCGATGACCCCGAGATGCCGCTGCTGCCAGCGTGCCAGGCGGCGCATCAGAAAGAAATCGTAGAGCAGGAAAGTGTCAAACAGCGCCAGTCCGAGCAGGTTGCCCCTTCGGTCCATGCTGTCCACCAGCGCTTTCAGCTCCGCCGCGGCCCTTTCCACCTCTCCGCCCTGTTCCTCTCCGTCCTGCTCTGCCGCTATGTTGGCTGCCGCCAGGCGGATGAGGCCGGCATAGTCCTTCAGCTGGTCCGAGAGCCGGTCGATGCCTTTGCCCATCTCGCGGAGCGGCCGCTTGGCCAGCAGGTAGACCGCGCAAAACTGTGCCGTGGCCCACATTGTCACCACGCTTCCGCTCAGTGGCGTGACGATGGCCGCCACCGTGGATGCCGTCAGGCCCGTGGCCAGCGCCCATGCCATGGCCAGCGCCGCTCCCGATCGAGCCATCCGGGGCATGCTGATGCCTTGCACCGCCGTGAGTGCCGCCTTGACCGCCGCCGTGTCCGCCACTTTACGGTCGTTTGCCCCTGCCGTGCCCCGCCTGCCATACGACATGAACGCCGTGCGCACAGCCTCCTCCTTGGCCAGCCGGCTGATGAAGTCGCGCCGCCGGTCAATCGCGCGCTTCGCGCCGGCACCGTTGCAGAGGGGCCTTTCCGACAGCAGTCCGGCCAGGCAGTCGGCACCGCCCGAGGTCACCGTCCTGTTGATGCGGTGAAAGAGCGACAGCGGCCCGAACACGTCCATGTCCACGGCATAGGGGTGCTGGGGGGCTGCATAACGCCTGCCGTCGTCAAAGGGCGTGAAGTCCCCTGACAGATAGCTCAGCTCGCCGGCATACACCCGGCGCAGCGCTTCAAGCCGCTCCGCCCGCCCGCAGCCCGCCACGTCGCAGCGGCGCAGGGCGATATAGGCGACGACCGCCGCCACGGCCAGGGCCGGCAGGAGCGGGTGCCCCCACACCGTGTAGGCCGCCACGAGGGCGATGGCCGACAGAAACGAGGCCAGCTCGCCTGCCACATACAAGCGGTTGCGCTTGCGCTGGCTGGCGAGCTGGGCTGAGTGTTGTTCAATCTTTGTCTGGTAAAACTTTGGGTCGAGGCTCATTGTCAGTGGGGTTTCCTACCGCAAAGTTACCGCTTTTCATGCTTTTCAACCACTGTCGTGCCGTCTTTTAACGTCTTTTTGATAATGTACAGTCCCCTTTCGGGGGCGCTGATGCGCGTGCCGCCGATGGAGAACAGCTCCGTCTTCACCGTCTCTCCCCCCGTCACGCCATGGATGCCCGTGGCCCAGTCTGCCGGCACCAGCTCAAAGGGATAGTCCGGCCGTTCGGCCGCACCCTGCACGTCAACCGTTCCGTTGCCGTCAACCGTCCAGTAGCTGTTCTTCCCCGAGGCCGCGCTGTAGATGGCGTAGTAGCTTGCGCCGGCAGCCCCCGCCAGCAGCAGGGGGTGGTACGTCTTCCTGACCACCAGTCCGCTGGCCGCCACCATCATGCTGTCGGCCATCGACACAAAGTCATACTTTGGCGTGGCCTTGCGCGTCACCAGCCACACCTGGCTCGCGTCGGGCCGCTCGGCCGTGCCCCTGGCCGGCTGGAAGTCAACGGGCAGTCCGGCCCCGTTGTTGGTCAGGTAGCGGTCGCCGGCGCGCGTCTTTATCAGGTAGTCGCCGCTGTCAATCAGCCGGCTGCCCTCTTCGCCTTCAACCAATATATAATAGGTGACTGCCGTTTCGCTGCCGCCGATGGTGCAGCGGAACGTGTAGCTGCCCGATGCGGTCACCGCGCCCAGGTCAAGGTTGCGCGTGGTGGCGCCGTTGCTCCAGCTGAAGGCCACCTCGCCGGCCGTCTCGGCGATGGCCGGAGCCAGCACCACCGTTGTACCGCTCTTCACCACCACGGTTGTCGTGTCCTTGAGCGTGGTGCCGTTGACCACCATGTCCGGGCGGAAATACTGCACCTTGACCCTGAACGTGAACGCCTGCTTGCGTCCGCCCTGGTTCTGGTAGCACACCCTGAAGTCGCGGTCGCGCACGATGGGCTTCGTTGTGCGGCTGAAGCCTGTCTCGCCGTTGTCCCAGAGACAGGTGGTCTGGTCGAGCCATCCGCTGACGGTGAGCGTGGCCTCGCTGCCGTAGAAGGCGTTGAGCGTGGCTCCGCCTTCGGCCGTCTGCCCGTCGCTTGTGGCCGTTGTGGTCATTCCGGGCGAGGGCTGGCAGTCGCCCTGCACCGCCATGGCGAACACCTGGTGGCTCTCAATGCCGTTGGCGTTGGTGTAGGTCACCCGGTACATGTAGCTCCTGTCCGCGGTCACGGTGATGTCCTTGGTGGTCTCGCCCGTGTTCCACCGCCACTTGCCCGTGTCTTCGGCTCCCTCGGGCAGCTGCGGCATCAGCTTCACCACGCTGCCCTTGGGCAGCCCCGTGGTGTTGGGCGAGTTGAACGTGTTGGTCAGTCCGCCCAGTTCGTTGTGGTCGATCACCTTGCCGTCATACTCCATTTTCGGTGTGAGCAGCGTGGGCACCCTGTCGGCCGGGGCAATGCCGTCATACGTGTTGGTCAGCACCGAGAAGCCCAGGTGGTCGTAGGGGCCGCTCGCTCCGCCGTAAGGGCCGCCGTCGACGCCCATCTGGCTGTAGGCCCTCTCGGCGTAGGGCATCTTCACCCCCTTCACGCCCTCGTAGTGCCCGATGACCGTGCCCCAGTAGTTGCGCACCTCGGCCGGCTCTGCCGGCCCGCCCATCAGCCATCCGTTGTGCCATGCCGTGCGGCAGTCCACATACTTGTAGTTTGTCCAGGGCAGTCCCTGCACGTTCTGCGTGCACGCCGCCACGAACTCGATGCCCGCGGCCAGCCGGTTGTCCATGTACGAGAAGAGGTCGTCGCCCTGGTTCCACGCCGTGTGGGCGATGTCCACGGCCAGTCCCAGCGCCATGGCCGCATGGCCTCCGTCGCGCCCGCTCTCCTGCATCTGCCCCATCTCGCCGTAGGCCCCCGTCTCCAACGAAGTCTTGCTCTTGGTCACCACCAGGTTGCCGATAAACTCCGTGCAGCCGTCGTTCAGGATGGGGTCGGCCGTGCGCGGGTCCTTGAACGTGCCCGCCTGGTCATATTTGAGGAAGCTCAGTCCCTGGTTGTAGATAAACACATCGTCGCACAGGATGCCGATGGTGATGGCCGACAGCGCGTTGCACAGCGGCCAGTTGCTCCAGTAGTGCCCCGGGCGGTAGCCCCCCTGGTTGCCCACCCAGTTCTCCCACGTGCCGTTGCGGCCCCGCAGGAACTTGATGTTTCCGGCGTACCACACCCGCAGCATCCAGTCTTGGAAGAACTTGAAGTCCTCGCGGCTCCAGCCCTCGTAGTCGCGCACCAGCTCAGCCGCCTGTGCAAACTCGTAGCCGTACAGTCCGGCCGCCAGCGCCCAGTTGGAGTCGCCGCCCACCGTCTTGCACACCCTTGCCCACGCCATCAGCACGTCGACCGCGTGCCGGGCGAACGCCTTGTTGCCCTCAATCTTCCATCGCAGCGCGTTCTGGTAGGCGATGGCCGCCCCGCGTGCCGCGTTGATGTAGTTCTGTCCCGAGCCGCCGCCGCGGATGATGGTCTCCACCGGCCATGTGGCCGTTCCGCTCTGCGCCCATTCCGACGCCTTGAGCACGTTGTAAGCCTCGGTCACCTTCTGGTTGCCCTCGGCCAGCTGCCGCTTGATGCGGTCGAAGTCGGCCTGCGTGTGCATGCCTCCCGGGTGGACGAAGCCCCGGTCGGGGTCGTAGGCCTCTGTGACGTCCGACAGGTCGAACACCATGCCCTCGGTGTCCAGCATGGCCTTGAGCGCCCGCTCCACGCTGGCCTGCATCTTGTCGTAGAGCCGCTGCGTGTAGCCTCCGCGCTCCACCATCAGCCTGGCTGCGATGAGCACGTCCTCCAGGTCGGCCACCGCCCCCGGCATATACCGGTCCTTTCCGCCGTCCGCCTTCTGCGCGGCGGCTTCGATGCAGCTCTCCAGCTGTGCCGGGTCGCCCGCCGTGCCGTGCAGGTACGCCTCGTCCAGCTGTCCGGTCAGCTCCGCTTTCTGCGCCACCTCGGCGGCTGTCAGTGCCCCCTGGTAGAGCGCGAAGTCATAGACCAGCGTCGAGGCCAGGTAGTTGTCCGCGCTGAACGGCGCGCGCCCCACCCAGCAGTATTCCGGCGCGCCGGCCGCAAACACCGCCGAGTTTTTCGGCATGTTGCCGATGCTCTTGGTCAGCTTGCCGTTGATGTAGAGCTTGCCGCCGGCCCCGTCCTGCGTGTAGGCCACGTGCATCCATTTCCCCCTGGGCGAGGCCGTGCCCACTTCTGCGCCTGTCTCTGCGCCATATCCCCCCGGCGACGCGGCGATGCGCTGCACGTTGAGCCGGTAGCCCGTGTAGGCCCCCTCGCTGGCCGTGTTGGCCGGCATCGTGGAGAACGCCCACAGAAAATAGCCCATTCCATCGACTGTGGCCTCCTCGTCAACCAGGTAGTACACCGAGATTGAATAGCTGTCCATGCCGGCCAGCAGCTGTCCGGCGGCCGCCGAGAGGTTGACATAGCCCTTGGTGGCGCCGAGGCTGACCACCATGAAGCTGTCCATCGGCTCCACAGCAGCCCCGTTTTTCAGCGTGGCCCTGATGCCCGACACCGCGTCGGTCATGGTTGCCCCCTCCACGGCGGAGCCGTCGAGGCGCATTTTCAGCACAGCGTCCTGGGCCCGCATGGCCGTCAGGGCACACAGGCACATCATCATGATAAGAATAGTTTTACGCATAAAGTTAAGTTATTGGATTCTTGCTGCAAAGATAGTGATAAATCAAACAGGTGTGGCACACTTGGTGAACCCAATAGCCCTTTCACCAAGGGGGTAGTTGCACTTTCTTGATAACCGTCTGAGAAACATGGTCTTAGGTTTTGCTTGCCGTTGCACTTTTCCGTTGAAAAGTGCAATTTTGGATGAAACCGCCATCTGTATCTTAACGTTTCTCCCTCATGTTTTTCACATATTCCCTGGGTGTTGTGCCTGTGTGTTTCTTGAAGGCCACCAAAAACGGGTTGCGCGAGCGGAAGCCGCACAGCTCGCTCAGCGCCGATATGGTGTAGCGGTCGTATTCCCTGAGTGCGGCTAACCGCTTGAACTCCTTGATGCGGTACTCTGCGATGAAGTCGTAGTAGTTGCGCCCCAACTGCTGGGTGAACAGCTGTGACAGCTGGTGGGAGGTGCAGCCTAGCAGCCGGGCCAGGCCGCTCATCTGCAAGTCCGGGTTGAGATAGGGCTTTTTCTGTTCCATCACCGTTTCCAACTGTCGCTGAAGTGCCTCGCCCTCTTCGCGGGTAAGTTTGTTCTTGCGGTATTTCTCGGGCTTTGGGAAAAATGCCATCCAGAAATAAGGCCGCTTGTAGTGGTGGCAGTAAAGGATGTGCCCCACCAGTCCGATGACTGTCACGGCCATGACGATGAGCAGGATAGCCTGGTTGGTCATGGGGACTTCCACCCTGACCGCCATGCCCATCTCGGGCATGCCCTCAGCCTCGATGTTCAGCAGGTAGGTTCCCACGGGCAGGTTGCGGTAGAAGATGCGCCGTTCGGCATCAGCCAGGTGCCACTCGTCTTCGTAGCCCTCCAGGCGGTAGCGGAAGCGGATGCCGCCGGTGTTGCCATAGACCAAGGGCTGGAACCTCACCGTGAATGTGTTGTCGTGGCGGCTCAGCGACAGCCGGTTGTCGTAGATGACGTCGTTCACCTCGGCGTCACTGAACCAGTGGTCGGTCTGAATCTCCTGCAGCACCATGGGAATCTTGTCAAAACGCTTGTCGCACAAGAGGCCGGCGTCTGCCCACACCAGTCCTCCTGTGGTGGCAACCCAGAGCGTGTCGCCACGGGTCAGTGTGGCCGAGCCGGCTTGAAACTGCATGCTCGGCAAGCCGTCGATATAGCCGAAGCGGCGGAAGCCGGCCCGGCCTGTCAGATAGAGTCCGGTGGATGTCATCACGATGAAATGGCCTTTTTTGAGCTGCTTGACTGCCAATATCGACGGAGTCTCCTCGCTGATGGCTAACTTGAGCGTCCGTGCGCTGTGACTCTTGGGGTGGTAAACCACCGGGTAGCCATATTGGGGGATGAGCAGCAGCTTGTCTCCCTGCCAGCGCTCGATGCTGCGCAACTTTCCTGTTTGGGCCAGCTGCCTGGGCACCTCGGTCACGGACAGGGCTTGGCTTTCGGGGTCGTAGACGCACAGTCCGCCCCTGGTGCTTGCCAGGCCCCGCCCGCCGCTGTCGAATCCGATGCAGAACACCTCGTTGTCGGGCAGCTGCGAGTTGCGGTCGGTGAACAGATGCTCGGCCCCTGTCCCGGCCTGTCTGAAGAACAGTCCCTTGGAGGTGCACGCCCACAGCCTTCCCTTGTGCTCTGCCAGCTGGTAGACTGAGGCCCCGGCCATGATGCTGTCTGTCAGCGTGAGCGTGTAGGCGCTCACCACACGGATGCCTCCGCCGATGGTGGCCAGCAGGTAGCTTGCGCCCTGGCGCATCATGGCGGTCACTGTCGTTGGCCGCTTGAGCCTGAGGTCTACCCTGGTCACCCGGCCGCTTGCCCGGTCGGTCACGGCCAGCCCCTCGTTGTCGGCCACCAGCACCCGGGTGCCGTCCAGCAGGTAGCTCCGTGTGTTGTGGCCCCTGCTGCGGTACCTGTCGCCGATTGCAAACGTGTGGAACAGTCCGCGGTCAAGATAGCCATAGTCGGCTCCAAAGAAGAGATAGCCCACCCAGGGTATGCCGGCAGGGTCAAGGTAGGCTGTCGCTGCCTTGTCAAAGCGCCCCCAGCCGGTGTAGTCAAACGCTGTTGGGGGTGCCGGTGGCATGGCTCGGGCGGCCGACAGCTTGCCGCCTTCCAGTCGCAGCGCCCCGTCTGGAGTACACATCAGAATGGCGTTTCCAACCTTGGCCAGCCGCGTGACGGGCTGGTCTATGCGGTCGGCCATCACGCGCTGCAGGGTCAGATGGCGCTTGTCCACCCGCCACAGTCCGCTCTGGCCGCCGGCCAGCAGGTGCTCGCCGTCTTCCTCTATCATACAGGTGAAAGGCTGTGGCTCGGCCTGTCTTTCGCCCGTTCCGCCAGCCGCCACCTGTGTGCGGACCACTCTGGTGCCGTCATAGCGGTCAATCCCCCTGTTTGAACCCAACCAAACAAAACCCAGCCGGTCACGCAGAATACAGTGGATGGAGTTGTCGGACAGTCCGTTCTCGCTGGTCACGCTGCCCCACACAGCCTCTCCGGCCACGGCCCAGCATGGCAGCTGACCAAGCAGAAGCAGGCACACGCTCACCTTGATATACAGGTCACTCATCGGATTTGTTGATGTGGTTTGATGCAAAAGTAATGCAAAGCCACCGAAAATCAAAGCCAGACCGGCTGTTTTTCCTAAAATAGCAGTAGCTTTGCACCGTAAAAGCAAGAGAGATATGGAACAGCACTATTCCCGGTCGTTCCCCGGACTGATGAGGAACAAGAAGATACTCTATGTCCACGGCTTCGCCTCGTCGGGCCGTTCGGGCACGGTGACCAGTCTGCGCCAGCTGCTGCCCGGCGCCACCGTGGTGGCCCCCGACCTGCCCGTCCACCCCGCCGAGGCTCTCGGCCTGCTGCGCGGCGTGTGCGAGCGCGAGCGCCCCGACCTGATTATAGGCACCTCCATGGGCGGCATGTATGCCGAGACCCTGCGCGGCTACGACCGCATCCTGGTGAACCCCGCCTTCCAGATGGGGCAGACCATCCTGAAGAACAACATGCTCGGGCGGGTGACCTTCCTCAACCCCCGCGAGGACGGCGTGCAGGAGTTCATGATGACCAAGCAGCTGCTGGCCGAGTACCAGGCCGCCACCGAGCAGTGCTTCGTGGGCGCTGACACGGAGAAGGCCAGCGTCTACGGCCTCTTCGGCCTGGAAGACCCCGTTGTCCACACTTTCGGCCTGTTTGCTGGGCACTATGCCAACGCCATCCACTTTCACGGCGAGCACCGGCTCAACGACAGCATCCTGCTTCACAGCGTGGTGCCCGTCATCCGCTGGATTGACGACAGGCAGGAAGGCCGCCAGCGCGAAATCATGTATGTCTGCATCGAGCGCACCGCCGAGCGCGGCGGCCAGCCCGCCCCGAGCGCCGTCAAGGCCTACCGCCAGCTGCTCGACCACTACGATGTCTATCTGGTGGGCGCCCTTCCCACCAACGACACCGCCTACGCCCCGCGCCTGCAGCAGTGGGTGGCCGACACCTTTGGCGTGGCCGCGTGGAACCGCCTGGTGCTCACCAACCGCAAGGACCTGCTCTATGGCGACTTCCTGATAGACGGAAGCGAAGCCAACGGATCGGCCGGTTTCATCGGCACGCGCATCGCCTTCGGCTCGGACACGTTCAAGACCTGGGACGACGTGATGGCGTTTGATTCGCGCCTTCACAGCGGCGAGTAGTGCGAAACGCGCCGTTTCATCGCGCGAAACGCACCGTATCGCCGCGCCAAACGCACCGTTCTGGCGTGCGAAACGCACCGTTCGGGAACGCAAAACGCACCGTTTCATCGCATGAAACGGTGCGTTTCGCATACAGACCCGGCTTGCCGTCCGCCCGGCCCCGGCTTTCGCGTCACGCCATGACCACCACCCCGCGCTGCTTCTTGCCGTCCATCATGATTTTGAGCGGGCGGTCGAAGCGCACGTGGCGCACATACGGCGTCTCGTCGACCGCCGGCATGGCGTCGAGGATGTCCTTTCTGTAGATGCCGTCGCCCGCGTAGCTGTTCACCGTGAAGTAGCCCACGCCGAACGAAGTGAGGTTCTGGAAGAAGTGCGTGCCCTGGCTCGGGTCGACACGGTAGTTCCTGAGGCCCGCCTCGACAATGACCCTCGCCGCGCTGATGTGCGGCCATTTCACCGGGACCCCCAGCCAGTAGTCGCTCGACCCCCAGCGCCCCGGGCCCACAAGGATGTAGTTTCTGCCCTCGTCAAGGAACTTCCTGTTGATGCGCTCGATGTCACTGGCCACGGCAGGGTTGTTGGCCGCCGTGTAGCTGTCGTCCGTCTTCACGTACACCACGTCGGTCACGTCCTCGCTGATGCCGTGGCCCAGCGACTTGTCCGAGCGCAGCAGGCACCGGCTGTCGGGAATGGCGTCGAGGTCGCAGTCAAGCACCTGCTTGCTGTCCACTATCGGGCGGATCTGCAGCAGGTAGAGTGTGCCCGTGCGGTCGTCGTTGATGTTGCAGGCAAACTCGATCTCCACCGGCCGCCGCATGTCCTCGGCGCCGTAGCGCTGCGCCATCTGCAGCAGTTCGGGCAGGGGGAACACCCCGTGCTGGAGCACCCCGCTGAAGGTGATGACCTTGCGCCCCCCCTCGTAGATGCCGTCGCGGATCACCTGGTCGCAGGGGTCGTAGGTCGAGGCGATGTAGCGCAGCGAGCCGTCCTTGTCGGCCTCTTTCACCCTCAGGTTCAGGATGTTGAACCCGTCGTCAACCTTGAAGTTGTCGCCCACGTGCGTCATGTCCAGCGCGTAGAAGCGCGTCTGCGTCTCGCGCAGGGCCGTCTCCATCTCGCTCGTCTGAAGCACCTGCCGCGGGTGGTACGGGCTGACCCTCAGCGTCTGTCCGCCGTCGACGATATACTTGCCCAGGCCGAGCGCCAGGCTGGCGATGCCCTCCTCGGCCTTCTCGTCGCCGATGGGGTAGTAGTTGAGCGAGCGCAGCACCCCGCTGAAGTTGGGGTAGTAGCGGTCGCCGTAGCGCTTGCCCACCACCTCCTGGAGGATGACCGCCATCTTCTCCTGGTCGATCACGTTGCTGGTGGCCGCCATGTACGCCTTGGAGTCGCGGTAGAACACCGAGGCGTAGACCCCCTTGATGGCGCAGGCCAGCATGCGCAGCATCTCGTACTTGTCGTCAAGGCAGGGAATCATGTAGGTGGAGTAGATGCCGGCGAAGGGCTGGTAGTGCGCGTCCTCCAGCAGCGACGACGAGCGCACGGCGATGGGCGCCTTGACCGCGTCGAAGAAAGTGAAGAAGTCGGCAATGAGCGAGTCGGGCAGCTGTGCCTTGAGAAAGTGCTGCAGGATGTCCTCGTCGGAGGCGTCGCTGAGGGCCACGTGGTAGAGGTTGTTCTTCTCCATGAACTCGTCGAAGAAGTCGGTGCAGAGCACCACGGTGCGCGGGATGCACACCCCGACCCCCTCGAACTGCCCGAACTCCGGGTGCCGCTTGATGATGCGGTCGAGGAAGGCCAGGCCGCGGCCCTTGCCCCCCAGCGAGCCCTCGCCGATGCGCGCGAAGTGGCTGTAGGCGTCGAACTTGCCCCGGTCGAACACCGCCACGACACCCAGGTTCTTCATGCGGCGGTACTGCACGATGGCGTCGAAGATGATCTTGCGGTGCGCGTCAACGTCCTGCAGCTTGTGCCACGTGACGTGCTTGAGGAAGGCCGACACCGGGAAGATGGCCCTGGCGCAGAGCCAGCGGCTCATGTGGTTGCGCGAGATGTGGTAGAGCATCGAGTCGTAGGGTATCTTGAAGATGTTGTCCTGCAGCTCCTTGAGCGACCGCACCCGCAGGATTTCGCGCCGCGTGGCCGGGTCGCGGAAGATGAAGTCGCCGAAGCCCATGTGCTCCTCCATGATGTTGCGCAGGTCGATGCCCATCGTCTTCGACCCCTTGTCGACAAACCTGAAGCCCGCGGCCTCGGCCAGCGGCCTGTTGGCCGCCTCCGCGCTCTGCAGGATGAGCGGCACATACTCGTCGCGCCTGCGGATTTCGCGCAGCAGCTTGAGGCCTGCGCCGGGGTCTGGCTCGCCCTCCCTGGGATAGCGCGCGTCGGAGATGACCCCGAGCGTGTTGTCGGCATACCTGTCGTAGAGCGCCATGGCCTCCTCGTAGGTGCGGGCCAGCACCACCTTGGGCCGCCCCCGCTTGCGCTGCGCCGCGGCGTGCGGGTTGAGTGCCTCGGTCGAGAACCGCTTGCTCTGCTGCAGGATGTAGCTGTACAGGTTGGGCAGGATGGCGCTGTAGAAGCGGATGCTGTCCTCGACCAGCAAAATCATCTGCACGCCCGCCTCGCGGATGTCGTGCGCGATGTTCATCTTGTCCTCGATGAGCTTGATGATGGAAAGGATGAGGTTGGTGTTGCCCAGCCAGCAGAACACATAGTCGAACATGGAGAGGTCTTCGTCCTGCATGCGGCGCGTGATGCCGTGGGAGAAGGGCGTGAGCACCACGCAGGGGATGCCCGGCGAGTCGGCCTTGACCGCCCGGGCCACGCTGAACGCGTCGTTGTCGGCATTGCCCGGCATGCAGATCACCAGGTCGATGGCCATCGACCGGAGCACCCCGTAGGCCTCCTCGGTGGTGCTCACCTGCGTGAACGTGGGCGGGTAGCGCAGCCCGAGGTCCATGTACTCGTCGAAAATCTTCTCGTCCACGCGGCCGTCGTCCTCCAGCATGAAGGCGTCATAGGGGTTGGCCACGATGAGCACATTGAAGATGCGGCGTGTCATCAGGTTGACAAACGACACGTCTTTCAGGTAGAAAGTGTTCCAGTTGTTGGCTGTCTGTTGCATCATGGGCTTGGGGTTTTGGGTGAAATTTTGTTGCAAAGGTGCGACTTTTTTTGCAAATCTGCAAAAAAAGTCGCACCTTTGCAGGTGAAAGTGCCGTTATGCCGCCCGCCCTGCATGGCACCAGGGACTGCCGGCACGCCAGGCCTCCGACTTTATGCTGAACCGCCCGCACCGGCATGCCGCCGGCCCAGGGGCAAAAGACAAGTGCCTATGAACACCCTGTTTCTCACGCAGTACAGCTGCTTGCTGACCACCGGCATCCTCGCCATGGCGCTGGGTATGTCGCGCGTTCACGTGAAGTGGCCCAACACGCGCTACGAGCAGTCGCGCTGGATGCTCTTCAGCGCAATGCTGGTGCTGGCGGCCCACTTCGCCCTCCAGATTGCCTTCGGCCTCAGGGCGTCGGGCGACGATGTGGGCGCGGTGGTCAACATCCTGTTCTTCACCCCCGCCTCGTTCCTCATCTCGTATGCCGTGCTGAACATCGAGGCGTCGCTGGTGGTGCGCCGCCGCTATGTGTGGGTGGGCGTTGGCGGCTACCTGCCCGAGCTGGCCGTCTTCCTGGCCGGCTACCTGCGGTCGGGCAGCCTGCACATCGGGTGGCCCTACCAGGTGATGCACGTGTGGTACGTGCTCTGCATGGTTGCCTTCATCCTTGTGCCCCTGCTGGAGCTGCGCCGCCGCCACCGCCGCATCAGCGACAGCACGGCGGGCGACATGGTGCCCTACGTGCGCTACTCGAAGGCCAGCCTTGCCTTTCTGTGCATATCGGCCCTGGTCAGCACCTTCGCCATCTCCTCGCGCGCGTTCCTTTATATTATAGCCCCTGTCGTGTTCTTCTCCATCTTCTTCATGGTGCTCAGCTTCGTGGCGCTGAGCTACAGCATCGAGCCTGTCGAGGAGTTCTTTGACACCAGCGAGGAGAACGACACCGGCCTCGGCACCCTTGGGCCGTCATCCGCCGAGCCCACGCCCGCGCCCCAGACCCTGCCCGAGGCCCGCGTGGCGGAAATCCGGCAGGTGCTGGACAAGTGGAGCGCCGAGGGCAATTTCCGCGAGAGCACTGTCACCATCGCCTCGCTGGCGCGCTTTGTCCGCATCTCGCGCCACGACCTCACCCTGTTCTTCGAGCAGCACCTCCACACCACCTTCCGCGTGTGGCTCAGCGACCTCAGGTTCAAGGAGGTGCAGCGCATGCTCAGGGAGTATCCCGAATACAGCAACGACATCATCTCTGCCGAGTGCGGTTTCTCCTCGCGCGCCCATCTCTACCGCATTTTCAAGCAGAAGACCGGCCTTACTCCCGGTGAGTGGAAGAACACTATCTGACATTTGACAGCCCAGACACCAGTGTTGTGCCAACCTTACGCCCATTCCCGATGGAATGGGCGTTTTTTGTTGTTTCGCGCATTCGGCACCCATTGTGCGCCGGGTGCCTATCCCAGCCTCATCCACTACGCGCCAAGGTACCAGTGCTACCCCCACACAACAGGAACGAAGCGGTGGAAGGCAAGGTGATGTTCGGGCGCAGCTCCAGGGGGCACCGGGTGTATGGCTGCCCCAGGCCCAACCCGTCGGGCGGCGGCAAGGCCGTTACTGACCTTCGGCTTACCGATGGCGGGCGGGACAGTCCCCGCCCATTCCGCTGCTCCAGGACGACAGCGCTTGACGGCCACCGCGCCACGTTCCGCCGCAGCTGCACATGGAACTATGCCAATGGATCCGGGTGATGGAACACCCTGTGGCGCCTTTCGAGGCAGAGCTGCAAGCCGAGGGACGCAGCGTGAAGCCGGGGGACGCAGCGTGAAGCCGCTGCCGGCACTCGGCCTCACCGCACCTATATGTAATAAGGTGTGACAACCCCGACGAGGAAGGCTTCTGGGGAAACTAAACCGCAACCTCTTCTGCTGGGGCGGGGGCTTGCCTCCGCCCCGCTTTCTTCCGGGCGCCGCCTGGCGCAGGGTGGGCGTGCAACAGCGTTACGGCCTTCTCTGCGTCCATAAAGATAATCGTGTCATTTTGTAAGGCGCACGTGGCAAAAGTCCCCGAGCGAGGAGCGACATACAAAACAAACGGCTGCAAAATCTCGTTTTTTTAACAAAGCGTAACTAAATGGCCCATTTTTTCAAGGTTTCCATTTGGCCTCTTTCGGAAAAACCGTTATTTTTGCCTTGTCATTCCGGCGGAATGGCACCGGTTTCTAACAAACAGTAATGACCTTATAAATTCATAAGCACTATGAAAGTAGAGAAAATCATGCAGGACTTGGAGCGCAAGCATCCGGGCGAACTGGAGTATTTGCAGGCTGTGAAAGAGGTGCTCATCTCGGTGAACGATGTGTATAACCAGCATCCCGAGTTTGAGAGAGCCAAGATTATAGAGCGTATCGTGGAGCCGGAGCGCATCGTGACTTTCCGTGTGCCCTGGGTTGACGACAAGGGCGAGGTGCAGGTGAACCTCGGCTACCGTGTGCAGTTCAACAGCGCCATCGGCCCCTACAAGGGCGGCTTGCGCTTCCACCCCTCGGTGAACCTCAGCATTCTGAAGTTCCTCGGCTTCGAGCAGACATTCAAGAACGCGCTGACCACGCTGCCCATGGGCGGCGGCAAGGGCGGCTCAGACTTCTCCATCCGCGGCCGCTCGGACAACGAGGTGATGCGCTTCTGCCAGTCCTTCATGACCGAGCTTTACCGCGTGATTGGCCCGGAGGAGGATATCCCTGCCGGAGACATCGGCGTGGGCGCGCGCGAGATAGGCTTTCTCTTTGGCATGTACAAGAAGCTCACCCACCAGTGGAGCGGCGTGCTCACTGGCAAGGGCCTGGAGTGGGGCGGCTCGCGCATCCGCCCGGAGGCCACGGGCTATGGCGCACTCTACTTCGTGAACCAGATGCTGCAGACCCACGGCCACGACATCAAGGGCAAGACGGTGGCCATCAGCGGCTTCGGCAATGTGGCCTGGGGCGCTGCCAAGAAGGCTACCGAGCTGGGCGCCAAGGTGATTACCATCTCGGGGCCTGACGGCTACATCTACGACCCGGCCGGACTTGATGACGAGAAGATTGACTATATGCTGGAGCTCCGCGCCAGCGGCAACGATGTCTGCGCGCCGTATGCCGACGAATTCCCCGAGGCCAACTTCGTGCCCGGGCGCAAGCCGTGGGAGGTGAAATGTGACATCGCCCTGCCGTGTGCCACCCAGAACGAGCTTAACGGCGGCGACGCCGACATGCTGCTGGCCAACAGGCCGCTGTGTGTGGCCGAGGTGTCCAACATGGGATGCACCGCCGAGGCTGCCGAGAAGTTTGTAGCCGCCCGCCAGCTCTTTGCCCCCGGCAAGGCTGTCAACGCCGGCGGCGTGGCCACCTCGGGCCTGGAGATGACCCAGAACGCCATCCGTCTGAGCTGGACTTCGAAGGAGGTCGACGAGAAACTGCACCAGATTATGCACAACATCCACGAGCAGTGCGTGAAATACGGCCGCCAGGCCGATGGCTATGTCGACTATGTTAAGGGTGCCAACATCGCCGGGTTCATGAAGGTGGCCAACGCCATGATGGCGCAAGGCATCGTGTGATTCGCCGCGCTGCGGCGCAGGCAAGGTTGAACAACAAGCAAGACAAGCCAATGACAGCAAGCAAAGCCGACGGGCACATAAAGAGTAAGCGTACATTTTCTCGTATTCCTAAGTTTTTTTGCCGCCACGCATCACAGTCCCTTTTGCGGACTGTGATGCTGGCTGTCGCTGTTTGTCTGTCGGCCGCGCTCCCCGCCCTTTCGCAAACGCAGAAAGGGAAAGCCACGTTCTATTCGAAGCGCGCCACCGGCGCGCGCACCAGCAGCGGCATCCGTCTGCACCATGACAGTCTGACGTGTGCCCACCGCACCCATCCTTTCGGCACGATGCTCAAGGTGACCAACCCCGGAAACGGCAAGAGCGTTGTGGTGAAGGTGACCGACCGCGGCCCCTTTGTGCGCGGCCGCATCATTGACTTGTCGTGGCGTGCGGCCAAGCAGCTGGGCATCATCTCGCAGGGGGTGGCCATGGTGGTGGTCGAGCCTTACACCTCTACCGTCGTGCCGTTCAAGCCGGCTGACACGGTGGAACTGCCCGAGATTGACTTCGAGCGCACCGACGACGCGAGCGAATATGACGCCATCCCCGACTGGCAGGAGGACGACCAGCAGTCGGCCAGGCCGTCAAGGCGTGTGGCTGAAAAAGTGTCCGCCAGAAAAGTGCCGGCCACCACTGCCGCTGCAAAGGCCAAGGCAGGTGCGCCAAGGAGAGACAAAGTCCGGAAATAGCAGCTGTCATCCTTTTCCCTGCTGTTCCGGTTCCGTTGCTTGGGTTGGAAAAGTACGTTGCAAGGGTTTGGAAAATTCCGTTGTCTGAGTTTGCAAGGCTCCGTTGCTTGGATTGCCGGACAGCGTCAGTTGGCATATAGGAAAAGGTGGCAATCATGACAAACCCAAAATTGCCGCCTTTTCGTCTTGCTACCGATTTGGGTTAAAATCAAACCACCCTTTTTGGCAAAAAAGTGTGGCTGTGCAGCAATACGGCCACTTCCGCCTTTCCATACAGTCCGTTTTGCAGCGCGAAACGCACCGTTTTGCAGCGTCATTCGGCCCGTTTCGCATGGTGGAACGCACCGTTTCGCAGTCCCGTTCGCACCGTTTTGCAGCGCGTGGCGTGCAAAGCTGAAAAAGCCGTCTCGGACTAATCCGAGACGGCTTGCCTTGGTCTGTGCGACCAGCCTGTGCTGCCCGCCTTATCTTACATACACCTTTCTCACCTGTCCGCTGGCATAGCGGATGATGTTGACACCCTTCCGGAGTGACGGCAGTTGCGCGCCGCCGAGGCTGAACACCTTGTACTCGCCCGGTGAGGCGGCGCCCGCAAAGGTGTCGGCGATGCCTTGCGGACTGGACGTGCGGTGGATATTACATTCGGCCAGCAGGAACTCGCTGAACCCTGTTCCGTTGTTCAGGAAGTTAACCACATAGTTTCCGGCCTTTGTCACGGTGAATGTCAGCTCACGCCGGCTGGCAGCCGACAGGTCGGCCGTCTTGTTGCCGTTGGCGTTGGGCGTGGCTGTGGCATAGCCGTTCTCCGCCACCACGTTGCCATTGTCGTCGAGCAGCTGCGCCTTGCACTGGGGCGTGCCCTTCCAGGCCGCCATGGCATAGGCCAGCTTGTAGGTGCCCGGGGCGAGCGTCAGCGGGCAGTCCGGCTGCCGGCCGTAGTCTGCGCTCATGATGCGCCAGTAGAGAGCTTTGCCGTAGGTGCCCGAGAACTCGGCAAAGATGCGTGCTCCCGAGCTGTAGCTGTTGGGATATTCGTGGATGTCGCCGGTGCCCTGGACGGCGCGCCATCCCTCAGGCAGAGTCCCGGCAATGGCGGCCGTGAGGTCCATCTTGTAGACGAGCGAGGCGTCGCGGAACAGCGGCTCAAGGGTGATGTGGTCGTCGGTCATTGTCAGGGTGAACGAGCCGTCGGCCTCCTCGGTCATCCGCGCGTCACCATGGATGATGTTCCATCCCGCCAGCTCGTAGCCCTCGTCGGGTGTCACGGAGAGCCTCACGGTCTGTCCCTCGCAGGCCTCTGTGCGGTCGGCGGTCACCGTGCCGTGCTCCGCCTCGCGGACGAACACGCCGTAGCGTTCGGCCTCCATGTCGGCCGGGAAGATGGTCACTTGGTCTGCCAGCATGGCGATGCCCGAGGTGTTGAGCATCAGCAGTGTGTTGTCGCCCTCGTTTAGCGTGCAGTCAATGGTGTCCTTGCGCCACTGGTTGCGCCCGGTCGTCTCAAAGCGCTTGGCGATGTTGGCCCCGCCGTTCACCCTGAAGCGCACGGTGCCGGCCTTGGCCGTGTTGGTGTAGCGCACGGCCACCTTGTAGCTGCCCGCCTTGGGCGCGCGGAAGGTGGTGGTCAGTGCGCCGCTGGCGCTCGTCCCCATGTCGATGAAGCCGTTGCCGGCGTGGCCGCGCACCCAGTTGTATGAGGAATAGTAAGGTGTGACCTCGCAGCTTTTCACGCTGCGGTAGTCCATGTCCTCGGCCTCGATGACCAGTGGCCCGGCGTAAGGCTCCGGCTGCTTGGGCGTGGCCAGCGGCGTGTTGGGCGCGGTGTCGGTGCTGCGGGCCGTCTGCGTGCCAGTGCAGTGCACCGTGAGGTCAACCGGCCCGTTGTGGCTCACGCGCAGGGTGTAGGTGCCTGTGGCGGCATCCCATGCCGAGGTGGCAGTAGCCGTGGCCTCCGCGCGCCTGGCCATGGTGTAGGCCGGCTCGGCTGTGGCCCCGTTGACCACAATCACGTCGGTCACGTTGGCTATGGTGTCGCTGCGGTAGTTGTTCAGGTAGAAGGTGATGGAGTCGGCATACTCGCGGATGAGTGCGCTGCTCAGTTTCCCCCATGTGAGGTCAAGGCTCTCGCACGAGTTGTACCTCAGGGGCACGCTGGCCCTGGCCGTGGTCTTGGCGTTCAGGTAGGAGTAGGGTGTGTAGGTGACCAGCTGGTTCTTGAAGCGCGCCACAAAGAGGTCGCCGGCGCTCACCTCGTCGGGATAAGCCTTGTTGAACGCGGACTGCTTGGCGGCGATGGAGGGCCACACCGCCTGGCGCTGCGACTTGAGCACCTTGTTGGGGATGGCGGCCGCGGTCTCGTCGTTGATGCACGGGGCCATGGGAATGGTGCCATAGCGCCCGGTGCTCTTCAGGTAAAGGTAGTTGTCCATCCACTGTCCGCTGTTGCGGTTGAACGGGTCGGCCTGCTTATAGAGGCCGTCGTAGAGGTCGCCCCAGGTGGCGTACTTGTCCTCGTCGCTGCCCGCGGTCACGTCGTTGAGCACAATCAGCTTGGTCTTTGCCACCACTTCCTCGCGCGTGGGGATGTACATGGTGCCGTCCGTCACCTTGCGGAACATGTCAATCCAGGCGTTTCTGAACCCCGGGAAGGTGCCCCAGTTGCGCCGTGTGAAGCCGTTGACCGTGCTGGTGCGCAGGTTCCGGAAGTCCTCTGTCCAGATCAGCTCCGGCCCGTCCCACACGGCTCCGCCGTTGTTCGCGGTCTGCTCCATCACCGTTCCGATGCCGGCGGCCACGGGATAGGTCTTTCCGTTGTCCTCGCCCAGCAGCGACCCGAGCGCCCCGTTCCACCCGCAGTTGTCGTAGCGCACGCCGTAGTTCTTGGCCAGTCCGGCCACAAAGGGTCCGAAGCACACCGACTCGTTGTTGTAGAAGCACGAGGAGGTGGTGTATTTGAACAGCCACAGGATGGCCTCGGGGTAGCTCTTGCAGGCCTGGAGCAGTGCAGCGTTGCTCTTCATCATGCCTACCGGGTTGAGCAGGTGCGACCAGATGTTGCCGCAGAAGCTCACGGTGAGGAAGCCGCCGTAGCGGTGGTGCATCGGCACCAGCTTGGCAAACAGGTCCAGGCGGTCCTTGATGGTGCTGGAGTACTTGTCGCCCGCCTCGCCGAAGCCCCAGAACTGCTCGGCGTAGTTCCACCCGAGGAAGTTGGGGTAGCGCTTGAAGAAATACTCGAACGTCTCCAGGTCGTTCTCCAGGATGTGCGTGTGCCCGCCCGATGCCGGCTGGCAGGTGAACCACAGGCCGTTGGCCTGGCACACCGTGGCCCACGACTTGAACGTGCGCATGTAGTTCTGCGGCCTCATGTGGATGTCCTGCTCCGTGTCATAGGCGCACGACAGCGAGAGGTTCATGCACACATAGGGCTTGATGTCCTCGGGGATGAGGTTGATGATTTTCTGAGGGTCGGCCTGGTTCCACACGTCAACGTGTACCATCCACAGCGGGTGCTGTGCGTCAACGGGGCGCCGCTGCTGGGCATGGGCGGCCTGTGCGGCCAGGGCGCAGCAAAGGGTGGCGAGGCAGAGCCTCAGCCATTTGGTTGTCTGGAAATTTGTCATGTCAGTCTTAAAATGGTCATTGTTAGTGCCTGCAAATTTACGGAAAACGGCCCAAGGCCCCTTTGCTATTTGTCGCAGAAGACTTCTTATATGTTGCAGGGCGGCCCTCCTGGCAGCGTGGCACAGGCTAAGTGGCGCCTTGCAGCGGCCGGCCGGCGGCTTTCCCCGCGCCAAGGTTGCCATGCGGCGCCCTAAGGGTTCGGCACATCATCCCACGCCGGTGGCGTCTTTCCCATGAGGTGGCGCACAAAGAAGTCGTAGCGCTTGTGCTCCCCGTAGTCCTCGCCCATGGTGTGGTGCGCCCCGGGAATCACCACCAGCTCGAAGTCCTTGTTGGCCTTGACCAGGGCGTTGGCCACCTGCATCGTGCTGGCCGGGTCCACGTTGTCGTCAAGCTCGCCCACCAGGAGCATCAGGGGCCGTTTGAGCAGGTGCGCGTTGGCCACGTTGCTGCAGGCCACATAGCTGCTGTCAACAGGCCACCCCATCCACTGCTCGTTCCACCATATCTTGTCCATCCGGTTGTCGTGGCAGCCGCAGGCGCTGTAAGCCGCCTTGTAGAAGTCGCCGTGCAGGAGCACCGCCGTGGTGCTCTCCTGCCCGCCGGCCGAGCACCCGAAGATGCCGACGCGCGTGGAGTCCATGTAGGCATAGCGCGCGCAGGCAGCCTTGATCCAGGCCATGTGGTCGGGCAGTCCGGCATCCTTCAGGTTCTTGTAGCACACCTCCTCGAACGCCTTGCCGCGCCACGAGGTGCCCATGCCGTCGACCTGCACCACGATGAAGCCCAGTTCGGCCAGCGAGGTGGCCCACCAGCTGTAGGCGTTGAACTCCTTGGGCACATAGGCGCTGCCCGGTCCGGCGTAGATATACTCGATTATGGGGTAGCTGCTGGACGGGTCGAAGTTGGACGGACGGTAAATCAGTCCGTACATGTCCGTCTTTCCGTCGCGCCCCTTGGCCACAAAGCGTTCGGGTGCGCGCCATCCCTGCGCGGTCAGCCGGCTGATGTCAGCCTCGGCCAGCCGCCGGATGAGCCGTCCGTCAGCGGCGCTCCGCAGCTCGGTGACGGGTGCGCGGTCAGGCATGCTGTACGTGTCGACGAGGTAGCGGCGGCCGGGCGAGAAGACCGCCCGGTGGTGCCCCTCCCCGGGCGTGAGGCACACCAGGTTGCGGCCGTCAAGGCCAATGGCATAGTAGTGCACGTTGTAGGGGTCCTCGCCCCTGTTCATTCCCGAGGCCGTGAAGACGATGCGGCCGTTTGGCTCGTCCACGCTGACCACCTCTCTCACACACCACGCGCCCCGGGTGAGCTGCCTTTCCACCCGCCCCTTCCTTATATTTACAAGGTAGAGGTGGTTCCAGTTGTCGCGCTCGCTCATCCAGAGCATCCGCTCTCCGTCCGCCAGGTCGTGGCGGTACAGCCGCGAGTAGTTGACAAAGGTGCCGGCCCGCTCCTCCACCACGGTGCGCAGCGCCCCCGTGGCCGCGCTCATGGCCAGCACCCGGTAGAGCTGGTGTCCGCGCCTGTTGTAGCTCATGGTCACCTCGGCCGAGTTGGGCAGCCACGCGAAGTTGCCCAGGTCATACTGGTTGTCTATCTGGGTGCGGTCGGCCTCCACGCGCTTTCCCGTTTGCAAGTCAATGATGACAGGGTAGCGCTGTGGCAGCTTGTCGCCCGGCTTGGCATACTCCTGCTTGTGGAGATAGGGCTGCAGCTGGTCTGCGGGCGACGACTCCACGTAGTAGACATAGCGTTTCTCCACCGGCACGCGGCGGCAGGCGAGCAGGTAGCGCCCGTCGGGCGAGAAGCTGAGGCGGTTGCTGTAATACTCGCCGATGGTGCCGTCGGTGGTCAGCTGGCGGCACTGCGTGTAGGGCTTCCCTTTCTCGTGGAGCACCACGTTGTGGTCTTGCACGTAGGCCTCCCACCTGTTGTCGGGCGACGGTACCACGCGCAGGTCGCGCTCCTCGTCCACCTCCATCCAGTGGCGCCTGCGCTTGCGGCCCGGTCCCTCGTCGCGGCCGGCGCGGGGCCGGTCGCGCCTGGCGCCGCTGCCGGGGCGCAGGCGGGCGATGGCCTCGCGCCAGGCCTCCTCACGGTCAAAGGTCTGCGTGGTGCCGTCGGCGGCATGCCCGAGGACATAGCGGCGGCCATCGGCCGTCTCCATGGTGTAGTGAAACGCGTCGGTGCTGTCGATCCACCGCACGTCCCGGGGCCACTGGAGCACCTTGCTGTTGGAAAACTGCTGTCTTGCGGCGTAGGCCCGCCGGTAGTCGGCCAGCGTTCCGCCGGCCGTCCTGTCTGTCGCCTGTGCCTGGCCGATGAGAGGCGCGGCAAGCGCAGCCGCGGCTGCAAAGCTCTTCAAGGTATTCATTTCTGTCGTTTTAGGGGTTTACAAGTGCAAAAGTACGAAAAAATGACCTCGCTTAAACAAAAACAACACCACCTTTGCTTAAAGCCGGAAGAAATTTCACGCCGTTTTGTTTTGTATTGCTTCCGATTTGCACTAACTTTGTAGGCACTACAACTATAAATTAAATACTATTCATCACAATGAAACAGTTTGTTTCCGCAGTCAAGGGCGCGCTTCTCGTGGCCTTGGCCATCCTGCCCGGCGTGACCCGGGCTGCCAAGCCGGTCCACGGCTATCCCATCACCCCCGTTCCGTTTACCTCGGTCAAAGTGACCCCGGGCTCCTTCTGGGGCCAGCGCCTGGAGGCCAGCAGAAAGGTAACCATACCGCTGGCGTTCCGCAAGTGCGAGGAGACCGGGCGCTACACCAACTTTGAAAAGGCGGCCCACCCCAGTGACAGCTACAAGGTGGGCGGCTTGTCGTTCGATGACACCGACCCCTACAAGACCATCGAGGGCGCAAGCTACCTGCTGCAGACCTATCCCGACAAGCGCCTGGTGGCCTACATCGACAGCGTGCTCGACATCATTGCCAAGGCACAGGAACCCGACGGCTACCTGTACACCTCGCGGACGATGAACCCCAAGCACCCCCACAACTGGTCGGGCAGCAAGCGGTGGGTCAAGGAGGAAGACCTGAGCCACGAGCTCTACAACCTGGGCCACATGGTCGAGGGGGCCATCGCCCACTACCAGGCCACCGGGTCGCGCAAGTTTCTTGACATCGCCATCCGCTATGCCGACTGCGTCTGCCGTGAGGTGGGGCCCAAGCCGGGCCAGGCGTGCGTGGTGCCCGGGCACCAGATAGCCGAGATGGCCCTGGCCAAGCTCTACCTGGTGACCGGCGACAGGAAGTACCTTGACGAGGCCAAGTTCTTCCTGGACTACCGCGGCAAGACCTCCGTCAAGAAACAGTACAGCCAGTCGCACCAGCCGGTGGTCGACCAGAGCGAGGCCGTGGGCCACGCCGTGCGCGCCGCCTATATGTATGCCGGCATGGCCGATGTGGCCGCGCTCACGGGCGACACGGCCTATATCCACGCCATAGACCGCATCTGGAGCAACATCGTTGGCAAGAAGCTGTACATCACGGGAGGCATCGGAGCCACGGCAAACGGCGAGGCCTTCGGCCGAAACTACGAGCTGCCCAACATGAGCGCCTACTGCGAGACCTGCGCGGCCATCGGCAACGTGTACGTGAACTACCGCCTCTTCCTGCTCCACGGCGAGGCCAAGTACTACGATGTGCTGGAGCGCACGCTCTACAACGGCCTCATCAGCGGCGTGTCTCTCGACGGCGGGAGCTTCTTCTATCCCAACCCGCTGGAGTCGAAGGGCCAGCACCAGCGCCAGCCCTGGTTCGGCTGTGCCTGCTGCCCCAGCAACGTCTGCCGCTTCATCCCCTCGCTGCCGGGCTATGTCTATGCCGTCAAGGACCGCTCGCTCTACGTGAACCTCTTCCTGGCCAATGACAGCGAGGTGAAGGTGGCGGGCCGCAGCGTGAGGCTCAAGCAGACGACCGACTACCCCTGGAACGGCGACATCAAGCTCACCGTGACCGAGAACAGGGCCGGCCTCTTTGCCATGAAAATCAGAATTCCCGGCTGGGTGCGCGGCGAAGTGGCCCCGGGCGGGCTGTATGACTTCTCAGACAGCCGCAGCACCGGGTTTGCCGTGACCGTCAACGGACAGGCCGTGCCCGGCGAAATCGGGGCCGACGGCTATCTCACCGTCAGCCGCAAGTGGCGCAAGGGTGACCGCGTGGACATCCATTTCGACATGGAGGCGCGCACGGTCAAGGCCGACAACCGCGTGGAGGCCGACCGCGGGCGCATTGCCGTCGAGCGCGGACCGCTGGTCTACTGCGCGGAGTTTGCCGACAACAGCTTTGACATCATGAGCGCCATCATGAACCAGCAGCCCACCTTTGCCGTGGGAACGGAAACCATCGCGGGCACCAAGGTGAAGACCCTTGTCACCGATGCGCAGACACTCGACTTCAACCGGCAGGGCAAGCTCGAGGCCAAGGATGTGCGGCTCACGCTCATTCCCTACTATGCCTGGTGCCACCGCGGCAGCGGAAACATGCGCGTGTGGCTGCCCCAGGACCTCTCGGCCTCGTCGCCCGCACGCCCTGCCACGCTGGCCTCGCTGAGCAAGCTCACCGCGTCGGTGCCCACATCGGCGCTCACTGCGGTGAACGACCGGCAGGTGCCCAGGGATGGCGACGACCGCAGCATCCCCTATTACCACTGGTGGCCCAAGAAAGGCTCGGCGGAATGGCTGGCCTACGAGTTCCCGGAGGCCACAGCCGTGCGCAGCGCCACGGTCTACTGGTTTGACGACGGCCCATGGGGAGGCTGCCGCGTGCCCAAGAGCTGGCGCGTGCTCTTCCTTGACGGCAACGGAAAGTGGCAGCCGGTGGCGGGCGCCAGCGGCTACCCCACGGTAAAGGGAAAGGCCTGCACAGTGCGCTTCACGCCCGTGACCACCAAGGCTCTGCGCCTCGAGGTGACCCTGCCCAATGACAATTCGGCCGGCATCTTCGAGTGGAGCGTGGAGTGAATGGTGGGTGATGAATGTCGAATGACAAATGACAAATGAAAAAATGAAGGTGATTCGGCGGCTTAGAACTTTTGGCTAAGCCGCCGAATCATTTCCCTTCCGGCAAACCAGACGTGCATCAGCACGGTGGAAACGTAGCCATAGTGGCGCACCATCACATAGAACCGCTCCTTGAGCGAGGCCTTGTGATGGAGTGTTGACTGCCCCTCCTCCATGTAGTTGGCCACCACGGCGTGGACATTGAGCAGGGGCAGGTGGCGCTGCTCCGCCTTTTTCATCACGCGGATGCACCAGTCTACGTCGGCCGAGAAGCGGAAGTCGAGGTCGTAGGGCGTGCGGCGGGCAATGTCAAGCCGGGCGTAGAAGGCCTGGTGGCACACCACCATGCCCCTGCGGAACGAACGCCATGACAGGTGGCACGGCGCGCTGAGGTGGCGCGGTCGCAGGTAGCGCCCGTCGCCGTCAACGATGTTGGTGTCGCCATAGAGCACGGCCGGCCACAGCGCCTTGTCGTCGCCCAGGGCCTTCACCCTGCCGGCCACCAGCTCCAGCGTGCCGTTTCCGGGCAGGCTGTCGCCCGCATTGAGAAACAGCACATAGTCGCCCGTGGCCAGGGCGAGTCCCTTGTTCATTGCGTCATAAAGTCCGCGGTCAGGTTCCGACAGCACAGTGACCTCGTGCCCCGGCGCCTCCTTTGCGCTCCGCTGGCGGTAACGCTCGGCCATGGCCACGGTGCCGTCGGTCGAAGCGCCGTCGACGATGAGGTGCTCCACGTGGGGCCATGTCTGTGTGAGCACGCTGTCGAGCGTGCGCTCCAGCACGGCGGCGGCGTTGAACGTGATGGTGACTATCGAGAACCGCATCATATCTTGTAACGTTTGAAGGCCGTGGCCTGGTTGTACACTTCGATGTAGCGCAGCGACACGGATGCCTGCGAGTAGCTGCCCTGCACCTTGCGCTGCGCCTCGGCGGCCAGGCTGTCGGGCTCGGCCTCGTCGAGCGCCCAGCGTATGCCCTTGGCCAGATCGGCCGCATCGCGGTAGGCCGCCACGTAGCCGTTGCGCAGGTGGTCGATCATCTCGGGGATGCCGCCCACCTTGAAGCCCACGCAGGGCACGCCGCAGGCCATGGCCTCCATGATGGTGTTAGGCAGGTTTTCCGACAGCGAGGGCAGTACAAACAGGTTGGCTGCGCGGTAGAGCTGCACAATGCGCCGGGTGTCGCTCACATAGCCGATGGGGTAGGTGTCGAAAGGCAGCCGCCCCTCCAGCTCCTCGGCGTGCCCGCCAAGGATGGCAACAGCCGTGTTGCCGCGCATCTCCGGGTGGCTGGCCGCCAGCAGGTTGCAGGCTTCCACCAGGTAGTCCATGCCCTTGAGGGGGTTGGTTGCCCGCTGCGACACAAAGAGAATGATGCGCCGGTCTTGTGGCAGGCTGTTGTCGAGACGCGCCTGCCGCCTGTCGCCGGGGCAGAACACGTGCGTGTCGATGGGGTTGGGGATGCTCGTCACCTGCTGCCCGGCGAGCAGCGCGCTCTTGCGCGCCTCGGAGGCCAGCCACTTGCTGCACGCCACAAAGGCCACGCTGCGGTTGTCAAGTGTCCGCCTCTTGCGGTTCCACACGCTCGCCGACAGATCCCTGTCGCTGCCTCCGCCCGGCAGCAGGCGGCAGTGGTGGCAGCGGTCCTCGAACTTCCGGCAGCCCAGGGTGAGGTGGCAGATGGCTGTGGCGGGCCAGATGTCGTGCATGGTCCACACCACAGGCTTCCCGCTGTCAAGAATCTTCCTGATACCTGCAAGCGAAAGCATGCCCTGGTTAATCCAGTGCAGGTGGATGATGTCGGCCTCCTTGAACTCATGCAGCCCGGTGATGTCGGCCCCCGTGTTGGCGATGTCAATCTCAAAGAGATGCCTTTTCGAGAAACGCTCCCTCGCGTAGATGACCATCCGCTCCCACAGAAAGTGCCATTGCTGCCACCAGTTGTGCGGCAGTCCCACTACGGTTATCTGCTCTGTCTCCTTGTCGCGCACCAGCATCTTGGCCTTCACGCCGTTGTTGTTGAGCGCCTCCATCAGCCTCTTGGCGGCCACGGCGGCACCTCCGGCTCTCTCACTCGTGTTGACTATCAGTACTCTCATACTGCAAAGATAGTGCAAAGTGAAAAAAATACAAAATAAAAGGGTGCGAAACGGCCACTTAATTTTGCATTGTTCCGCGGCTTGGCAGGGTTGACGCAGAACATACTCGCGCCCGAAACAGAGCGATAACCGGCTCGTTTCGCTTGTCTAATCGGTTTTTTGCACTATCTTTGCGGCAGCAATGCACAAGAAGAGAAACATCATCGCCCTGCTGGCCGTTGCCATTGTCTGTGTGCTGGCCATGCCGCTGCTGCCCCATCACCATCACGGCAGCGAGCCGTGCATGGTGCGCGAGCACTGCGCCGGTGACCATGCGGCGAACGACGGCAGCACCCACCACCACGGCGACCGCACGGCCTGTGTGGCCGAGGGTGGGACACTTTTCGTGCGCACACAGACAGCGGACAGTCTGGCACAGGCCAGGCTGTTACCCGCCGCCCTGCCCGGTGCAAGCCTGTGTCTCACGGTTGTGAGCGCAGACATAGCCTGCCGCCAATGCCCCCACAGGCAGCCGGGGTGCAAGTCGGCCGACCTGAGCCGCGCCAAACAGCTCAGGGCACCTCCCGCCCTTTCGCCTTTCTCATGACTGAAGGGCCGGCGCCACGCCGGCCCGCGACAGCCCTTACCTTACATTTACACCATTATTTTATCCATTTTAGCAATGAAACCATATCATTTATATATGGCTCTCATGGCTTGTATGGCCGCAACCGCCACAGGCTGCGGCCACAGCCACAGTGAGCGCGAGCACGGACATGAGGACGCTGAGGCCCATGCCGGCGAGATAACAGTAACAAAGGCGCAGGCCCGTGGGATGGGACTGCAAACGGAGACGGTTGCGGAAACCGCGTTCAGGGCGGTTATTCCCGTGAGCGGACAGCTGCTTGACAGCCAGGGCGACGAGCAGACAGTGGCCGCCACATCGAGCGGAATCGTAAGGCTTGCCAATGCCTCGGTGGCCGAGGGCACGCCCGTTGGCGCGGGGCAGGCTGTGGCCTACGTGTCGGCCCGCGACATCCAGGACGGCGACCCGGCTCTGAAGGCGAAGGCGGCCTGGGAGGCGGCGCGCGACGAATACATCAGGGCGAAGGCCCTGGTGGCCGGGCAGATTGTGTCGCAGCGGGAGTTTGCGCAAATCAGAATGCAGTATGAGACAGCCCGGGTGGCCTACGAGGCCCAGGCCCGGCGGCTCACCGCCCGCGGCGTGGCGGTGCTCTCGCCGGCGGGAGGCTATATCAAGCGGCTTCAGGTGGCCCAGGGCGAGTATGTGCAGGTGGGGCAGCCCATCGCCACCGTGACCCGGAGCCGCCGTATGCAGCTGCGCGCGGACGTGCCGGTGAACCGCGCCGGACAGCTGTCCTCGGTGACCGGGGCCAACTTCCGCATGGCCGGAACGGAGCGCGTTTACCGTCTGGACCAGCTCCATGGCAGAGTGGTGGCCCGCGCCCGCAGCGTGGATGGCGGCTCGCCCTTTGTGACCATGACGTTCGAACTGGACAACGTGGGTGACATGCTGGCCGGCGCCTTTGCCGAGGTGTGGCTGCTGGCGGCCGAAAGGCAGGGCGTGGTCACACTGCCTGTGACGGCGCTCACCGAGGAGCAGGGCGTGAAGTATGTGTATGTGCAGACTGAGCCGGAGACTTACGTGAAGCGCGAGGTGGCCACAGGCGGAACCGACGGTCTGCGCGTCGAGATAACGGGGGGGCTGGAGCCTGGCGACAGGGTGGTGACCAAGGGAGCCGTGCAGGTGAGGCTGGCGGCCGCATCGGCAGCCATCCCCGCACACAGTCATAACCATTAAGCGAAGGTGGACATGCTGAACAGGATTATCAAGTTCTCGCTGAACAACCGGCTGGTGACGCTGGTGGCCGCTGTGCTGCTGATGCTGGCCGGCCTCTATACGGCCAACACGATGGATGTCGACGTGTTCCCCGACCTCAACGCACCCACGGTGGTGGTGATGACCGAGGCCAACGGCATGGCTCCCGAGGAGGTGGAGCGGCTGGTCACCTTCCCTGTGGAGACGGCTGTCAACGGCGCCACGGACGTGCGCCGCGTGCGCTCGTCGTCAACCACGGGCTTCTCCGTCGTGTGGGTGGAATTCAACTGGGGCACCGACATCTACCGCGCGCGGCAGATTGTGTCAGAGAAAGTCGCCATGGTCAGAGACCGGCTGCCCCAGGGGGTGGGCGCACCCACGCTGGGCCCGCAGTCGTCTATCCTTGGCGAGCTGATGTTTGTGGCCCTCACAGCCGACACGACCTCGCTGCGCGACCTGCGCACGCTGGCCGACTGGACGGTGCGCCCCAGGCTGCTGGCCACGGGTGGCGTGGCCCAGGTGGCGGTGATTGGCGGCGACATCAAGGAGTACCAGCTGCTGCTTGACCCGGCGCGCATGCGGCATTACGGCGTGAGCCTGGACGAGGTGACGGCTGCCGTGCGCGACATGAACCGCAACACGGCTGGCGGCGTGCTCTACGAGTATGGCAATGAATACATTGTGCGTGGCATCCGCTCGACCTGCGACACCGCGGCTCTGGGACAGGCGCTGGTGAAAGGGGCCGGGACAGGGGCCGTCAGGCTGGGCGACATTGCCCGGGTGACCGTGGGCGACCGCACGCCGAAGATGGGCGTGGCCTCGCTCAAGGGCCGTCCCTGTGTGATGATGACGGTGACCAAGCAGCCGGGAGCCAGCACGCTGAAGCTGACCGAAAAGATTGACGAGGCCCTGGACGGCGTGCGGAAGTCGCTGCCGGCCGACGTGCAGATGACCACGGATGTCTACCGGCAGGAACGGTTCATCAACAGTTCCATTGACAACGTGAAGAAGTCGCTCTGCGAAGGGGGCTTCTTTGTGGTGCTGGTGCTGTTCATCTTCCTGATGAATGTGCGCACCACGCTCATCTCGCTGGTCACCATACCGCTGTCGCTGGTGATGTCCATCCTCACGCTCCACCTCATGGGACTGACCATCAACACCATGAGCCTGGGCGGCATGGCCATTGCCATAGGGTCGCTGGTTGACGACGCCATCGTGGATGTGGAGAACGTCTTTAAGCGGCTGCGCGAGAACCGCGGGCTGCCCGTGGCGGAGCGAAGGCCGCTGCTCACCGTCGTCTACGAGGCGTCGCGCGAGGTGCGCATGCCCATTCTCAACTCCACGCTCATCATCATCGTGAGCTTCGTCCCGCTGTTTTTCCTCACGGGCATGGAGGGGCGCATGCTCGCTCCGCTGGGCATCGCGTTCATCACGGCCCTGTGCGCCTCCACGCTGGTGGCACTCACGCTCACCCCGGTGCTGTGCAGCTATCTGCTGGGCCGCGCGAAAGGCGGCGGCGCAGAGCGCGAACCGGTGGTGGAACGGTGGCTGAAGGCTGCTTATTCGCGCGTGCTCAGCCATGTCATTGACAACAAGAGGGTGGTGCTCTCGGTCACGGGTGCAGCGCTTGTGGCCGCGGTGGCGCTGCTGGCCACGCTGGGGCGCAGCTTCCTGCCGCCTTTCAACGAAGGCTCGTTCACCATCAATGTGAGTACCATGCCGGGCATCTCGCTGGCGGAGTCTGACGGCATCGGCCGCAAGGTGGAGCAGCTGCTGCTCTCCGTCCCCGAGGTTCAGACGGTGGGGCGCAAGACCGGGCGTGCCGAGCTTGACGAGCATGCCCTCGGGGTGAACGACTCTGAGATAGAGGCTCCCTTTGTGCTGTCAGACCGTTCCAAGGACGAGGTGATAGCCGACATACGCCACAAACTGGCGGCCGTGCCGGGTGTCAACGTTGAGGTGGGCGCACCCATCACCCACCGCATTGACGCGATGCTGTCAGGAACACAGGCCAACATCGCCATCAAGCTGTTTGGCGACGACCTGAACAGGATGTACGCCCTTGGCAACCGCATCAGACAGGAGATTGCCTCGGTCGAGGGCGTGGCCGACCTCAATGTGGAACAGCAGGTGGAACGGCCGCAGCTGCAGATTGTGCCGCGCAGGGAGATGCTGGCCAAATATGGCATCACGATGGCCGAGTTTGGCGATATGGTGGGCACACTGCTGGCCGGACAGACGGTGTCGGCGGTGCATGAGGGAGCCAGAGCGTTCGACCTCATCCTGAAGGTGGGCGACGGCAGCCGGGCGGCAGCCGACCGCATACGCGACATGACGGTGAACGTCGGCGGGCAGGCTGTGCCGCTGGCCTGTATAGCCGAGGTGAAGTCGGCGGCCGGGCCGAACACCATCAACCGCGAGAACGTGGCGCGCAAGCTGGTGGTGAGCGCCAACGTGGCGGGCCGCGACCTCACGGGTGTTGTGAAAGACATACGGCGTGTCATCGCCGAACGCATCCAGCTGCCCGAAGGCTGCCACATAGAGTATGGCGGACAGTTTGAGAGCGAGCGGGCGGCCTCGCGGACACTGCTGGCCACCTCGGCCTTCTCGGTGCTTGTCATCTTCCTCCTGCTGTTCAACCAGTTCCGCAATGTCACGCAGTCGCTGGTCATCCTGCTCAACCTGCCGCTGGCGCTCATCGGCGGTGTCGTGGCGGTGTGGCTCTCGGGAGGCATCATCAGCATCCCGGCCATCATCGGCTTCATCTCGCTCTTCGGCATCGCCACGCGCAACGGAATGCTGCTCGTGGCGCGCTACAACGACCTGCGCGCCGCCGGACTCAGCCTGGCCGACAGTGTGGCCATTGGCTCGGCCGACCGGCTCAACCCCATTCTGATGACGGCGCTCACCTCGGCGCTGGCGCTCATTCCGCTGGCCTTGGGGAGCGACCTGCCGGGCAACGAGATCCAGAGTCCCATGGCCAAGGTGATTCTTGGCGGCCTGTTCACGTCGACACTGCTCAACGCGCTTGTCATTCCCATCATGTATACGATTACTAACAAAAAGACTTTATGCAAAGAACAGTCATTGTCATAGCGGCCATGGCCGCATCGGTAACGCTCTGCGCGCAGGATGGCGTGGAGCGTGTCTTGCTTGCCATCGAACAGAACAACACCACGCTGGACGCGCTGCGCAAGCGGACGGAGGCCGAGAAGGCGGGCAACCGCACGCAGACGGCCCTGCCTGACCCCGAGGTGGAGTTCGGCTACCTGTGGGGAGGCCCCGGCGGCATAGGCCACCGCAAGGATGTCACTGCCTCGCAGCAGATAGACCTGGCTACCATTGGCGGCGCGCGGCACCGCATAGTTGACGGAAAGGACGCACTGGCCGACAGCAGGCTGAGGGCTGAGCGAACGGCTATCCTCTTGGAGGCCAAGAAACTGTGTGTCGACGCCATCTACTATAACGCCCTGCTACGCCAGCTTGACCGGCGCAAGCGGAGCGCACAGGCCCTGGCAGACAGGCAGAGGCGGCGGACGGACTTGGGGGATGACAGTCGCATGGCCTATCATAACGTGTTGCTCGACCTGGCTTCCGTTGAGGCGGAAGAAAGCCGTTGTGTCACCGAACGGCAGGTGGTGATGGACGGGCTGGCCCGGCTTAACGGCGGAATGGCCGTGGAACTGGCAGACACCCTTTACCCTGCCATGGCATTGCCGTCTGACTTCGACAGCTGGCTCGCCGCGGCTGAGCGGCAGAGTGCGGCTCTCGATATTCTGAAACGCCAGGTTGAAGTGGGACGGCACCAGCTGGCCGTCAGCCGGGCCGAGGGCTTGCCCAAGCTGTCGGTGGGCTTCTCGGGCGAATATGCCAGCGACGAGCGTTACCGGGGTGTGACAATCGGCATGAGCATCCCCCTGTGGTCGAACAAAAGCAGGGTGCGGCAGGCCAGGGCGGAAGTGGCGGCGGCTGAGGCCGAACACGCTGACGCGCGCCTCCAGCTGTACAGTGAGCTGCGCGCGCTCTTCAGACGGCAGGCCGGACTGCGCCGCGTTGCCGACATTTACCGCCATGCACTGGACAGCACTTCGAACGTGGCGCTGCTGCACAAGGCCCTCGCTGCCGGCAGCATCTCGGTCGTTGACTATATCTTGGGTGCCCGTGTCCACGACGAGGCGGTGGCACGTTGGCTCGAGGCGGAGCGGCAGTGGCAGAGGGCCTGTGCCCAGCTGACAGCCGTAACACTGTGAAGCGTGGCGCTGGAAGCGGGTGATTTTGCGCACGGAATGTTTGGCAGTCTCGCCATTTTCCAGTAATTTTACCGCAGTAAACTAATGGATTGCCGCTCGCGGCCTCCAAACCGCGCGTCTGTGACGGCCCTGTCAGCGCAGCCTTGCCGATGTCTCGTGACTCCTTATTTATATGAGTAAGTGCGCAACTTGTATGTGATGGTTGCGCTACTTGAGGCTCAGCGGAACACAGCCGGCATGCAGGGAGCGTCTGGCAGGATGGATTTGGGCGGGTGGTTTAAATCCCGCCTTTGTGCCGTCCGTGTCGTGCAAGGCTTGCTGAAGCGGCATGCAAAATGACAATGCTTATGGAAAAAGACGATTTGATGCGCAGGGCCATCCACCTGGCCGAGGAGAGCGTGAAACTGGGTGGCGGCCCTTTCGGTGCCGTCATCGCCCGCAACGGCGAGATAGTGGCCGAGGCCGCCAACCGGGTCACCCTGGATTGCGACCCGACGGCACACGCTGAGGTGAGTGCCATCCGCAAGGCCACGCGCCTCTTGGGCACGTTCGACCTCAGCGGATGCGAGATTTACACCTCGTGCGAGCCTTGTCCCATGTGCCTGGGTGCCATCTACTGGGCCCACCTTGACAAGATTTACTATGCCAACAACCGTGAGGATGCGGCCAGAATTGGCTTTGACGATGCCTTCATCTACCGAGAGCTGGCGCTCAAACCCTCCGAGCGCACCAAGCCCTCTGAGGTTCTTCTGCGCGATGAGGCTGTAAAAGCCTTTGAGATGTGGGCTGAAAAGACTGACAAGACGGCCTATTGAGACCCGCCCTGTCAGCGTGTGCGTGCAAGAAAAGCCCTGTTTGAAACCGCTGAAACAGCGGGCGTGGAGTGCCGGTACAGCCCGGACTGCCGCTTGCCTTCGGACAGTCCGGGCTGTACTGTATCCGTGGCTGTTGGGCCAAGGCGCGCAGGATGTGGCGCGTCAGAGCCCGGACAGCATGTTGTGTTTGTCCAGGTTGCGTGCACCGTTCGCGTCAGACGTTCTGCTTTTCTTGTTGTACGGTAAGGGAAAAGCTTGGCCGTTGACCTCCCCTTGCCACCACGGCAACTTCCCTGTTTGCAGAAACGGAAATGCAGGTTTTCCCATGAAATAGCATATTGTGTGCGCAAACAAATGTTGATTTAGGTCAAGAAGAAAGGGATTTCTCACACATTTACATTGAAAAGTGTTGCGGTTTTCCCGATTATCCCTACCTTTGCATTGTCAAAAGGTTAATAGATTGTTTTAGGTTAGTAGTAATTTATAGTTTTAGGTTTTTAGTTATTGGTAGAAAGAAAGTTTTTAATGTGGATAACATAGGTCGCCGTGAGGCTCCCTAAACTTTCTTTTTTTTGACAGTAAATTCGCCAAAAGCTTGATGGCAGCGGCAACTGCCGCGCAGAGAGCTGAGCCGCAAGGCTGGTGAAACTAAATATACTAAAAAGGATTTTTAGTTAAACATAGGCTTGAACGCCGCTGCTCGTTGATGAGTGGCGGCGTTCTTTTTTTGGCATAGTGGCGTATTCTTGTGGCTGTGCCCGCCCCATCGGCGTGTGCCGACAAAACCAGTGGCCGCCGGCCCGCAAGGGGTTGGCGGCCGCGAATGCCTGCAACCGATAACGCACATGCAAGATGAGCTAAAGTGCTTGGGCGTGTCTGATGCCGTGCTTGGGTGTGTGAAAGGGTTAGCGGACAATCAAGACGGTGGCGTAGGCGCTGATGCCCTCCTTGCGGCCGGTGTAGCCCAAGCCCTCTGTTGTGGTGGCCTTGATGGAGATGTTGTCCTCGTCCGTTTGGAGAATGTTGGCCAAACAGGCTTTCATTGCGGGAATATGGGGGTTCATCTTGGGCTGTTCGGCGCAGATGGTCGCGTCGATGTTGCCCAGCCGGTAGCCCTTGCCGTTGACCAGGGCCATCGTCTTGCGCAGCAGCACCTTGCTGTCAATGTCCAGCGTGTCAGCCGAGGTGTCGGGAAAATGGTAGCCAATGTCGCGCAGGTTGGCCGCTCCGAGCAGCGCGTCGCAGATGGCGTGAATGAGCACATCGGCGTCGCTGTGGCCCAGCAGTCCCATTGTGTGGCTGATGCGTATGCCTCCCATCCACAGCTTGCGCCCCTCGACGAGGCGGTGTACATCGAAGCCGAAGCCCACACGGATGGCCGGTGCGCAGCCGTTTGAACAGCCTTTGGCGCTTGGCTGCGCCGCTTCGCCCCCATTGGCGGGCGTGTTGGTGAGCGTCATCTGTGAAGCAGGTCTTTGATGCCGTCCATGTCGAAGGCAAGGGTGAAACGGAGTGTCTGGTCAAGCGGGTTGCTCTGCGCCGTTGACATCACGTAGCCCACATCCAGGGAGAACACGTTCATGCGGAAGCCGCCGCCAACGGTGAAATACTTGCGGTTGCCCTTGCTCTGGCTCTCGTGGTGGTAGCCGGCGCGGAGCGAGAACTGGTCGTGGTAGACATATTCGGCTCCCACGCTCCACTGTATCTCCTCCAGCTCCTCCTTGAAACCGCCCGGGGCGTCGCTGAAGCTCTTGAAGATGCCCGAGATGGACCCCACGTCACCATATTCGTCAATCACGCGCTGGCGGTAGTCGGCCGAGCTCTCGCCCTCGTACTGCGCCGGCACTGTGGGAACCAGCAGCTTGTTGGCGTCGGCAGAGATGGAGAAGCGGTTGTATTCGTCGACAGGCACCATCAGCGATGCGCCGACACGGAGGTTGGCCGGCAGGAACTGGCTCTGCTCGTCGCCATAGTATGAAATCTTGCTGCCCACGTTGCTGATGTTCAGGCCGAGGCCCAGCTGGCACTCGCGGCTGCCCATGTTGAAGTAGTTGTTGTAGTACATGGCCACATCGGCGGCAAAGGCGGAGGCCGGTGACGACTCTTCTGAGTAGTCGTAGCGCAGGTCAGAGTAGATCCAGCGGATGGCGGCGGCCAGCGAGAAGTGCTCGCTCAGCATCAGCGAGTAGGCTGCGTCGATAGACATCTCGTAGGGTTTCACCGTCATGGCGTTGGCATCCTCCGAGGTCATCACCTCGCCGAGGGAGAAGTAGCGCAGCGACCCCGATACGGCGCTGTAGTCGCCTATGCGGTAGTAGCCGGCCACATAGGCCAGGTCAATGTCGTTGACCAGCTGGCGGAGCCACGGTGTGTAGTTGAGCGCGATGCCCGCGCGGCTGATGCAAAAGGGATATTTGGCCGGGTTCCAGTACTGCGAGTTCACGTCGGGGTCGGTTGCCGCGCCCACGTCGCCCATCCCGGCGGCGCGTGCGTCGGGCGCGATGGTCTGCGAAATCACGGCGTGCTCCACCGGGTTATACTCCTGGAGCTTGTAGTTCTGTGCCCCTGCGGCTGTCGCGGCCAGCGCGGACGCGGCCACCGCCAGGGTTCTGTGGCCTTTCAGTGTCGATAGGATTCTGTTCATGTTTCAATCAGCGTTGTCTTCCTTTTAAAACGTTGCGGTTATCTTGTTTATTGCTTAGCGGACAGTGTTTTGTCCTCGTGCGGTCTCTTTTCCGTCCTGTCGCAGCCTCCGCCAAGTGCCGGGCTGAAGGCCGCTCGCCGCTGTTTCAGGCCCCATATCCGTTGCCGGCCATTTTCCGGCCCTTGCTCTATGACTGCCGGCCAATCACAACCAGCTTCTTTGCCTTTGAGGCATAGCCGCTGCCGTCGCTGCTCATCCTCACGCGGTACAGGTAGACGCCCGTGCCCAGCGGTCGTCCGCCGCCAACGGTGAGGTCCCAGTCTATTTCCAGCACGCCGCTTTCGGGCACCGTGTTCTGCGCGCTGGTCCAGAGCAACCGTCCTGCCATGTCAAGCACGTCAACGACCACCTCCACGTTGGAACCCACGCGGTCGTGCACGATGCGGAAGGCTGTCGAGGTTACCGCCGGGTTGTGCGTGCAGTCCACCTGGAGGAGCTGCGGCTCCTGCGCCTCCACCACGTTGAAGGCCAGCTCGGCTGTCGAGGAGTTGTTCAGGATGTCCCACACCCTGAACGACAGCCGGTGCGGGCCGATGGCGAGCCGTGGCAGGCTGTAGCCCACCTTGCCCTGCCGGTAGGTGCCAAAGTCGTAGGCGAAATGGTCGTTGAGATTGTAGGTCATGTCCTGCCGGCCGTCAACCACCAGCTGGATGTCGTGGCCCACGCTGCTGCCCGCGGCGTTGATGCCGCTCTCGTCGTACACCTCGGCGATAAAGTAAGGTGTGGCGTTCACCTCTCCGCCGTTGACGAACGAGCTGCTGTTGAGGTAGCAGTAGACCGAGGGCCCGATGGAGTCGGTCTGCTGTGCGGCTGAGCCGCGGAACGCGAGCGCCGAAGTATGGCCGTGGGCCATGGCCGAGTGGTCGCCGTTCACGCCATAGATGTTCACCATTCCGTTGCCGGCGCTGTACTGGATGTCCTTTGGCACTGCAAAGTTGATGGCAAACCGTCCGTTGCGGATGCTGTCCTGTCCCTTGTAGATGTAGTTGGGATAGTCGGTGTACACATAGGCTGACTGCGACCCTGTCTCTGGGTCGGTGTCCCACAGATAGCACACCACCGTCTGCTCGGCGTCGCGCACATAGGCCGTGGCCAGGCCGTCGAAGTCGGTCACCTCCTGTCCGGCGCGCATCACCCGGCCGGTCATGGTCACCGCGCTGCCGGCCTTCATCTCAAGCGTCTTCCCGCCGGCCACCGGCTCGCCGTTGATCGAGTCGATAGCCATCTGCAGCTGCGGGCAGGCCAGCTTGAGTGCCGGGTCTCCCAGAAAGGTGTACTGCAACCTGTTGACCGAGTGGTCTGTGGAGGTGCCGGTCACCAGGCTGTTCTTGGCCTGCCGGGCCGCCTCGCCCATGCCCATTCCGCCGTTTGACGTGTCGAGCACGCGGCGAAGGTAAGCCTGGTTCATCATTGCGTTCTGCGCCTGGAACACCGTGCGTGTGGTCCCGTAGAATGCGATGGCCCCCCCATTGGGGTTGAGTATGGCTGTCTCGCCAATGTTGTCCGTCTGTCCGTCAAAGGGCATGATGTCGCACGAGGCCGTGATCCAGAGCGGAAGGTTCGGGCAGTTAGCGTTCTTGAAGTCGTTGATCACCAGCACCTTCTCGTTCGACATCATGTAGGGCGCGCCGTGACCGCTGTAGTCCATGATGAGCGCGCCGTTGTCCATGTAGTGCTTGACCTGCGCCTCCGCCTCGGGAAAGGCGTAGCCCGTTGTTGTCGAGGTGCGTTTGTAGGAATCCCAGAACACCCGTTTCACCTCGTAGCCCGGCCAGTTCTGCTCCACAATCCTTGCCGCGGTGTTGGCGTCTGCCATGTGCGCGTTGTTGTTGCCGTCGTCACCCATGAACACCAGCGTGTTCTGCCACGAGCCGGCCGCCTTGTTGTCCATGTACGCCTCAATCTTGTCGACCATAATCTTGGCCTCGCCGTCGGTGCGCACCGGGAACCGCCCCACGGCCACGTCGGTTATGCCCGTGTAGGAGTAGTCGTTGCCTTCGGTCCAGAGCCGTTCGTTGTCATCGAGCAGGCAGAAGAAGTCGTCGCTCACCAGGCACTGGGTCTCGCTGAAGGAGTTTTCGCTCTCGTAGCAGAGCAGGAAGTCGTCGGGCGAGCAGCCTGACCATCCGGTCAGGCACATGCGGTTGTCCCACGCGCCGTCGCCGAACATCACCAGGTACTTGGGCGCCTCCTCGGCCGAGGGGGCGCGGTCGTAGAGCATCTTCATGTAGCGCTTGTAGGCCGTGGCGTCGGGTGTCCCGCTGGAGAACTCGTTGAACAGCTCGTCGGCAGGCACGATGCGCACCGTCATCGAGTCGCGCTGCTCGTGCAGAGCCTTGAGCCTGCTGGCCTGTGCCAGCAGCTTCTGTGTGGTGGGTATGATAATCACCATGTCCACCGGCTGGTGGGCGTGCATGTCCTGGTTGGTGATGCGGTAGACATACTCCGGTGCGGGGAACGCTGTCCGCGACAGTTCGGGGGCCGCTTTCGTCGCCCGGCACCGCAGGTCAATGTAGTCGAGCCTGGCCATGTTGCCCGAGGTCTTGGTGAGCGTCACCTTGTTGGTGGCGGCCAGTCGCGGCAGCGTAAACACAGCCTCGCCGCTGTTGGCCTTGCTGTAGTTAGGCAGTTTGCCCACGCTCACCGTGCCCACCACGCTGTCGTTGACGGCCACTGTGACCGCCGATACGTTGTCTGACGACACCACCACGCGCAGGAACCCGCCTTCGGCGGCGTTGGCGGCGTCCAGCGTGTAGTCGTGCGGCTCGTCCTGTTCGAGGGGCTGCGCGTCAAAAAGGTTGCGCCCTCCGGAATACCAGGAGTAACTGTCTACCTCGTAGAGTGTGTGCGTGTCGTCACCCGATGGGTAGAACGCGCTCACAAAGGCAGTGCTGTCCACGGTGAGTGGCGCGCTGTCGCTCTCGGTCAGAAAGTAGTAGCCGTAGTTGCTGTAGGGGTTGCGCACGCGCCGCAGCCCCGCGTTCCAGTAGACAGGCCCGCGGCCGTAGAAGAGCCGCCGTCCGCCCGCCACGCACTGGGCCACCTCCTTGAGGTCATCGGTCTCCTTGAGGTAGTCGCCTTGGAGCACCTCGGGCTGCAGCGCGCCGCCATAGCCGTAGATCTTCACCTTGCTGATGTCGCTGAAGCCGGCGGCGCGCACCACGTCGGCTGTCAGTTCGTAGACTCCGTTCCAGGGCACCCTGATCTTGGCCCACTGCCCCTGTGCCAGCACCGAGTGGCCGGCATAACGTTCGCCGGCGCCGGCGCCGCCGGCCTCAGCCTGTGCCACCCCGCCCCGTCCTGACGGGCGCAGGGCCGCGCCCGTGTGGCGCGCCGTGGCGGTGACTGCCAGCTTGAAGCTCACCAGCTTGCGGTAGCGACCGTCGCGAAAGACGATGGGCACCAGCCACGCGCTGAGCGTTCCGCGCTTGCGGTCAATGCCCAGCTGCAGGTTCACCTCGGGGGTGTCGGGCAGCGAGTCGCCCACCAGTGCGCGCCGCTGTCCGGCGTCAGCGTGCAGGTAGCGGCTCACGTCGGCTGCTGTCATCTCCACATACTCGGGGTATTCGATGGCCACCCGGTAGGCAGAGTCGCGGAACGCTCCGTCCAGTGGGAAAGCGTGGGTGAACACCGGCAGCAGCGAGTCGATGCGCAGCTGGTCTGCCGTAAGGTTGAAAAAGCGTTGCGCCCCGGCCTGCAATGCCAGGCCGAGCGCGAAGGCCGTCATAAGTATAAGTCTCTTCATTGTGCGTGTCACTGTAAGGTTGGTCATGTCGCCGGGGTGTCCGGGTCACTTGCAGTTGAACTCCATCACCTTGCGGTCTTCCAGATAGCCCTCCAGGTGGTCGTCGATGTGCACCGGTCCCACTCCGGCCGGTGTCCCCGTGTAGAGCAGGTCGCCTGTCTTCAGGGTGAAAAACCGGCTGATGTAGGCAATCAGCTCGTCCACCCGGTAGAGCATGTCGCTGGTACACCCCTCCTGCACGGTTGTGCCGTTGATGTCAAGGTGGAAGTGCAGGGCCTGCACGTCGCGCAGCTTCTCCACCGGCACCCAGTCGCCGATGGCGGCCGCCCCGTCGAATCCCTTGCACAGCTCCCAGGGCTGTCCCGCCGCGCGCAGCTTCTGCTGCAGGTCGCGTGCGGTGAAGTCGATGCCCACCGTCACTGCGTCGTAGTAGCGGTGGGCGAACCTTTCGGGTATGCTCTTGCCCAGCCGGCATATCCTCACCACAATCTCGGTCTCGTAGTCCACCCGCTTGCACCAGTCGGGCACAAAGAAGGGCTTGCGGTCCTTGAGCAGTGCGGAGTCTGCCTTGGTGAAAATCACGGGGCTCTCCGGTTTATATAACGTTCCGTCCAGCTCTTTATTGTGCTGGATGTAGTTCATTCCGACAGCGAATATTTTCATGTCCTTGGTCTTGAATAATGCCTGTTCTCGCATTGCTGAGCGCAGCTTGTCTTCTACAAAGGCAATGCCAGCGAATGCAATGAGAACTTGTTCTCGCATTGCTGAGCGCAGCTTGTCTTCTACAAAGTTACGGTTTTTCCGCTGATTACAGCCGTTTTGGCTGTGTTTTCATGCTCAAGGCAGTGGAAATGCCACCAAAAAGGGCCGTCTCCCTTGCGGAAGACGGCCCCTGTGGGTTTCTGCTGTCGCTGTCGCGGTCAGTCAAGCTGGGCCAGCTTGTTGTTAGAGCCGAGCACGTCGACAATCTTGTGGCAGTACATCTTCTCCATTTCGTCGCGGGCGGGACCGCAGTACTTGCGGGGGTCAAACTCGCCCGGCTTCTCGGCCAGCACCTTGCGCACGGCGGCGGTAAAGGCCAGGCGGGAGTCAGAGTCGATGTTAATCTTGCACACTGCGCTCTTGGCTGCCTTGCGCAGCTGCTCCTCGGGGATGCCCACAGCGTCGGGCAGCTTGCCTCCGTACTTGTTGATCATGTCAACATACTCCTGCGGAACGGAAGACGAGCCGTGGAGCACGATGGGGAATCCGGGCAGCTTCACCATGATCTCGTCAAGCACGTCGAATGCCAGTGGCGGTGGCACGAGCCTGCCCGTCTTCGGGTCGCGGGTGCACTGCTCGGGCTTGAACTTGTAGGCACCGTGCGAAGTGCCGATGGAGATGGCCAGCGAGTCAACGCCGGTCTTCGACACGAAGTCCTGCACCTCCTCGGGCTTTGTGTAGTGGCATACCTCGGAAGACACCTCGTCCTCAACGCCGGCGAGCACGCCAAGCTCGCCCTCGACAGTCACGTCAAACTGGTGCGCGTAGTCAACCACCTTCTTGGTGAGGGCCACGTTCTCGTCGTAAGGAAGGGCCGAGCCGTCAATCATCACAGACGAGAAGCCCGTGTCAACGCAGCTCTTGCACAGCTCGAAGCTGTCGCCGTGGTCGAGGTGGAGCACAATCTCGGGGTGCTTGCAGCCCAGCTCCTTGGCGTACTGCACGGCACCTTCGGCCATGTAGCGCAGCAGCGTCTGGTTGGCGTAGTTGCGCGCGCCCTTTGACACCTGCAGGATGACCGGTGACTTCATCTCAGACGAAGCCTTGATGATGGCCTGCAGCTGCTCCATGTTGTTGAAGTTGAAGGCAGGAATGGCATAACCGCCGTTGATGGCCCGCTTAAACATCTCTCTGGTGTTTACCAAGCCCAGTGTCTTATAACTTACCATAATTCAAAGTATTTTGATGTTAATTAGAAAATTCCGCTTGTTCTGGTCGCAAAGGTAGTGCTTTAATTTGTCTCTGACAAGATTTTTCCGAGCTTTTCACGTGCGTAATCACCCATTTTCGCATTTATTTCACACTGTTTTCCACATTTTAATCAAATTGCAAAACGCACATTGCAAAACCTTTTTTAGGCAAATCCCTATCCACTTTTAGGGAAATCTTCATGGCCCTTTGTGACAAAAGGCGTACCTTTGTGGCTGTGACATTAAGGCAGCAGACAATGAAAAAAGCTTTGACTATAACACTGTGCGGCACCCTGGCGCTCTCCGGCTGCGGAAGCTACGCCGGCGAGGGAGCCTTTATGGGCAGTCAGATAGGGTCTGTGTTGGGTTCGGCCATTGGCGGCATCAACGGCGGGCCGCGCGGCGCCGACATCGGCACCATTGTGGGAATGGCTGGCGGGGCGGTGGCCGGAGCGGCCATCGGCTCGGCAGCCGACCGTGCGCAGCAGGACAGGTACGAACGCTACCAGCGCGACCGCGAGGCCGAATACAGTCCGCGCGGGCAGCGCGGGCAGCGCGGCTACAGCCAGCAGCCGGGCGGCGAGCGTGCCGCGGATGCCGGCAGCGGCTTCAACCCCACCAACAGCGGCGACGACCGCATTGACTTTGACGGCGGCGCCGCGGGCGAGTATCCGGACGGCAATGACACCTTCTCGACGGTGAAGGCCGAGGAGGTGACACCTCGCGAGCTGACCGTAGGGCAGCTGAGCAACATCAAGGGCGACTACAAGTTCCGCTTCAACGCGCTGGTCGAGGTGTGCAACGCCACCTTTGTTGACCGCTCGGGCGACGGTGTCCTGGCTGCCGGCGAGGAGAGCCAGGTGTCCTTTGACATCATGAACCGCTCCGGCAGACCCATCTACGGTCTCACGCCCACCGTGCTGGAGACCACGGGCAACAGGCACGTCCACATCTCGCCGAGCGTCAGGGTCGAGAGCATCGCCCCGGGACAGGGTGTGCGCTACACGGCCACGGTCTACGGCGACAGGCGCCTGAAGGACGGCGAGATAACGCTCCATGTGGCCGTTGTGCAGGGCGACAACGAGATTACATCGCAGATGAAGGAGTTTAACGTGCCCACTAAGAGAAAATAAACCTTTCTGAAACGGCCGTTCCCACCTTGCGGAACGGCCGTTTTTGCACTGCCGAACGCACTGTTTTGCGCGCTCGAACGCACCGTTTTGCACGCTCGAACGCACTGTTTTGCGCGCTCGAACGCACCGTTTTGCACGGTCAAACGCACCGTTTGACAAGGCCAAACGCACCTTTTCATTTTTGAAACGCCTCACCAGGCCTACGCATGTGCCCCTCCTGGCACCCAAAAGCGGCCCCCTTGCGGAGGCCGCGCGTTGTGGCAATGGCTGCACGGACAGCCCGGAAAGGCCCGCTTTCCTGTCACTGAGCGTGCGGGGACGCCCCGCCCCGGCCGCCCGCCGCCCGCGGGCAAACAGGCCCTTTTGGCGTGAAAAGAAAACGGGAAAAAGCGCGGCGAATGGCTAAAAAGCACTACCTTTGCATCATCAACAACAACTACCAAATCAGTAAGAAGACATGAGAAAGAGAATGTTGACCGTGTGGGGCCTGCTGTTGCTGGCGGTCACGGTGATGGCCCAGCCAAGGGCCAAGTATGTGTTTTACTTTATAGGCGACGGAATGGGCGTTAACCAGGTGGATGCCGCCGAGACCTATCTCGCTGCCCTGGAGGGGCGCATCGGCACCAGGAGCCTCTGCTTCCCCTCGTTCCCCTATGCCGCCTTTGTCAACACCCAGAGCGCCACCAACGGCATTACCGACTCTGCCGCCGGCGGCACGGCCCTCGCCTCGGGCCACAAGACCAAGAACGGCGCGCTCGGCGTGCTCAAGGATCTCACGACGCCCGTGACCTGCGTGGCCGACTGGGCGCGCAAGGCGGGCGCAGCGGTGGGCATCGCCACCACCGTGAGCGTTGACCACGCCACGCCGGCCGCGTTCTACGCCCACGTGGGCAGCCGCAAGGAGTATGCCACCATCGGCCAGCAGCTGGTGGACAGCGAGAACGACTTTTATGCCGGCTCGGACTTTCTGGAGCCGGACGGGCCGAAAGGGGCCGCCGCTGACCTCTACAAACAGGCCGCCGCCAAGGGCTTCACCATTGCGCGTGGCTACCGTGACTACCGGAAAAAGGCCGCCAAGGCCGGCCGCATGATCCTGTTGCAGACGGAGGAGGCCAGCAAGAGCGACCGCTACAGTCTGCCCTACGCCATCGACCGCAGGAAAGGCGACCTGTCGCTCACCGACGTGACACGCGCCGCCATCAACTTTCTCACCAAGAAACAGGGCGAGAAAAAGGGCTTCTTCCTGATGGCCGAGGGGGGCAAGATCGACTGGGCCTGCCACAGCAACGACCTGTGCTTCATCCACGAACTGATTGACATGGACAACGCCATCAGGGTGGCCTACGAGTTCTACCAGCAGCATCCCGACGAGACCCTTATCGTCGTGACCGCCGACCACGAGACAGGCGGCTTCGTGCTGGGCCGCAAGGGCTACGACCTCCACCTCGGTGTGGCTGGCAGCCAGCGCATGAGCATCGAGCGGCTGGGCAAGGAGCTGCACGCCATGCACGAGAAGTATGGCGACAGGTACAGCTGGAACGTGGTTAAAGGCTTCCTGGCCGACAACTTCGGCTTCTGGGACAAGGTGAGGCTTTCCGACAGTCAGACGCGCCGGCTGGAAACGGCCTTTGAGCACATCATGGCCGGAAAGGGCGAGAGCGTGAAGACGCTCTACCAGAAAGACGACGAGCTGGCCGCCACCGTGAGGATGGTCATGGCCGAGTGTGCCAACGTGAACTGGGGCACCTACGACCACAGCGACGGCTATGTGCCCTGCTTTGCCATCGGCGCCGGGGCCGAGCAGTTCCACGGACGCATTGACAACACCGAGATATGCAAGATGATTGCCAAGGCCGCTGGCTGGCAGCAGCAATAAAGCGGTCACCGAAAACAGGCACAGACATGAAAGAGCTGAAAGGAACAAAGACCGAAAGGAACCTGAAGGAAGCCTTTGCCGGCGAGTCGCAGGCGCGCAGCAAGTACACCTGTTTCGCCTCGAGGGCCAGGAAGGACGGCTACATGCAGATTGCAGCACTGTTCGAGGAGACCGCCGCCAACGAGGCGGAGCACGCCAAGCTGTGGCTCAAGTACCTTGAGGGCGGCGCCATCGGGGACACTGCGGCCAACCTGAAGGCTGCCGCAGAGGGCGAGAACTACGAGTGGACCGACATGTATGACCGCATGGCCAAGGAGGCCGACGCGGAGGGCTTCGCCGAGATTGCCGCCAGGATGCGCGGCGTGGCCGCCATCGAGCGCCACCACGAGGAGCGCTACCGCAAGCTGCTGGCCAACATCGGGCAGGGCGCGGTGTTCTCGCGTGCGGGCGACACCATCTGGCAGTGCCGCAACTGCGGGCACATTGTCATTAGCAGCGACGCGCCCGAGGTGTGCCCCGTGTGCGACCATCCGCAGAGCTACTTCGAGGTGATGGCCGAGAACTACTGACCGGCCCGCCGCTGGCAGGACAAGCAAGCCGGCACCCTGACTGGTCAGGGTGCCGGCTTGCTTTATGTATGCCAGGCAAACGGCGCCTCGGGGAGACTATTTCACGCTGCCCGCCTTAATCAGGTACTCGGCAATCTGAACCGCATTGAGGGCGGCGCCCTTGCGAATCTGGTCGCCGCTGAGCCAGAACGTGAGGCCGCAGTCGTCGGCAAGGTCCTTGCGCACGCGGCCCACATACACATCGTCCTTGCCGGCAGTGTCGAGCGGCATGGGGTAGACCAGGTGGGCAGGGTCGTCCTCGAGGGTCACGCCCGGGGCGGCGGCGATGGCGCGCTGCGCCTCCTCGACAGAGATGGGCCGCTCGGTCTCAATCCACACGGACTCGCAGTGGGCGCGCAGTGACGACACCCTGACGCACATGGCCGAGCATTTCACGTCGCTGTGCATAATCTTCCGCGTCTCGTTAAACATCTTCATCTCCTCCTTGGTGTAGCCGTTGGGCTGGAAAACGTCAATCTGCGGAATCACGTTGTAGGCCAGCTGGTAGGGGAACTTGCTCACCGTGACAGGCTTGCCCTCGGCCAGCTCGCGGTACTGCTGCTGCAGCTCGTCCATGGCAGCGGCCCCGGCGCCGCTCGCGCTCTGGTAGCTGGCGATGTGGATGCGCTTGATGTGGCTGAGGCGCTCCAGCGGCTTGAGCACCACCACCATCATGATGGTGGTGCAGTTGGGGTTGGCAATGATGCCGCGCGGGCGGCAGAGCGCGTCCTCGGCGTTGCACTCGGGCACCACCAGGGGCACATCCTCGTCCATGCGGAAGGCGCTGGAATTGTCGATCATCACCGCGCCAAACTTGGTGATGTCGGCCGCAAACGCCTTCGAGGTGCCCGCTCCGGCCGATGTGAAGGCGATGTCAACGCCCCTGAAGTCGTCGTTATGCTGCAGCAGTCTCACCTCATACTCCTTGCCGCGGAAGGGGTATTTCCTTCCGGCACTGCGCTCAGAGCCGAACAGCACCAGGCCGTCCAGCGGGAAGTCTCTCTCGGCAAGCACGCGCAGAAACTCCTGTCCCACGGCTCCGCTCGCGCCAACAATAGCTACTTTCATAGGTCTTTATGGGTTTGGTTAATTGTCATCATGGTCAGAAATCTGACTTGCCGGCGGCGAAAACCGGCCATATTTGTTTGCAAAAGTACAACTTTTGACCCAATAACCGTGAGGATGTGATATTTTTTTTGCACCTTTGCATAGCGAATAGCAAAAGTCTTTAAACGCTATGCCCGATATATCTCACTGCTTTCCCATCACCGACCCGACGCTCATCTTCTTCGTTGTGTTGTGCATCATCCTGCTGGCGCCCATCGTGTGCAGCAAGCTCCGCATTCCCCACATCATCGGGATGGTGCTCGCCGGCGTGCTGGTGGGACGCTACGGGCTGAACATCCTTGAGCGTGACTCGTCGTTCGAGCTTTTCGGCAGGGTGGGCGTGCTCTACATCATGTTTCTTGCGGGGCTTGAGATGAACGTGCGTGACCTGAAGAAGGAGCGCTTGCGCCTCGTTGTCTTCTCCCTGCTCACTTTCACGGTGCCTTTTGTCACTGGCTATGTCGCGGGCGTTTTCGTGCTGGGCTACTCGCCCCTTGCGTCGCTGCTGCTGTCGTGCATCCTGTCGTCAAACACGCTCATCGCCTATCCCATAGTCTGCAAGTATGGCTTGCAGCGGCACCCCAGTGTGACGCTGAGCGTAGGCTCGTCGATGATTGCGCTCACGCTGGCCCTGCTCATCCTGGCCGCCATCGTGGTGGCGGGCACGGACAGTGGCGGCACCGGCGTCACGTTCTGGGTGGCCTTTGTGGCCAGGGTGGTGGCGTTCTGCGCGGCGGCGGTGTTCCTGCTGCCCCGGCTCGTCCGCTGGTTCTTCAGCCGCTATGCCGACTCGGTGATGCTCTACATCTTTGTGCTGAGCGTGCTCTTCCTCTGCGCCGCCACTTCTGAGATGTGCGGCCTTGAGGGTATCTTTGGCGCTTTCCTCGCCGGTCTCATCTTTAACCGCTTCATCCCCGGCGTTTCACCGCTGATGAACCGCATCGAGTTCATCGGCAACGCCCTCTTTGTACCTTATTTTCTCATTGGCGTGGGCATGCTCATCGACCTCTCCGTGCTCTTCCACGGCGTTCACACCCTGTGGGTGGTGGCGTGGACGGTGGTGTTTGCCACGCTCAGCAAGGCTGCGGCGGCATACGCCTCGGCCTTTTGCTTCAAGATGCCGTGGCCGTCGGCCAACATGATGTTCGGGCTTACCGAGGCCCATGCCGCCGGCAGCATCGCCATGACCATGGTTGGCATGACGATGAAGACCGCCGGCGGGGGCTACCTGGTGGATGCGGACATGCTCAACGGTGTGGTGATGATGATTCTCTTCACCTGCATCATCAGCTCTGTCGTGGTGGAAGGCTCGGCGCGCAACATTCTGCTGCGCGAGCGCATGCAGCCATCGGAGCCCGAGTGCGGGGGCGACGACGAGAAGCTGCTGCTGCCCCTTCAGCACGCGGAGGACGCCGACGCGCTGGTGCAGCTGGCCATCCTGACCCGCAACAAGAGGCTGAACCGCGGACTGGTGGGCATCAACGTGGTGTACGACAACATGGACAGCCGCCGCAACAGGAGCGACGGCCAGCGCATACTCCGCCATGCCGAGGCCGCCGCCACGGCGGCCGACGTGAGGATGCAGACGCAGAGCCGCCTGGCCACCAACATCGCCAACGGCATCAAGCACGCCTTCAAGGAGAACGACGCCAGCGAGATTATCATGGGACTGCACCGGCGGCGCAGTCAGGCCGACTCTTTCTGGGGCGCCTACACCCAGGGGCTTGTCAGCGAGATCAACCGGCAGATTTTCATCTGCCGTATCCTCCGGCCGCTCAGCACCATCCGCCGCATAGTGGTGGCCGTGCCGTCGAGGGTCGAGTTCGAACCCGGGTTCTACCGCTGGACCGAGCGGCTCGCCCGGCTTGCCGGCAACCTTGGCTGCCGCATCTCCTTTCATGGCCGGTCAGAGACCAACGCGCTCATAGCCCGCTATCTGCAGCACCGGCACCCCGAGGTGAGGGCCGAGTTCGTGGTGATGCAGCACTGGAAGGAGATTGAACGGCTGAAAGACGAGGTGAGAGACGACCATCTGCTTGTGGTCATCTCGGCGCGCAGCGGCACCGTCTCCTACAAGCCGGCGTTCGAGAACCTGCCAAAGGAGCTGACCCTGTTCTTCCCCTCGTGCAGCCTCATCATCGTTTACCCTGACCAGAACGGGCAGCCGCAGGACGCGATGACCTTCACGGCACCGCAGCGCATCGAGCGCGAGAGTGTCTACTCCACGCTGATTGGCTGGCTGCACCGGGGGGCAAAAGGTGCTGGCGGAACAGCACAGGAGCCGGAAGGCGGCGCGCAGCAGACGGCATAGTGGCTGTGACAGATGATTAAGAACACCCATTTAACAGATAACCAAGAATGATTGCGATTCAAGGAATAAAGAAGAGCTTCGGCTCGCTGCAGGTGCTCAAGGGCATTGACCTGCACATTGACAAGGGCGAAATCGTGAGTATCGTCGGGCCGAGCGGGGCGGGCAAGACCACGCTCCTGCAGATTATCGGCACGCTCGACCGGCCGGACAGCGGCCATGTGGTGATTGACGGGACGGACATCTGCACGCTGGGCAGCAACAGGCTGGCCGACTTCCGCAACCGCAAGCTGGGATTTGTGTTCCAGTTTCACCAGCTGCTGCCGGAGTTTACGGCCATCGAGAACGTCATGATCCCGGCCTATATCGCCGGAGCGCCAACCAAACGGGCAAAAGAGCGCGCCGGCGAGCTGCTCAGGTTCATGGGACTGGCCGACCGCGCCACGCACAAGCCCAGCGAACTGTCGGGCGGCGAGAAGCAGCGGGTGGCCGTGGCCAGGGCGCTGGTGAACAACCCGCTGGTGATTCTGGCCGACGAGCCGTCGGGCAGTCTGGACACGAAGAACAAGGCGGAGCTGCACCAGCTCTTCTTCGACCTGCGCGACAAGTTCGGCCAGACCTTTGTCATCGTGACGCACGACGAGGGGCTGGCCGCCACCACCGACCGCACCATTCACATGAAGGACGGGCAGATAGGTGTGCCGCCAGCTGCCGCCGGGGCTGATGCCCGAGAGGGTGGCGGGCTTGAAGGCGTGACTGCGGATGACAGACAATGAGCATAAAAGACAACTGATGATTGAACTTGGAAAGACAAACCACCTGAAGGTGGTGAAAGGGGTTGACTTCGGACTTTACCTTGACGGCGGCGATGCAGGGGAGATTCTGCTCCCCTCGCGGTATGTCCCCGAGGGGTGCAAGCCCGGAGACGAGATTGAAGTGTTCCTGTATCTTGACCAGGACGAGCGCCTGGTGGCCACAACGCTCAAGCCGCTGGCCGAGGTGGGCGAGTTCGCCTGCCTGGAGGTGGCGTGGGTCAACGAGTATGGCGCGTTTCTTGACTGGGGCCTGATGAAGGACCTCTTCTGCCCGTTCCGCGAGCAGAAGCAGCGCATGGTCAAGGGCAAGCGCTATGTGGTGTATGTCAAGGTGGACGAGGACAGCTACCGCATCATGGCCACGGCCAAGGTGGAGAAGTACCTCTCGCCCGAGCGCCCGCCATACAGGCACGGCGACGCGGTGCCGCTGCTGGTGTGGCAGAAGACCGACCTGGGCTTCAAGGTGATTGTGGACAACAAGTACACCGGTCTGGTTTACGATGACCAGGTGTTCCGCCAGCTCTACACGGGCGACAGGCTCACGGGCTACATCGATCACATCCGGCAGGACGGAAAGATTGATGTGACCATCCAGCGCACCGGAAGGCAGCAGACACTTGACTTCAGCGCCACGCTGCTGGCCTATCTCAAGGGGCATGAAGGGCGCTGCCACCTGGGTGACAAGAGCGATGCCGCCGAAATCATGATGACGTTCAAGGTGAGCAAAAAGACGTTCAAGAAGGCGGTGGGCGACCTTTACCGCCAGCGCCTCATCTCCATATCAAACGAGGGAATCACACTGCTGTGATTCCCTCGCGGATGGCTTGATGGATTCCTGGCGGACGCTCCCGTGAATCTCCCGCCGCCATTTTGGCGCGGGCCGGAGCCGCCCGGCCTCGTCAGAGAATGCGGCCTGTGAGGCGCAACGTCATGCTGGGGTAGGTGGAAATCTTGCTCAGCACCTTGATGGCGCCGCCGTCCTTGCCGTCGGCGTCCTCCTCTGTCAGACGCTCTTTGCCGTTGTCGCCGTCAACATAGACCTTGGGCGTGCCCCAGAACTGAACGCCGAGGTCGAACTGAACGCCGATGCGCTTTTTCGGAACGGCATGGCCGAAGCCGATGCCCAGATAGGGGCGGAAGCCGGCCACCTCGAGGGTGGCGGCCACGTTGCCGTTGTGGTCGGGCGCAAGGAGGTAGTCGCCGAGGCTCAGGCCGATGCCCTTGCTGTCTTTCAGCGCTGCGGCATAGCGCTCGTCGTGGTTGAATTTGTAGATGTCCTTGAGCGCGCCGTCCTCCTTGTTGTACACTGAGATAATCTTGGAACCGCCGAAATAGGCTCCGGCGGTGACGCGGAACCCGGTCTTGAAGGGGTGGATGTCAAGCAGAACGTGGCCGGTGGTCATGCTCGTCTTGCCCTCGACGTCGAACGTTTCGGGCAGCATGTAGCCCGTTTCCTGTTCGAAGTCAGCTCCGTAGGCGCCCGCGTCCACGTCAAGCTCTGTGCCCACTTTGATGTTGGGAAAGATGTCAACGCCAGCGCGTACACCCACGTAGGGGGTGAGACAGGTGGCCGCGTCGATGGTGACGCCGGTCAGTCCGGCGCCCACGCTCACGCCAATGCGGTTGCCCAGCTTGTAGAACTCCCCGCTCTCCTGGGCGCTAGCGGCGGATGCGCCCAGCAGGGCCAGTCCGCAAATAACGAATGATTTTCTCATAAGTAACTTGTTTTGTTTGGATGTTAGGTATTGCTTGCGCTTCTGTCTGTACAGTGCAAAGTGCTGTTTACAGTTGCAAAAATAGGCAAAAATGCTGTATTTGACAAGCTGTCTTGCCGATTCTTTGCCGGAATAAGGCTCAAAACAGGAAATCTTAACCCATACCGGCCATCAGATTTCGTCCCGGGTTGCTGTTTGTTTCGTGCAGCTTGCCACGTAAGTGTTGAAGGCATAGCGGGCTATGTCGAAACACTGACGGCAGCAAGATGCCGGAAGAAACAGTGGCAAGGGGCGGAAAGAGGGAAAACCTCTCACTTCTTTTGCCTGTTTCGGTCTGATGGCCGATTTGGGTTTAACCCAAACCGGCCATCAGATTTCGTCCCGGGTTGCTGTTTGTTTCGTGCAGCTTGCCACGTAAGTGTTGAAGGCATAGCGGGCTATGGCGAAACACTTACGGCAGCAAGATGCCGGAAGAAACAGTGACAAGGGGCGGAAAGAGGGAAAACTTCTCACTTTTTTTGCCTGTTTCGGTCTGATGGCCGATTTGGGTTTAATGTAAAAACAAGAAGAGCGTTCCGACCGAACGCTCTTCTTGTTGGGGTAAATCCTGTCGCAGTCTTGCTGCGAGATGGCCGCAAGCAGCCTTACTCAGCCTTGAAACTCTCAAGGTCTTCGGCCTTGAAAGCCTTGATGTAGGCGTGGTGGGCAGTACACTCGGCCTCGGCATGGCGCACGAAGACGTTGGCGCTCTTCCTGAACAGTTCGGGCGCGCGGGTGGCATCCTCGAGCAGCAGGAGGGCCATGATGATGTCGGCGGTCATCTCGTAGAGACGGCGCGCCAGGAAGTCCTGCACGCCCTGGTTGCCCTGTTCCTTCACATAGCCCAGTGCGTCCTCGTACAGTTCGACCAGCTTTCCGATGCGCTCGCGCAGCGGTGCCGCACATTCGCAGATGGGGCGCTCCATCATCTCCCTGATGATGTTGAGGTAAGTTCCGTTGGTGATGTAGCGGATGGCCGCCACGACCTGCAGCTGCGTGGTTCCCTCGTAGATGGAGAAGATGCGCGCGTCGCGGTAGAGGCGCTGGCTCTTGTACTCCATGATGAAGCCCGAGCCGCCGTGAATCTGGATGGCGTCGTAGGCGTTCTGGTTGGCATATTCCGAGTTCATGCCCTTGGCCAGCGGTGTGAAAGCGTCGGCCAGCCGGGTGTATTTCTTCTGCTCGGCGCGCTCCTCGGGGGTGAGCTTGCGCTCGCGGGCGATGTCATCGAGAGCCTTGTAGATGTCCACATAGCGCGCTGTCTGGTAGAGAATGCTCCGGCCGGCGTCCAGCCTGGCCTTCATGCGGCTCAGCATGTCATACACAGCAGGGAAGTTGATGATGGCCGTGTCAAACTGCTTGCGCTCCCTGGCGTAGGCCAGCGCCTCGTTGTAAGCCTCCTGGCTCACGCCGACACTCTGTGCCGCGATGCCCAGGCGCGCCCCGTTCATCAGTGCCATCACATACTTGATGAGGCCCAGCCGGGTGCTTCCGCACAGCTCGCACTTCGCGTTCTTGTACACCAGCTCGCAGGTTGGCGAGCCGTGGATGCCGAGCTTGTGCTCGATGTGGCGCACAGTGACGCCTCCGTCGCGCTTGTCGTAGATGAACATTGACAGTCCGCGACCGTCGTGCGTGCCCTCCTCGGAGCGTGCCAGTACCAGGTGGATGTCGGAGTCGCCGTTGGTGATAAACCGCTTCACGCCGTTCAGCCGCCAGCAGCCGTTCTCCTTGTCGTAGCTGGCCTTGAGCATCACGCGCTGGAGGTCTGATCCGGCGTCAGGCTCCGTGAGGTCCATTGACATGGTCTCGCCGGCGCACACCCGCGGGATGTACTTCTTGCGCTGCTCCTCCGAGCCAAACTCATAGAGTGTCTCGATGCAGTCCTGGAGGCTCCAGATGTTCTGGAAGCCCGCATCGGCTGCGGCCACAATCTCCGAGGCCATGGAGTAGGGGGTGATGGGCAGGTTAAGGCCGCCGTAGCGGCGCGGCATTGACACGCCCCAGAGGCCGGCCTTGCGCGTGGCGTCCAGGTTGTCAAAGGTCTTGGAGGCGTAAACCATGCGTCCGTTCTCCAGGTGCGGGCCCTCAAGGTCAACGTCCTCGCTGTTGGGCTCGATGATGTTGGCGGCGATGTCGCCTGTGATTTCGAGCAGCCGTTTGTAGTTCTCTATGGCGTCGTCGAAGTCAACGGGAGCGTCAGCATACGTGTCCTTGTCGGTGAAGTTGCGCTCTTTGAGTTCAACGATGCGCTTCATTTCCGGGTGATTCAGGTAGAAATCGAACACCGGGTGGTCGGTATAGTAATTTGCCATTGTCTGTAAGCCTCTGTCGTTACTTGTTGTTTGCTTTATAATATTTGATCAGTTTGGGGACAACCTCCTCGACCGTGCCCACGATAACGTAGTCGGCAATCTTGTTGATGGGAGCCTCGGGGTCGCTGTTCACGGAGATGATGATGCCCGAGTCCTGCATTCCGGCGATGTGCTGAATCTGTCCCGAGATGCCGCAGGCGATGTAAACCTTGGGGTGGACGGTGACTCCCGTCTGCCCGATCTGCCTGTCGTGGTCTATCCATCCGGCATCCACGGCTGCGCGGCTGCCGCCCACCTCGCCGTGGAGCAGTCTGGCGAGCTGGAATAGCTGGTCGAATCCCTCCTTGGACCCCACGCCGTAGCCGCCGGCCACCACGATGGGTGCGCCCTTGAGGTTGTGCCTGGCGGCCTCCACATGGTGGTCGATCACCTTGACAACATAAGCCTCTGCCGACACATACCTGTCCACCTCGGGGTAAGCCACCTCGCCTTTGGCCTTGCCTTCATAGGCCGCCTTCTGCATGACACCCGAGCGCACGGTGGCCATCTGAGGCCTGTGGTCGGGGTTGACGATGGTGGCCACGATGTTGCCGCCAAAGGCCGGACGAATCTGATAGAGCAGGTTGTCATAGTGGCGGCCGCTCTTCTTGTCGTCGTACGGGCCTATTTCCAGTTCGGTGCAGTCGGCGGTGAGGCCGCTGGTGAGCGATGACGACACGCGAGGGCCGAGGTCGCGGCCGATCACGGTGGCGCCCATGAGGCATATCTGCGGCTTCTCCTCCTTAAAGAGGTTCACGAGTATGTCGGTGTGGGGGGCTGAGGTGTAGGGGAACAGTCCCTTGCCGTCGAAGACAAAGAGCTTGTCTACGCCGTAGGGAAGAATCTGCTGCTCCACCTTTCCCTTGATGTCTGTCCCGGCAACCACGGCGTGCAGCTCCACGCCAAGCTGGTTGGCCAGCTTGCGTCCCTTGGTTAGCAGTTCCTGCGACACTTCCTGTACCTGGGTGCCTTCTGTCTCACAATATACAAAAACGTTGTTCATCTTTAGTCCTCTCCCTTTTTCTTATCCGATAATCTTCTCGTCAAGCAGCTCCTTGACGAGTCCCTCGATGTCACTGTCTGAAGCTGAGAGTGTCTTGCTCTCCTTGGCCTGGAACACGATGTTCTGCACTGCCTTCACCTTGGTTGGCGAGCCGCTGAGGCCGCACTGCTTGGGGTCGCCGTCCACGTCGGCCACCGACCACTGCGTGAGTGTCAGGTAGGGGCGCTGGGCATACAGTTCCTGGTAAGGCATGTCGGCCGTGCGCTCCATCGGGGCTGTGGCGCGCTTGTATTTCATCACCAGCTTCACGTTGCACGGGCGGCAGGGGGCTGCGCTTCCGTTTACCGTTACCACCACGGGCAGGGGAGCCTCGACGGTCTCCACGCCGCCGTCAATCTGCCGGCGTATGGTGAGCTTCCCGTTTTCGCATTTCAGTATTTCCTCGGCGTAGGTCACCTGGTTGAGGCCCAGCTTCTGGGCCACCTGCGGGCCCACCTGTGCCGTGTCGCCGTCGATGGCCTGCCGTCCTCCGATGACAATGTCAACGTTGCCAATCTTCCTGATGGCCGTGGCCAGCGCATAGCTTGTGGCCAGCGTGTCGGCTCCGGCAAACAGCCGGTCGGTGAGCAGCCAGCCCGTGTCGGCCCCGCGGTAGAGGCCTTGGCGGATGACTTCGGACGCGCGTGGAGGGCCCATGGTGAGGATGCCCACGGTTGATCCCGGGTTCTGCTCCTTGAGGCGCAGGGCCTGTTCGAGTGCGTTCAGGTCTTCAGGGTTGAAGATAGCCGGCAGTGCGGCGCGGTTCACGGTGCCCTCGGCGGTCATCGCGTCCTTCCCCACATTGCGGGTGTCGGGTACTTGCTTGGCAAGCACTACAATTTTTAAACTCATAATTTTAAGTTTTTATCGTTATGTCTGATTGTCTGCTGTGCATGGCCGGCCGGCCTTGGCGGGCTTTTGGCCAATGGCGGTCACTTGAAGCTGCCGATGGCCCGCTGCGCTTCCTTCTTGCCCACCTGCCGGCTCCAGCTCACGCGCTTGTCCGTTGCGGCCCCGGGGCCTGTGTTTCCGCACTCCATGTAGCGTGCGGTCAGCTCGCGCTCCTTGGTCCAGTGGTGCCATCCCTCGGGGCGTATGTGCGCTCCCAGCTCGCAGTTCACGAACAGCGTGTAGCCGTAGTCGCGCCATGGGCGGCCCAGGTACACCTTGGTCACGCCCTTGCCGGCTGTCAGCCGGCAGTGGTCGAACACGTAGCCGACGGCCTGGTCCTTGGGTGTTGATGCCGCGGTGATATAGGAGTTGGCCTTGCTGTGAATCTCACAGTTCTCGAACAGCGCCGTTGCCGGGCCGAAGATGAAGTCGGTTGTTCCCTCGATATAGCAGTCCTTGAACAGCAGGCGCGTGCCCGGCGTGCCCGTGTAGACGGTGTCCTGGTTGCCCAGCAGCCGGCAGTTGACGAAGCGCAGGTGGTCGCCCTCGGTGTGGAGTGCCACGGCCTGTCCCAGCCTTGCGGCGTTGTTTTCGATGGTGATGTTCTTGAACGTGATGTAGCTTCCCTGCACCCTTACCGTGTAGGTGCGGAATGTGCCCATGCCCTTGGGCCTTTCAGCAGTCTTGATGTTGGCATGGTCGTCGTAGGTGATCACTGTGTTGTCGCGGTCTTCGCCCAGTATTTCGATGTTGGTGAGCCATTGCGGCACCGTGAGCTTTTCCTTGTAGGTGCCCTTTTTCACGAGAATCACCTTGTGATAGTCCATGAACGCGCGGCACACCTCCAGGGCCTCGTCCACCGTGCGGAACTGGCCGGTGCCGTCTCTCGCCACCACCAGCGTGTCCGGGTTGTCGTAGGGGTTGGCTGCCTTTGCCTCGTGTGCGAACCCGGTGGCTGCCGCCAGCAGTGCCGCCGCAATGGCTATGGATAATCTCCTTTTCATGTTTTGCCTGTCTTCCTTTTGCGCCTGCGCTTGCGTCTCCGCCCTTCCGCGCAGGTGCGGTTCTACATTATCTGTTTCACCTCCTTGAGGTCGCCAATCTTCTTGAGGTTGTTCATAATCTCCTTCACGTTGTCCCGGTCGTAGACCCTCAGCTCCAGTGTGCCCGTGAAGATGCCTTCCTCGCAGGTGATGTTCACCTTGTGGATGTTGACGTTCATCTGTTGTGAAATCACGTTGGTCACCTCGTTGAGCAGCCCTATGCGGTCGATGCCCTCCAGCTGGATTGTTGCGTCGAAGAACAGCCGCTTGTGCATCTCCCACTTCGCGTCGAGTATTCGGTTGCCATAGCTTGTCTTGAGCTTGTCGGCCACCGGGCATGCCCGCTTGTGTATCTCGATCTGGTTCTTGTTGTCGATGAATCCCAGGATGTCGTCGCCCGGTATCGGGTGGCAGCAGTTCATGAACTTGTACTGCTTGATGTTGTCGTCGGTGACGTAGATGGGCTTCTTCCTGTCGAACTTTTCAGGCACCACAAACAGCGGTGGCTGCCCCTCCCCCTCGTCCTTGCGGTCTTTCGGCGTGCTGTTAAGGAACGGTACGAACTTGCGCCAGCCCTTTGCCGCGCTTGCCTTCTTCCGCTTCCCTTTCAGCTCGTCCATGTCTTTCTCGCCTAGAATCACGGTCTTCTCGCCCAGGGCCAGGTAGAAGTCCTCGCGCTTGTCAATGTCATGGAATGCGGCGAGCCGGTCGGCCGCCGCCCCCGTCACGGGCAGGCCGTTCTTCTGCATGAACTCCGTGAACACCTCCTCGCCGCGCTTCTGGATTTCCCTGCTGTCGCGCCGCAGGATGGCCTGTATCTTAGCGCGTGCCTTTGCCGTTGACACGAAGTTGACCCACGAGGGCTGTATGTGCTGCGACTTCGACGTGAGTATTTCCACCTGGTCGCCGCTCTGCAGCTTGTGGCTCAGCGGAACCAGCTTGTGGTTCACCTTTGCGCCGATGCAGTGGCTGCCGAGGAACGTGTGGATGGAGAAGGCGAAGTCGAGCGCCGTGCACCCTGCCGGCATCGTCTTGATTTCGCCCTTTGGCGTGAATACGAATATTTCCGAGGCGAAGAGGTTCAGCTTGATGGCGTCAAGAAAGTCTATGGCGTTGGGCTGCGGGTCGTCCAGAATCTCCTTGATGGTGCGCAGCCAGTCGTTGAGCTCGCCCTCGTCCTCGGAGATTTCGGCCGAGTCGCCCTCCTTGTATTTCCAGTGTGCGGCAAATCCCTGCTCGGCAATCTCGTCCATGCGGTCCGAGCGGATCTGCACCTCTATCCACCGGCCCTGCTTCGACATCAGTGTCACGTGCAGCGCCTGGTAGCCGTTGGCCTTTGGGTGGTTGAGCCAGTCGCGCAGCCTGTCCGGGTGCGACTTGTAAATCTTGCTGATGGCCACGTAGATGTTGAAGCACTCGTTGATTTCGTCCTCCCGCTTCTTTGGCGTGAAGATGATGCGCACGGCCAGGATGTCATAGATTTCCTCGAACGTCACGTGCTTGTTCTGCATCTTGTTCCAAATGGAATAAGGGCTCTTCACGCGTTCCTTGATGGTGTATTTGAAGCCCATCTTGTCGAGGGCCTCCTTGATGGGCTGTGTGAAGCTGTCGAACAGTTCGTGGCGCGAGGCCTGTGTCGAGGCCAGCTTCTTCTGGATGGATGCATACTCCTCCGGGTGTTCGTAGCGGAAGCTCAGGTCTTCCAGCTCCGTCTTTATCTTGTACAGCCCCAGGCGGTTGGCCAGCGGGGCGTAGATATAGAGCGTCTCGCCGGCAATCTTGTACTGCTTGTTGGGCGGCTGGCTCTCCAGCGTGCGCATGTTGTGCAGCCGGTCGCAGATTTTGATGAGGATAACCCTGATGTCATCGCTCATGGTGAGCAGCAGCTTCTTGAAGTTCTCGGCCTGTGCCGACGCCTGTTCGCCGAAGATGCCGCCGCTGATTTTGGTCAGTCCGTCAACGATGCGCGCAATCTTAGGGCCAAAGATGTTCTCGATGTCCTCGATGGTGTAGTCGGTGTCCTCCACCACATCGTGGAGCAGTGCGGCGCTGATGCTCGTCGAGCCCAGCCCCACCTCCTCGCAGGCAATCTGCGCCACGGCGATGGGGTGCATGATGTAAGGCTCGCCCGACAGCCGTCGCACCCCCTTGTGCGCCTGCCTTGCAAAGTTGAAAGCCTTGGTGATGATGTCAATTTTCTGCCGGTGCCGCGAAGCCATGTAGGTTTGCAGCAGGTGGTCGAACGCCCCGGTGATCATCTTGTCATCGGCCGCCTCTCTTGTTAGCTGGTCGTCAGTCATAGGCCCTGTTGTTTTATCTTACCCTCAGTCTCTTGCCGGCCCTGATGTTTGATCCCTTGATGCCGTTGAGCCTCTTGATCCTTGCCACGGTGGTGCCGTTGCGCCTGGCAATCTCCGACAGCGTCTGTCCGGAGCGTATGGTCACCGACCTTGTGCGCTTCCTTCTCGACCTCTTGTAGGATGACTTGTGCCGGCTGCTGCGCCCGCTGCGCTTCGAGTAGGCCGGCGTCTCCTTGTTCACCGCCACTTCGGTGCGCTTGGTCAGCAGCGAGTCGGTCTTGTAGCTGTAGATGGAGTCCTCCATGTCGATGAACTGCGCCATCCTTGTCTGCGGCAGTCTCAGACACGACGGCTCCGTCTTGCCGGGCACCACGTCGCGCCGGTAGCTCGGGTTCAGTGCGCGCAGCTGCTCTTTCTCCATGCCCGTCACCGCCGCTATCTGTTCGAAGTGTACGTCCCTGTTCACCATCACCGTGTCCGTCTTGTCCGGGAGCCGTGTCCTCATCGGGCAGATGTTGTGGTCGCAGTAGTAGGTCATGATGTAGTTGGCTGCGATGAATGCCGGCACGTAGCCCCTGGTCTCCTTGGGCAGGTAGGGGTAGATGCGCCAGTAGTCGGTCTCTCCTTTCGAGCGTCGTATGGCCTTGTTGACGGTCTCCGGCCCGCAGTTGTAGGCCGCTATCACCAGGTTCCAGTCGCCGAAAATCTTGTGAAGGTCCTTCAGGTACTGTGCGGCGGCGTACGACGCCTTGATGGGGTCGCGCCTGTCGTCCACCAGCGAGTTGACGTTCAGCCCGTACATCTTGCCTGTGGTAATCATAAACTGCCACAGTCCGGTGGCGCCCACGCGCGACACGGCTGTCGGGTTGAGCGCCGACTCGATCACCGGCAGGTATTTCAGCTCCAGCGGCAGCTGGTATGCCTCCAGCGCCTCTTCGAATATCGGCATGTAAAAGTTGGAAGCCCCCAGCATGTAGCTGACCGAGTGGCGCAGCTTTCCGCTGTAAAGGTCGATGAACTTGCGCACCACGTCGTTGTAGGGCATCTCGATTACCGAGGGAATCCGGCTCAGCCGGTCCTTGTACACCTCGTCCTCGAACACCGGGTTCACGTCGCGCATCTGGCAGTCGTCAGCCTCCACCATATACTTCTTGGCCATGTAGAGGTTTATCAGACTGTCCACATCGTGTGTCATGCCCTCCGGCAGGTCGATGGCCTCCTCGTTCCCCTCCTTGTCCTTGACGACAATCTCGTCGTCACCGTGGCCTGTCTGCGCCTGGAGGGCAAGCGGAAACAGCATCAGAGTTATGCTAATGGTCTTTGAAATCTTACTCCACATTATTTATATTATATTATACACTAGTGATTGTTCGCTATGGCTGCCGCCCGGCAGCGCCGCCTCAGAAGCGCAGGCTGCACTGAAGTCCCACAGAGGCGCTGCCCGTGCGCAGCCCCGCCCCGCTGCCCATCACAGCCGGCTCGACCCTCAGGCTCAGGTCTTTCGAGATGTCAAACTCCGACAGCTCGGCGTCCACGTAGGCGTCGATGACCGAGAGCGCGTAGACCCCGACCATGCAGAAGAAGCTCATGTCGCGCCACCGGCGGTACCTGTCTTTCCGTTTCTTGAAGATAGTCTTGTAGCGGTCCTCGTTCGAGCTGTCTATCTTCTTGCCCAGGTGCAGGAACTTGTTGTAGCTGCACGTGTTGGGGTCGCTGTCCATGATGTCAAGGTAAGCCTGCGAGTAGTCGCGGTACATCATGTTGTTCCAGTTCATGGCGTAGAGGCAGCCCATGAAGCCGCCGTAGATGATGGGCAGCTTCCAGTACTTGCGGTTGTATATCTGTCCGCCGCCGGGCAGCACCAGCGCCATCCACAGCGCCCGCTGCGGGTCCGGCTTCCATGTGCTCCAGTCGCGGTGGGGCTTTGCCTTCACCCTCCCTGCCGCCTCGCCGGCGGCTGCCGAACCGGCCCGCGCCAGACTGTCGTCCGCCGTGATGGCCACTGTTGCGGCCGTCACGGCGCTGTCCGCGCCGGCCTCAGCGGCCTCAGCGGCCACGGCCTGTGCCGCCGCAGCCCCCTCGGCAAGCTGTGCGCCGGCCCATGCCGGCATTGCGAGCAGCAGCGTGCCGGCGACAAGACGCTGGCACATGCGAATGCACTCCGTTCTCATTCCACCGGTCACTCTCTTGTTCACTTGGCGCCGTCAAGGGCGTGCATTATCTGTTCGAGCTGCTCCTCGTTGTCAAAGGAGATGCTGATTTTGCCCTTGCCCTTGGGCGAGCAAGTCATCTGCACCTTGGTCTTGAAGAAGTCGGCCAGCCTGTTCTTCAGCACGTTGAACTCCTCGGGCAGCTGCGCCTTGGCCGCAATCCGCTTGCGCGCCGTGGCCACGTCCTCGCCGCTCTTGAGCATCTGCACCATTTCCTCCACCTTTCTCACGGAGTAGCCGTTCTTCTCTATCTCCTTGAACAGCTTGATTTGCATGCTCGGGCTGTCCAGGGCCAGCAGTGCGCGCGCGTGGCCCATGTCGATGACCTTGTTCTTCAGGGCCATCTGCACCTGTGCCGGCAGCTTGAGCAGCCGCATATAGTTGGTCACGGCCGCGCGGCTCTTGCCCACGCGCTCCGATATTTTCTCCTGTGTGAGCCCCGTGGTCTCGGCCAGGTGCTCGTAGGCCAGCGCTATCTCGATGGCGTTGAGGTCCTCGCGCTGGATGTTCTCCACCAGCGCCATTTCCATCACCCCCTCGTCCTCCACGGTCCTGATGTAGGCGGGTATGGCTTTCAGTCCGGCCAGCTGCGAGGCCCGCCAGCGCCGTTCGCCGGCGACAATCTGATATTTCCCCCCGGCGGTCTGCCTCAGTGTGATGGGCTGGATGATGCCTATCTCGCGGATGCTGCTGGCCAGTTCCCGCAGCGCCTCCTCGTCAAACTCGCGGCGGGGCTGGTTGGGGTTCGGCTCAATCTGGTCGAGCGCAATCTCGCTGAGGTTCGACGACCCTTGCGTGCGCACGTCGCCGGTGTCAATCAGTGCGTCCAGTCCGCGGCCGCTGCCGATGTCGTCCAGTCCGCGCCCCAGCACGTTCTTGTTGTATTTCTTGTGTACAGCCATTCGTCTCTGCTTGCTTCTTTGGGCGTGCCCCGTCCGCTGCGCCCTGCGGCGCGGCCAGCCGGGGCGCCGCCTCAGTTCTTGTTGATAATCTCCTTGGCCAGCGCCAGGTGGTTCTTGCTGCCCGTCGAGTCAGCGTCGTAGAGAATCACCGGCAGCCCGTGGCTCGGGCTCTCGCTCAGCTTCACGTTGCGCTGGATCACCGTCTTGAACACCAGCTCCTGGAAGTGCCGCTTCACCTCGTCGTAGATCTGGTTGGCCAGCCGCAGCCTCGAGTCATACATGGTCAGCAGGAACCCCTCGATCTCCAGTCCCGGGTTGAGCTTGCTCTTGATAATCTTGATGGTGTTGAGCAGCTTGCTGATGCCCTCCAGCGCGAAGTACTCGCACTGCACGGGGATGATCACCGAGTCGGCGGCCGTCAGCGAGTTCACCGTGATGAGGCCCAGCGAGGGGCTGCAGTCAATCAGAATGTAGTCGTAGTCGTCCTTGATGGGCGCCAGCAGGTTCTTGAGCACCTTTTCGCGGTCGTTCAGGTTGAGCATCTCGATTTCCGCGCCCACCAGGTCGATGTGGCTGGGGATGATGTCCAGTCCGTCAATGTCGGTTGTGTAGATGGCGTCGCGCACGTCGGCATGGTCAATGATGCACTCGTATAGCGAACAGTCCACACTCTTGATGTCCACGCCCAGTCCGCTCGAGGCATTGGCCTGCGGGTCGGCGTCGACCACCAGCACGCTCTTTTCGAGCGTGGCCAGCGAGGCCGCAAGGTTGATGGTTGTGGTCGTCTTTCCCACGCCACCTTTCTGGTTTGCTAATGCGATGATTTTACCCATTTGCAGTCAAAAACTTAGTGTTCTAGTTTGCAAAGATATACATTTTGGGCGAGAAAACGCCATGTATCGGCCATTTTTAGTATTTTTGCATCTTGAAAATATCCTTTGACGAACATGACTGAACAGCAACCCTTTATCCTCATCTCCAACGATGACGGCTACTCTGCCCCCGGCCTCCTGGCGCTTGTGCGCGCCCTGCGCTCCCTGGCCCGCCTGCTGGTCTGCGCCCCCGAGTCGCCCCGCAGCGGCTTCGCGTGCGCCTTCTCGTCGGCAACACCCCTCACCCTCAAGCTCCGCCGCAGCGAGGAGGGCCTTGAGGTGTGGTCGTGCAACGGCACCCCCGTCGACTGCGTGAAGATGGCCTTGAGCCAGCTCTGCGCCGGCCGCCGCCCCGACATGGTGATAGGCGGCATAAACCATGGCGACAACGCCTCGGTCAACGTGCACTACTCGGGCACAATGGGGGTCACCCTCGAGGGTTGCATGAAGCACATCCCCTCTGTGGCCTTCTCGCTGTGCGACCACAGGGAAGAGGCCGATTTCGAGCCGCTTGTACCCTATGTCCGCGACATGACGGCCCGCGTGCTGGCCGGCGGGCTGCCCCGCGGGGTCTGCCTCAATGTCAACTTCCCCCTGGCCCCGTCGTTCCGCGGCGTCCGCGTGTGCCGCATGGCCTACGGCTCGTGGGGGCGCGAGGTGGTGAAGTGCCGCCACCCGCGCGGCTACGACTACTATTGGATGGTGGGCGAGTACACTGACGACGAGCCCCGGGCCGAGGACACTGACAGCTGGGCCCTCGCCCACGGCTATGTGGCCGTCACCCCAACGCGCATTGATGTGACCGCCCACGAGGCCGTGGGGCTGGTCAAGGGACTGCTTGACTGCTGACAACCGCCCCATGAAATACTACCTTATCGTTGGCGAGGCCAGCGGCGACCTGCACGCCTCGCGCCTGATGGAGGCCCTCAAGCGCCGCGACCCCCGGGCCGACTTCCGCTTTTTCGGCGGCGACCTGATGGCCGCCCAGGGCGGCCACCGCGTGCGCCACTACCGCAAACTGGCCTATATGGGCTTTGTCCCCGTGCTCCTCCACCTGCCCGCTATCCTCGCCGGCATGCGCCTGTGCAGGCGCGACATCGTGGCGTGGCAGCCCGACGTGGTGATTCTGGTCGACTATCCCGGCTTCAACCTCAGCATGGCCCGCTATGTGAAACGCCACACGCGGATACCCGTGTTCTACTATATCGCGCCCAAGATATGGGCCTGGAAGGAATACCGCATCAAGGACATCAGGCGCAACGTAGACCAGCTGTTCTCCATCCTGCCGTTCGAGGTGCCCTTCTTCGAGCGCAAGCACCATTACCCCATCCACTATGTGGGCAACCCCACGGCCGACGAGGTGAGCGCCTTCCGCCGCACCTTCCGCGGCGCAGCCCCTGGCGGCCGTCCCGTGGTCGCCCTGCTCGCCGGCAGCCGCGTGCAGGAAATCCGTGACAACCTGCCCGCCATGCTCCGCGCCTCGGCCGGCCTTGCCAGCCGCTACGAGCTGGTGGTGGCCGCCGCCCCCGGCGTGGACATGGCCGTTTACCGCCCCCTGCTCGCCGGCTACCCCGTGCGCGTGGTGCGCAACCAGACCTATCCGCTGCTGGCCCAGGCCACGGCCGCCCTCGTGACCAGCGGCACCGCCACCCTCGAGACCGCCCTGTTCGGCGTGCCCCAGGTGGTGTGCTACAGGACGCCGCTGCCCAGGCTCGTCGCCTTTTTGCGCCGCCGGCTGCTCAAAGTACCTTACATCTCGCTGGTCAACCTCATTGCCGGCCGCGAGGTGGTGCCCGAGCTGGTGGCCGACACCTTTACGGTTGACAACATCCGCCGCCACCTGCTGGCCGTCCTCCCGGGCGGAGACGCTCGCGAAAAGATGCTTGCCGGCTATGGCGAAGTGCGCCGGCTGCTGGGCGGCGAGGGTGCGCCCGACAATGCCGCCCGACTGATGGTTGAGCTGTTGGAAAAGCACAAAAATTAACATTCAGCCCCCCTTCTGTTTAACAATTCATTCTCTCCCGGACTAGGGTGAGATAGCGCGCGGCATGCCGCAAATGTCCTGCGGAAAGCAGGCAAAAGGCCGTTGGCCTTGTGGTTGAGGCCCCCCTTGACTGTGAAACGGCCCGGATGACGCGGCGGGACGGCGCGTTTGGCTTGCCGGGATGCACCGTCCTGCCGCGTCATACAGCCCTTTTGGCGTGCCCGAACAGACCGTTTTGCAGAGCCGTATTTTGCACAGATCACGATGAAAAACATTATCTTGCACACAGCCAGCTGCTTGCCGGTGCACACACGAGCGTGCAGCGGTTGAAGCCAGCGGCCTTTCGGTTCGGAAAAACGCAAGGATTTCGGGTTTTGACCGTGGTGAAATTTAAGAGTTGAAAGGTTTGTTAACACTGTTTGCTGCCGTCAGTGCGGGAGCTGTTGCAGACGGTGGCTCCAGCGCTGCCGGCTGCAAGCCGCCCGTAAAAAGCGGCCACCGCGGCGGCGTCGGATGACAGGTTTGAGGTGAAGATGAGGCGAACTTATGGCCTGATGTGCCGAAAATGTTGTACCTTTGCATCCGAATAGCAACCAGAACGAATTATTTTTTTTATTATCACCAGTAAGGATTTATGAGAAAAGAATGGCGAGGGTTCAGGGGAACCCTGTGGACATCCGAAGTGAATTTGCGAGATTTTATTCAGAACAACTACACCGCCTACGACGGTGACGAGTCGTTCCTGGCCGGGCCGACAGCGGCCACCCGCCAGCTCTGGGGCCAGCTCCAGGAGCTGCAGCGCGAGGAGCGGGCCAAGGGAGGCGTGCTCGACATGGAGACCGAGGTCGTGTCGGGCATGACAGCCTACGGCCCCGGCTACATCGGCCCCGGCACCAAGGAGCTGGAGAAGGTGGTGGGACTGCAGACCGACAAGCCGCTCAAGCGCGCCTTCATGCCCTTTGGCGGCATCAAGATGGCCGAGCAGGCCTGCACAACCTACGGCTACCAGCCCTCAGAGAAGCTGCACGAGATTTTCACCAAATACTGCAAGACCCACAACGACGGCGTGTTTGACGCCTACACGGAGGAAATGAAGTCCGTGCGCCACAACCACATCCTCACCGGCCTGCCCGACACCTACGGGCGCGGGCGCATCGTGGGCGACTACCGCCGCGTGGCCCTCTACGGCATTGACTTCCTCATTGCCCAGAAGGAGAGCGACAAGCGCAACTGCGGCTGCGGCGTGATGAGCGACGGCGTCATCCGGCTGCGCGAGGAGATTTCCATGCAAATCAAGGCCCTCAGGGAGATGAAGCGCATGGCCGAAATCTACGGCTACGACATCTCGCAGCCGGCCGGCAGCGCCCGCGAGGCCGTGCAGTGGCTCTATTTCGGCTACCTGGCCGCCATCAAGACCCAGAACGGCGCCGCCATGTCGGTGGGCCGCGTGTCGACCTTCCTTGACATCTACATCAGCCGTGACCTCCGCGAGGGCACACTCACCGAGAGCGAGGCCCAGGAACTCATCGACCACCTGGTGATGAAGTTCCGCATGGTGAAGTTCGCCCGCATCCCCTCCTATAACCAGCTGTTCAGCGGCGACCCCGTGTGGGCCACCCTGGAAGTGGGCGGCATCGGAGTGGACGGGCGGCACATGGTGACCAGGAACGACTTCCGCTTCCTGCACACGCTGGAGAACATGGGGCCCAGTCCCGAGCCCAACCTCACCGTGCTGTACAGCCCACGGCTCCCGGACGGCTTCAAGCGCTACGCGGCCTCCATCTCGGTGACCACCAGCTCGATACAGTATGAGAACGACGAGGTGATGCGTCCCGTGTGGGGCGACGACTACTCCATCTGCTGCTGCGTGAGCGCCACCCAGACGGGCAAGGAGATGCAGTTCTTCGGCGCGCGGGCCAACCTGGCCAAGTGTCTGCTCTATGCCTGCAACGGCGGCGTGGACGCCAAGAGCCGCGAGCAGGTGGCGCCGGGCTTCCGCCCCATCCGTGACGAGTATCTCACGTGGGAGGAGCTGGCGCCGCGCTTCGACCAGGCCATGGACTGGCTGGCCGGGGTGTACGTGAACACGCTCAACCTCATCCACTACATGCACGACAAGTACTTTTACGAGGCGGCCGAGATGGCGCTCATCGACACCGACGTGCGCCGCACCTTCGCCACCGGCATCGCCGGCTTCTCGCACGTGGTCGACTCCATCTCGGCGGTGAAGTATGCCAAGGTGCGGATGGTGCGCGACGAGGAGGGCTTCAACGTTGACTACGTGGCCGAGGGCGACTTCCCCCGCTATGGCAACGACGACGACCGCGCCGACGACATTGCCGTGTGGCTGCTCAAGACGTTTGTCACCAAGATACGCAAGCACAAGACCTACCGCGACAGCGAGCCCACGACAAGCATCCTCACCATCACCTCGAACGTGGTGTACGGCAAGTACACGGGCAACCTGCCCGACGGCCGGCGCGGCGGAACGCCGCTGGCGCCCGGGGCCAACCCCAGCTACGGCGCGGAGAAGAACGGCCTGCTGGCCTCGCTCAACTCGGTGGCCAAGCTGCCTTACGAGTATGCCCTCGACGGCATCTCGAACACCCAGACCATCAGCCCCGACACGCTGGGGCACAGTGACGAGGAGCGCAGCCGCACGCTCGTGGGCGTGCTCGACGGCTATTTCAGCCGCGGCGCCCACCACCTGAACGTCAACGTGTTCGGCATGGACAAGCTGCGCGACGCCATGGAGCATCCCGAGAAGCCCGAGTATGCCAACTTCACCATCCGCGTGAGCGGGTATGCCGTGAAGTTCATCGACCTCACGCGCGAGCAGCAGCTGGATGTCATCGCGCGCCAGGCGCACGAGAGAATGTAATCACTCTTCATTCTTCATTTCAGAACTATGAATATCGAAAGTCAGATAACCGGTAAGGTGCTGGAGGGTGTCAGGACACTCTACGGCCAGGAGGCACCCGTGAAGATGGTGCAGTTGCAGAAGACGAAGCGCGAGTTCGAGGGGAACCTCACGCTGGTGGTGTTCCCCTTCGTGAAGATGGCCCGCAAGAAGCCCGAGGAGGTGGGCGAGGAGCTGGGCCGGTATCTCGCCGCACACTGCGACGCGGTGGCGGGCTACAACGTGGTCAAGGGCTTCCTCAACCTCGTCGTGGCCCAGGAGGCCTGGCGGCAGATGCTCCGCGACATTGACAGCGACCCCCACTTTGGCGAGCGCAAGGCCACGGCCGGCAGCCCGCTGGTGATGATCGAGTACTCGTCGCCCAACACCAACAAGCCCCTGCACCTCGGCCACGTGCGCAACAACCTGCTGGGCTGGAGCCTGGCGCAGATCATGGAGGCCAACGGCAACCGCGTGGTCAAGACCAACATCGTCAACGACCGCGGCATACACATCTGCAAGTCCATGCTCGCCTGGCTCAAGTGGGGCAACGGCGAGACGCCCGAGAGCAGCGGCAAGAAGGGCGACCACCTTATCGGCGACTACTATGTGGCCTTCGACAAGCACTACCGCGAGGAGGTGAAGCAGCTCAAGGCGCAGTATGTGGCCGGCGGCATGGACGAGGAGGCTGCCGAGAAGAAGGCCAAGGAGGAGGCCCCCCTCATCAAGGAGGCGCACGCCATGCTGGTGAAGTGGGAGCAGAACGACCCCGAGGTGCGCGCGCTCTGGAAGCGGATGAACGACTGGGTGTACGCCGGGTTCGCCGAGACCTACAAGGCACTCGGCGTGAGCTTCGACAAGATTTACTACGAGAGTGACACCTACCTCAAAGGCAAGGCGAAGGTGGAGGAGGGGCTGGCCAAGGGCCTCTTCTTCCGCAAGCCCGACAACAGCGTGTGGGCCGACCTCACCGGCGAGGGGCTCGACCAGAAGCTGCTGCTCCGCTCCGACGGCACCAGCGTGTACATGACGCAGGACATCGGCACGGCCGAGATGCGCTTCAAGGACTATCCCATCGACAAGATGATCTATGTGGTGGGCAACGAGCAGAACTACCACTTCCAGGTGCTCTCCATCCTGCTTGACCGCCTGGGCTTCAAGTGGGGCAAGGAGCTGGTGCACTTCTCCTATGGCATGGTGGAGCTGCCCAACGGCAAGATGAAGAGCCGCGAGGGTACCGTGGTGGACGCTGACGACCTGGTGGCCGAGATGATTGCCGACGCCCGCAAGACAAGCGAGGAGCTGGGCAAGTTCGACGACATCTCTGAGAGCGAGCGAAGCGAGATAGCGCGCATCGTGGGCATGGGCGCGCTGAAATATTTCATCCTCAAGGTGGACGCCCGCAAGAACATGCTGTTCAACCCCGAGGAGAGCATCGACTTCAACGGCAACACCGGGCCGTTCATCCAGTACACCTACGCCCGCATACGCAGCATCCTGCGCAAGGCGGCCGACCAGGGCATCAGTGCCGGCAGCCTGCCGGACGGGGCCCCGGTGAGTGTCAAGGAGGCTGAGCTGATTCAGAAGATGAACGAGTTTGGCGCAGCCGTGGCCCAGGCCGGCAAGGACTACAGTCCGAGCGGCATCGCCAACTACTGCTACGAGCTGACCAAGGAGTTCAACCAGTTCTATCACGATTACAGCATTCTCAAGGAAGAGGACGAGGCCACAAAGATATTCCGCCTGGTGCTGGCGCGCAACGTGGCCAAAATCATCAAGAACGGCATGGCCCTGCTGGGCATCGAGGTGCCCGAGAGAATGTAAGCAAACGCCGTGAAGCATGAGTAACAATCTGCCGCCAAGCCCGCCCGACTGGCGTAACGACACGGTGCTGCACTTGCCTCCCGAGGTGAGGGCCGACGCCATTGCGGTTGACGCGGCCTGCAGCGGCAACCCGGGGCCGATGGAATACCAGGGTGTCGACTTGGCCACCGGGCAGCGGGTGTTCCGCTACGGGCCGCTCCATGGCACGAACAACATCGGCGAGTTTCTGGCCATTGTCCACGCGCTGGCCATGCTCCAGCAGCAGGGACGCACCGGCACCACCGTCTACTCAGACTCTTACAATGCCATCCTCTGGGTCAAGAAGCGGCAGTGCAAGACCAAGCTCGGGCGCACGCCGCGCACCGAGCAGCTCTACCAAATCATTGCGCGGGCCGAGCAGTGGCTGCGCACCCACACCTACAGCAACCCGGTGGTGAAGTGGGAGACGAAGCGCTGGGGCGAGGTGCCCGCCGACTTCGGACGGAAAGGGTAGGCCACAATGCGCCATCCCCCGGCCTGGGACAAGTGCCCAAGCCGGGGGATGGCGTTTCTGCCGGATGCGCGCGCCGTCGTTTCGGCGGCGTGAAACAGACAGGTGGCGGTCAGCCTTTCTTGTACCTTATTATGCAGTTCCCGTCAATGTTCTCTGAGGAGAGGATGGCGATGCCAGCCGGAAGCTGCGGCGCCCGGGTGCCATCGGCGATGGCCACAGGGGCCGTCTCAATGCGAATCTCGTCCCACAGACCGTTGTCCATGAACCATTGCAGTGTCTTTGCACCGCCCTCCACCAGGAGCGACTGCACCTGCTGGGCATGCAGACTGGCGAGGTTGAGCGGATGGGCGTGGTCAATGACGAGGCGCAGGGGCGAGCGGCCGCTCCAGTAGCGCACGTTGAGGCCCGGGCGCTCGCGCTCGTCGGTGACACGGCCCACGGCGATGGCGTCAACCTCTGACCGCAGCCTGTGAACCAGCATCCGTGTGAAGGGGGTGGAGAAAGCCACCGGGTGCCCATGGTCGTCAATGAAACCATTGGCCGACTGCGCCCATTTCAGCATGATGTAGGGCCGCCGCTCGCGGTGAAAGGTGAAGAAGCACCTGTTGAGCGCCTCGCACTCGGCTTGCAGCACGCCCACTTCCACCTCGATGCCGGCCTCGCGCAGCTTGCGGATGCCACGGCCCTGCACCTGGGCAAAGGGGTCGATGCAGCCCACCACGGCCCGGCGCACGCCCTTGCTGACAATCAAGTCGGCACAGGGAGGGGTCTTTCCATAGTGCGCGCATGGCTCCAAACTCACATAAATGGTGGCCTCGCGCAGCAATGGCTCGTCCTCCGCCCTCACCGAGGCAAACGCGTTCACCTCGGCATGGCCTTCGCCACACCTCACGTGATAGCCCTCGCCAATAATCCTTCCGCCAGCCACAATCACCGCGCCCACCATGGGGTTAGGCTTCGCATTCTGCCTTCCGTTGGCTGCCAGCTGAAGGCAGCGCCGCATATATTTCTCGTCTTCGTTGGTCATAACTTTACCCATCGCCTTTCCGCTTGCCATCTTGGCGAAGCCTACAAGGCCGTCTTGCTGTCTGCAAAAGTACGAATTATGCCCGAATATCATGAGCACATCTTGATTTTTTTGGCAATCAGCAGCGCCGAGAACCTATATAGCCTAACCTTTATCGCCTACTTGTCCACTTACAATCAGTGCGGAAATAATCTGTGAAAGCTGCCTTTTCATTCTTTTTATGTTTGCGACAGCCCTATTATCTCCAGATTATTGTGTCGTATGCAGCGTGGCTATTATGACAATTATCATGCTCGTCTATCTCAAAATGAAGTCTTGTCTGGAAGAATACCCTTTCTTTAGATGGTTGGGAAGAAACACATCCTCGATGTTCAAGGAAAAATAACAACAGGCAACCTACCATCAAATAGCGCTGAAAACCTGCCGGTTGGAAATATATTTCGGCTGTTTCACACGCAAATCACACGGTTTTTTGTACTTTTGCAGACCAATAGTAAAGATGCGGATATGGCACTGAACCAAGAAAAGAAGCTCAAACTGTATTACTCTATCAGTGAGGTGGCCCAGATGTTCGGGCTCAACGAGAGCACGCTGCGCTACTGGGAGCAGGAGTTTCCCTATCTCAGGCCCAAGACAAAGGGGCCGAGCAAGGTGCGCCAATACTCCGACAAGGACATAGAGCAGATAAAGCTCATTCACAACCTGGTGAAGGTGAGAGGGTTCAAGCTGGCCGCCGCCAAGAAAATTATCAACTCCAACCGCGATGGTGCCGACAAGACCGCCGAGGTGCTGGCGCGGCTCGCGGCGGTGCGCGACGAGCTGGTGGCTCTCAGAAAGCAGCTGGGAGGCTTGGAGTGACAGGGACTGTGCCGGTGGAACGGTGCTGCCCTGTCGGAATAAAAGTTCTGTTTAGCGTATGAAATTTGCAATTATTGCAGCCGGAGAAGGAAGCCGGCTGGCGGCCGAGGGTGTCAGTGTGCCCAAGCCCTTGGTCAAGGTGAGGGGCGAGATGCTGGTAGACCGCCTCGTCAGAGTGTTTATGGACAATGGTGCGGAGGAGATAGACGTGGTGTGCAACGACCTGCGCCCCGAGGTGGAACGCCACCTCAGGGCCGTGCAGCGTGACGGACTGAACGGACGGAAAGTCCCCCTGCGCGTGGTGGTGAAGACCACGCCCAGCTCCATGCACAGCTTTGCAGCCTTGAGCCCCTGGCTCACTGACGGCCCCTTCTGTCTGACCACGGTGGACACCATCTTTCCCGAGGACGAGTTTCGCACCTATATCCATGACTTCCGACAGGCCGTGGCCCAAGGCGAGGCCGACGGCATGATGGGCGTGACCGACTATGTTGACGACGAGAAGCCGCTCTATGTGGCCACCGATGACCGCATGGACATCACCGCCTTTCTTGACCGTTCGGACAGCTGCCGCTACATTTCCGGCGGGATCTACGGTCTCACCCCGAGGGCCATAGACACCCTGCGGGGCTGCCTGGAGCGCAGCGAGAGCAGGATGCGCAACTTCCAGCGCGCCCTCATCGCCGACGGCTGCAGGCTGAAAGCCTGGCCTTTCTCCAAAGTGTTTGACATCGACCATGCCGGTGACATCAAAAAAGCGGAGGCTGTTAACGGATGACCCAACGACCATATTGACCACCTATTTTATTATGAACAAGCGAAAATTCAACGAACTGTTGCGAGCCTCCTTCAAGTCGGACGACACGGAGGAGTGGCTCGACATCCATTTCAACCGTCCCATGGGCCTGCTGGTGGCACTGGCCGCCGAGCGGTTGCACATCACCCCCAATGCCATCACCATCTTCTCCTTCTTCCTTGGCGCGGCGGCCGGGTGGATGTTCTACTACACCGACCTGGCGCACAACCTGCTTGGCGTGCTGCTGCTCACCCTGGCCAACTTCTGCGACTCCGCCGACGGACAGCTCGCCCGCATGACCAACCAGCGCTCGCTGCTGGGCCGCGCGCTTGACGGTTTCTCCAGCGATGTGTGGTTCACGTGCATCTATTTTGCCATCTTCCTCCGCATCTTCGACGACCCCATCCCCTTCATCGGGGTGAGATGGGGCCTTTGGGGGCTGGCCCTTGTCTTCTGCGCCGGTGTCTTCGGCCACACGCCCCAGTGCCGGCTGGCCGACTACTACCGGCAGATTCATCTCTTCTTCCTCCTGGGCAAGGCGGGGAGCGAGCTTGACGACTCCGCCTCGCAGCGCGCCATCGTAAAGGCCCTGCCCAAGGAGAAGTGGTTTGACAGGTTCTACTACACACTCTATGGCAACTACTGTGCGGCGCAGGAGAAGGACACGCCAAACTTCCAAGTGTTCTACAGGAACATCCAGCAGCACTATCCCAATGCCGCCGACATCCCCCAAGAGCTGCGCGACGAGGTGAGAGCGCGCTCGCTGCCGCTGATGAAATACACCAACATGCTGACCCACAACCTGCGTGCCATCACCCTGTTCGTGGGGTGTCTCGCGGGCGTGCCCTACCTCTATCCTGTGGTGGAGCTGACCGTCATGCCGCTGATGTATCTCAAGATGCACCGCACCCACGAGCGGATGTGCCGCGAGCTGAACCACAAATGGTTTGAGGCGTGAGCGCGAGAGCGGCCATTCTCCTTGTTCTCTTTCTGCTCCTCCCCCTTCCTGCTTGGCTCTGCCACGCCCAGCCCGGCTCCGGCTTGGACGCTGACACAGCGAAATGGTACAACAAGACCCACCACATCAGGGAGGTGACGGTGAGCAAGAAGCGTGGCCGCTATGTGCGCAAGGGCAACCCGGCCGTGGAGCTGATGCGGCGCGTGATAGCCGCCAAGCGCAACAACGGGATTGAACGCCTTGACCAATACCAGTACCGCAGGTACCAGAAGATAACGCTGGCGGCCAACGATGTGAAGCCAGCCGAGCTGGAGCGCGGCCTGTGGAAGGCACTGCCAGGAGCCAGAAATCTTGTGGAGTACTGTCCGTATAACGGCCGGCTCGTCCTGCCCCTGTCGGTCAGCGAGAGCGTCAGCCACAGGGTGTACAGGCGCCATCCGTATGCCGAGCGCGACATCGCTCTGGCCGACCGCGCCACAGGCATAGGGGACCTGCTGCGCACGGGGAACGTGCTGACGGCAGCCCTGCGCGACTTCTTCACCGACGTGAACATCTACGACAACGCCATCCGGCTGCTGCAACACACCATAGCCTCGCCCATTGCCGACGGCGCAACCGCTTTCTACCATTATTTTATAGTTGACACCGTAAGCGTGGGGCGCGACCGCTGCGTGCATCTTTTCTTCCGGCCGGCCAACACGCTTGACTTCGGGTTTAGCGGCGAGCTGTATGTCATGGACGATGGCAGCTACCAGGTGCGCCGCTGCCAGCTCGCCCTCCCCAGGCAGACCGGCGTCAACTTTGTAGACCGGCTGCTCGTGCTCCAGGAGTTCGGCCAAGTGGCCGACAGTGTGTGGGCGCTAGTCCATGACGATATGGTGGTGGAGCTCAGGCTCTTTGACTTTCTCCAGCGAGCGGTGGTTGTCCGCAACACCCGTCTGCAAGGCCACAGCTTTGCCCCCGTGCCCGACTCCCTCTTCAGCCGCCGGCATACCGCTGCCGAGCAGGAGCGCGCCCGGATGCGCCCCGAGGCCTATTGGAACGTGGTGCGCCCGGTTGGCCTCACCCTTGGCGAACAGCGCCTCGGGAGCTTTGTCGACGGCGTCCGGCGGTCGGGGCAGTGGCATCTGGCGCGCGAAGCCATTGGCCTGCTCGTTGAAAACTATGTAGAGACCGGGCGTGCGGGGCGCCCCAGCCGCTTTGACATCGGCCCGGTGAGCAGTATGGTGAGCACCAACCCCGTTGACGGACTGCGCACCCGGATAGGCGGACAGACCACTGCCGAGCTGCATCCCCAACTCTTCTTCAGCGGCTACTATGCCAGGGGATGGCGCAGCCGGAACAACTATTACAAGGCCGAGGCCACCTATTCGTTTAACCGCAAGCGCTATCTGCCCGAGGAATTCCCCGTAAGAACGGTGAGTCTGATGTCCACTTACGATGTGCACGCACCGGCAGACCGCTTTCTTGGCACTGACAAGGACAATGTGTTCATGGCCGCAAGGTGGAGCCGACGCCGCCGACAGACCTATTACAACCGCCAGCAGCTCACGCTCGACCGCGAGGAAATGTCGGGACTGCGCACCACGCTGTGTCTCACCGCCGAGCGCCAGCGGCTGGTCAGCGTGCCGGAATGGGGCGTGACGGATGCTGGCGGCGGTGGTCCGTGGCTGCGCACCACGGCCCTCTCGCTCACCCTGCGCTATGCACCTGGCGAGAAGGCCATTGTCACCAAGACGCGCCGCCGGCCGCTCAACCTTGACGCGCCGGTGCTCACGCTCAGCCACACCATGGGAATCGACCGCCTGCTGGGCGGACAGGTGGGCTACCATCAGACCGAAGCCTCGCTCTTCCGCCGCTTCTGGCTCAACAGCTGGGGCAAGGCTGATGTGCGGGTCCGGGCCGGAGCGCAGTGGAGCAGGGTGCCTTTCCTCCTGCTGATGATGGCACCGGCCAACCTCTCCTACGTCACCCGGGGCGGCTCGTTCGCCCTGGTCGACGACATGGAACTGCTCATGGACCGCTATGCCATGGCCAGTGTCACCTGGGACCTCAACGGAAAACTGTTCAACCGGGTGCCGCTGCTGCGCAGCCTGAAGTGGAGGGAGTTCGTTGGTGTGCGTTCGCTCTGGGGCACGCTCACCAGCAAGAACGCCGGCCAGCAGCTGCCTCTTGGTTGCCACCCCATGGAACAGGGCCGGCCCTATGTGGAGTGGGTGGCCGGCATTCACAACATATTGCGCTTCCTGCACATCGAGTATGTGCGGCGTGTGACCTACCTTGACCTCCCCACTGCCACCCGGCAGGGCGTTCGGTTCAAGGTGGCAGTTAAATTCTAAAGGAGAAAACAATGGACAAGTTTTATTTGGCTGACCCACAGGACATCACCCGCGCCGGCTTGATGTATGTCTGTGCACAGATGGAGGGTGCCGAACCCGTCCCCGTCGCTGACAAGGCTGGGCTGGTGGAATGCCTGAAGCGGCATGACAGTGCGGTGGTAGTGCTCGACTTCACCCTGTTCGACATCAACGATGCTGACGAGCTGCTGGTGCTCGGCGAGCGTTTTCCCAAGGTGCGGTGGATTCTGTTCAGCGTCGACCTCTCCACCGATCTGGTGCGCCGGGTGGCCGTCTGCCCGCAGTTCAGCGTGCTGCTCAAGGAGTCTTCTCTTGCCGAGATTCGCGAGTGTCTGGCCTGCGCCGCCGCCGGCCGCCGCTACATTTGCCAGCGCATGACCGAGCAGCTGCTCGCCCCCGTGCAGTCACTGGTGGAGGAGTGCCGCCTCACCCCGACCGAGACCGACATCCTGAAGGACATCGCCCTGGGGCTTACCACGCGCGAGATTGCAGCAAAACGCTTCTCCAGTTTTCACACGGTGAACACCCATCGCAAGAACATTTTCCGAAAACTGGGGGTGAACACCGTGCACGAGGCCACCAAGTATGCCCTCAGGGCGGGACTGATAGACCCGGCGGAGTACTGCATCTGACCCCTCTTCTGCCAGTGCGCAATGGTTTGAAGGCCGCTGAGCAATCAGTGCCGATGGCGCAGCCAGCCCGAATAACGGACTGTCTGTTGCTGTAACGAACTGGCCGTTCTGCATAAAAAACGTTATTTTGTGTTGCAAAATGACCGATACAGTGATTATATGATTACTTTTGCAGGTCAAGTGAATGTCGTTGCATGACAGGAAGACTGTCGTTGCAAGACAAATAAACTACTGTAAAGATGCGAAAAAAACTGTTTGCCGCTGTCCTGCTTGCACTCTCGCTGATGGCCACAAGGGCCAGTGCCGCTGGCGGCCATTTCTGGCTCCGCCTGTCCGACCGCCATGTCATGATGGACCAAACCCACCAGTTGCTGGACGAGTGGTTCAGTCTGCCGGCCTATAACTCCTTTGAGCTGACCAAAGACTACACCGACCGCCTCGGCATACGCCACCAGGAGTACCAGCAGTATGTCGGCGGTGTGCGCGTGAGCGGCGGCACAGTCAAGGTGCACGGGCGCGATGGCATGGCCACATGGGCCAACGGCTATGTGCTTGAAGGCCGGTCGGCACCCGGCCGTCTGCGCCGTCTGCCCCGCAGTGGAGCCTTGACCCCCGAGGGGCGCACCTTGGTGCTGGTGGAGACTGACGCCGGAGCGCGCTATGCCTATTATGGCATGGACTTCGTGACAGGTGACGAAGTGTACACAGATGCGGATACCGGCGAGGTGCTCAAGCGTCTCAGCCACTGGCGCACCGACGGTGTCACAGCCCGGGGAGAGTCGGTTTACAGCGGCCCGTGCGAGTTCGTGGTGAGCCGGCTCCCGGGCGGGCTGTATGCCATGGCCGACAGTCTGCGCAACATCTACACCCTTGATGCGCGCTTCGCATCAAACGACATCACAGATTATGTCTACGGCTCCAGCGAGAACCCCAATGATGTCTATATAGACCTCAAGTCCTATCTTGCAGAAAATTGCCCCGTGCTCACCAGCCGCGACAGTGCCTGGAGGATGCTCCGGGTTGACTCCTTTGTCATTGACACGCTCCTGAAGTGCCGGCGCAACTCCATGTTGACCCTGAAGCTGGGCAGCATGACGGCGGCCGGCCAGAATGAGTGGCAGCGCACAATCGCACAGAGCCGTTGCACAGGGTTCCCCCTCAAGGTCGACATGACCGGCAGCTGTGTGGCAGCCGACTACTCCCATGCCGTCAATTTCGAGTGGAGAGCGCGCAACATAGGGGCAATCAATGCCCAGCTTCAAGTCTTGGCCGCTGCCCCAGGAGCCTATGGGTGGGAGCTGAATGTCAATGACAGCGACAGTGTGATTGGCCGCGGAACATACTACGTGAGCAGCGTTCCATTTTTCGCCGTCGACGCTCACTGGGGCATGAAGTGCACCCACGACTACTATAAGGACGTGTTTGGAAGAAACGGTTTTGACAACAGGGGCACGGCCGTCAGAAACATTGTGTTCCCTCCGGGCGGGAACTACAACCAGCTGATAGGCTTCCCTTATAACAACGCCGCAGCCTATTACGACATGGAAACGCCGCTTGTGGTTTACGGACTGGGCAGCAACGGCTACGGCCCGATGGTGTCGCTCGACGTGCTGGCCCATGAGTTTACACACCTGGTCACCTTTAGTACGGCCAACTTAGAGTACCAGGGGGAGTCCGGCGCGCTCAACGAGTCGTTCTCGGACATTATTGGCATCGCCGTGAAGCAGGCGTACAAGGGCTGCCCCGACAACTGGATGATTGGCGACGAGGTGACAGGGGGCGGTGTCCCTCTGCGCAGCATGGACAATCCGGAGAATGGTGTGACCCCCCAGCCCGCTGTCTACAAGGGCAAGAACTGGGTGAGCACGGCCGGTCCGAGCCAGCTGAATGACTATGGCGGCGTGCACACCAACAGTGGCGTGCAGAACAGGTGGTTCTACCTGCTGTGCGCCGGTGGCGAGTATGTGGGTGCTGACGGCCAGAACTGTGAAGTCAAGGGGATTGGCGTGGACAAGGCCGTGCAGATAGCCTACCGCAACCTGACAGAGCTGCTCACGTCGAAGTCCGACTATGATGATGCCGTGGCAGGCTCGCTGGTCGCCGCGGCCGACCTCTTCGGCGAGAACTCTTCCGAGTGCGAGAGTGTGCGCCAGGCCTGGGCCGCCGTGGGTCTGTTGGACAGTTCGCCATCGGCCATCAGCACGCTGCTCGCCGCGCCGCGCCCTGCCGACGAGACTGTCTACACGCTCAGCGGCGTGCGCCTGGACGGCAGCAATGCCGGAAGGCTTGCTCCCGGACTGTATATCCGAAATGGTAGAAAGGTGGTGGTCAGGTAGCTGGCCGCCACCTTTCTGGAAGGCCCTCAGGATGGAGCCATTCCACGGAAAACAAAAAAACGGAAGCCTATTGGCTTCCGTCCTTGTGGGCGCTGAGGGATTCGAACCCCCGACCCTCTGCTTGTAAGGCAGATGCTCTAAACCAGCTGAGCTAAGCGCCCTTGCTTTTGTAAGCGAGTGCAAAGGTAATGAGTAAATCCGATAGTGCCAAACTTTTTCCCAACTTTTTGTAGAGCCATGGCGGAAAAACACAAAAAAGGGCCGCAACGTCTCCGTTGCGACCTTCTCAATCAGTGGTTATTCATGCAGCCTTTTCTGCATTGGCATCAGCCAATCTCAATGCTGCGCTGGTTCGTCTTAGGCTCTTCCTTAACCTTCTTGGGCAGTTCAATTTTGAGCACACCGTCAGTAACCTTGGCAGAGATTTTATCTTTGTCCACGTCCTCCGGCAATACGTAAGACTGCTCATAGTTGGCATAGGAGAACTCCCGGCGCAGATAGTGCTGCTTTTTGTCCTCTTCCTTGTGCTCCAGCTTGTTCTCCATCTTCACCATCAAGTTGCCGTTGTCGTCAAGGTTAACCCGGCAGAACTCCTTGCGGACACCAGGTGCGGCAATCTCCATGCAGTAGCCATTTTCGTCCTCTTTCACATTCACGGCAGGAGCAGTGGCGTTCATCCGCGGCATCCAGTCGGTGTCAAAGAAATCATCAAACAAGTTGGTCATCCAATTCTGATTGTTGTTTCTACGTGCAAGTAACATAATTTTTACCTCCAATTATATTTTAATTTTGTTTATTTTTCGTTTCTGCCTCCGCTTTCGCTTCAGCTTTCACCCTCCTTTGTGCAACAAGTGTGCCGGCGCCACCCCGCGTGGCGGTCAGTGGCTTGCCTTCTGACGTGTTGACAGCAATGCTTAACGCTTTTAAACTTAGCTGACAGCCAGGCGCTTTCCTTTCAACTTCGTTAAACATTGCCACCTGTCATGATGGCATATCCGACCGCTGTGGCTCCGGCGCTTCCGTTGCAAGCCGTCCGGGACAAACAGTAATCCGTGACGCAACAAGATGGCCGGTTTGGGTTAAAAAAGAGTAATATAGCCACGTGTGTAGCGAAAAATCTATCGCCGCCATGGCTTGTGTCTCAGCTTTTTTGTACCTTTGCGACCTAAAATGGGCCGTTTGAGGTCACTAACAAGCTTATTTCATGGAATTAGACGCATTGACAGCCATCTCACCTATTGACGGTCGCTATCGTGAAAAGACCGCTCTGCTGGCCGATTATTTTTCAGAGTATGCCCTTATTCGTTATCGCGTGCGCGTTGAAGTCGAGTATTTCATCGCCCTCTGCGAGCTTCCCCTTCCGCAGCTGGCCGCCTTTGACCACAGCCTGTTTGACCGCCTGCGCGACATCTACCGCAAGTTCACCGAGGCCGACGCCCAGCGCGTGAAGGACATAGAGAAAACGACCAACCACGACGTAAAGGCCGTGGAATACTTTATTAAGGAGGAGCTGGGCAAGATTGGCGGCCTTGACAGCTATATGGAGTTTGTCCATTTCGGCCTCACTTCGCAGGACATCAACAACACAAGCGTGCCCCTCAGCATCAAGGAGGCCCTCGAGAATGTCTACTTCCCGGTGCTTGGCGAACTGGTTGGCCAGTTGCGCGCCTATGCCGACGAGTGGAAAGACGTGCCCATGCTGGCCAAGACCCATGGCCAGCCGGCCTCGCCAACGCGCCTGGGCAAGGAGGTGATGGTGTTCGTCTACCGTCTTGAGCAGCAGGTGTCCGCACTCAGGTCGCTGCCCGTCACCGCCAAGTTCGGCGGCGCCACCGGCAACTATAACGCCCATCACGTGGCCTATCCCGCTACAGACTGGAGAGCCTTTGGCGACAGGTTTGTCAGTGAGCGGCTCGGACTGCGCCGCGAGCAGTACACAACCCAGATTAGCAACTACGACTGGCTGGCCGCCATCTTTGACGCCATGCGCCGCATCAACACCATCCTGGTCGACCTTGACCGCGATTTCTGGATGTACATCTCCATGGAATACTTCAAGCAGAAAATCAAGGCCGGCGAGGTGGGGTCGAGCGCCATGCCCCACAAGGTGAATCCCATTGACTTTGAAAACAGCGAGGGCAACCTTGGCCTGGCCAATGCCGTGCTGACGTTCATGGCGCAGAAGCTGCCCGTGAGCCGTCTGCAGCGCGACCTGACCGACTCCACCGTGCTCCGCAATGTGGGCGTTCCAATGGGGCATTCCCTGATTGCCTTCCAGAGCACGCTCAAGGGTCTGCGCAAGCTCATACTCAACGAGCAGAAAGTGGCTGCCGACCTGGACAGCACATGGGCCGTGGTGGCCGAGGCTATCCAGACCATTCTGCGCCGCGAGGCTTACCCCCATCCCTATGAGGCACTCAAGGCACTGACGCGCACCAACGCGAAAATGACCGAGCAGACCATTCACGACTTTATAGCCCGACTCGATGTCAGTCCCGAGGTCAAGGCCGAACTGATGGCCATCACGCCGCACAATTACACGGGAATGTAGCAGCCCCGCCGGTTTTTACAAGCACCAACGTTATTTTGTCAATACATCAAGGATATCATATCAATACATCAAGTATCACATACAAACATTTTCAGAGACTTAGTAGATAACATTTAAGAATCACTTGGCCGTGAGGCCGAACAAAAAAAGTACACATTATGGAATCAGAGAACGAAAAGAAGAACGAGGAAAATCCTGCCGGACAGAACGACAGCAGTCGCGAAGGCTATCAGCAGTCCGGACAGCCGGGCTACTATCAGAACTATCGGGCGCAGGGACGCACACCCCGCCCGCGTATTCATACCCAGCGCCCTTACAATGCAGAGCGTCCCAGTTACAACAGAACCGGCAGAGACGAGGGCGGATTCAGGCCCGAGGGCTTTGGCACTGGCTTGCAGCAGAGTGCAGCCCCCCAGCGCCCGCAGTACCGTCCCCGCTACAACAATAACGGCTATGGCCAGCAGGGCGGCTACGGTCAGCAGCGCCCGCAATACCGTCCGCGCTACAGCAGCCCTGCCGATGGTGAGAGCCATGAGGGCGGCTACCAGCAGCGTGAGGGCGGCTACCAGCAGCGTGAGGGTGGCTACCAGCAGCGTGAGGGTGGCTACCAGCAGCGTGGCGGCTATGGCCAGCAGCGTGGCGGCTACCAGCAGCGCGGCGGCTACCAGCAGCGTGGCGGCTACGGCCAGCAGCGTGGCGGCTACGGCCAGCAGCGTGGCGGCTATGGCCAGCAGCGTGGCGGCTACAGTCAGCAGCGTGGCGGCTATGGCCAGCAGCGCGGCGGCTACCAGCAGCGTGGCGGCTATGGCAACCATGGCTTCCGCCAGCACACGGCAGACTACGACCCTAACGCCAAGTATAGCCTGAAGAAGCGCATCGAGTATAAGGAGGAGAACTACGACCCCAACGAGCCTCTGCGCCTCAACAAGTTTCTGGCCAATGCCGGAATATGCAGCCGCCGCGAGGCCGATGAGTTTATCCAGGCCGGTGTGGTGACTGTCAACGGCGAGGTGGTGACCGAACTGGGTACCAAGGTGCTGCGCACGGACGATGTGCGCTTTCATGACCAGCCGGTCAAGATAGAGAAAAAGGTGTATGTCCTGCTCAACAAGCCCAAGGACTATGTGACCACCAGCGACGACCCCCAGCAGCGCAAGACGGTGATGGACCTCGTGAAGAACGCCTGCCCGGAGCGCATCTACCCTGTGGGCCGCCTTGACCGCAACACCACCGGCGTGCTCCTGCTCACCAACGATGGCGACCTGGCCAGCAAGCTCACCCATCCCAAGTTCCTGAAGAAGAAGATCTACCACGTCTTCCTTGACAAGAACATCACCGCCCACGACCTTCAGCAAATCCGCGACGGCATTACGCTTGAGGATGGCGAGATCAAGGCCGACGAGGTGGAGTATGCCGACCCTGTTGACAAGAAGCAGGTGGGCATCGAGATTCACAGTGGCAAGAACCGCATCGTGCGACGCATCTTCGAGAGCCTGGGCTACCGCGTGACCAAGCTCGACCGCGTGCTCTTTGCCGGTCTCACCAAGAAGAACCTGCGCCGCGGCGACTGGCGCTACCTCACCGAAGAGGAGGTGGACCGCCTGCGCATGGGCGCCTACGAATAAAAGCTAAACTCAGATAATCATGCAAACAATCAAGCGAACGAAAGTTGTTGATGTGCTGAAACGGACAGATTTCGGCACCACTGTCAACGTGAAGGGTTGGGTGCGCACGCACCGCAGCAGCAAGGCCGTAGACTTCATTGCTGTCAACGACGGTTCCACCATCAAGAACGTCCAGGTGGTGGTCGACCCCGCCAAGTTTGATGACAACCTGCTCAGGCAGGTCACCACCGGCTCGTGCATCTCGGTCAACGGTGTGCTGGTGGAGAGCCAGGGCTCTGGCCAGAGCGTTGAGCTCCAGTGCAGCGAGATAGAGATCTACGGACTCTGCGGCAGCGACTATCCCATGCAGAAAAAGGGTCAGAGCTTTGAGTATATGCGCCAGAACGCGCACTTGCGTCTGCGTACCAACACCTTTGGAGCCGTGATGCGCATCCGCCACAACATGGCCATTGCCATCCACCGCTATTTCCACGAGCATGGCTTCTTCTACTTTCACACCCCCATTATCACCGCGAGCGACTGCGAGGGTGCCGGGCAGATGTTCCAGGTTACCACCAAGAACCTCTACGACCTGAAGAAGGACAAGGACGGAAAGATTGTCTACGACGACGACTTCTTCGGCAAGCAGACCTCGCTCACTGTCAGCGGGCAGCTTGAGGGTGAGCTGGGGGCCACCGCGCTTGGCGCCATCTACACCTTCGGGCCCACCTTCCGTGCCGAGAACTCCAACACACCGCGCCACTTGGCCGAGTTCTGGATGATTGAGCCCGAGGTTGCCTTTACCGACATGGACGAGCTGATGGACCTCGAGGAAGACTTTGTAAAGTACTGCGTGAAGTGGGCCCTTGACAACTGCAAGGATGACCTTGAGTTCCTCAACAAGATGATTGACAAGACGCTGGTCGCCCGCCTCGAGGGTGTGGTGGCCAACGACTTTGTGCGACTGCCTTACACCGAGGGTGTCAAGATTCTGGAGAAGGCAGTGGCCGGGGGCCGCAAGTTCGAGTACCCGGTGAGCTGGGGCATGGATCTGGCGAGCGAGCACGAACGCTATCTCGTTGAGGAGTACTTTAGCAAGCCGGTCATCATGACCGACTATCCCAAGGAGATCAAGGCTTTCTACATGAAGGTGAACAAGGACGGGAAGACTGTCCAGGGCACCGATGTGCTGTTCCCACAGATTGGCGAGATTATCGGTGGCAGCGTGCGCGAGGAGAACTATGACAAGCTGATGGGCGAGATTGAGGAGCGCCACATCCCGATGAAGGACATGTGGTGGTACCTTGACACGCGCAAGTATGGCTCGTGCCCCCATGCCGGCTTCGGCCTGGGCTTCGAGCGCCTCATCCTGTTTGTCACGGGAATGCAGAACATCCGCGATGTGATACCGTTCCCCCGCACGCCCAAGTCGGCCGACTTCTAAACCCGAGGCCAGCCGCCCGCACCGCCTTGGCGGTCGCTGGCAGCGGGCCGCAGAATGCCAGGAAGGCCCCGGTTGCACGCTCTCCAGCGTGCAACCGGGGCCTTCTCCGTTGGTGGGGCCGGGGTGGCCTTGCGGCCATCCCGGCAAAGGATGCAACGCCCGGCTTGGGCTTAGTCTTCCATCAGCTTGCGGTAGCGTCCCTTCTTGATTTCCTCGTTGCCGAGGCGCCGCGCCTTGTTGATTTCGTATTCCGAGTAGGTGCCCTCGAAGAACACCACCTCGCCGTTGCCCTCGAAAGCCAGGATGTGGGTGCAGATGCGGTCAAGGAACCAGCGGTCGTGGCTGATCACCACGGCGCATCCGGCAAACGCCTCCAGGCCCTCCTCCAGTGCGCGCAGCGTGTTCACGTCAATGTCGTTGGTAGGCTCGTCGAGCAGCAGCACGTTGCCCTCCTGCTTGAGCGCCAGCGCCAGCTGAAGCCGGTTGCGCTCGCCGCCGGAGAGCACGCTGCAGAGCTTGCTCTGGTCGGTGCCCGTGAAGTTGAACCGCGAGATGTAGGCGCGCGCGTTGATGTCGCGCCCGCCCATGCGGATGGTCTCGTTGCCCTGCGACACCACCTCGTACACCGACTTGCCGGGGTCAATGTCCTTGTGCTGCTGGTCCACGTAGGCCAGGCGCACGGTGTCGCCCACCTCGAACGAGCCGCTGTCGGGTGTCTCCAGGCCCATAATCAGTCTGAAGAGCGTGGTCTTGCCCGCGCCGTTGGGGCCAATCACGCCCACGATGCCGTTGGGTGGCAGACTGAAGTTCAGGTCGGCAAACAGCACCTTGTCCCCGAACGCCTTGGCCACGTGCTTCGCCTCAATCACCTTGTTGCCCAGTCGCGGGCCGTTGGGAATGAAAATCTCCAGCTTCTCCTCGCGCTGCTTCTGCTCCTCGTTGAGCATCTGCTCGTAGCTGTTCAGTCGCGCCTTGCCCTTGGCCTGGCGTGCCTTTGGGGCCATGCGCACCCACTCCAGCTCGCGCTCCAGCGTCTTCCGCCGCTTCGAAGCCGTTTTCTCCTCCTGCTCCATGCGCCTGGTCTTCTGCTCGAGCCACGAGGAGTAGTTGCCTTTCCAGGGGATGCCCTCTCCGCGGTCGAGCTCCAGGATCCACTCGCTCACGTCGTCCAGGAAATAGCGGTCGTGTGTCACAGCGATGACCGTGCCCTCATACTGCTGCAGGTGCTGCTCCAGCCAGTCTATGCTCTCGGCGTCCAGGTGGTTGGTAGGCTCGTCGAGCAGCAGCACGTCGGGCTTCTGGAGCAGCAGCCGGCACAGGGCCACCCTGCGGCGCTCGCCCCCCGAGAGGTTGTTCACGGGCCAGTCGCCCGGCGGGCAGCGCAGCGCGGCCATGGCCCGCTCCAGCTTCGAGTCGAGGTTCCATGCGTCGGTGGCGTCAATGATGTCCTGCACCTCCGCCTGCCTCTGCATCAGCTTGTCCATCTTGTCGGCATCGCTGTAATACTCCTCCAGTCCGAACTTCACGTTGATGTCCTCATACTCCTTGAGCGCGTCGGCCGCCCGCTTCACTCCCTCCTGGATGTTCTCCTTCACCGTCTTGGCATTGTCGAGCGGCGGGTCCTGCGGCAGGTAGCCCACCGAGTAGCCCGGGCTCCACACCACCTCGCCCTGCGTGGGCTGCTCGGTGCCGGCGATAATCTTCATCAGGGTTGACTTGCCCGCTCCGTTCAGGCCGATGATGCCAATCTTGGCGCCATAGAAGAACGAGAGGTAGATGTTCTTCAGAATCTGCTTCTGGTTCTGTGGGATGGTCTTCGACACACCCACCATGGAGAAAATAACTTTCTTGTCGTCTGCTGTTGCCATTTATAACTGTTGTGTAAGATGTTTCCGCTTGGGTTAGATGGCTGCCTGTCCTGCCTGCCTGCCGGTCTCCAGCTTTAGCTCCTTGCGTTTCAGCCCGGGTGCCGTCACGGAGAGTCTCACCTTTCCGGCCTCCCTTGTCGAGCGCAGGATGACCGTTGCCGTGCCGTTGTAGAGCTTGCGGCAGTTGCCCGTGGTCAGCTCGTCCGACGTGATGTCGCCGTTGATCACGCCCACGATGCGTGCCGGCCCGTCGACGGTGAAGGTCAGTTCGCGGTCTTCCTGCGGCACCTGCCGTCCGCGCTTGTCCACGGCGGCCACCCTCACGTGCATCAGGTCCGTGCCGTCGGCCGCCCACTGCGCCTTGTCGGCCTCGGCTTTCAGTGCTGCGGTCGCGCCGGTGGTCTCCACCCTGTGGCGTGCCACCACCTTGCCGTCCTTGCGCGCCACGGCCTCGATGTAGCCTGGTTCGTAGGCCACCTTGTCCCATCTGATTTTGTTGCGCGCCTTCGGGTTCTCGCGCTCGTTGCGCCTGGTGCCCAGGCTCTTGCCGTTGACCAGCAGCTCCACCTCGTCGGCGTTGGTGTAGGTGTAGAGCGTGAGCTGGCTTCCCGGCGTGCGGTTCCAGTGGTCTGACATCCGCTTGGTGCCCACCTTCACGTTGTTCCACACCGTGTTGTCGTCACTGTCAACGATGCCGATGTGTACCGTAGGCTCTTCGGGCTTGAACATGCTGCGCAGCAGCCATGCCATGGGCTTCGGCTCGAGCGAGATGTCGAACACGCCGTTTGGCCAGCCCTTTGACGGCCAGCCCGTCGACTCGCCCAGGTAGTCAATCATGCCCCAGTAGGCCAGTCCCACCACGCGGCCGAGGTCCATCTCGAAGTAGTTGGGCCCCATCATCGACGTGTTGGCCTCGCTCTGGTAGAAAATCAGGTTCGGGAAGCGGCGGCTGTCGCCGGGAAAGTACATGTAGCGGTAGTTGTACGATGCGATGTCGGTCTCCAGCACCAGGGGTGCTGGCAGCGAGTCCGTCTGCTGGTTGCGCCCGCGCGGGTGCATGGCCACAGTCACGGGCCTGGTGGTGTCGTAGCGTTTCAGCAGCGTGTGCTGCAGGCGGTAGGGCGTGACCCCCCAGTCGGCATAGGGCAGCGACCAGTAGGTTTGCAGCTCGTTGCCCAGGCTCCACATCACCACCGACGGGTGGTTGCGGTCGCGGCGCACCCACTCGGGCACATCGTGCTGCCACATGTTGACCCATTCCTCGCGGCCGCCTGCATACTGCGTGAGCCACTTGTCGTAAAGCTCGTCGACCACGAGGATCCCCAGGCTGTCGCACAGGTCGAGGAACTGCACGCTGTAAGGGTTGTGCGAGGTGCGCACGTGGTTGAAGCCAAAGTCCTTGAGTAGCCGGAGGCGCTTTTCGATGGCGCGCGGGTAGGCCGCCGCGCCCAGTGCGCCCAGCGTGTGGTGGTTGGCAATGCCCTTGAGAATCACCTTCTCGCCGTTCACCTTCAGTCCGAATGCCGGCGAGAACTCCACCTTGCGCACGCCGAAGCGTTCGGTCACGCGGTCGGCCACGGTTCCGTCGGGGCGGTAGAGTGTCACCTCGGCGTGGTAGAGGCTGGGGTGGTCGGTGCTCCACAGGTCGGGGGTGCTGATGGTGATGCTGTCGATGCGGTGCTCGTTCACCTTCTGTCCGCGGTTGAAGGGGATGGTCTTTGTCTGGTCATAGACCACCCTGCCCCGCCTGTCGGTGATGCGTGTGCCCACCTTGAGCTTGTTCACCCTGAGGTAGCAGGCCAGCTCGGCGCTGACAATCACCGTGGCGCTGGCCGCCGACACCTCGGGTGTGGTGATTTGCAGCGGGTGCCTTGTGAAGAACTGCTGCGGGTCGGTGACAATCACGTTCACGTCGCGGTAGAGGCCTCCGCCCGTATACCAGCGCGAGTTGTTCTCCTTGCGGGTGTCCGCCTTCACCACGATGGTGTTGGGCTGCCCCCATTTCAGCTCCTTGCTGATGTCGATGTCAAAGCCCAGGTAGCCGTAGTCCGTCTTGCCCACGTGCTTTCCGTTGAGCCACACGTCGCCCACCAGCATGATGCCCTCGAAGTCGAGCAGCACGCGCTTGCCCTTCCACGCCTCGTCGGGCGTGAGCGTCTTCTGGTAGGTGCCCGTGCCCATCTCCTTGAAGCCCCTTGCGCTGAGGCGGCTCTTCACGTTGGCCGCCATGTCGCTGTTGTCGGCCCGCTCGTCCTTGCCGGGTGCCACCCACGGCTGGCTGATCTGGAAGTCGTGGGGCAGGTCTACCGTCTGCGTGCTGTTGAATGTCCATCCGAAGTTGAGATTTCTAACTTCGCGCCCCTGTGCGCTGGCGCTCAGGGCGCACAGGGCGATGGCGGCCCCGAGCATCAGTGTGCGTTTTCTCGTCATTGTTTTAGTAGTGTTTAGGGTTGTTATTCTCTTCTTGTGCAAAGATATGCAAAGATACAACGAAAAGTTGAAAATCAGTAATTTGAGATCAAAATCGTTGAGACTGAATGAAATAGTATGGAAAACCGAGTGCCGCCATTTGTCTTTCTCTATATAGCTATACCATAAAGACCTGCAATATAAGCATCAATTTCCTCTTTTATCTGAAGAGACCGCAAGTGTCGTTTCTGTTCTTCAGTAAATGGGAATATTCCAAAATTCTTCACATAATTCTTAGCATAAGAATAATATCCTGTAGAATACGGCTTGCTCGTATTTCGCATATAATAATCAAACACACTTGACTCCAATACTTTTTTCAGGAAAAGTAGTTCGCTTTCCGAATCGTTATAGATAGCATAGCCGCAATATATCATCATGTCCTTTTGGGCTGTATATACAAAATGAGGCACATCGCTCATGTACGGGAAAAGTAATTTGCGGCCTTTGTCTGAAATAGCCTGAGTGCGGCCAAAGGCAAACCATGCGCCATAATCACCCTCGCTTTTATCGCGGGCGTCGAGTATCTCGCGGCACGAACAGAGATAATGGTATGTGCATGGAAATTGTTTCATTAAGAAATTCTCAGACACTACATTGCTTGTCTCGTCATAAGGATATATTATCTTTTCCTCCTTTTGTGGAATATCAGCCTCGGTTTTTATAATATTCGGCTTTATTATGTCACGGCATATGTTTCTTTCTATTGCAAACTCAACGCCATTTCTTGCAATATAATAATAATTGGTGTCAGACTTTAATGGTTTGAATATGAATACGTTATTTGCCAATGTGGCGATACCGTTTTTTATGACATATTTGTTTCCGAGAGGCTCACCTGCGTTCTCTATCAGCTGGATGTTTTTCAATACTTTCGTGTCATTCAAGTTCCATCCGCGCTTGTTGTCAAGGTTGGAGTAAGATATATGACAGAACTGAAAGTTATGTCCAAGTCTCACATCTTCTATCACAGCCTTTGAATATTGAATAAAGGAGCTGTTGACCTTTGACAAAAAAGCCAAGCATGTATATGCAAGTTTTTTCTTGAACACCAATTGCTCCCCAAAATCAATGATCTTTAGTGCCCACTGGTTTTCAGACAGATATTTCCGCAAAGCTCGTGCATTGACACTCTTGAAAAAAGTATTTACTGTTATATAGCCCAAAACGCCAGTTTCATTCAGAATAGACATACCTATCTCAAAGAATGGTATGTACAAATCAGCATTTCCTGTCTTGGATGTATCCCAAGATGAAAGATACTGTTTAGTTTTCAAACTGATGTTTTTCGACCTTACATAAGGAGGATTGCCTACTATAATATCCAGGCCTTGATTCAAGCCAATTGCCGGCCATGAACTGAAATCATACGCCAATGTGTCACCACAAAACAGGTTAAAATCTTCCGATTCTACAATCTCGCCATTCCGCAATGCCACTAAAGCCAAAAGAATTTTGGCTCTGCCTATACTTGTCTCGCTTATATCTATCCCGTAAATATTATGCAATATGTCCTTGTAAGGGACATTTGCCTTTGAATGTATATGTTCGCTTAAAGTATAAAGAAAGGCACCGCATCCACATGATATGTCTGCACACAAACATTGGTCCAGCGGCTTCTTAGCAGACTCCAATGCCTTGTTTACAATATATTCACGAATAAACTTAGGGGTATACACCGCACCATTGGTCGTTTTCTCAGAATTAGGTATTGCGAGCTCAAAAATATTTATCACATCCTCCAACTGGCAATCCTTACTTAGAACTTCGACATCTTCGCAAAGTGAGTCTTCGGCATCTGTGGCATAGGAGGATAAAAACCCACTATTTGCCTCTAACCCATTTGCACGCATATACGCAGATACAACAATCTTGTTCAATGCAAGCTCGTTGTCTGAATACTTTTTTATTATAGCGTTAATTCTCTTGTCCATACGGATTTCTATCTTTTCGTGTTACTGAATACAAGACAGCCTTGTCATCTGCCTTTTTTATGCCATACAGTTTCAGACATAATTCGTCAAGTTGTTTCCACAATGTCATTAATGTCAACTCTAAGCCTGATGTCTGTCCTCCTATAGTACCTTTAATTTGCTCGTTTGTTTGCTCAATCTGTTGTGCAATCCATGCAAGTTTTGCCATGCTCCCGTTACCTTCGGTAAAAGCCTTGCACGGGAATGGCACAGGGTCAAGAAACTGCCTGTTGAATTTGAAGTAACCTCCCCTTTGTGGATTTGCCAGCGAACGAGCCAACGTGTTGAATATTGTCGAGTTCATTATCGCAGCCAATGCATACAACTGTTTTTTGCTTGCATTTTCAACTTGAATGAAGAACATGTTTGCATTGTCACAGTACACATGGGTGTCCAACACAACAGAGGCTTGTGGATATTGCGCAGTCATAGGGACGCATACCTTTGGATATATGGCACCGTGATTGTTGGCTCTTGTAAACAGATGCCAATGTTCTTCCGGGTTGTAAGACTTGTTCTTCTCGGGCAAGGTCTGTACGGTACTGCATATTAACTCCTTATGCTTTTTCAAGTATGCGCCAGCCTTTGGGTATAATGCGGTAAATTCGCTAAAACTCAGTTCTTTCACTTCTCCCTCATCTGTAACGTTGTAAGGAAACACTGCAAATGTTTTATATCTACGTTTAGTCAATGGGGCAAACTGTTCGTTGCACAATAATGGTTTGCACGCATCATATTCAATGACAATATCTTTGTCAATTTTAGAGTGACCTTTAATCAGCCCTTCAGAAGTTTCATCCGCAACAATTTGATAGGCATCATTCCAAAGAACCTGTACGCCAACTTTTATATTACACACATCTTGTAATGTGCCCAATTCCTCTCCCAGTCTTGTCCTTAGACAATTCAACCTGTATGTTTCAAAGTTCCATGGTGACTCATTGAGCATTTTGGCTGGCATCAATTGGTTCTTTTCTGCATGAACAGAATTCATGTACCACACATTGCCGTTGTTTCTAACATTTCTGTCGCACACTATTATCGCGACATAAGTAATTCTTCCTGCAAACAGGTCGTTCTCTTCATAGTCATAAATGCCATTTAGGAGATATTTGCCTTCTTGAGTAAGCATCCTGCGAATGCCTTTTCCATACTGGTCTTTGAAGAAACGCTTTTGTATGATGTATCCTAAACGTCCATTTTCATTGAGAAGTTCGATGCCTTTCTCAATGAATGGAATCGCCAAATCTATTTTTCCGTTTTTGCTTGATATGTATTTTTGCTTTATATATGACGCCATTGTCGGCAAGTCTGCATTGTAGTTTTTCACCTCCACATAAGGAGGGTTCCCGACGATACAGTCAAAACCGCCCTTGTCAAAAACTTCAGGGTACGATTCTGCCCAATCAAATGCATTTGTCATTTGATTTTCCACAATGTTTCTTAAAAGATTCGGGTATACAGAGTATATGTCAGGCCCTACCAGCGAATTCCCGCATTTTATGTTTGTCCCTACACCTTTCAGTATCTGGCTGCCGAGTATTCCAACCGTATTAAAGTCTTTCGGATTATAATTGTCTATAACCTTCAATGAAAGTGAAAGTTTGGCAACCTCCACTGCTTCAGGGTTTATGTCCACTCCATATATGCAATTGTTTATAATGGCTTTACGCCCATTTATCGTGAGTTTAATCTTGCCGTCTATGCTTGCATAGAAATCAGTGCAGACTTTATCTCCATTAGCTATTTTGTTTTCCAAACACAAAGCCAGTTGGTCATAAACTCCCGCAAGGAACACTCCGCTTCCACACGCTATATCTGCAATTTTGATATTTAATAATTCATCTGCGCTTATATCAGAAAGATATGCATCTGGCAATGCGGAACATATAACACGATTCACCAGCGGTTCAGGTGTAGTTACAGCGCCGTTACTTTTTTTGAATTCGGATTTTAATTTATCAGAAACCCTCCCTTCTTTTACAACAAGTTGATAGCCAAGAAACAAATCGTAAATGTCACTTAACGACTTGAGCGGTATAACATCAAACCGATATGGCGATGGATAATACAACTTTCCTACAAAATCAACAAGTACATCATTGGCAATGGAAAGGCTTTGCAAAGGCTGTATTTTCTTGAACATCGGGCCGTCATAGTGTTCATAAAACTCTGCGTATGAGCTTTCTTTGAACAATGCCCAAAAATCCTTTTCTGCAAATTTTGCCAACAGTCCATCTTCCTCCAACCCTCGTGCTTCACATACTCGTACAAAGAGGATTCTGTCTATTACTGTTTGAACATAAAAGCTCAAAGTGCTTACAGACTCCACTTTATTTGATGCAAGTATTGCTGTGGCT
>CALBLK010000070.1 GCA_937895845.1 uncultured Prevotella sp. | reverse complement strand
ATGGCCGCCGAGCTCTACAAGCCGTTCATCATCCGCAAGCTCATCGAGCGCGGCATCGTGAAGACGGTGAAGAGCGCCAAGAAGATAGTAGACCGCCGCGAGCCGGTCATCTGGGACATCCTTGAGAATGTGATGAAGGGCCACCCCGTGCTGCTCAACCGTGCGCCCACGCTGCACCGCCTGGGCATCCAGGCCTTCCAGCCCAAGCTTATCGAGGGCAAGGCCATCCAGCTTCACCCCCTGGCCTGTACCGCATTCAACGCCGACTTCGACGGCGACCAGATGGCTGTCCACCTCCCCCTGAGCAACGAGGCCATCCTCGAGGCGCAGATACTGATGCTCCAGAGCCACAACATCCTCAACCCTGCCAACGGCGCCCCTATCACTGTGCCCTCGCAGGACATGGTGCTCGGCCTTTACTACATCACGAAAATCCGTCCCGGCGCCAAGGGCGAGGGCCTCACGTTCTACGGTCCCGAGGAAGCCATCATTGCCCACAACGAGGGCAAGTGCGACCTTCACGCCCAAGTCAAGGTGGTTGTCAAAGACCTTGACGAGAACGGGCAGATGGTCAGCAAGCTCGTCGAGACCTCAGTGGGCCGTGTCATCGTCAACGGAGTCATTCCCGACGAAGTGGGCTATGTCAACAAGGTCATCTCCAAGAAGAGCCTCCGCGACATCATCGCCGACGTCATCAAGACCGTAGGCTTCGCCGAAGCCTGCGAGTTCCTTGACGGCATCAAGAACCTGGGCTACCGCATGGCCTATCTCGCCGGCCTGTCGTTCAACCTCGACGACATCATCATCCCGAAGGAGAAGGCCGACCTCGTGGCCCGTGGCAACGAGGAGGTCCGCCAGATTACGGAGAACTACAACATGGGATTCATCACTGATAACGAGCGCTACAACCAGGTTATCGACACCTGGACCCACGTGAACAACGACCTGGGCAACGTGCTGATGAAAGAGATGACCGAGGCCGACCAGGGCTTCAACGCCGTGTTCATGATGCTCGACTCCGGGGCCCGCGGCTCCAAGGACCAGATACGCCAGCTCTCGGGCATGCGCGGCCTGATGGCCAAGCCCCAGAAGGCCGGCGCCGAGGGGGCGCAGATTATCGAGAACCCCATCCTTTCCAACTTCAAGGAGGGCATGTCGGTGCAGGAGTACTTCATCTCCACCCACGGCGCCCGCAAGGGTCTGGCCGACACCGCCATGAAGACAGCCGACGCCGGATACCTCACCCGCCGTCTGGTAGACGTGTCGCACGATGTCATTATCAACGAGGAGGACTGCGGGACGCTCCGCGGCCTTGTGTGCACCGCCCTGAAGAACGGTGACGAGGTGATTTCGACCCTCTCCGAGCGCATCCTCGGCCGCGTGTCCGTTCACGACATCATCCATCCCACCACCGGCGAGCTCATCGTCGCCGCCGGCGAGGAGATAACCGAGTCTGTCGCGCAGAAGATAGAGGAGTCACCCATCGAGAGCGTCGAGATTCGCTCCGTGCTCACCTGCGAGAGCAAGCACGGCGTCTGCATGAAGTGCTACGGCCGCAACCTGGCCACCCGCAGGATGGTCCAGAAGGGCGAGACCGTCGGCGTGATAGCAGCCCAGGCCATCGGCGAGCCCGGCACGCAGCTCACCCTCCGTACGTTCCACGCCGGCGGTGTGGCTGCCAACGCAGCCGCAAACGCCTCTATCGTGGCCAAGAACGACTGCAAGCTGGAGTTCGAGGAGCTGCGCACCGTGCCTTTCGAGGCCGACGGAACCAAGTGCGAGATGGTGGTCAGCCGCCTCGGCGAGGTGCGCTTTGTCGACCCCCACACCAACATCGTGCTCTCCACGATGAACGTACCTTACGGTTCAACGCTCTATCACAAGGGCGGCGACGTGGTGGCCAAGGGCGAGAAGATTGCCCAGTGGGACCCCTTCAACGCCGTTATCGTAACCGAATATGCCGGCGCGCTCAAGTTCCACGATGTGATTGAGGGCGTGACCTTCCGTGCCGAGACCGACGAGACCACCGGCCTGACCGAGAAGATTATCACCGAGTCCAAGGACAAGACAAAGGTGCCCACCTGCGACATTGTGAACAGCAAGGGCGAGAAGCTGGGAACCTACAACTTCCCTGTCGGCGGCCACATTGCCGTCGAGGACGGGCAGACCGTCAAGACCGGCGAGGTGCTGGTGAAGATTCCGCGTGCCGCCGTCAAGGGCGGCGACATTACCGGAGGTCTTCCACGCGTCACCGAGCTGTTCGAGGCCCGCAACCCGTCCAACCCCGCTGTGGTGTCCGAGATTGACGGCGAGGTGACCATCGGCAAGGTGAAGCGCGGCAACCGCGAGATAATCGTCACCTCAAAGACCGGCGAGCAGCGCAAGTACCTGGTGCCACTGTCCAAGCAGATACTTGTCCAGGAGCACGATGCCGTGCGCGCCGGAACGCCGCTCTCCGACGGCGTGATCACCCCGGCCGACATCCTGGCCATCAAGGGCCCCACAGCCGTGCAGGAGTACATCGTCAACGAGGTGCAGGACGTTTACCGCCTGCAGGGCGTGAAGATTAACGACAAGCACTTTGAGATTATCGTCCGCCAGATGATGCGCAAGGTTCAGATTAACGAGCCGGGCGACACCTCGTTCCTTGAGCAGGAGGTTGTCGACAAGCTCGACTTCGCCGAGGAGAACGACCGCATCTGGGGCAAGAAGGTTGTCGTTGACGGCGGCGACAGCGAGAACATGAAGCCGGGCCAGATTGTGACCGCCCGCAAGCTGCGCGACGAGAACTCCTCGCTCAAGCGCCGCGACCTCAAGACCGTCACGGTGCGCGATGCGGTGCCCGCCACGTCGACCCAGATACTCCAGGGCATCACCCGTGCCGCCCTGCAAACCAAGAGCTTCATGTCGGCTGCCTCCTTCCAGGAGACCACCAAGGTGCTCAACGAGGCCGCCATCCGCGGCAAGGTAGACTACCTCGAGGGCATGAAGGAGAACGTTATCTGCGGCCACCTGATACCGGCCGGAACCGGACTGCGCGAGTTCGACAAGCTCATTGTCGGCTCCAAGGAGGAGTACGACCGCATCCAGGCCAACCGCAAGAATGTGCTTGACTTCACCGACGGCGAGGGCAAGGAGGAGCAGGAACAGTAGTCTCAGGGCCGCCCGCCCGCAGCGGGCGGGCGGCGCGGTTCAAACCGGGGCCGGGATGGGGGGCGGCGGCAGAGCAGCCGCCATGCCGGGCCTTTTTGTGCCGTTCTGTTGGCCATGTCGTTTAAAAGCACTAACTTTGCACTGCCGCGTGCCGTGGCGTCAGCGCCTGCCGCGTGGCCGTTAACAACTAAGCATTTCAAAGACAATGAACGAGAAAGAGAATTCCAAGGGACAGTTCCAGGTTGAGCTGCCCGCCGATGTCGCCCAGGGCGACTATGCCAACTTCGCCATCATCACCCACTCCAGCAGTGACTTTGTGCTCGACTTCGCCCGCGTGCTCCCCGGGGTGCCCAAGGCCCAGGTGAAGAGCCGTGTCATCCTGGCTCCCGAGCACGCCAAGCGGCTGCTCATGGCCTTGCAGGAGAACATCGTGCGCTACGAGCGCGAGTTCGGACCCATCAAGATTCCTAACCAGGAACCCCGCACCATAGCCCCCTTCAACATAGGCAAGGCCGAGGCTTGACCGCCAGCCCGGCGCTCCGCCGGGGCGGGCGCACGGTGGCAACCCATCCGCCAGACCGGCCATTTGCGCAAGACGCACCGCTTCCGTTTGCGAGGCGGTGCGTCTTGCCTTTTAATACGGCCCATACCGCAGCGCGAAACGGCCCGCTTCGCCGTGCCATACGGCCCGTATTGCAGCGTGAAACGCACTGTTTCGCGCGGTCATACGCACCGTTTCGCGCGGTCTTTTTTAGCTTATATGCAGCCGTTTTGCGAAAAAAGCAGTAACTTTGCACCCAGTTTTAAGGGAAAAGAAAAATGCAAGACATCAGAAACATCGCAATCATCGCGCATGTAGACCACGGAAAAACCACGCTGGTTGACAAGATGATGCTGGCAGGGAACCTGTTTCGCGAGGGGCAGGACCTCAGCGGCCAAGTGCTGGACAGCAACGACTTGGAGCGCGAGCGAGGGATAACCATTCTGTCGAAGAACGTCTCCATCAACTGGAAAGGTACCAAAATCAACATCATTGACACACCGGGACACGCCGACTTCGGAGGCGAGGTGGAGCGCGTGCTCAACATGGCCGACGGCTGCCTGCTGCTGGTCGACGCCTTTGAAGGTCCCATGCCCCAGACGCGCTTCGTGCTGCAGAAAGCCCTGCAGATAGGGCTGAAGCCCATCGTCGTGGTGAACAAGGTCGACAAGCCCAACTGCCGCCCCGAGGAAGTCTACGAGATGGTGTTCGACCTGATGTTCTCGCTCAACGCCACCGAGGACCAGCTAGACTTCCCCGTGGTTTACGGCTCGGCCAAGAACGGCTGGATGGGGCCCGACTACAGCAAGCCCACCGCCGACATCACCTACCTGCTTGACAAGATTGTCGAGGTGATCCCCGCCCCCCGCGTGATCGAGGGCACGCCGCAGATGCTCATCACCTCGCTCGACTATTCGAGCTACACCGGCCGCATCGCCGTGGGCCGCGTCCACCGAGGCACCCTGCGCGAGGGCATGAACGTGACCATCGCCCACCGCGATGGCACCCAGGAGAAGACCCGCATCAAGGAGCTTCACACCTTTGAGGGCATGGGCCACGTGAAGACCGCCGAGGTGGGCAGCGGCGACATCTGCGCCATCATCGGCCTCGAAAGGTTCGAGATAGGCGACACCATCTGCGACTTCGAGCATCCCGAGTCCCTGCCGCCCATCGCCATCGACGAGCCCACGATGTCCATGCTCTTCACCATCAACGACTCCCCGTTCTTCGGGCGCGAGGGCAAGTATGTCACCAGCCGCCACATCAACGACCGCCTGCAAAAGGAACTGGAGAAGAACCTGGCCCTGCGCGTGCGCCCCTTCGAGGACTCCACCGACAAGTGGGTGGTGAGCGGGCGCGGCGTGCTCCACCTCTCCGTGCTCATCGAGACCATGCGCCGCGAGGGCTACGAGCTGCAGGTGGGCCAGCCCCAGGTGATTTACAAGGAGATAGACGGCGTGAAGTGCGAGCCAGTCGAGGAGCTTACCATCAATGTGCCCGAGGAGTTCGCCTCGAAGATGATAGACATGGTGACGCGCCGCAAGGGCGAGATGACCTCGATGGAGAGCCAGGCCGACCGCGTGAACATCGAGTTCGACATCCCCTCGCGCGGCATCATCGGCCTGCGCACCAACGTGCTCACCGCCAGCCAGGGCGAGGCCATCATGGCCCACCGCTTCAAGGAGTACCAGCCCTACAAGGGCGAGATAACCCGCCGCATCAACGGCTCCATGATTGCCATGGAGACGGGCACGGCCTATGCCTATTCCATCGACAAGCTGCAGGACCGCGGAAAGTTCTTCATCGACCCCGGTGACGAGGTGTACATGGGCGAGGTCGTGGGCGAGCATGTGCACGACAACGACCTGGTGGTCAATGTCACCAAGGCCAAGCAGCTCACCAACACGCGCGCCAGCGGCTCCGACGACAAGGCCCGCATCGTGCCCCGCACCGTCCTCTCGCTCGAGGAGGCCCTCGAGTATATCAAGGCCGACGAGCTGGTTGAGGTCACCCCAAAGAGCATGCGCATGCGCAAGGTCATCCTCGACCACAATGAGCGGAAGAAAAGCGCCAAGAGCTAAGGGCGCTTCCTCCTTTATTTCCACATTATCCTAAAGGGCGGAGGCGGCGGCATGGACGAAATTTCCAATGCCGCCGCCTCCGCCCTTTTCTGTCAAGTGAGATGCCCGGATTTGCTTGATGTCAATTCGCGCCTTTGCCCGGGACGCATGTCAGGGCCGGAGGGAGGGCGCCATGTGCCGTGCGACCGGTGCCCACTGTGCATATATGGCGTGGCTGGCAGAATCTGTGCTGCCGTAAAGGTGTCCATAATGTGTTCATAATCATCTTGTTTTCATGGCTTGCCATCTTATGTTGCCGGTTATATAATTCTTCAATACAGTTTGTCTTTTGTGTTAAATCCAAATTCCTTTGCAAAGTCCAGACCAAATTTGGCTAATCCATATCCAATGAGATTCATAACTTCCGACAGCCTGTCTTTATTTTCCATAAATCACAGTTTTATAGTTGGGCGCTTCAAGGGAAAAGAAGCAGCGCTGTTTAGTGCGCGGATGGCGGAAACATTTCCCTCAGACAAGAACACGCCACATCTGTAAAGTTGCTTGCATCCGGTAACTCTACCACTCTTCTTTTGGCCAATTGTGCTTTGTGTTTCATCTTTCCGGGTCTCTGCCAGTAACTTGTTGCCATTGGCAGGCCACCTTCTTCCGCTTTCAGCATTTTGTCAATGTTTATCTGTTTCCTTGCAGGGTTGCTGTATCTGCGCCCCGGTGGCGGCGGACTGACGCCGGGCTGAAGCGCAAATGACAGCAACAAAAGGGAGGGCCGCTGTGCAAGTCATGCGGAAAGGATTTGCGCGGCGGCCCCTCGTTTTTCATTCCCCATGCTCCATTCACAGTTTCTCAAGGTACCTCTCCGCCTCCCACCGGGCCATGGGCAGGTCGTTGAGCAGCCAGTTGCCGCAGTCCTTGGGCGAGGCGCCGGGGATGTGCCCCTCGAAATGGGCGATAAACTCGAACGTGCGGCGCACAAGGTCGCGGATGTCGCCAGGCTCGCAGTCGCCGCGCACCAGGAGGTAGTTGCCCGTGAGGCAGCCCATGGGGCCCCAGTAGATGATGCGGTCCTTCCACTCCTCGTCGTTGCGCAGGAAGGTGGCCGCCAGGTGCTCAATGGTGTGCAGCGCGCCGGGGTGCACCACCGGCTCGCGGTTGGGCGCCTTCATGCGGATGTCGAATGTGGTCACGGTGTCGCCGCCCACGCGGTCCTTGCGCGACACATAGATGCCCGGCATCAGCTTGGTGTGGTCGATGGTGAAGCTCGGAATCTTCTTGAACACGCGGCCCCCGGCCGTCTCGGTGCCGCCCTCCTGCTGCCTGCCCCCGGCCGGCGTTGCGGGGGCGATGGCCCTCAGGAAGCGGCTGGTGGCCTGGAACGACCGCTCCGACACGCTGTCCCAGAAGTCGCGGTACTGCGAGGCGTCCGTGTCTTTGAGCGGTATGTCGCTGATGATGCGGAACGAGATGAACGGCACCCCCTCCACATAGCACGTCTGGGCGATGGCCGCCGACTCCATGTCCACGGCGAGCGCGTCGGGAAAGTGCCCGGCGATGGCCAGCATCTTCTCCTTTGAGTCGACAAACCAGTCGCCGGTGACTATGAGGCCGGCCTTGACACGGCATCCGCCCTCTTCGATGTTGAGCGCCATGGCCTTGTCAACCAGGTCTCTTGGCGACGTGTAGCGCGCCGGCATGCCCTGCACCTGTCCATACTCAGCGTGGCCGGCGGCCTCGCCGCAGTAGACGTCGTGGTAGGCCAGCTCGGTGCTCACCACCACATCCTGCACTTCGAGCGCGGCCGAGGCCCCGCCCGCGCAGCCTGTCGACACCACCAGCCCGGGGCTGAAGCTGCGAATCAGCTCGCTCGCGCCGATGGCCGCGTTCACCTTGCCGATGCCGCACTGGTGGAGCACTATCTCGCTGCCCCCAAGGTGGCCGGTGACAAACAGCCGGCCACCGGCCTCCGTCTCGCGCACGCCGTCCAGCATTTCCCTGATGCGCTGGAACTCCTTGTCCATCGCAATGATAACTCCTATTTTCATGTCATTAGTCTGTTTTGCGACGGTAAAGTTACAAAAACTTTCCGTTCATACGGCCAGTTTCGTGAAAATAGTGTACCTTTGCCAAATGCTTAGGGCGAAAATGCGGCCTCTGCCAGCGGCACTTTCGCCGTGTCCTTTCTGCAAATACAGGAAGCGGGGCCACCCCGCAGGGAGGGCATTGTCACCCCCAGGGAGCAAGACTATAACATAACAACAATATGAACACAAAACTGTTGGCGAAAAAGATGCTGCCCGACGTGCTTGCCGTGCTGCTGTTTGCCGTTCTGGCTTTCGCCTATTTCTATCCTGCCGACATCGAGGGCCGCATTCTGTTCAGCCACGATGCGTCGGCCGGCCGCGGTCTCGAGACGGAGCAGAGAGAGTATATGCAGCGCACGGGCGAGCGCTCGCGCTGGACCAACGCCCTGTTTGGCGGCATGCCCACCTACCAGCTGTCCCCCTCCTATGAAAGCACGGAGACGCTGGGCCAGCTGGGCCAGTTCTATCACCTGTGGCTGCCCGAGAACGTGTGGTATGTGTTTGCCTACCTGCTGGGCTTCTACATCCTGCTGCGCGCGTTCGACTTCCGCCAGTCCCTGGCCGCCCTTGGCGCTGTTGTGTGGGCCTTCAGCAGCTATTTCCTCATCATCATTGCCGCCGGCCACATCTGGAAGGTGATGGCCCTGGCCTACCTGCCGCCGCTGATAGCCGGCGTGGTCACCGCCTACCGGGGCCGCTACCTGGCCGGGCTGGTGCTCACGGCCGTGTTCTGCGCGCTTGAAATCAATGCCAACCACGTGCAGATGACCTATTACTACCTGATTGTCATCGCTGCCATGGTGCTGGCCTACCTAGCCGACGCCATCCGCAAGAAGACGCTCGCCCGGTTTGCCAAGTCCACGGCGGTGTGCGCCGTGGGCGCGCTGCTCGGCGTGCTTGTCAACCTGAGCAACCTCTATCACACCTGGCAGTACAGCAAGGAGTCGACCCGCGGCAAGAGCGAGCTGGTCAAGGCCGATGCCGGCAACCAGACCGCCGGCGGCCTTGACCGCGACTACATCACCCAGTGGAGCTACGGCATCGGCGAGACATGGACACTGCTTGTCCCCAACGCCAAGGGCGGCGCCCACCAGATCAAGCTGGGCAGCAACGCCGGGGCGATGGAAAAGTGCGACCCGCAGTATGCCGAGTATGTGGGCCAGTGGTACCAGTACTGGGGCGACCAGCCTTTCACCGCCGGCCCTGTCTATGTGGGCGCGTTTGTGATGATGCTCTTCACCCTCGGCCTCTTCCTGGTGCGCGGGCCCATGAAGTGGGCCTTGCTGGCCGCCACAGTGCTGTCGGTGCTGCTCTCGTGGGGCAAGCATTTCATGCCCCTGACCAACTTCTTCATCGACTACGTGCCGATGTACGCCAAGTTCCGCACGGTGTCGTCAATCCTCGTTGTCGCCGAGTTCACCATTCCGCTGCTGGCCATGCTTGCCCTGAAGCGCATCGTTGACGACCCGCAGGTGCTCACCCGGCGCGTCAGGGCCGTTTACCTGAGCTTCGGCCTCACGGCCGGCTTCGCCCTGCTCTTCGCCCTGCTGCCCGCCGCGTTCTTCAGCTTCACGTCGGTGGCCGACAGCGAGCAGCTGCGCCAGTATGTGCCGCAGGAATATCTCGGCCCGCTGCTGGCCAACATCGCCAAGGTGCGCCAGGCAGTGTTCACGGCCGACTGCTGGCGCTCGTTCTGGATCATTGTCGTGGGCACCCTGCTGCTGCTGCTGTTCAAGGCCGGCAAGGTCAAGGCCCCGCTGCTGGTGGGCGCGCTGGCCGTGCTCTGCCTGGGCGACATGTGGATGGTCGACAAGCGCTATCTCAACGACAGCATGTTTGTTGACAAGGCCGTGCGCGAGCAGCCTGTGGCCATGACCGCCACCGAGGAGGCCATCCTGCGCGACCGGTCGTCAGACTACCGTGTGCTCAACCTCGCCTCGGACACGTTCAACGAGAACGAGACCTCTTACTACTTCAAGAGCATTGGCGGCTACCACCCGGCCAAGCTGCGCCGCTACCAGGAGATGATCGATGCCTATATCGGCAAGGAGCGTGTGGCGCTGTTCAAGGCCGTGGCCGACGCCCAGGGCGACATCAGCCGCGTCAACGGCGACAGCGTGTTCCCCGTGCTCAGCATGCTCAACACCAAGTACTTCATCTTCCCACTGCAAAACAACCAGACCATGCCCGTGCAGAACCCCTACGCCTTTGGCAATGCGTGGATGGTCGACAGGGTGGTCTATGCCGACAATGCCAACGGCGAGCTTGACGCGGTGGGCCGCATCAACCTGCGCCACGAGGCCGTGGCCGACAGGCGGTTCAGCGGTGTGCTCGGGCAGAGCCAGCCGCAGGACAGCGCCTCCCGTGTGCGCCTGGTGAGCTACGAGCCCAACCGTCTCACCTACGATGTCAGCTCCGCCAAAGGCGGCGTGGTGGTGTTCTCCGAAATCTACTACCCGGGGTGGACAGCAACCGTTGACGGCCAGCCCGCCGAGCTGGGCCGCGTGAACTACATCCTCCGCGCCCTCAGTGTCAAGGCAGGGCGCCACAGGGTGGTGCTCAGCTTCTTCCCCCGGTCGGTAAGCGTCACAGAGACCGTGGCCTACTGCGCCTACGGCGTGCTGCTGCTCATCGTCATCGTCATGGCTGTGGTGTGGTGGAGGCGCAGGCGTGCGCAGGCGTAAATTCCAAATGCCCATACGCAACAGGGGGGCGGCGCTGTGTGAAGCGCCGCCCCCCTGTTGCGTTGTGCTTGCCAAGGCATGGCCCCCGGCGCGAGCCGGGTTTCCGTGTGTCCCCGGCCTTGCCGTGTGGCCTGCTGCTGGCGCGTAGCCCCCGGCCGGGGGCTGTGCCGGTTATTCGTGCGCGATGTTCTGCCTTGCAAAGGCGCGGTGGCCATAGGCCGCCACCACAGTGAAGCAGACGAACGGCACGATGAACGAGACATTGGTGGCCGGAAGGCCAAGCACCGTGGCGTGCGTGTCGATGATGGCGGCCTGGAGCGGCGTAAACACCGAGCCGCCGAGAATGGACATGATGAGGCCCGCGCCGCCCACCTTCACGCGGTCGCCAAGTCCGTGGAGTGCGATGCCGTAGATGGTTGGGAACATCAGCGACATGCAGCCACTGACACCCACCAGGCAGTAAAGCCCGCTGCGGCCGGTGAGCAGGATGGCCCCGCCGGCGAGCGCTGCGGCCACCACGGCCAGTACCTCCAGCAGCCGCCCCGGCTGCACATACTTGAGGAACCATGTGCAGATGAAGCGGCTGCACGTAAAGAGGACGAGCGCCGCAATGTTGTATTTCTGCGAGAGCATCTCCGCGCCGCGCTCGTCGAGTCCCTCCTCCATGAACACCCGCGTGCCATACTGGATGATAAATGTCCAGCACGTCACCTGTGCGCCCACATAGAAGAACTGCGCCACAACCCCCTCGCGGTAGTTGCGCATGCGCACAATCTCGCGGAGCGAGGAGAGGATGCCCTGCGTGGCGTGCGTGTCGCCGTCCATCGGCATTTTCACCATGCGGACGGCCACTGCCAGGATGATGATGACGGCGCCGATGAACACGTAGGGCTGGATGAGCACGCCAAGGTCGTGCGCCTTGACGAGGTCAAACTCCTGCTCCGGCATGGTCATCCGGCTGAGCGAGTCCGTCGGACTCATCCGCGCCTGCACAAAGTGCATGGCCACAAACATGCCGGCCAGCGCCCCGATGGGGTTGAAAGCCTGTGCCAGGTTGAGCCGCCGGGTGGCTGTCTCCTCGCTGCCCATGCAGTAGATGTAGGGGTTGCAGCTCGTCTCCAGGAACGACAGGCCGCAGGTCATCACGAAATAGGCCAGCAGGAAGGGCGGGTAGATGCCGGCGGCCTTGGCCGGAAGAAACAGCAATGTCCCGGCGGCGTAGAGCGAGAGGCCCACAAGGACCCCCGCCTTGAACGAGTACTTCTGGATGAAGAGGGCCGCCGGGAAGGCCATCGCGAAATAGCCGAGGTAGAAAGCCACCTGGACCAAGGCTCCCTCGGTGACACTCATGCGGAATATCTTGGAGAAAGCCTTGACCATCGGGGTGGTCACGTCGTTGGCGAACCCCCACAGGGCGAAGCATGACGTGATGAGCGCAAAGGGAACAACGAAGCTCACTCCGTTCTTGCTCAGCACGCCGTTGTCTTTCAAGTTCATTTCAAATTCTTTTTGTTTAAGTAGTCTTAACAGGTAAGACCCGTTGTCTTTAGATATGCAAAAATACGGCAAAATGTTGGGCATATTCTTTTTTGTGACGTTAAAGTATGTTACTTTTGCAAGTATGTTGTGCGATTGGAGATTCCTTTTCGCCGGTTAATCCAAGGAAGAATATGAAGAAGTTGCTCTCGCTGCCGCCCAACCTCGTGGGCTGTTTCCATACCATAACGGGGCTGTCGCCCCAGGAGTTCTTTTGCACCAGCGACCCCGTTGGCCACAGGCTGGGCAGCGGCGGCGGCACTGCCTGGCTCCTGGAGCAGTGCCACCGGGCCTGGGGTGGCGGCCACCCCTTTGGCGAGTGGCTGGCCTCCGGCCGCCGCATTCTGATTCATGCCGGCGGACAGAGCCGCCGGCTGCCCTCCTACGCTCCCTCGGGAAAGGTTCTCACCCCCATCCCGGTGTTCCGCTGGGAGCGCGGCCAGCGGCTCGGCCAGACCCTGCTCGACCTGCAGCTGCCGCTCTATGAACGGCTGATGAACCTCGCGCCGGCCTCCATTCACACCTTGGTGGCGAGTGGCGACGTGCTCATCCGCGCCACCGGGGGGCTGCCGGCCGTGCCCGACGCCGATGTGGTGTGCTACGGACTGTGGCTCGACGCTGGCGTGGCCAAGGACCATGGCGTGTTCGTAAGCGACAGGCGCACGCCCTGCACGCTGAAGCGCATGCTCCAGAAGCCCTCCGTGCAAACCCTGCAGCAGCTGCTCGAAACCGACTACTACCTGACCGACATCGGCGTGTGGATGCTCAGCGACCGGGCCGTCAGACTGCTGATGGAGCGCTCGAAGCGCAATGGCGGGCTTGTGGAGTACGACCTTTACGGCGAGTTCGGCTGCGCCCTGGGCACCGACCCGCTTGCCGACGACCCGGAGCTGCGCCAGCTCTCCGTGGCCGTGGTGCCGCTGCCTGGGGGCGAGTTCTACCATTACGGAACCAGCCGCGAGATGATCTCGTCAACCCTCGCGGTGCAAAACCTCGTCAACGACCAGCGCGAGATTATGCACCATGACAACAAGCCCCATCCCTCCATCTTCGTGCAGAACGCCCGGATGGCCGCCGCCATCGGCAGCCAGAACACCAACCTGTGGATAGAGAACAGCTGTGTGTCCGGTGGCTGGCGCCTCACCCATGACCATGTGATAACCGGCGTGCCCCAAAACGACTGGCAGGTGAGCCTCGCCCCCGGCCAGTGTGTCGACGTGGTGCCGGTGGGCGACAGCGCCTATGCCCTGCGCACCTACCGCATTGACGACAAGTTTGCCGGCGAGGCCCAGCGCGAGAAACGCTTCCCCGTGGTGAACAGTGTCGGCGACCTGGGCCGGCTGCTTTCCGGCGACACCGACGCGCGCCGCCTGGGGTGCCGCTGCATGAGTGCCGAAGACCTCTCGGACGAGGCCAACCTCGTCCGGCTTGTGAGGCAGCGCCGCGCGTTCCGCCGTGACAACTGGGCCGCCCTGGCGGCCAACTACCGCAAGAGCGTGTTCTACCAGCTTGACCTTGAGGATGCCGCCCGCGCCTTTGCCCGCGC